>NZ_JAVDVL010000004.1:0-577921 GCF_031456815.1 Paraburkholderia strydomiana
GCTTCCGTTTGCAGGTGGTGCGTGAGCTCCGCTGCCAGCATGCGCTCGGCCAGTTGCTTCTTCAGTTGCCCGGCCAGGCCCGATTCGCCGAGGATTGACTCGGCATCCTTGTTCTGCACCTGCGCCAGCAGTTGATCGATCAGTTCATCGGGGAACAGCTTCGGCGCCTTCGGGTTCTTGCTCTTCTTGGTCACGTTTGTGTCGGTCATTGGACGTTATTTCCGTTATCGTCTCATGACCTCTTCACACGAAATATCTGACAGGCTCCAGATTCCAGATGCACCGCTACCCCCTCCGAGCCAGGGGACCCGCTTATGAGTTAGCGGTGCAAAGCCGCTTTCTTTGCTTACTTTCTTTGCGGCATGCAAAGAAAGTAAGTGCCGCCCCGCACAGGGGCAGTGCCAATAGACCACCGTGAAATCAAGGAAAGGCCAAGGGGTTTAAACGGCGAAAGAACCCACGCACCTTCGAAACCTACCCCGCAGCAACAGCTGCCCCGTCGGAAGGACAAGCCGGCACATTGACCCGCGCCGCTCCCTTTGCCTGCGAAGAAGAAGCGCCAGCAGCAGCTGCACCGGCAGAAGTAGAAGAAGCAGCAGCCATCGCCCGCAACGCCCCCGCCACCTGCTCGGAAACCCGCTGCAAAGCCCTCCGATGCCCATCGACAAGCGAATCGTACCCACTCCCGACCTGCTCGCTCACGACACTGCGACAAGTCATCACAGCAGTACTCCGAACAGCCCGCACACTCCACACCGCGTCGATCAGCGCATGCGACCCCGGCCACGATTCGAACCGCTGCACATTCACGCTGACCCGATACACAGGCGTCGTATCCGAATAAGCGGTGCCATACACATCGATCGTATTCAACTGCTGCGTGAGACTTGTCGACAACGCCCGGCGCAGTTCGTCGCCCGGCAATGACGCCCAACGCTCTTCTTCCAGCACCTTCACCTGGGTCGGTCCCGTCTGCACGACCAACTGCGTCTTGGCAACTTGCGGCGGCACGTCGATCGGTGCGACTTCGATCAGCCACGCCGGCGCCGCCGCCGTACGCACGCTCGACGCGCCCGCTGGCGTGCTCCCTGAAGCGCCCACACTTGCGCCGCCGAGCGTATAGAACCGGCTACTCGGCGATGCACACGCCGCCAGTGCGAGCACGGCGACGAGTGCACTGGCTTGGAAAGAGTTGCGCGCGGGCCCGCCCGGCAGGCGCGAAAGCCGGGACAGTCTGGAAAGGCGGCCAAACATCATGGTTTATCTCCTGCTTTACCGCGCAACAACGATTCGGGGTGACGCTCCAGATAATCCGACAGCGCATTCAGCGACTGCAACGTCCGCGTCAATTCCTGCAACGCCTGATGCACGTCCGACTGCAACGGCGAGTCCTGCTGCAACGTCGCCTCCGCCGAGCCGAAAGTCTGCTTAGCCGCCGCCAGCGTGTCGCGGGCTTGCGGCACGACTTCCGTGTCGAGGCGCTTGAAGAGCTGATCGGCATTCTTGAGCGCGCTGTTCAGGTTGTTGCCGATCTGGTCGAACGGTACCTTGTCGAGCTTCTTCGCGATGTCCGCCACCTGAAGCTGCAACTCGTCGAGCGTGTTCGGAATGGTCGGCAATTCGAGCGGATCGCGTGCTACGTCGACAGTGGCTGGCGGCGCCTTCGGGAAGATATCGAGCGCAACGTAGAGCTGGCTCGTGATCAGATTGCCCGTGCGCAACTGGCCGCGCAGACCGTGTTTGACCAGCTGTTGCAACAGGTTCTGACCAGCAAGGCTGCCCGGCGCCGGAGCCGTTTCGCGGAAGCGCTTGCCGAGGCGGTCCGGGTAGATATTCATGGTCACGGGCATCGTGAAGCTGCGCGTCTTCGGATCGTAGTCGATGCCGATGTTCGTCACCTGACCCAGCACGATGCCGCGGAAGTCCACCGTAGCGCCGACCGACAGCCCACGCAGCGACTGGTTGAAGTTCATCACGACGCGTAGCGGCTCGCCGTCCGGCTCGCGCATCGCGTCGCCTTCGTCCGAACCGAGGCGGAACGTCATGTTGTTCGGCGCCTGCGCGCCCACGCCCTGGCCGGGCGGCGACTGGAACGACAAACCGCCGACGATCACCGTCGCGAGCGACTGCGTATTCAGCTTGAAACCGCTCGAATCGAGCCGCAGATCGACGCCACTCGCATGCCACCAGCGTGAATTGGTGCCGACGTACTGGTCGAACGGTGCGGACACGAACACCTGCATCGTCACGCCGGTGCCGTCCTTATCGAGCGAGAAGCCCACCACCTGGCCGACCTGCACGCGACGGTAGAAAATCGGCGAACCGATGTCGATCGAGCCCAGCGAATCGCCGTGCAGGATGAACTGGTGGCCCTTCTGGTCGCCAGTAATAGGCGGGGGCGTTTCGAGGCCGACAAAATTTTTCTCGCTGTCGGGCGAATGGCCGGCGTCCGCGCCGATATAGGCGCCGGAAAGGAGCGTGGTGAGCCCGGACACGCCGCTTGCGCCCACCCGCGGGCGCACGACCCAGAAGCGGGAGTCCTTGACCGCGAAGTCTTCGCCTTCCTTCGTCAACTGCACCTGTACGAGCACGTGAGAAAGATCTTTCGACAACGTGATTGACTTCACCGCGCCGACGTCGACGTCCTTGTACTTAACCTTGGTTTTGCCGGGCTCGAGCCCTTCGGCGCTCACGAAACTGATCGTGATGGTCGGGCCTTTTTCCGTCGCCGACTTGATGACGAGCGCAATACCGATCAGCGCGGCGATCAAGGGAATCACCCACACGAGCGACGGCAGCCAGCGGCTGCGCGGCTCGATCTGGGGGTCTGGGAGTTGGGGCGGCAACTGCGGTCCGTTCGAATCGTTGCGCGGCGCATCGGGGGCGGGCGTCGGTCCTGGCGGGCTAGTCATGTTCGAGATCCTGAGGTTTTTGAGTACTGCCGTCCACGTCGTCCCAGATGAGCCGTGGATCGAATTGCATGGATGCCATCATCGTGAGGATCACCACCGAGCCGAACGCGATCGCGCCCGGTCCAGCCGTGATGACTGCAAGCGACTTGAAGCGCACCAGCGCGACCGTCAATGTGACCACGAACACGTCGAGCATCGACCAGCGGCCGATCCGTTCGACCATCCGGTAAAGCGTGGTGCGTTGCTCCGGACGCCAGCGCGAGCGGCGCTGCGCGGTAATGGTGAGGAGCGCGAGCACGCTCAGCTTGAGCATCGGCACCATGATGCTGGCGACGAACACGATTACCGCAAGCGGCCAGTCGCCGGACGTCCAGAAGTACACGACGCCGCTCATGATGGTGTCGTCCTCCGAACCCAGCAGCGACGAGGTATGCATGACCGGCAACAAATTTGCCGGAATATACAGCAACGCCGCCGCGATCAGCAGCGCCCACGTGCGCATGAGGCTGTCCGGATTGCGTGAGTGCAGGCGCGAGCCGCACCGTGAGCAATGCTGCGGCGTGATCGAGCGGATGCGCGGTTCGACGCGTCCACACGCGTGGCAGGCGACGAGGCCCGCGCGTCTTGCGGTGATGTATTTCATGCGCGGGTCACCCTCGATGCGGCGCCGGCGGTACGCCGGGGCTTGCGTCGGGGGCCTGGCCGCGGTCTACGCCGGGCTCCGCGTCGACTTGCAGCGCGGGCGGAGCGGGCGGGCCGGCAACCGCGCCGACGGCGAGTGCCGCGCTATCGGCCGAACTGCGCGGCAGCGGCCGCTGGCTGCGCGCGCCGAGTTCGTCCGCGAGATCCCACAGAATGCGCGGGTCGAAGGTGACGACCACGGCGAACATCAGTGTCAGCGCGCCGAACGCGAAAAGCGCCGCCTCGGGTATCACGCGCGCGAGACTGACCATCTTCACAATGGTGATCAGCACACCGAGCATGAACACTTCGATCATCCCCCAGGGACGAACGAACTGGATAGCGCGCAAGACGCGGTTGAAGCCCGCAGGCACATAGCCGGAGCGCAGCGGGATCAGAACGTAGAGCAGCGCGACGAGTTCGGTGAGCGGAAACAGAATGGTCGAACAGAACACCATGACGGCGACGATCTGCATGTCCTCGTTCCAGAGCGCGACGAGCGCGCCGAAGAGCGTGGTCTGCGAGGTAATGCCATTGGTTTCGAGTTCGACGATGGGAAATCCCTGCGCGATCAGGAATGTGATCAGCGCGGCAAGCGTCATGGCGCTGATGCCCTCAAGCTTGCGCGAGACGCCGCTGTAGAGCGTCGCACGGCAACGCGGACAGCGCGCGAGTTTGCGCCCCGCAAGCCGCGGCTTGCGGAATAGCGTATCGCACTCGTGGCACGCAATCAGGTTGTCATTTTCCATACGGCAGCGGGCCAACGATATGTGAGTAAGCGTGCAATGCCGGTCGCAAGTGTGGGCGAATAACGCAGTTCGAAAAAATTTGTGCAGCAATAGTACCAAACGCGTTGCAGGCGCGCGCGTGGGCGCTGCGCCTTGTGAATGAAAGCTCTGACAGCGTCCGTCCCCAATTGTTCAACGGCGTGGCGAGGCGCGCCCTAGGTCGCCTTTCGGTAAATTTCGCGTTGCCGCAGCCAGCTTTTTCCGCTTCGGGTAGCATGGCGGCCTGGCGTGTCTCGAAGGCCGCGGCACCGGGTTATCCGCCGATAGACTTTGCATCGGCACGGAATAGCCGGGCCTGCCGCACCGTTAACCTCTCTTAGCAAGCGTTCACCTGTCATGGCACACAACCCTTCATTCGGTGGCCGGGAGTCGTACACGCGGACTGCCATTGCCTTTCATTGGCTGATCGCATTGCTGATCGTCTGCGGCTTTGCGCTCGGCTGGGTGATGACCGACATCCCTGGTTTTACGCCGACCAAACTGCGCTATTTCTCGTGGCATAAATGGATTGGCGTGACGGTATTTGCGCTGGCCATCGTGCGCATCCTCTGGCGCGCGACGCATGGCGCTCCGGCGATGCCGCGCCGCATGCCCGCCTGGCAGCGCGGCGCCGCGCATCTCGTGCATCTGCTGCTCTATGTATTGATGATCGCGATTCCCGTCTCCGGCTATCTGTACAGCTCGGCGGCGAACGTGCCGGTTGTCTATCTCGGGTTGATTCCGTTGCCGCGTCTGATCGCGCCGGACCCGCATCTGAAGGAATTGCTCAAGAACGTCCATATCGTGCTGAATTACACATTGCTGGTGCTGGTCGGGCTGCATGTAGCGGCGGCGCTCAAGCATCAGTGGCTGGACCGCGACGGCTTGCTGTCGCGCATGCTTCCCTTCCTCAAATAAGGACAACCATGAAGGTCTCGTTTTATCGCTATATGCTCGCCGCATTTGCCGCGGTTTCGCTGACCGCAACTGGCAGCGCGCTGGCCCAGGTCGATGTCGCAAAGAGTTCGGTGACGGCCACGTCCAAGCAGATGAACGTGCCGGTGGAAGGCAAGTTCGGCAAATTCAGTGCGCAGATCAAGTTCGACCCGGCCAAGCCGGCCGAGGGCAGCGCTCAGCTGAACATCGACGTCGGCAGCTACGATCTCGGCGACGAGAGCTACAACGATCAGGTGCGCGGCAAGGAATGGTTCGACGCAAAGACCTATCCCAGCGCCACGTTCGTTTCCAGCGCCATTGCTCCGGCCGGCGGCAACCAGTACAAAGTGACTGGCAAGCTGACCATCAAGGGCAAATCGCAGACGGTGGTGGTGCCGGTCACCGTGACGCAGCAAGGCGCGACGCAAACGTTCGACGGTTCGTTGCCGATCAAGCGCTCGCAATTCGACATCGGCACGGGCGAATGGAAGGACACGTCGGTTGTTGCCGATGACGTGGTCATCAAGTTTCATATCGTCGCCGCACATAAATAACTTGCGCTGCGCGGTTCAGTGCAGCCGTTTTTAACTGACTGGGAGCATGAATTGAAGACATCCATGTTGATCGCCGCCGGTGCATTGGCCTCCTGTGTTTCGCTCAGCGCATTCGCCGCCGCGGACACTTATCAGCTCGACCCGACTCACACCTATCCGAGCTTCGAAGCAGACCACTTCGGCGGACTGTCCGTGTGGCGCGGCAAGTTCACGAAGAGTTCAGGCACTGTCACGCTCGACCGCACCGCAAAGACGGGTACCGTCGAAGTGAACGTGGATCCCGCTTCGATCGCCACCGGGAACGGCAAGCTCGACGACCATCTGAAGTCGGCTGAATTCTTCGACGTGTCGAAGTTTCCCGCCGCGACCTACAAAGGCACGGACATCAAGTTCGACGGCGACAAGCCTTCGGAAGTGATCGGCACTTTGACGCTGCACGGCGTGACGAAGCCGCTGAACCTGAAGGTCGAGTCGTTCAAGTGCATGCAGCACCCGGTGCTCAAGCGCGAAGTGTGCGGCGTGGAAGCGAGCGGTCATTTCGACCGTGCGGACTACGGTATCGACTTCGGCACAAAGTACGGTTTCAATATGGACACCAAGCTGCACATTCAGGCTGAAGGCATCAAGCAACAGTAACTGCCGAGGTGCGTGCATGCGCACCGATTCACAATGACACGATGACGCCGCCGTTGCGGCGCAGCACGAACAGCGCTTCGCGTCTCGCTGAATATATGACCGCTTCGTTCGCTTCCGCGACGAAGCGGTTTTTTCATGGAGCCGGCCGCGCATCGCGCCGTGCGAGGCTTACGCGGCGCGGGCGCGTAATTTGCCGCTCGCCTCGGTTTAATTTTTCGGGTACATAGAGCGCTGGCACCGCATTGGTTGTGCGCGCATCCAATACGGCGAGATGGGACCTGAGTCCGCATCCATAATATTCGCGCAAACTGGAGATCTGCATGAACGCAACGACAGCAGCAAGCCTTGCGGGAAGCCGGCGAAATTCGTGGCGGGCGGTGATCGCCGCATCGATCGGCAACGCGCTGGAGTGGTTCGATCTGGTCGTCTACGGCTTTTTCGCCGTGGTCATCGCCAAGCTGTTCTTTCCCGCCGGCAACGACACCGTTTCGCTGCTGCTCACGCTCGGCACGTTCGGCGTGTCGTTCTTCATGCGTCCGCTCGGTGCAATCGTGATTGGCGCATATGCGGATCGCGCCGGGCGCAAGGCCGCGCTCACGCTGTCCATTCTGCTGATGATGGGCGGCACGCTGATCATCGCGGTTTTGCCGACTTACAGGAGCATTGGCATTGCCGCGCCCGTGATTCTCGTCATCGCGCGATTGATGCAGGGTTTTTCGGCGGGCGGTGAGTTCGGCAGCGCCACCGCCTTCCTCGCGGAACATGTGCCGGGGCGGCGCGGCTTTTTCGCAAGCTGGCAGGTCGCAAGCCAGGGGCTCACTACGCTGCTTGCCGCGGGTTTCGGCGTCGCACTGACGGGCAATCTGACGCCGGACCAGATGGCGTCTTGGGGATGGCGCGTGCCGTTCTTCTTCGGGCTCCTGATCGGACCAGTCGCCTGGTACATCCGCACGAAGCTCGATGAAACGCCGGAGTTTCTCGCTGCCGAAACGACGAGCACGCCGCTGCGCGACACGTTCACGAGTCAGAAACTGCGGCTACTGATCGCAATCGGCGCGGTGGTGCTTGGGACTGTCTCGACTTACCTCGTGCTGTTCATGCCGACCTTCGGCGTGAAGCAACTGGGACTGGCACCTTCGGTCGCGTTCTCCGCCATTGCGCTGACGGGCTTGATTCAGATGGTGTTTGCGCCGGTGGTCGGGCATCTGTCGGACCGGCATGGGCGCACCACGATCATGCTGATTTCGGCAGTGCTGCTTCTAGTGCTGATTTATCCGGCGTTCGTGTATCTCGTCGCGCATCCAACCTTTGGCACGCTGATCGCACTCCAGGTGGTGCTCGGCTTTCTCATGACAGGCTATTTCGCTGCGCTGCCGGGTTTGCTGTCTGAGATGTTTCCGGTGCAGACACGCACGACCGGCATGTCGCTTGCCTATAACATCGCCGTGACGGTTTTCGGCGGCTTCGGGCCCTTCATCATCGCGTGGTTGATCGGCTTTACGGGTTCGAAGGCCGCGCCCAGTTACTACCTGATTTTTGCCGCGCTTTTGAGCGTCGCGGCGCTGATTGCGGCGCGGCGCAAATTGGGCTTTCGGTAGAATGTCGGCGGTTTCAGTCAGTCGGCGAGCCCGGCGAGTCGGACAGTGAAGCGCTGAGGACAACGCCACAAACAAAAAGGCCGGTTCGCGATGAACCGGCCTTTTTTGTTGCCAATGCGTTACTTACTTTAACGCGATCAAACCTGAGCGCCCGCGTTCGGATCGTTCGGATCGACGCGATCTTTTTTGTCTTTGATCAGATCGTCGCGCTTCACGCCGAACCACATGGCAAGCGCCGCGGCAACGAATACCGACGAGTAGATACCGAACAGAATACCGACCGTCAGTGCCAGAGCGAAGTAGTGCAGTGTCGGGCCGCCGAACAGGAACATCGACAGCACCATCATCTGCGTACATCCGTGCGTGATGACGGTTCGCGACATGGTGCTCGTGATTGCGTGGTTGATCACTTCGATCACGGTCATCTTGCGCTCGCGGCGGAACGTCTCACGAATCCGGTCGAAGATAACCACCGATTCGTTCACCGAATAGCCGAGCACCGCGAGCACGGCGGCCAGCACCGACAGCGAGAACTCCCACTGGAAAAACGCGAAAAACCCGAGAATGATCACGACGTCGTGCAAGTTCGCGATCACGCCCGCCACCGCGTACTTCCATTCGAAGCGGAACGACAGATAGATCACGATGCCCGCGACCACGCAGGCGAGCGCAAGCAAACCGTC
Organism: Paraburkholderia strydomiana; assembly: GCF_031456815.1. Lineage (NCBI taxonomy): Bacteria > Pseudomonadati > Pseudomonadota > Betaproteobacteria > Burkholderiales > Burkholderiaceae > Paraburkholderia > Paraburkholderia strydomiana. The sequence continues at coordinate 8,768 of NZ_JAVDVL010000004.1, forward strand.
GGTGGCGAGTTCCTTGCCGACTTGCGGGCCGACGAACTCGACGCGCTGCAACTGCACCTGCGGCGTTTCGGTTTTCAGCGCGCTCATGACCTGATCGCTTTGCTGCGCGGACGTCAAACCCTGCTTGAGCGGCAAACGGATCAGCACGTCGCGTGAGGTGCCGAAGTTCTGCACCTGCGCGTCGGCGTAGCCGAGCTTGCTCAGCGTGCCGCGCACCGGATCGAGCGGCGCGGCGCCCGGATACTGGACTTCGATCACGGTACCGCCGGTGAACTCCACCGACAGATGCAGTCCCCGGTGCACGAGAAAAAACACCGCGGCGAGGAACGTCAGCAGCGAAATTGCGTTGAAGATCAACGCACGCTGCATGAACGGAATGTCTTTACGAAAGCGGAAAAATTCCATGGTCTTGTTCTCCGGGACTCAGCGGGATGAACCCGGTTTCTGCGGCGTGTTCGGCGTGCCCTGTGCATTGCGGCGGCGTACGGTCGGCTTGCCCGCGCGCGACTGCGCGGCAGCGGCCGGCGCCTTTGGCTTCACGGCGGCGGCCGACGCGGCACGCATGGCCTGCGCCGTGTCGGTCGCTGCGTCGTCGGTGCCGAGGTAAGCGGCAGAGCCCGCAGGCGCCGTTTCCGGACGCCACACCTGGCCGATTGCCAGCGACTTCAGCTTCTTCTTGCCGCCGTACCAAAGGTTGACGATGCCGCGCGAGAAGAACACTGCCGAAAACATCGACGTCAGAATGCCGATACAGTGAACGATCGCGAAACCGCGCACCGGGCCTGAGCCGAATGCGAGCAGCGCGATACCGGCGATCAGCGTGGTGACGTTCGAGTCGAGAATCGTCGCCCATGCATGCGCGTAGCCGTTCTGGATGGCCAGTTGCGGCGGCGCGCCGTTGCGCAGTTCTTCACGCACGCGTTCGTTGATCAGCACGTTGGCGTCGATCGCCATACCAAGCGCGAGCGCGATTGCGGCGATGCCGGGCAACGTGAGCGTGGCCTGCAGCATCGACAGCACCGCGATCAGCAGCAACAGGTTCACGGATAGGCCGATCATCGAGATCACGCCGAACAGCATGTAGTACGCAATCATGAAGACGGCGATCGCCGCGAAGCCCCACACGACCGAGTGGAAGCCCTTCTTGATGTTGTCGGCGCCAAGGCTCGGGCCGATCGTGCGTTCCTCGATGATGTCCATCGGCGCGGCCAGCGAACCGGCGCGCAGCAGCAGCGCGAGGTCGGCGGCGCCTTGCGGCGTGGCCTGGCCGGTGATCTGGAAGCGATCGCCGAGTTCCGACTGGATGGTTGCGACCGTCAGCACTTCGCCCTTGCCTTTTTCGAACAGCACCATTGCCATCGGCTTGCCGATGTTGTCGCGCGACACGCTGCGCACTGCGCGGCCGCCGGCCGAGTCGAGGCGAATGTTGACGGACGGACGCTGATGTTCGTCGAAGCCCGCCGACGCGTCGATAATGCGGTCGCCGGTGAAAATGATCTGCTTCTTGAGCAGCACCGGCGTCTGGTTGCCGTGCGTGAAGAGCTCGTCGCCCGGCGGAACCGGGTCGGACGGATTCGGATGCGTGTTGACCGGGTCGGCGAGGCGCGCTTCGAGCGTTGCCGTGCGGCCGATGATGTCCTTCGCCTTCGCCGTGTCCTGCACGCCCGGCAGTTCGACCACGATGCGGTCGGCGCCCTGTTGCTGGATCACCGGCTCGGCCACGCCGAGTTCGTTCACGCGGTTATGCAACGTGGTGATGTTCTGCTTGAGCGCGGCGTCCTGCACGGCTCTTTGCACAGCCGGCGTGAAGGTGCCGACGAGCTGCACGGAGCCGTCAGTACCGTTCTGTGACGTCCACTGGAGCTCGCTGATACTGCGGCTCAGTTGCTTCGCTGCGTTGTCCGCCGTGGCCTGGTCGGCGAAATTGATCACCACCGTCTGGTTGACGCGGTTCACGCCGCCGTCGCGAATGTTGTTGTCGCGCAGGAGCGTGCGCGCGTCCGACGCGTCGGAGTCGAGCTTCTTGTTCAGCGCGCCCGCCATGTCGACCTGCAGCAGGAAGTGCACACCGCCGCGCAAGTCGAGACCGAGGTACATGGGCAGCGCGTGCAATGCGGTCAGCCAGCGCGGCGACGCACTTTGCAGGTTGAGCGCCACGATGAACTGCGGGTCGGTGGGGTCGCTGTTCAGCGACTTCTGCAGCAGGTCTTTCACGCGCAATTGCGTGTCGGTGTCCGGCAGGCGCACGCGAATGTTTGCGTTGGCCGACGTGTTGTCGAACGTGACGTCGTCTGCTTTGATCTGATTGGCTGCGAGCGCGGCTTCGACTGCCGACAGCGTGGTCGAGTCGAGCTTGACCGTTGCCTTGCCGCTCGACACCTGCACCGCCGGCGCTTCGCCGAACAGGTTGGGCAGCGTGTACACGAGGCCGATGACGAGAGCCACCAGCATCACGGCATATTTCCAGAGGGGGTAACGATTCATGAGTAGTCCAACGGAAGGTTGGCTTGAAAGCGATGCGCCCGGCGATGAGCGCGGGCGATCCGGCGTCTGCTTGCCTGATCGCCGGCGAGGCCGCGCCGGACGCGAGAGAGCAGGCCTTTACAGCGACTTGATCGTGCCCTTCGGGAGAATCGTCGTGACCGACGCTTTTTGCACGGTGATTTCCGTGCCTTCCGAGATTTCGACGCCGACGTAAGCCTCGCCCACCTTGGTCACCTTGCCGACGATGCCGCCGTTCGTCACAACTTCGTCGCCCTTGGCCATGGCGGCGAGCATGTTGCGATGTTCTTTCTGGCGCTTCATTTGCGGGCGAATCATGATGAAGTACAGCACGCCGAACATCAGGATCAGCGGCAGGAAGCTCATCAAGTTCGATTCGATGCCACCTGCGGCTGTGCCTTGGGCGAAGGCATTGGAAATGAACGACACGTTGGTCTCTCCGTTATAGATCAATTCAATCAAAAAAATCAGCCGGTTATTCTACCACCGGCATTGCGCGCGTCGGCGCGGCGATTCGGCTTTGGGATCAATCGTTTAAAGCCGTTTTTCGCCGTCCGCGAAAGTAGATTGTAAGGTTTTCCGCAAGCATCTGACGGATTCTTCCGCCGAATCCGACGAACCAGGCGATCAAGGCGCCTCGTCGATGCCGCGCGCGCGGTTCTCGTGAAAGCGCTTGCGGAACGGCTCGAACATTTTTGCGTCGATGGCGTCGCGCATTTCCTGCATCAGTTCCAGGTAGTAGTGCAGGTTGTGAATCGTATTCAGTTGTGCGCCGAGAATTTCCCCCACGCGATGCAGATGATGCAGGTAGCCGCGAGTGAAATTTCGGCACGTGTAACAACCGCATTGCTCGTCGAGCGGACGCAGCGAATTCTTGTGCGTGGCGTTGCGGATCTTGATATCGCCGAAGCGCGTGAAGAGCCAGCCGTTACGCGCGTTGCGGGTAGGCATCACGCAATCGAACATGTCGACGCCTGCAGCCACGCCGGCCACCAGGTCTTCGGGCGTGCCGACGCCCATCAGATAGTGCGGCTTGTCGGCCGGCAGCTTCGGGCCGATGTGATTGAGCACGCGCATCATGTCTTCTTTCGGCTCCCCGACCGACAGGCCGCCGATCGCGAGGCCGTGGAAGTCTTTCTCTGCGAGACCCGCGAGCGACTCGTCGCGCAGGTCCTCGAACATGCCGCCCTGAACAATACCGAAGAGCGCGTTCGGATTGCCGAGCCGCTGGAATTCGTCGATCGAGCGCTGCGCCCAGCGCATCGACATGCGCATGGAGTCGGCCGCTTCCTTGTGCGAAGTCGGCACGTTGTTCGTTGCGTAGGGCGTGCATTCGTCGAACTGCATGACGATGTCCGAGTTCAGCACCTTCTGGATCTGCATCGACACTTCCGGCGACAGGAACAGCTTGTCGCCGTTGATCGGCGACGCGAACGTGACGCCGTCTTCAGTGATCTTGCGCAGGTCGCCGAGCGAAAACACCTGGAAGCCGCCGGAGTCGGTCAGGATCGGCTTCTTCCAGCCCATGAAACCGTGCAGGCCGCCGTGCGCGCCGATCGTTTCGAGCCCGGGGCGCAGCCAGAGGTGAAACGTATTGCCGAGGATGATCTGCGCATGCATTTCCTCGAGTTCGCGCGGCTGGACGGCTTTCACGGTGCCGTAAGTGCCGACGGGCATGAAGATCGGCGTTTCGACGACGCCGTGATTCAGCGTGACGCGGCCGCGGCGCGCCTGGCCGTCGGTGCCGAGCAGTTCGAAGTGGAGGCCGTTGGCGGGGCGCTCGGTGGTTGTCTGTTGCGAGTGGTGACCGGAGGTCATTGAGGTAACTCCATGAGCAACCGGAAAACAGTCCGGCGCAAACAATGAAACGCCGCCGAAGATGTTCGGCGGCTGAGGAAACTGCAAACTCGTGGACGGCGCGTCAGACGGCTCGGTCGTCGCGCCGCGTCAACAGCATCGCGTCGCCGTAACTGAAAAAGCGATAACGCTCTTCGATCGCATGGCGATACGCGGCGCGAATCGTCTCGACGCCCGCGAATGCCGACACCAGCATCAGCAGCGTCGACTTTGGCAAATGAAAGTTCGTTACCAACCGGTCGACGACGCGAAACCGGTAGCCCGGCGTGATGAAAATGTCTGTCTCGGTGCTCGCCGCAGCAAGCGGGCGGCCGGCCGCTTCGGCGTCGCGCGCGGCGGCTTCGAGTGCGCGCATCGACGTCGTGCCCACTGCTATCACGCGGTTGCCGCGCGCCTTCGTCGCCGCGATTCTGTCGGCCAGAGACTGCGGCAAGTGATACCACTCGCTGTGCATCTTGTGCTCGGCCAGATTCTCGACGCGCACCGGCTGGAACGTGCCGGCGCCGACGTGCAGCGTCAGTGTGGCTCGCTCAACGCCCGCGGCGTCGAGCCGCGCGAGCAGCGCGTCGTCGAAGTGAAGGCCCGCCGTGGGCGCCGCGACCGCGCCGGGATTTTGCGCGAAAACGGTCTGATAGCGGGTTTCGTCCGTCGAGTCGGGGTCGTGCTCGATGTACGGCGGCAGCGGCAAACGCCCGAACTGCTCTATCAGCGTCAGGCAGTCGTCGGGAAAATGCAGCGTGTAGAACGGCTCGACGCGCTCGCCGACGGTCACGTCGAACGCATCGGCGAGACGAATCGTCGTGCCCTCCTGCGGGCTCTTGCTCGCGCGGATCTGCGCGAGCGCCGTGCGCTCGCCGGTGAGGCGTTCGACCAGAACTTCGATCTTTCCGCCACTGGCCTTCTGGCCGAGGAAGCGCGCCTTCAGGACTTTGGTATCGTTGAAGACCAGCAGGTCGCCGGCCGAAATGCATTCGGGCAGTTCGGCGAAGCGGCGGTCGACGAGGCGCGCGGCGCCGTCGGCATCGGTCGCGTTGTCCACCTGAAGCAGGCGACTGGCGCTGCGCTCGGGTAGTGCGACTTGCGCGATCAGCTCAGGCGGCAGATCGAAATCGAAATCGGAAAGCTTGAACATGCGAACGACTGGAAGCGAATGGAGACTGAATTGAGCCGAAGGCCGAGCCGGGCGGCTATGATTGCGGGGCGCCACGGCGTGCCGCGAGCCCGCGCTTGCGCGCCAGCCAGATAGCGACGCGCCCTTCGATACTTTTGACAGCCGATATTGTACTTGCGAAGCAGCCCATGCCTTTGTCCGACCGCCGATTGCCCTCCGCTACCGATGAAGTCAGCGCCGAACCGGCAGCCCCGGTCGCGCGAGGCGGCACGGCGGCGGACGCAAGCGGGCAGGCCGACGGCGCGGCGCAACCCAGGCGGACGGCGCGCGCTGTGAAGCGAGCGGACCAGACATCTGGTGACGAGCCTGGTGAAGCGTCCCGGCGAACATCTCAGCAAGCGCGTCAGCAAACACCAGACGGAATGACCGCCCCCGCACCGCAGGCTGCGGCCGGAAAAGCGAGCGCGTCGGCGAAATCGGCGGCGAAGTCATCGGCGAAATCGCCCGCCAAGCCCGCCGCCAAACCCGTCGACAAGCTCGCCAAACTCGGCCTCACGCGTGACATCGACCTGGTGCTGCATCTGCCGATGCGCTACGAAGACGAAACCTCGTTGACGCCGATCGGCCACCTGCTGCCAGGCGGCATTGCGCAGACCGAGGGCGTCGTGTTCGACAATGAAATCGCCTATCGACCGCGTCGGCAGTTGCTCGTCAAATTGCGCGACGACGCGGGCGACGAACTCGTGCTGCGCTTTCTGAACTTCTACGGTTCGCAGGTCAAGCAGATGGCGATCGGCGCGCGGCTGCGCGTGCGCGGCGACGTGCGCGGCGGCTTCTTCGGCATGGAGATGGTGCACCCGGCGGTGCGTGTGGTCGACGAAGACACACCGCTGCCGCAAGCGCTCACGCCGGTCTACCCCAGCACAGCCGGCGTGACGCAGGCGTATTTGCGCAAGTCGATCGACAACGCGCTGTCGCGCACGTCTTTGCCGGAACTGCTGCCCGAGGCCGTCGCACGGCAATGGTTGCAGCCGCTCGGCGTGCCCTCGCTGATGGACGCGGTGCGCACGCTGCATCATCCCGGCGCGCAATCCGACGAAACCGCGTTGATCGACGGCACGCATCCGGCATGGGTGCGCATCAAATTCGAGGAATTGCTCGCGCAGCAGATGTCGCTCAAGCGTGCGCACGAAGAGCGCCGCACGCGCTCCGCGCCGCCCATGCCGCGCCGCAAGCTAGGCGACGAATCCGCCTTGGTCGCGCGTCTGCTCAAGGCGTTGCCGTTTTCGTTGACCCGCGCGCAGGAGCGGGTCGGCGGCGAGATCGCGCTCGATCTGACGCAGCCGCATCCGATGCAGCGGCTCTTGCAAGGCGACGTCGGCAGCGGCAAGACGATTGTCGCCGCGCTGGCCGCCGCGCAGGCTATCGACGCCGGTTATCAGGCCGCGCTGATGGCGCCGACCGAAATCCTCGCCGAACAGCACGCACGCAAATTGCGCGGCTGGCTGGAGCCGCTCGGCGTGAACGTCGCGTGGCTCGCCGGCAGTCTGAAGGCCAAGGAAAAACGCGCCGCGATCGAAGCCGCGGCGCTCGGCACTGCCCAGCTCGTGATCGGCACGCACGCGATCATTCAGGACGCCGTGGAATTCGCGCGCCTCGGGCTCGTGATCGTCGACGAACAGCACCGTTTCGGCGTCGCGCAGCGGCTGGCGTTGCGCGCAAAAGCGAAGAACGCCGCCGACGGCGCGCGCGACTTCCAACCGCATCAACTGATGATGTCCGCCACGCCGATTCCGCGCACGCTCGCCATGACCTATTACGCGGACCTCGACGTATCGACCATCGACGAATTGCCGCCTGGGCGCACGCCGATCCTGACCAAGCTCGTGTCCGACGCGCGCCGTGAAGAAGTGATCGGCCGGGTGCGCGAGGCCGCGCTGACCGGGCGTCAGGTCTACTGGGTCTGTCCGCTGATCGAGGAAAGCGAAACGCTGCAACTGCAGACCGCGGTCGAGACCTACGAAACGCTGGTCGCGGCGCTGCCTGAACTGAACGTCGGACTCGTGCACGGCCGGCTGGCACCGGCTGAAAAAGCGGCTGTCATGGACGCCTTTACCCGCAACGAAGTGCAGTTGCTGGTCGCGACGACGGTGATCGAAGTGGGCGTCGACGTGCCTAATGCGTCGTTGATGGTGATCGAGCACGCCGAGCGCTTCGGCCTCGCACAGTTGCACCAGTTGCGCGGGCGTGTGGGACGCGGCAGCGCGGCGTCGGTGTGCGTGCTGCTGTACACCGGACCGTTGTCGATGACGGCGCGCGCGCGCTTGCAGACCATGCGCGAAACGACGGACGGCTTCGAAATCGCGCGCCGGGACCTCGAAATTCGTGGTCCGGGCGAGTTCCTCGGCGCACGGCAATCCGGCGCGGCGATGCTTCGTTTTGCCGATCTGCAGAACGATCAATGGCTGATCGAGCCCGCGCGCGAAGCAGCTGCGGCTTTGCTGGAGACGTATCCGGATGTCGTCACGCAGCATCTGGCGCGCTGGCTGGGGGCTCGCGAGCAGTATCTGAAGGCATGACCGGGCGCACCTGCCGTCGGCCTTCGCCTGGTGCCGCACCCGTGGCGCGTTTCGCGGATATTGAAAGCCCGCGTACCGGGTTGGCGAACCGACCCTATGGGTGTATAACTGAAACCTATCGAATCCACTGCACTGATTGGTCCCCCAATGACGCTCACCGAATTGAAGTACATCGTTGCCGTTGCCCGCGAACGGCACTTCGGCCGGGCCGCCGAAGCGTGTTTCGTCAGCCAGCCGACCCTGTCGGTGGCCATCAAGAAGCTCGAAGACGAGCTCAACGTACAGATTTTCGAGCGCGGTACCAGTGAAGTGAGCGTCACGCCGATCGGCGAGCAGATCGTCACGCAAGCTCAGCGGGTGCTGGAACAAACGCTCGCCATCAAGGAAATCGCGAAGCAGGGCAAAGATCCGCTCGTCGGACCGCTGCGCCTCGGCGTGATCTACACGATCGGACCGTATCTGCTGCCCACGCTCGTCAAGCAGATGATCAAGCGCGTTCCGCAAATGCCGTTGATGCTGCAGGAAAACTACACGCTGAAGCTGATCGAACTGCTCAAGCAGGGCGAGATCGACGTTGCAATCATGGCGCTGCCGTTTCCCGAGACCGGACTGATGCTGCGTCCGCTCTACGACGAGCCGTTCGTCGTCGCGCTGCCGTCGGGTCACGCGTGGGAAAACCGTCAGAAGATCGACGCCGACGATCTCAAGCAGGAAACCATGCTCCTGCTCGGCAGCGGCCATTGCTTCCGCGATCACGTGCTGGGTGTTTGTCCGGAATTGATGCGTTTCTCGCAGAACGCTGACGGCATCCAGAAGACGTTCGAAGGATCGTCGTTGGAAACAATTCGCCACATGGTCGCAAGCGGCGTGGGCATCACCGTGTTGCCGCGCATGTCCGTGCACGAGGTGAAGCCGCACGCGGGCGGCATCGACTCGGGGCTTTTGTCCTATGTCCCGTTCGGCGAACCGGTGCCCGACCGCCGCGTCGTGCTCGCGTGGCGAAAGAGTTTTACGCGGATGCCTGCCATCGACGCGATTTGCGACGCAATCAGCGCCTGCGACCTGCCGGGCGTCAAAAAGCTGGATTTGCCGGTCGCCGTGAACTGAACGGCGGCAAGGCGCACGGGCGCTGACGGCTTCTCGCCGCAGCCCCCGCTTCGCCTGGCTGCGGCGCGCCAATCTTCGCCGCGGTGCGCCGGGCTGCGCCGGGGTGCACCTATTGGATAGATTAAATTTATAAAACACGAGTTTCCAATAGTATTGATATAGTGTTCTCCATGGATCGCAAGATTCCCAAGGCCCGGAGAACACCATGACGCAATCAGACTCGCCGCAAACTCAGACATTTGCCGCCGACCCAGCCGGCGCCAACACAGGTTTTGCCGCCGCCTTGCTCGGTATGCGCACGGTCGCGCTTTCTCTCCTCGTCGACCACGCTCTGTCGGCCTGATTGTTCGCATAAGCCTTCGGCATTGCTTTGCCGCGCTTCTCCCCACATTCCTTCCAACGAAAAACCATACAGGAGTTCCGCATGTCAGAACAGAAGCTCACCAATGCCGCCGGCGCGCCCGTCGCCGATAACCAGAATTCGATGACAGCCGGCGTGCGCGGCCCGGTCGTCCTGCAAGACGTATGGCTGATCGAAAAACTCGCTCACTTCGACCGCGAAGTGATTCCCGAGCGCCGCGTTCATGCAAAGGGCTCGGGCGCGTTCGGCACGCTGAAGGTGACCCACGATATTTCGCGCTACACGAAGGCCAAAGTGTTCGCCGAAGTGGGCAAGGAAACGCCGTTGTTCATGCGGTTTTCGACGGTCGCGGGCGAACGCGGCGCGGCCGATGCGGAACGCGACGTGCGCGGCTTCTCGATCAAGTTCTACACCGAAGAAGGCAACTGGGACGTGGTGGGCAACAACACGCCGGTGTTCTTCATTCGCGATCCGCTGAAGTTTCCGGACTTCATCCACACGCAAAAGCGTGACCCGTACACCAACCTGCGCAGCAACATCGCCGCGTGGGATTTCTGGACGCGCCATCCGGAGTCGATGCATCAGGTCACGATCCTGATGAGCGACCGCGGCATTCCGAAAAACTACCGTCAGATGCACGGGTTCGGTTCGCACACGTACTCGTTCATCAACGCGAACAACGAGCGCTTCTGGGTGAAATTCCACTTCAAATCGCAGCAAGGCATTGAAAATTTCACCGATGGCGAAGCGTCGCAAGTGGTCGCGCAAGACCGTGAAAGTGCGCAGCGCGATCTGGTGGGCAACATCGACGCGGGCAACTTCCCCAAATGGCGCTTTGCGATCCAGGTGATGCCGGAGGCGGAAGCTGCGACGTATCGCTTCAACCCGTTCGACATCACGAAGGTGTGGTCGCAGAAAGACTATCCGCTGATCGACGTTGGCACGATCGAGTTGAACCGCAACGCGGCCAACTATTTCTCGGATGTGGAGCAGGCAGCGTTCACGCCGGCCAACGTGGTGCCAGGCATTGGCTTCTCGCCGGACCGGCTGTTGCAGGGGCGTCTCTTCTCGTACGGCGACACGCAACGCTATCGTCTGGGCATCAATCACCACCAGATTCCGGTGAATGCGTCGCGCGTGCCGAACCCGCATTCGTTCCATCGCGACGGTGCAATGCGTACGGACGGCAACCTCGGCGGCAACGTGAACTACGAGCCGAACCGCTTCGGCGACTTCGCGCAGGACACCAACGCATTGGAGCCCGCGCTCGCAGCAGGTGCGGTCGATCGCTACGACCATCGCGCGGACGACGACTACTACACGCAGCCGGGCATGCTGTTTGCGCTCTTTGACGCGGCGCAACGCGAGCGGTTGTTCGGCAACATCGCGCGTCACATCAACGGCGTACCGCAAGACATCGTTGCGCGCGCGGTTGAACATTTCCGCCGCATCGATCCCGCTTATGCCGAAGGCGTGATCGCCGCGATGGCAGAACTCGCGGAAGGCGGCAAGAAGTAACAGGCGGCACGAGCGGGACGCGTAAGCGTCCCGCGATAGGTGAACGGAGTGAACGGCGCTAACCGAGGAGCACGCTGATGATCGAGATGATGAAAGCCACTGCGGGCAAATCACGAACCGCTCATCGCGCGCAGCAGCACTACGCGCTGGGATTGCGCAGAGCCGTGGGTTTCGCGATCGTGACGAGTGGGCTCGCGGTTATCGCGACGCAGGTGCTGCAGCATGCAGTGGGCGGGTAGAGGGCGATGGCAGGCAGCGACATGCAACCGCGGGCGCGAGTGGGCGCGTAGCAGTGTGTGAAGGGCGAGTAGGGCGGGCAGGGCAAGCCACCGTTGCCAGCTGCGCAACACCGCGCGCCCGCTAGTGCGCGCGCGTAGTGACCACGCGTCACACGAGTCAGGCACTTTTCTACGATAAACTGTCGAGCGCCCGTTTTAATGGCTTCGTCGTCAGTCAGTCCATAGCACGCCGTTACTTTGCCACCGGTTCGTATCACTCTTCAAAGGAGTCATCATGGCCAAAAAAGAAGCTGTACAACACGTCAATATCGGAATCAGCGACAAGGACCGCAAGAAGATTGCGGAAGGTCTGTCGCGTTTGCTCGCTGACACCTATACGCTGTACCTGAAGACCCACAACTTCCACTGGAACGTGACGGGTCCGATGTTCAACACGCTGCATCTGATGTTCGAAACGCAATACAACGAACTGGCACTCGCCGTCGATTCGATCGCTGAACGGATTCGCGCGCTTGGCGTGCATGCGCCGGGCAGCTACAAGGATTTCGCGAAGCTGTCGTCGATTCCCGAAGCGGACGGCGTGCCGGCTGCAGAGGAAATGATCCGCCAGCTGGTGGAAGGTCAGGAAGCCGTGGTGCGTACCGCGCGCGCAATTTTCCCGTCGACGGAAGCCGCGAACGACGAGCCGACCGCCGACCTGCTGACGCAGCGCATGCAGACGCACGAAAAGACCGCGTGGATGTTGCGCTCGATGCTGGCCTGATTTCGCGCTGCGGCCGTTCGTTTGCCGGTCCGTCGCCGGCCGGAGCACGATCTGATTCCGGTTCCAGGAACCGGAATCGGCCGGGGGCACGGGCGAAAACGTCCAGACGCGCTCAGATACAGCCGGACATATCAAAGCCTCCCTCGCGGGAGGCTTTGTTTTTTTCCGACGCCGCTTTCGCAACCGCTGCCGCGGCATGAGCGTTCAACCCGCAGGCCGTATGACGCTCGACGCCGGCTGCATCCCGTAAAATGTCGGCACTGTTTCCGCATTCCGCCCGCTTTTACAGAGTCCGCCATGTTTGCCCGACTTCCGCTCTATCTGCGCCTTGTGCGTATGGACAAGCCTATCGGCAGTCTGCTGCTGTTGTGGCCGACGCTCAACGCGCTGTGGATCGCGTCCGACGGTCGTCCGTCGTGGCCGCTTCTCGTCATCTTCACGGTCGGTACCGTGCTGATGCGCTCGGCGGGATGTGCGATCAACGACTACGCCGATCGCGATTTCGACCGCTACGTCAAGCGCACCGAAAATCGTCCGATCACCTCAGGCAAGGTCAAAGCATGGGAAGCGGTCGCGCTCGCCGCCGGTTTGTCCCTGCTGGCTTTTCTGCTGATTCTGCCGCTCAATGCGTTGACGAAAGAGTTGTCGGTGGCCGCGCTGTTCGTTGCCGGCTCGTATCCGTTCACCAAGCGTTTCTTCGCGATTCCGCAGGCGTACCTGGGTATCGCATTCGGATTCGGCATTCCGATGGCGTTCGCGGCCGTGCAGAACCATGTGCCGATGCTCGCCTGGGTCATGCTGCTGGCGAACGTGTTCTGGTCGGTCGCTTACGACACCGAATATGCAATGGTCGATCGCGACGACGACATCAGGATCGGCATCCGCACTTCGGCGCTCACTTTTGGCCGCTTCGACGTGGCCGCGATCATGCTCTGCTATGCGGTGACGCTTGGCATCTACGTCGGCATCGGCGTGATGCTGGGTTTCGGCGTTCTGTACTGGTTAGGCTGGCTTGCTGCCGCGGGCTGCGCGGTCTATCACTACACGCTCATTCGCAACCGTGACCGGATGGCGTGCTTCGCGGCGTTCCGGCACAACAACTGGCTGGGCGGCGCGTTGTTCGTGGGCATTGCCGCGCATTATGCGGTGGCCTCGTTCTGAGTTTTGGTGCGGTCTGTCCATTGGCCGCATGTCGTTTTTCGCTGGATGCGGAGCGGGTTGACCCGACTCCGCGTCGCACGGCTTATCCCTTTGCAGCAGGCAGTAAGCGATAGACAGTAATCAGCGAACCCGCGATAGCCGCGCTTATTGCTTACCGAACTCGTCGCCCATTTCTTTCGCGCGCGCATCGGCGGCGAGCGCCCCGCGAACGATTGCTTCCTTCACGCCGCTTGCGTCAAACGAGGCAAGCGCCGCCGCAGTCGTGCCGCCCTTCGACGTCACGCGTTCGCGCAACAGGCTCGGCGGCTCGTCCGAATTGGCCGCCAGTTGCGCGGCTCCCGTGAAGGTCGCCACGGCGAGCGCGCGGCCTTGCGCTTCATTCATCCCGAGCTGACGCGCGGCTTCCTGCAGCGCTTCGATGAAATAGAAGACGTAGGCCGGGCCGCTTCCCGAAATGGCGGTGACGGCGTCGATTTTCGCTTCGTCGTCGAACCATACCGTTTCGCCCACGGCGCCTAGCACCTGCGATGCAAGCGCGCGGCCCGCTTCGTCGACACTCGCCGTTGCGGCCAATCCGGCGACGCCCATGCCGATCAACGCCGGCGTATTCGGCATGACGCGCACGATCCGCGTATGGCCGTTCAGCCAGCGCGACATGTCGTCCATGCGAATGCCGGCGACAATGCTGATTGCCAGTTGCGACGCCTTGAGATGCGGCGCGAGCGATTCGGCAACGCTCTTCAGAATTTGCGGCTTCACCGCGAGCACGACGGCGTCATACGCAGCGAGCGCCGCGTCGGCGGCGGCGCCGGTATTGATACCGAACTGTTCTTCGTTACGCTTGCGCGCGTCTTCGTTAGGATCGATCGCATAGAGATCGGCGGGCGCGACGCCACGCTTGATAAGGCCGCCGATCAACGCCGCAGCCATGTTGCCGCCGCCGATAAAAGCAATTTTCATGATGGTCCGGAAGGTTTGATTGAGCGTATGAATCCGCGCCTACAAATGAGCTTGCAGCCGCAGTTGAAACTGCGCTTGCAGCCACGTTTGCAGCCGCTAGTTCGAGTAGTCGCGCGCACCGAAAATGGCAGTGCCCACGCGCACGATGGTCGCGCCTTCGAGTACCGCGGCCTCGAGGTCGCCCGACATGCCGATCGAAAGCGTATCGAGCGCGAGACCTTCTTCGCGCAAACGCTCGAACAGCTCGCGCAACCGGCGATGCGGCACGCGCTGTTCGTCGATGCTGCCCACCGGTTCGGGAATTGCCATCAGGCCGCGCAATTTCAGCTTGGGCAGCGTGGCGATTTCCCGGGCGACTTCGGCGGCTTCCTCGACGCTCACGCCGCTTTTTGAGGTCTCGCCGCTAATGTTGACCTGCAGGCAGACATTCAGCGCCGGTAGGTTATCGGGCCGCTGTTCGGAAAGCCGCTGCGCGATCTTCAGGCGATCGACCGAATGCACCCAGTCGAACTGCTCGGCCACCGGACGGGTCTTGTTCGACTGCAACGGCCCGATGAAATGCCATTCGAGCGAGCGGCGCAAATCGGCGAGCGCTTCGATCTTCGTGAGGGCTTCCTGCACGTAGTTTTCACCGAATGCGCGTTGACCGGCGGCGTGCGCCGCGCGCACGTCTTCGGCGGGGAAAGTTTTCGAGACCGCGAGCAGCGCGATGGAACGCGCGTCGCGCCCGGCCACGTGTGCGGCCATTGCGATGCGTTGCTTAACCGCTTCGAGGTTATGAATCAGATCTGGCATGGAGCGAACGGGGAACGGACGGAAGTCGATGCCCCGATTATACGGACAGCATGTGCTCCACCAGTTCGATCCAGTGCGCGACCGGTGTGGACGTGCCGCTCTGCAGGTGAGAAATACAGCCCACATTCGCGGACACGATCATTTGCGGCTCCTGCGCGTGCAGCCGCTCGAGCTTCTGATCGCGCAACGCATACGAGAGCCTCGGCTGCGTGAGCGAGTAAGTGCCGGCGGAACCGCAGCAAAGGTGGTTGTCGGCGGGCAGGCGCACTTCCACGCCGAGTCGCGTCAGCAGATGTTCCACTGTGCCGCGCACCTGCTGTCCGTGCTGCAACGTGCAGGGCGGATGAAACGCGACCGTGTGGATCGCGCGGCGGCGCGTGATCGACGCGAGTTGTTCCTCGAAGTCCGGCAGGATCTCGGCAATGTCGCGTGTCAATTCGACGATGCGGCGCGCTTTCTCCGCATACGCCGGGTCATGGCGCAACAGATGCGCGTATTCCTTGACGGTCGCGCCGCAGCCCGATGCATTCATCACGATCGCCTCGACGCCCTGTTCGACATACGGCCACCATGCGTCGATGTTGGCGCGCATGTCCACGAGCGCTTCGTCGTTATAGCCAAGGTGCAGGCGCACGGCACCGCAGCAGCCGGCGTCGGGCGCGACGAGCGTTTCCACACCGAGCGCATCGAGCACGCGCGCGGTGGCGACGTTGACGTTCGGCATCATCGAAGGTTGCACGCAGCCCGCGAGCATCAGCATCTTGCGCGTGTGTCTTGCGGTCGGCCACTCGAGCGGACGCTGCCGCGCGGGCACCTTGTCGCGCAATTTTCGCGGCAGCAGCGCCCGGAAATGCTGGCCGAGACGCATGGCCGGCGTGAATAGCGCGCTGTTCGGCACGAAGCTCGCAAGGAAGCGGCGCGTGAGACGCTGGCCGAGCGGACGCGTCACCTTCTTCTCGGTGATCTTGCGGCCAATCTCTACCAGCTTGCCGTACTGCACGCCGGACGGGCAGGTCGATTCGCAATTGCGGCAAGTAAGGCAGCGGTCGAGGTGAACCTGCGTGCTACGCGTGACTTCGGCGCCTTCCACCATCTGCTTGATCAGATAGATGCGGCCGCGCGGGCCGTCGAGTTCGTCGCCGAGCAGTTGATAAGTCGGGCACGTGGCCGTGCAGAAGCCGCAGTGAACGCAATTGCGCAGGATAGCGTCGGCTTCGTCGCCGTCGGGCGTGTTGCGAATGAAGTCCGCGAGATTGGTTTGCATCGCGCGCTCAGAAGTCGGGGTAGAGACGGCCGCGATTGAAGATGCGGGCCGGGTCGAAAGCGGTTTTCAGACCGCGATGGATTTTCATCAGCGGCGCGGGCAGCGGTGTGAACACCCCGGCACCGCGGTCATAGCCGTGACCGGTGCGGAAGATGGTCGCGTGACCCCCGGCTTGCTTCGCGCTGATGCGCACGGTTTGCGCGTCGGTGTCCGTGATCCACCAGCGCTGCGCGCCGCCCCATTCCATCAATTGAGCACCGGGCAATTGAAGCGGCTCGGTGATGGACGGCAGCGCGAGCCGCCACAGCGCGGCTTTCGGCGGAATTGCGGCGAAGAACGTGTCGGTCTGCTCGCGCAGGCCTGCCCAGAAGCGTTCTGCCTCGACCGCATCGACAACCTCACCGCCCAGCGACGCACGCGCCGACTTGACCGCGCTCTCCGCGCCCGCGAGACGCACGGCAAGCGTGCCGTGACGCCACGCGCTCGCGGTGATCGGCAATGGGCGGCCGCCCCATTCGTTGAGCTTACGGACAGCGTCGGTGCCGTTCACGTCGAATTTGAGCGTGGCTTCGGCTTGGGGCTGCGGCAGCACCTTCACCGAGAGTTCAAGGATGAGCCCCAGCGTGCCGAGCGAGCCCGCCATCAAGCGTGAGACGTCATAGCCGGCGACGTTTTTCACCACCTGGCCGCCGAAATGCAGCGCTTGTCCCTGGCCGTTCATGACGACGGCACCTAGTACGAAGTCGCGCGCCGCACCGGCCGACGGACGGCGCGGGCCGGCGATGCCCGCAGCGATGCAGCCGCCGAAGGTGGCTTGCGGTCCGAAGTGCGGCGGCTCGAAAGCGAGCATCTGATGGTGTTCGGCGAGCGCGGCTTCTATTTCGAGCAGCGGCGTGCCGGCGCGCGCGGTGATGACCAGCTCCGCCGGGTCGTAAGCGATGATGCCGCGATAAGCGCGCGTGTCGAGGATCTCGCCTTCCAGCGTCTGACCGTACCAGTCTTTCGTACCGCCGCCGCGAACGCGCAACGCGCGGCCTGCGGCGCTGGCGGAACGCACGCGTTCCGACCACATGGCGACGATGTCGTCCTCTTCCATGATGCCCTGCTTCGTTATGTTTCGATCGATTGTACCGGGCGGGGGCTCGCTGACAACCCGGAGCGGACCCGCATCGGGTAATCAGGGTGGGATGGCGGCAAACGCCGCCGCGGCGGGCTATGCGTATTGCCTGGTGCTAGAAGCGCGGTAGCTCCGGATGCGGCAACAGACCGCCGCGCACGTGCATCTTGCCGTACTCGGCGCACCGTGCTCGCGTGGGAATACCCTTGTCCGGGTTCAGCAGACCGGGCGGATCGAACGCACGTTTAACCGCGTGAAATGCATCGCGCTCTTCCGGCGAGAATTGCACGCACATCGAGTTGATCTTCTCGATGCCGACGCCATGCTCGCCCGTCACCGTGCCGCCCAGCTCGACGCATGCTTCCAGGATGTCGCAGCCGAATGCCTCGGCTCTGTGCCATTCATCCTGGTCATTGCCGTTAAAGAGAATCAGAGGATGCATGTTGCCGTCGCCCGCATGAAAGACGTTGATGCAACGCAGCGCGTACTTCTTCTCCATCTCCTCGATGCGCGAAAGCAGCGGTCCGATACTGCGGCGCGGCACGGTTCCGTCCATGCAGTAGTAGTCCGGCGAAATCCGGCCCGCAGCCGGGAACGCGTTTTTGCGACCGGACCAGAAGCGCAGCCGCTCGTTTTCCGTGCGCGAAATCTGGATACGGGTTGCGCCGTGCTCGCGCAGTACCGCGGTCATGCGGACGATTTCGTCGGCGACTTCCTCGGGCGTGCCGTCGGATTCGCACAGCAAGATTGCCGCTGCGTCGAGATCGTAGCCCGCGTGGACGAATTCCTCGACCGCGCGCGTGGCCGGCTTGTCCATCATCTCGAGGCCGGCCGGAATGATGCCCGCGGCAACGATGCCGGCGACCGCGTCGCCGCCTTTTACGACGTCGTCGAAACTGGCCATGATGACCTGCGCCGTTTGCGGTTTTGGAATCAGCTTGACGGTGACCTCGGTGACGATCGCGAACATGCCTTCGCTGCCGATCAGCACCGCAAGCAGATCGAGGCCGGGCGCGTCGGGCGCGAGCGAGCCGAACTCGACGATTTCGCCTTCCATTGTCACGGCCCGCACGCGCAGCACGTTGTGCACGGTGAGGCCGTACTTGAGGCAATGCACGCCGCCCGAGTTCTCCGACACGTTGCCGCCGATCGTGCAGGCGATCTGCGACGACGGGTCCGGCGCATAGTACAAACCGTAAGGCGCGGCGGCTTCGGAAATCGACAGATTGCGCACGCCCGGTTGCACCGTGGCGGTTCGCGCGTAAGAGTCCACCTCGATGATCTTCCTGAAGCGTGCGAGCGATACCACCACGCCGTGGCGAATCGGCATTGCACCGCCGGACAGGCCCGTGCCGGCGCCGCGCGGCACGATGGGCACCCCGAGACGATGGCAGATCTGCACGATGCGCTGCACTTGCGACTCCGTCTCGGGCAATGCGACGGCGAGCGGCAGACGACGATAGGCGGCGAGGCCGTCGCAGTCGTACGCGACGGTATCTTCGTCGCGATATAGCAGACAGTGGTTTGGCAACACCGCCATCAGCGCCTGCACGACTTCGCGCTGGCGCTGGGCGAGAACCTCTGCTGACAGTTCGGCGGGTGCATTCATGTGAGTCGTCTCCTCCTGTTTCACCCAGCGCTAACCGGCGCTTGCGTGGCGGCCCGTTTGCGGTCGCCGCGGCTCGATAACGCTCAGCCGCGTTCAGTCCTGCCCAATCGTTGCCGACAACGCGCCTTGAAACGACGCGTCAGGCGGCCCAGCTAAAAATCTTGCCGGGGTTCATCAGATTTTGCGGATCGAGCGCATGTTTGATAGAGCGCATGGTGTCTACCGCAACGTCGCCATGTTCTTCCAGCAGAAAACCCATCTTGTGCAGACCGACTCCATGCTCGCCGGTGCAGGTGCCGTCCATGCGCAGCGCGCGCTGCACGATGCGATGGTTCAATCGCTCGGCTTCCGCGAGTTCTTCCGGCTTGTTCGGATCGATCAGGATCGCGACGTGGAAATTGCCGTCGCCGACATGACCGACAATCGGGCAGGGCAGCGGCGACGCCTTCAAGTCCTGCTCCGTTTCGACGACGCATTCGGCAAGTCGCGAGATCGGCACGCAGACGTCGGTCGTGACGGCGCGGCAACCGGGCTTCAGTTGCAGCATGGCGAAATAGGCGTTGTGACGCGCGTTCCACAGACGGCTGCGGTCTTCCGGACGCGTCGCCCATTCGAATCCTTCGCCTCCGTTCTGCGCGGCAAGTTCCTGCACGAGTTCGGCTTGTTCCTTGACGCTGGCCTCGGTGCCGTGGAATTCGAAGAACAGTGTGGGCGCCTCGCGCAGCGTGAGATTCGAATGCCGGTTAATCGAGCGGATCGCAAGCGCGTCGACGAATTCCACGCGCGCGATCGGCACGCCGATCTGAATTGTTTCGATGACGGCGCGAACCGCGTCGCCCATCGACGGAAATGCGCAGACCGCGGCGGACACGGCCTCCGGCTGCGGATAAAGGCGCACGGTGACTTCGGTGATCACGCCGAGCGTTCCTTCCGAACCGACGAACAGACGCGTGAGGTCGTAGCCTGCGGACGATTTGCGCGCCCGCGTGCCCGTCTTGATCACACGGCCGTCGGCCAGCACCACGGTGAGCCCGAGTACGTTCTCGCGCATCGTGCCGTAGCGCACGGCGTTGGTACCTGACGCACGCGTGGCCGACATGCCGCCGATGCTCGCGTCCGCGCCCGGATCGATCGGGAAAAAGAGGCCGGTGTCGCGTAGCGCTTCGTTCAACTGCTTGCGCGAAATGCCTGGCTCGACGGTGACCGTGAGGTCTTCGGCGTTGATGGACAGCACGCGGTTCATTTCGGACAGATCGATCGACACGCCGCCCTGCACCGCAAGCAGATGCCCTTCCAGCGACGAGCCGTTGCCGTACGGAA
The DNA here is from genome assembly GCF_031456815.1 of Paraburkholderia strydomiana. Lineage (NCBI taxonomy): Bacteria > Pseudomonadati > Pseudomonadota > Betaproteobacteria > Burkholderiales > Burkholderiaceae > Paraburkholderia > Paraburkholderia strydomiana. The sequence goes on from NZ_JAVDVL010000004.1 coordinate 29,031, forward strand.
TGATCGGTACGTTGTACTGGCCGCACAGCTTGACGGCGGTCTGCACGTCTTCGGTGTTGCGTGCGAAGACGACGGCGTCGGGCAGTTGGGGATCGAACGGCGATTCGTCGCGGCCGTGGTGTTCGCGTACGGCTTGCGCGATCGACACGCGCTCACCGAAGGCGTTGGTGAGCGCGCTCAGCAATTCGGCAGGGAATGGCCGGCGCAGCGTGGCCGGCGAAACGGAATGATTCACGCATGTCTCCTGTGTCGACCGGCGTTAGTGCTTCAGCACTTACGCCGGTCCCATCAATAATGTGCATTCACGTTAGTGCTTCAGCACTTACGCCGGTCCCATCAACGATGTCGACCGTTAGTGCTTAACACTTACGCCGGTCAGCCCGATGAGAAGATTTGTTAGTACTTGTCAGGCGAAGCTGCTTTTTGCAGCAGGCACTTCATTTTACGCCGATCGCTTTCTGCCGGGGGTGGGCCGCTTCCATTGCTTCGGAGGCGTCGCGCCGGCTATCGCTCCTATAATGGCGGCGGCTAGTGGCTCCGCGCAACATGGTTAACGCGGTGATAAGACAGAGATAACGCGGCAGATGATGCGGCAACCGGTCTGCCGCCGCCACAGCGCAAGAAGACCGGGACTTTAGTCGGCGACCGATGCGCTATCGACGCGGGCTTCATCATTGAACGCAGGGAGAAATCATGGGTAACCGTCTGAGCAAGATTGCCACTCGTACCGGCGACGACGGCACCACCGGTCTCGGCGACGGCCGGCGCGTCCGCAAGGACAGCGCGCGCATTGCGGCGATTGGCGACGTCGACGAACTCAATTCGAATCTTGGCGTGCTGCTGTGCGAGCCCTTGCCTGATGACGTGCGAGCGGCGCTGATCTCGATCCAGCACGACTTGTTCGATCTGGGCGGCGAACTTTGCATTCCCGGTCACACAATGATCACCGACCGCCATCTCGCGCAACTCGACGGTTGGCTTGCCGACTACAACTCTGCGCTTCCGCCGCTGAAGGAGTTCATCTTGCCAGGCGGCTCGCGCGCGGCGTCTCTCGCCCACGTTTGCCGTACGGTTTGCCGCCGCGCCGAACGCTCCATCGTCGCCCTCGGTGACGAGGAGGCCGTCAACGCCGCGCCGCGTCAGTATGTAAACCGTCTGTCGGACCTTCTGTTTGTCCTCGCACGCGTGCTCAATCGCGCTGACGGCGGCGCGGACGTGCTCTGGCAGCACGATCGCGGGCAAAACTAGGCGCACGGCCGGCTTTCAGCAGTCGGCAGTGGCCTGCGACAATCTGTCAGAGCAAGTCGCGGCTTAAAGATGTATCGTATTTGCATCTTTAAGGAGAAGTACAAATGACCGCCCTGACCGCCGAACAGATTGCCCGCGTCAAAGCCACGGTGCCCGTGCTTGCTGAACATGGCACGACCATCACGAAGCACTTCTACAAGCGCATGTTTGCGCATCATCCCGAGTTGAAGAATCTGTTCAACCAGACACATCAGCAAAGCGGCAATCAGCCCGAAACGCTGGCGCGCGCGGTCTATGCGTACGCAGCCAACATCGACAATCTGGGCGCGCTCGGCCCGACTGTCTCGCGGATCGCCAACAAGCACGCGAGCCTGAACATACGGCCCGAGCATTACCCGATTGTGGGCCGCCACCTGCTGGGTGCGATCGTCGACGTGCTCGGCGACGCGGTCGATCAACCCACGCTCGACGCCTGGCAAGTCGCGTATGGTCAGCTCGCGAACATCTTCGTGGGCACCGAGGCGAAGCTGTATGAAGGCGCGGCGTGGAGTGGCTTCCGTCCGTTCAAGGTGGCGCGCAAACAGGTGGAGAGCGACGAAATCACGTCGTTCTATCTGACGCCAGCCGACGGTTCGGCCGCGTGTGACTTCGAACCGGGTCAGTACGTGAGCGTGAAACGTTTCGTCGACAAGCTGGGTGTCGATCAGCCGCGTCAGTACAGCTTGTCGGACGCGCCGCATGGCAAGTGGCTGCGCATCTCCGTGAAGCGCGAAGACGGCCGCGAAGACATAGCGCCCGGCCACGTGTCGAACCTGCTGCACGCAGATGTCGAAGAAGGCACCGTCGTGCATGTGAGCGCGCCGATGGGCGACTTCACGCTCGCTCGCAAGAAAACCACGCCTGTGGTGCTGATGAGCGGCGGCGTGGGCGTGACGCCCATGACCTCGATGCTCTCAACTATCCTCGCCGACGGCAGCGAGCGGAGCGTGACTTTCGTTCACGCATGCCGCAACGGCCGCGTGCACGCGTTCCGTCAGTGGCTCAACGAGACGGTCGCGTCGCATTCGAACGTGAAGCGCGTGGTGTTCTACGAAGCGATCGGCGAGGGCGACCGGCAGGGCGTCGACTACGATTTCGACGGTCGTCTTGACCTGTCAAGAATTGCCGGTCAGGTCATCGTGCCGGATGCCGACTACTACATCTGTGGACCGGTGCCGTTCATGCGCGCGCAGTGCGATGCGCTGGCGGCGCTCGGCGTGGACCCGGCGCGGATCCACACTGAAGTCTTCGGTTCGGGCGTGGTCGAGTGAAACGTAGCCGTGCATGGCAAGCTCCAAAAAGAAGAAGCGAGCCATGCGAGGCAAAGTCCACGTAACCGGCGGCTTCGGCCCAACGCAAGTCACGCTGGGAGCGACCATGACTTGTCACGGTACCGAGGCGGTCCATCGAGCGACATTCATCCGTTTGGCCACCCAAACAAAAAACCCGGCTCGTCGAGCCCGGTTTTTCATCTGCCAAATGCGTCGCACGACGCAATCGAGCAGCAATCAGTTGCCGCTTCCGCGCGCCACGCGCCGTTGCTTGACGGCGTCGGCGAGACCTTCGAGTACGGCAACGCTTTCGTCCCAGCCGATGCATGCATCGGTCACGCTCTGCCCGTACGTGAGTGCGCAGCCTTCCTGCAAGTCCTGGCGGCCGGCCACCAGATGCGATTCCAGCATCACGCCGATAATTCGTTCGTCACCCGAAGCAACTTGCCGGCCGATGTCCGCGCACACCGGAATCTGGTTCTCATGCTTCTTCGAACTGTTCGCGTGGCTTGCGTCGATCATCAGGCGCGCGGCGAGACCTGATTTGCCGATGTCCGAACACGCCGCGTTGACGCTGTCCGCGTCATAGTTCGGCGTCTTGCCGCCGCGCAGGATGATATGGCAATCCTCGTTGCCCGCCGTCGATACGATCGCCGAGTGGCCGCCTTTGGTGACCGACAGGAAATGGTGCGGCTGCGACGCGGCTTTGATCGCGTCGACGGCGATCTTCACATTGCCGTCCGTGCCGTTCTTGAAGCCGACCGGGCACGACAGTCCCGAAGCGAGTTCGCGGTGCACTTGCGACTCGGTGGTCCGCGCGCCGATCGCGCCCCACGAGATCAGATCGGCGATGTACTGCGGGCTGATCATGTCGAGATACTCGGTGGCGGCCGGCAGACCCAGTTCGTTGATGCGTAACAGCAGCTCGCGCGCCGTGCGCAGCCCTTCGTTGATCTTGAAGCTGTTGTCCATATGCGGGTCATTGATAAGACCCTTCCAGCCAACCGTCGTGCGTGGCTTTTCGAAGTACACGCGCATCACGACTTCGAGTTCGCCCGCGAAGCGCTTGCGCTGTTCGACGAGGCGCCCCGCGTATTCCAGCGCCGCCTTCGTATCGTGAATCGAACACGGCCCGACGATTACGATCAAGCGGTCGTCCATGCCGTGCAGAATGCGATGCATGGCGGTGCGTGAGTTGTAGATCAGGTCGGACACCGCTTCGTCGCAGGCAAATTCGCGGATCAGGTGCGCGGGAGGAGTGAGCTCTTTCAATTCGCGAATGCGGACATCGTCGGTGTTGTGCGGGGGCATGTTGTTCTCCTGAATCGGTTCGTAGCGTGTTCGCGCAGGCGGTGCGTGCAAAACGTAATGTTCAAAGACGGAAGGCGAAAAAAAACCGCCAGACTCGCTGGCGGTTTTTCGGGAATTCTCGGTGTTCTACGTGCACTAACACCCCTCTCGATCCGCCAGCGGTCTGAGATACCAGAAAAAGTAAAAATAAAACTTGGCGGACATGGCGAAATGGAGTCGCTGGTCAAAAAGGGTGAGTGACTTTATAACCCGGCTAAGCTCGACTGACAAGCTGTGGGGCGAGAAAATGCGGAAAACCCGCATGATTCATGCAATCGATGCACGAATCATGCGGCGAGTTCAGTTTTAAGCCGTGCCGCCAACCGTCATCCGGTCGATGCGCAACGTCGGCTGCCCGACCCCGACCGGCACGCTCTGGCCTTCCTTGCCGCACACGCCGACGCCTGAATCGAGCTTCATGTCGTTGCCGATCATGCTGACGTATTTCAGCGATTCCGGACCGCTGCCGATCAGCGTCGCGCCCTTGACCGGGTACGTGATCTTGCCGTCTTCGATCATGTAGGCCTCAGAGGCCGAGAATACGAACTTGCCGTTGGTGATGTCGACTTGGCCGCCGCCGAAATTCACCGCGTACAAACCGTTTTTCACCGATTCGATGATTTCCTGCGGGTCCTTGTCGCCGTTGAGCATGTACGTGTTGGTCATGCGCGGCATGGGCAGCGCCGCGTACGACTCACGGCGTGCATTGCCCGTGACCGGCATCTTCATCAGACGCGCGTTGAGCGTGTCCTGAATATAGCCCTTGAGAATGCCGTCTTCGATCAGCGTCGTGCACTGCGTCGGATTGCCTTCGTCGTCGATGTTGAGCGAGCCGCGCCGGTTCGGCAGTGTACCGTCGTCGACGACGGTCACGCCCTTGGCCGCGACCTGCTCGCCGATGCGTCCCGCGAACGCCGACGATCCCTTGCGATTGAAGTCGCCTTCCAGACCGTGGCCGATCGCTTCGTGCAGCAACACGCCGGGCCAGCCCGGTCCGAGCACGACAGTCATCGCGCCGGCCGGAGCCGGGCGCGCTTCGAGGTTCACGAGCGCTGCGTGCACCGCGTCGTCGACGTAACGCGACAGCACTTCGTCGGTGAAGTAGCTGTAGTCGAAGCGGCCGCCGCCGCCGCCGCTGCCGATCTCGCGGCGACCGTTCTGCTCGGCGATCACCGTGACCGACACCCGCACGAGCGGACGGATATCTGCTGCGAACCCGCCGTCGCTGCGCGCGACCAACACAACGTCGTATTCACCGGCGAGGCCCGCCATGACTTGCTGGATGCGCCGGTCGCGACCGCGCGCCATGTGTTCGATGCGCTCGAGCAGCTTGACCTTGGCGGTTGCGTCGAGCGAATGCAGAGGATCGGCGGGCAGGTACAGATCGCGCCCGGCAATGCCGGTCAACGACGACGCCACCTTGATCTTCTGCTTGCCGCCGCCGGCCTTGGCAATTGCACGTGTGGCAATGGCCGCCTGGCGGATCGCTTCGGGCGACAGGTCGTCCGAATACGCGAAAGCCGTGCGGTCGCCCGACACGGCACGCACGCCGACGCCCTGGTCGATGCTGAAACTGCCCGACTTCACGATGCCTTCTTCCAGGCTCCATGCTTCGCTGCGCGTTGCCTGAAAGTACAGGTCCGCGTAGTCGACGCGATGCGTGAAGATCTCAGCCAGCGTGCGGGTGAGCAGGGACTCGTCGAGACCGTAGGGCGTCAGGAGAATGTCCTTGGCGGTGGCGAGATTACGGATACCGGGTTCGATGATATTCATGCGAAGTATGTTCTGCTCGATACGAAGGATTCGGTTAGCGCCACCAACACTATATGGGTGAGGGGCGCCGCAGTTTCAATGTCAATGAGTCTAGCTCAGCACCCGGTGACGCCAGGCGGGCAGGCTCTGCCGCACTTCGTCGATACGCGTGCGCTCCAGCGTGCCGGCGACCACGCCGGCGCCTTCGTCACGCACTGCCACGATTTCGCCCCACGGGTCGATCAACATGCTGTGGCCCCACGTACGGCGGCCATTCTCGTGCTTGCCGCCTTGCGCCGCAGCCAGCACATAGCACTGGTTTTCGACGGCGCGGGCGCGTAGCAGCATCTCCCAATGCGCGCGCCCGGTCGTGTAGGTAAACGCCGATGGCACCACGATCAGCGCGCAATCGCCCATGCGCCGGTACAGCTCGGGAAAGCGCAAATCGTAGCAGACCGACAGACCGACACGGCCGAAGGGCGACTGGAAGGTGCGGACCTCGTCACCGGGGCAGATGGTGCGCGCCTCGTCGAACGATTCCTCGCCTTTCTCGAAGTTGAACAGATGAATCTTGTCGTAGCGGGCCGCCTCGTGTCCCTGCGGATCGAATACGAGTGTGGTGTTCAACACTCGCGACGGTTCGGGCGCCGTGACCGGCAGCGTGCCGCCGATCACCCACAGCTTGTGACGGCGCGCGGCATCCGCGAGAAAGCGCTGAATCGGGCCGTCGCGGTAAGCCTCGCGCACGGCGAGCTTGTCCGTGTCCTTGAAGCCCATGAAGCAGAAGTATTCCGGCAGGAGGACAAGCTGCGCGCCATCGGCCGCGGCTTCAGCAATGAGGCGCTCGGCGTCGGCCAGATTTCGATCGCGATCTGGCGTGCTCACCATCTGCAGCGCCGCGACGCGGAACGTGCTCTGTGTGCCGTTTGCCTGCCCAAGCTGTGAATCGCCAGGTGCTGCGGCCGACAAAGCAGGGGACGAAGATGAAGAGACGTGTGTTTCGCTCATGAGCGTTTCGAGAAACTCCCGGCAAAGGCGGCGGCGCGAAATGCTGGCGCCGCGTACGTCGTTTGTAGCTGGCTCGGGCACTCCGTAACGCACCGACAGCGTCGAACCCGCCGCCGACTTGAAGCTCGAGCCAACGCTTCAACCGAAGACACTTACTGCGCGACCGCGGTCGAAGCTGGAGCGTCCATCTTACCCCGATCGTTCTTGACCCGCTCGATGTGCGGTTTCGACCACGAGCCGGTGATCGCGTACTCCCGCGCGAACGCGTGCGAGATCGATTGGCTGAACGCCAGATCCGCCACCAGCGCGCCCAAGCCGAGCAATGGATTGATTACCGCGGCCGCGACGACCGCTGCGCCGGCGCTCACCGTCGGCACGATCTGGACATGCAGATCCTGCGTTTCCTGAGCCAGATCGACGGAGCCTTTCATTTCGGCGCGGGCCGGCGCGGTCACCATTTCGAAGTTGTCGGTGTGGCCGATGCCGTTGTGAATCTGCGCGGTTCCCGTGACGTGCTCGAACGGCAGACCTTCGCCGATCACGTCGCGAAAGTTCAGCGTCGCGAAGCGCGCCAGGCTCTGCAGACTGAGCACGCCGAGCAGCTTGGCGACGCCCGGATCGACCTTGAGAATCTGGCCGTGACGAAGATCGACGGCCATATTGCCGTTTAGCGTCGGGTAGTCGATCGCGGTCGGGCCACCGCGCCACACCATCTTGCCCGATAGCGTGCCGCTGCCCGCCTTCAGCGTGCGCGGCTGGCCGAAGCGCTGGAGCAATCCGCCCGCGTCCTTGATGTCGAGCTTGAAATCGAACACTGTGCGCCGCGACGTGGTGTCGTCGGCGGAGTTGGCCAGTTCCGCCGACGTGCGCCAGTTCGCCGTCGCAGTGAGCGTGGCCGAGGGGTTCGCAATGTCCAGCTTGTCGAGTTGCCAGACGGGCACGCCGTCTTCGTTGAAATTGTGCGCCAGCACTTCGAGCCGGCCGATATCGCGGTCGCGCACGATCAGTTCGTTCACGACCAGATCGATCGACGGCATGTTCTGCGCTGGAGCCGAGATAGCTTGACCGAGCAGATCCTTGTCGGCCACCGACGGAATCACGACGCGCGCGAAGCGCGCCTGCAGCGTGCCCGGCGACGCCTTGTCGGCGCCCGGCAACCACGAAACGTGCCCCGACACCTGATTGGACGCGATATTCGCCTGCCATTTGCCGTCAGCGTGCGAAGCGCCGACGATTACGCTGTCCCAATGGCGCTTGAGCAGCGTCAAAGTGCCGATGTGGAGCGCGAAGCGGCTCGGCAGGAATTGCGCGACAGTCGGGTTGGGGGTGGAAGGCGTGGCCGATGCGGCGGGCGCTTCCTTGTTGCGCATCTGTGTAACGAGCGCGCGCCATGCGTCGGCATCGAATGCTTCGAGGTCGACCGCGGCGATTACCCCTTCCGAAGGCAGGTCGGCCGGCCGGTTCACGCCGATTGCGCCGCGCAGCACCGTCGGCGGGCTTTTCGGCTTGTAGTCCAGCAAGTAGCGCGCGGCGATCGGACCAAAGTTGAGTTCCGCACGCTCCAGCCCGCTTTCGCCGGCAACCGTGGACGGCCCGGCGGCGAGCCGTAGCGGCATCGGTGCGCCGACCGGCTTGTTGAACGGCGCCGGAAAGTCGAGCGCGAGGCCAGTCAGGTCCGAGTTCATGGTGAGTTGCGGCAGCCTGCCTTTTGCGCCGCTCACATTGAGCGCGTAAGGGGCGCTGCCGCTCATGCGCGAGAGCACCTGAGCCGCCGGACCATGCAGGCCGAGACCGCGCGCCGCATCGACGGCGAGATGGCCGTCCAGGTCGAGCGCGTAAGTGCCGTCCTGCTTCAGTCCGCCGCTTGCCCGCAAGTCGCCGCCAAGAAACTGCGCGGTGAGCCGGTCGGTCTGCGCGCTGCGTTCGGTAAAGTGCACTTTGCCTTTCAACTGCGACAGCGGCGGTACGTTTTCTACCGTCAGTCGATTATTCTCGAAGCCAATCGCGCCTTCCACGCCGATATGCGGCTTGGGCGTACGCGGAACCGTCAGCTTCAACGCGAGCGAGGCCGGCCCTTCGGCACGGATCTTCTCGGTCTGGTGCCGCGCCATGATGCCGAGCGAGCTTTCGTTCACGTAGTCGAGCATGTCGGCGAGCGGCCCGAGCCCGTCGCCCTTGATCACGAGGTTCGACTCGCGCGTGCCGAGGTCCTCGATTCTGCCGTTCACGCCATGCAGCGCCACGCGTTTATAGCGTGCGCGGTCGATGTCGAAGCGCAACATCTTCTCTTTGAGTTCGAACACGCCGTCGATGCTGTCGAGCGGCGGCCACACGTTCGGCGTGCCGTTCCTCATCTTGCGCGGCGGGTATGGCGAAGGATCGAATTTGCCGCCCTTGAACGGCGCGACAATGTGAAAGACGCCCGCGTCGGGATCGCGCGAGTAGGGGAATTTCGTCAGATCGCCATGTATCTCGATCGTCGCGCCGCGCGACATGCCGGCCTGCAAGCCGTGACCAAGGTAGATGCGCAGCTTTTCGCTGATGCTGGTCGGAAGATAGCGGGCGATGCGCGAGACCTGCGCGCGCTCGAAGTCCGCTTTCAGATCAAGCGAGCCGCGTCCGTGGCCGGGGTTGCTGTAGTCGGCGGTGGCGCTCGCCGCGACGTCTGCATTCGAGACGCCGAAATCGGCCAGTTTCACTGTGAACGCAGGGTGGTTGTCGCCGGGAGCTTTCTTGCCGATGGTCCAGTCGGCGCGACCGTGCAGATGGTCGAGCTTGAGGCGCGGATCGTCGAAGACGCCTGGCAGCGTGATCGCCACGTTGGACGTGTCGAGCAAAGCCGTGCCGTGACGTTGATCGGCGTCGACACTGCCCCAAAGATTTTCGATACCCGGAATGCCCGCACGCGGGTGATTGCGCGCGGTGAGCCCAGGCGGCGGTTCTTGTGCGGCGAAGCTGATGCCTTGCAGATCGCCCTTGAAGCGATAACGCTCGACTGGCTCGGCGCCCGTCGCGTGGCGGTCGCCGCCAGGCTCGCCCGATTCCGGCTTGCCGCGTTCCACTTCGATCAGATAGTTGGCAACGATGCCGCGCGGGTTGTAACGCACGAGACCGTTCAGAAGGGGCCGCGGCAGCGGCAACGCGCGGCTGAATTCCGCGAGAATGCCCAGGTCCACGCGGTCGCCCGACACGCTCATGAGCTGTCCGTTTTGCTGCGAAGCTTTGCGATAGCGTCCGTCGAGCGTGTTGAACGTCAGTGTGCGCGTAAGCGGCGTGCCGTCCTCGAGCGGCGGCTGGCCGAGTTCGGCGCGCATGTCACTCAGTTGAAGCTTGTAGTCGCCCTGATCGGCTTCCATGCGCCACCCAAAATGGGCGACCGGCACAAGCAGCTTCGGCTGCGTGGGCCGCACGCGTAACGCGACATCTGCGCCGGCCATCTGGCCGCTGGCCGACTTCATGCGGCCGTCGGCGAAATCGACCCAGATTGCGTTGTCGATGCGGCCGGCGAACGTTTCGATCGGAAACCTGACGTAACGCGCAAGCGTCGGCAGATCGACCGGCCCGGTCGACACATAGGCCTGTCCCTTCCAGTTAATCGGCTTGCCGATCGCCGCGAGCGGCGCGTGCCGGAAATGCGTGCGGAAATCGATCGGGCCGTGTAGCAACCGGCCGTCCGGCGGCGCCTGCAGCGCAAGACGGTGATCGTAGCCGTCGTTCAGGATCGCTATGCGGATGTCGCGCAGCGCGAGTTCCGGTTCGTCACGCTGGACATCGCGCCAGCGCAGCACACCGCCGCGCACGACGATCGCCTGTTGTCGCACGAGCCACGTCGACAACGTATCGTTGCCGCTGTGACGTGTTGGCACCGGCACGCCGGCGACCGACAGTTCTCCGTCGCCGCCGCGCGCAATCAGCACATCCGGTTGATCGACGATCAGGCTGGAGAGCGTCGGATAGAACTGCCAGAGCGAGCGCCACGACAAGCTCGCGGTGGCGTGCGGTATGGTGAGCGCGGGTTTGCCTTCACGGTCTCGAATCACCAGGTTAGTGATGTCGAGCCCTGGCTGGAACCCGCTCCAATGGGGCGCCAGCTTGCCGATGGTGAACTGCGCGTGCAGCTTTTCGGAGACGGCGGCTTCAATGCGCGGGCGGAAAGCGTCGGCGCGCGGCAACACCACATAGCGCAAGCCGAGGTACAGTCCCGCCGCGATGAAATAGAGGACGAGCGCCAGCGCCAGAACGACGTGAAGAGTCCGGCGCAGCACGACGTGGTCGCTTCCGCTCAGAGGCCGGGCCTGCCCGGTTTCCTGCGGGTCGGCGGATTCGTTTCGCTCGGACATGCTGCGGCGGGTGGGCGTATGGTAGTTTTGCGATTTAACGACGAAATGTAACACACGGGAAAGCGTCGGCAGGACTTCGTGCAGGCCCTGTCAGCACGCCGCCGCGCGAGCCTCATTGGCGTGCGGGAAGTCGTGGTGCGACGAAGCGGTCATGCCTCTGGCGCACAGTCCCCGACAATCAAGCAACGAGCGAGCCAGACCTTTGATGACTCACGCTACTCTTCTGAGTTCCGACTATTCGCACTATGCGGCGCGTGCCGCCGCGGCGCATCCCAAACTCGCCGTGCAGGTGGCGGAGCTTGCGTCCGCGCCGCTGACCCGCGAGCGCATCGACGCCCGCTTTGACATGCTTTGCGCGGAGGCCGCCGGCGGCGCTTCCGCTCCCTTAACCGAAGAGGCACTGAAACGGGCGCTGCGCCGGTTGCGCACCGAGGTGTTTTGCGCCGTGATGGAGCGCGATCTGGCTGGCGAGGCGGACGTCGCCGAAGTCACCGGAGCGATGACCGATCTAGCCGAGACGACAATCCAGCGCGCGCTTGCCGTGCTTTCCGCCGAACTCGAGGCGCTCTTTGGCGAGCCGCGCGGCCCGCAAGGCGAGCGGCTCACGCTGGGCGTGGTCGGCATGGGCAAACTCGGCGGTCGGGAACTGAACGTGTCGTCGGACATCGATCTCATCTTCATTTATGAAGAGGACGGTGAGACCGCCGGCGGGCAGCGCGCGGCGATCGCCACCCAAGACTTTTTCACAAGGCTCGGCAAGCGGCTGATCGGCGCTCTCGCTGAAGTCACCGCCGACGGCTATGTGTTTCGCGTCGACATGCGTTTGCGCCCGAACGGCGATTCGGGGCCGCTCGTATGCAGTCTCGGCATGCTTGAAGAGTATTTCTATGTGCAGGGCCGCGAGTGGGAACGCTATGCGTGGATCAAGGGCCGGCTCGTTTCCGAAGCCACGAGCGAGGCGGCGCGGCGTCTCTCTAAACAGCTCGATGCGATTGTCACGCCGTTCGTCTATCGCCGTTATCTCGACTTCGGCGTGATCAGTGCGATTCGCGCGTTGCATCTGCAGATTCGCCAGGAGGCGCAGCGCCGCGCGTCGATGCGCCCTGACAAGGCTGACGACATCAAGCTAGGGCGCGGTGGCATCCGCGAAATCGAATTTAGCGCGCAGGTGTTCCAGTTGATCCGCGGCGGCCAGGACGCCGGTTTTCGTGTGCGTCCGACGCTCGCCGTGTTGCGGCACGCCGCGACGCATGGGTTGATCGACACGTCGGTCTGCGTGAAGCTTTCGCAGGCGTATCGGTTCCTGCGCGAACTGGAACACCGGCTGCAATATCGCAACGACGCGCAAACTCACGCGATGCCCGTCGATCCCGAGGACCGTGCCGCGCTCGCCCGTGCCATGGGCTGCGACGACTATTCGACGTTGATGGCTCGGCTCGACGCACATCGCGAGTTTGTCGAACAGCAGTTCGATCAGATATTTGCCGACAAGGTAAGCGGCCGCGATGGCTGCGGCGCCCCCGAAGACGGCGCGGCGGCCTGGGTCTGGAGCAGCGCACTCTCGGACGACAGCGCCGAAGATGCGTTGCGCGCGCGTATCGTCGAACTGGGTGTGGCGGAGCCGGGCGATCTGCTCGCGCGGCTGCGCGGCGTGTGGCAATCGTCGCGTTATGCGGGGCTCGCGGAGCGCAGCCGGCAGCGTTTCGACATCGTCGCGCAGCGCGCACTCGAAGCCGCACGCACGCTGGAGCCGCCCGAGCGGCGCGGCGATACGCTCGCGCGTCTTTTCGATCTGCTCGAAGCGGTGAGCCGGCGCGGTGCGTACCTGGCGCTGCTGACCGAATATCCGCAAGCGCTGCATCGGGTGTTGTCGGTGCTGGGCGCCTCGCGCTGGGCGGCTGGCTATCTGATCCGCCATCCCCAATTGCTCGACGAGCTGCTCGACGACGAAGCGATCAATAGTCCATTCGACTGGTCGGAGTTCAAGCGCACGTTGCGCTTGCGGCTTGCCGCCGCGGACGGCGTCGAGCAGCAAATGGACTTGCTGCGCCACGCGCACCAGGCAGAAGTGTTCCGGATTCTGCTGATCGACCTTGCAGGCAAGCTGAGCGTCGAACATGTGAGCGATCGCCTGTCCGAACTCGCCGATGCTGTGCTCGATGTAACGCTCGAAGCCGTGTGGAATCAGTTGCCGAAGCGCCACCGCGAGGTGCCGCGTTTCGCGGTGATCGCATACGGCAAGCTGGGTGGCAAAGAGTTGGGCTATGCGTCCGACCTCGACGTCATTTTCCTCTACGACGATCCCGACGACGCCGCAGCCGATATCTATTCCACGTACACCCGCCGGCTGATTACGTGGCTGACCACGGCGACCGGCGCAGGCACATTGTTCGATATCGACCTGCGCCTGCGGCCGAACGGCGAGTCGGGTTTGCTCGTCACCGATCTGGACGCGTTCCGCCGCTATCAGTTGCGCGAGGGCGACGCAGCCAACACCGCATGGGTCTGGGAGCACCAGGCACTGACCCGCGCGCGTTACTGTGCGGGCGACGCGCAGATCGGCGCGCAGTTCGAGGCGATCCGTGAGCAGGTATTGACCACGCCGCGCGACGCCGCGCAGCTTGCCGCCGAGATTGTCGAGATGCGCGAGCGGGTGATAGCCGGGCACCCTAACCATACGACGCTGTTCGACCTCAAGCATGATCGCGGCGGCATGGTGGATATCGAATTCACTGTGCAGTACTGGGTCTTGCTGCACGCGGCGCGCGATCCCGAATTGATCCGCAATACCGGGAACATTGCTTTGCTGCGCGAAGTGTCGCGCCTCGGGCTGATGAGCGAGGCCGAAGCCGAGACGGTCGGCGCGGCTTACCGCACGTACCGGAAGCTGCAGCACAAGCTGCGGCTGGATGGGATGGAGAAGGCGCGCGTGGAGCCGGCTCTCGTCGCGACGGAACGCGATGCCGTGCTCGGACTTTGGGAGCGGGTGTTTGGCGAGCGTTGAAGGAGACGTGCGTTATGGCGGGCCGCGGCACAAGCGCGTGTTGCCGGCGCTTTGTCCGGTGCCGCTTCTACGGTAAAGACCTCTGCCCGCGCTGAAGTCCGGGCGTTCGCCGCAGCCTTGGGACGACTAAGCCGCCAGCATTTCCTTCGCGTGCTTGCGAGTGGTCGGCGTGATTTCGAGTCCGCCGAGCATTCGCGCGACTTCTTCCACGCGGCTCGCCTTGTCAAGGGAAACGACGCTGCTTACCGTACCGCCCTTGCCATTGCCGGTCTTCGCGACCTGGAAATGATGATCGCCCCGTGCGGCGACCTGCGGCAAATGCGTCACGCAAAGCACCTGGCGCGCTTCTCCGAGTTGATGCAGTAGCCGTCCGACCACTTCGGCGACGCCGCCGCCAATGCCCGTATCCACTTCGTCGAAGATCAGCGTGGGCGTCGGGCTTGCGGCGCTGGCGATCACAGCCAGCGCAAGGCTGATCCGCGCGAGTTCGCCGCCCGATGCGACCTTGGCGAGCGGCCGCAACGGCACGCCTGCATGTCCGGCAACGCGGAATTCGACCTGCTCAAGCCCATGCGCGCCGCCTTCCGGCAGCGGCACGAGCGCAACTTCGAAGCTGCCGCCTTTCATCGACAGTTCCTGCATGCCCGTGGTGACCGCCGCGCCGAGGGCCTTGCCGGCCTTTGCGCGCGCCTTGGACAGCTTTTTAGCTTCCGCGACGAATACCTCACGCGCCTTCGCTTCTGCTGCATGCAGGCTATCGAGGTCGGCGGCAGCGTCAAGCGCGGCAAGCTGCGCACGGCGTGTTTCATGTTCGTCGGGCAGCGTTTCGGGCTGCAAGCGGAACTTGCGCGCCGCCGAATGCAATGCGTCGAGGCGCTTTTCGACCTGGGCGAGCCGGTCGGGATCGAGTTCGAGCTTCTGTGCGTAATGGCTCAGCGAGTACGCAGCTTCCTGAAGTTGAATCTCGGCGGGTTCGAGCGCGGCCAGCACGTCGTTCAACGCCGGATCGATTTCCGCGAGGTCGCGCACCTTCGACACGATCGACGCAAGATGCGTGATCATCGCTTCGTCCGATTCGGATAACGCAGTCAGCGCACCTTGCACGCCGTCGATCAGATTCGCCGAATGCGACAGCCGCCGATGCTCCGCGTTAACTTCTTCCCACTCGCCCGGCTGGGGCGACAGCTTGTCCAGCTCCGCAAGCTGCCAGGCAAGCCGCTCGCGTTCCAGTTGCAACTCGCGATCGCGCGTTTGCGCATGCTCGACCGCCTGAACCTTCTCGCGCCATGTGCGCCACGCGCGCGTGACGCCCGCGGAAAGTTCGCTCAAACCCGCGTGGGTATCGAACAGCTCGCGCTGGGCGTCGGGACGCATCAGCAACTGGTGCGCGTGCTGGCCATGAATGTCCACCAGCATTTCGCCGACCTCGCGCAGTTGCGCCAAAGTCGCGACCGTGCCGTTGATGAAAGCGCGCGAGCGCCCATTTGCATCCACCACGCGGCGCAGCATCACCGTGCCGCCGTTCGGGCCGTCGGCTGCCGACGCGGCGAACGCCTGCTCGTCGAGCCACTGATCCACCTGCGCGTGCGTGTCGAATTCCGCGGTGATGTCGGCGCGGCTCTCGCCGGTGCGAACGACGCTCGCGTCGGCGCGCGCGCCGAGCGCGAGCGCCAGCGCGTCGATGAGGATCGACTTGCCGGCGCCGGTCTCGCCGGAAAAAACGGTAAAGCCGCTGTCGAATTCAAGATCGAGCGCGGCGACGATGACGAAGTCGCGTATCGAGAGGTGGCGAAGCATGAAGGTGGTCTGTGAGCCTGATATTCGGGTTTCTCTAGCGGCGCTTGTATATCCCGGCATTCCGCGGGTCAGAGCTTGCCGTCTTCTTCGTGCGACGGGTATTCGTTCCAGTGCAGTTTCTTACGCAGCGTCGCGAAATAGCTGTAGCCGACCGGATGCAGCATGGGCACCGTATGACGCGAGCGGCGCACTTCGATCGCGTCGCCCAGTTCGAGCGATGTGAACGACTGCATGTCGAAATTGACGTTGACCTCGCGCCCCGAAACGATCTGGATACTGACCTTCGAGTCGTCCGGCAGCACGATGGGCCGGTTCGACAGCGCGTGCGGCGCGATCGGCACGAGTACGATGCCCTGCAACTGCGGATGCAGAATCGGCCCTTGCGACGACAGCGCGTAAGCCGTCGAGCCGGTGGGCGTGGCGACGATCAGGCCGTCCGAGCGCTGGTTGTACATGAAGCGGCCGTCCACCGAAACGTGCAGTTCCGCCATGCCGGAGAAGCCGCTGCGATTGACCACCACGTCGTTGAAGGCAAGCGCGTGATAGATCGGATTGCCCTGGCGCATGATGCGCGCCTCCAGCAGCACGCGCTCCTCGCGTTCGAAGTTGCCCGCCAGCATTTGCGGCACGATCTCGCTCATGTCCGAGATCGGGATGTCGGTAATGAAACCCAGCCGTCCGTGGTTGATGCCGATGAGCGGAGTACGGTAAGGCGCCAGTTGCCGCCCGATGCCCAGCATCGTGCCGTCGCCGCCCAGCACGATCGCCACATCTGCACGCGCGCCGATCTCGGCCGGACGCAGCGCCGGATACTCGGTAACGCCGATTTCCGCGGCGGTGTCGGCTTCGAAAAAGACTTCGAAGCCGCGCTTCGCGATGCAGGAGGCGAGCGCCGTCAGGGGCTCGCGAATGCCCGGGGTGTTGTTGCGCCCGACGAGCGCCACGGTCTTGAACTGGCTGGTTACTTGCATGCCGGCATTACACCATAGGTAAGGCCCGAAAAGAACCGCGCGCGGACCCGGTGGCCCGCCGGCACGGGCAGGCCGCCAGCGCAGTTAGGGATTATCGTTAGAATGGTGAAGCCTTGATGACATGCGCGCCCTGCAAACTGCAACGGCGCGCTGCGGGCGGGGCCGTCGGCAACAGGGCTGGCGGCGCACCGGACCGAATGCGGCACCGGGCGTTGAGACCGGCGCTGAAACCAGCGCAAGACGCAGTCCTGGCGAGCGGCGGTTGATCCGCCGGTGTTGGGCGCCGTTAGCGCTCGCGGTAGTCGCACCATTGAGCTAAAATTTTCCGTCATGCTAGATCCTCGCGCACAAACCCTCCTAAAAACTCTGATCGAGCGCTACATTGCCGAAGGTCAGCCGGTCGGCTCGCGCACGTTGTCGCGCTATTCCGGCCTGGAGCTGAGTCCGGCGACCATCCGCAACGTCATGTCGGACCTCGAGGATCTGGGCCTTGTGATCAGCCCGCATACTTCGGCTGGACGCATTCCCACGCCGCGCGGCTACCGGCTTTTTGTCGACACAATGTTGACTGTCGAGTCGGCCGCAGACGAAGAAGCAGTCACGCGTACTGTCAAGACTACGCTGCAGGCCGGCGAGCCGCAGAAAATCGTCGCCGCGGCGGCGAGCGTGCTCTCGAATCTGTCGCAGTTTGCCGGGGTCGTGCTCACGCCGCGGCGCAGCCACGTGTTCAAGCAGATCGAATTCATGCGCCTGTCGGACAAGCGCATTCTGCTGATCATCGTTACGCCCGAAGGCGACGTGCAGAACCGCATGATGGCGACCCAACGCGACTTCACGCCGTCCGAACTGGTCGAAGCGTCCAACTACATCAACGCCCACTTCGCCGGTCTTTCTTTCGACGAAGTGCGCCGCCGCCTGCGCGAAGAGATCGACCAGTTGCGCGGCGACATGACCACGCTCATGCACGCGGCCGTCACCGCGAGCACCGACGAATCGGACACCGGCGAGACCGTGCTCATTTCGGGCGAGCGCAATCTGCTCGAGGTCGCGGATCTTTCCTCGGACATGGCGCGCTTGCGCAAGCTCTTCGATGTGTTCGATCAAAAGACCAGTCTCCTTCAGTTGCTGGATGTGTCGAGTCATGCGGCCGGCGTGCAGATCTTCATAGGCGGCGAGTCGAACCTCGTGCCTATCGAGGAAATGAGCGTCGTTACCGCGCCGTACGAGGTGAATGGCAAGATCGTCGGCACACTTGGCGTGATCGGACCCACGCGAATGGCCTACAACCGCGTGATCCCGATCGTGGACATCACCGCGAGACTGCTCTCGCTGACGCTCAGCCAGCAGTAGCGCGTCGCCGCTGCGGCGTTTCTTCCAGTACATGATGCGCGAGCCGGCGCCGCCTGCCAATTGGCCGAATGGCCAGGGGTCTCCAGGGCGCGCGGCCACGAGGCGCGCCGCTATAATGAATCTCACCTGATTCCACTTCCCGCCTTGAGCGGTTATCCCTGCTGCCTATGCGCTTCGACCTCGAGCGGCCCTCGCAGAACGCCACGTCGCACCGCGTTGCCGTGCTGCTGATCAATCTCGGCACGCCCGACGCGCCAACGCCTCGAGCGGTTCGCCGCTATCTCGCGCAGTTCCTTTCCGATCCTCGCGTGGTAGAAATTCCGGCGCTGCTGTGGCAAATCATTTTGCGGCTTCTGATCCTGCCGTTCCGGGGTCGCGCATCCGCGAAGAAATATGCGGCCGTGTGGATGCCCGAAGGCTCGCCGCTACGCGTCTATACGGAAAAGCAGGTGGAAGGTTTGCGCCACCTGCTGCAATTGAATGACTACACGGTGCTCGTCGAGTACGCCATGCGCTACGGCACGCCAGGCATTCCCGCCATGCTCAATCAGCTGAAGCTCGCCGGTGCTGAACGGGTGCTGCTGGTGCCGATGTATCCGCAATACTCGTCGTCGACCACGGCGACCGCGTTCGACGACGCGTTCTCCGCCCTGAAGCGCATGCGTAACCAGCCCGAGATCCGCACGGTTCGCCAGTACGCCGATCATCCCGCGTACATTTCAGCGCTCGCTGCGCAGGTGCACCACTACTGGCATCTGCATGGTCGTCCGGATTTCGCTGCCGGCGACAAGCTCGTTCTCAGTTTTCATGGCGTGCCCAAGCGAACACTGGATCTTGGCGATCCGTACCACGAGCAGTGCCAGACGACAGGCGCGCTGCTGATGCAGGCGCTCGGCCTCACGCCGGTGGAATGCCGGATCACGTTCCAGTCGCGTTTCGGCAAGGCGGAGTGGTTGCAGCCGTATACGGCACCCACGCTGAAGGAGCTCGGGGCAGCAGGCGTGCGGCGTGCTGACGTATTTTGTCCCGGCTTCACCGCTGATTGCCTCGAGACGATCGAGGAGATCGGCATGGAAGTGCGCGACGAGTTCCTGCATGCCGGCGGCAAGGAGTTCCATCGCATTCCTTGCGTGAACGCTTCGCAGGCGTGGATTGCCGCGCTTGGCGAAATCGTCGCGCAGAATCTGCAAGGCTGGCCGGTGCAGGCGGTCCCCGTACCGCATCACACTCCGGCTTGAGCACGCTTATGAACTATCGAATTTCGACGGAACCGGGCGCGAAGCTGCGCATCGACAAGTGGCTTTGGGCAGCACGCTTCTTCAAGACGCGCTCGCTTGCCGCGGACGCGGTCGAGAAGGGGCGCGTGCGCATAGGCGGAGCCAACGTGAAGCCGGCCAAGGACGTGCGGGTCGGCGATCTCGTCGAGATCGAAATCGAGCGGTTCGTATGGCAGGTGCAGGTGCTGGGCGTATGTGACGTGCGCGGCCCAGCAAGCGTCGCGCAGACGCTTTACGCGGAGACGGACGAAAGCCGGCAAAAGCGGCAGGCTGAGCACGAGCGCCGCAAGACCTATCGAGAGCCGGCCGAGGCACTACACGGCCGCCCGACCAAGCGCGACCGCCGGACTATCGACAGATTTTCAGGTGGGGATTGAACAGTTGTTCCATGGTCGCGTTCACGCCGCCGTATTCGGTTGTGTGATCGTTGACCGCCCCAGACATACAGATGGTCGTGGTGCCCGCAACGAGTACCAGTGCGACCACCGAGATTGCAAAGGTCAGTTTCACGGTACCCCCTTTTGGGATGGTGCGGAAAAGAAACGAGCTAGCCAGGTGGAAATTGCAAAAAGGCGGAAAGGTTTATGTCAGATTAGGGTTAACGCTGTTTTTCCGCCGCGTAACTGGAGCATAGGTCACTTGCACGCCGCGCTCAATCTGAATCTGATCGCCGCGCACTCATGGTTGTAACCGCGCGTTTCGGCCGGCTGCTGCCGGTTTGAAAATTTCGGCGAAGGCGCTTGAAATGGCGCATCTGCGGCCCCAACTGCCGTTTCGATACGTGGTAGCGCGCCTGGGTAACTGTCGCGATTTTGCAACGCACAAATCGCGTCGGTGTCATGCGCCGTTGCTGCCGTTGGCTTTTAATTTTTTAACGACTTTCAGCGACATGGAAAACACGCAAGAGAACCCGACGAGCCAGAATCCCACGCCCGCGGACGAAACCGCGCGCCAGGCCGCCGAGGCGGTCACGCCCGAGCAGGAAGCCGCTGCGAGCGTCGCCACGGACACGCCGGCAACGGGTGCGGAAGCTGCACTGGCCGAAGCGCAGGCGAAGATCGCCGAATTGCAGGAAAGCTTCCTGCGCGCGAAAGCCGAGACGGAGAACGTGCGCCGCCGCGCGCAAGAAGACGTTGCGAAGGCACATAAGTTTGCAATCGAGAGCTTCGCGGAGCATCTGCTGCCGGTGATCGATAGTCTGGAAGCAGCCGTCGCTCACTCGACCGACGACCTGCAGAAAGTGCGCGAAGGTGTCGAACTCACGCTGCGTCAGCTCACAGGCGCGCTGGAGAAAGGCCGCGTCGTCGCGCTGAATCCGGTGGGCGAGAAGTTCGACCCGCACCGCCATCAGGCTATCTCCATGGTGCCGGCAGACCAGGAGCCGAACACGGTTGTTGCCGTGTTGCAAAAGGGCTTCGTGATTGCCGATCGCGTGCTGCGCCCGGCGCTCGTTACTGTCGCCGCGCCGAAGTAAGGCCAGTTTGCTCCGTATTCCGTTCGGGTTTCGCTGGCGTTCGCTAGACACAGCCGTAGACAACGAGTAGGCATCAAGTAAGCATCGCCATGGCCAAAATTCCCGTCGACGCAACCGCGTTTTCGGCGTTTGACATGCAGGAGCTAAGCGCCGAGTCATTCGACGCCAGTCTCGCCGAAGCGGGTGACCAACTCGCGGTGGTGTTCTTCTGGGGACTGGACTGCTTCAACTGCGAGATCGCCAAGAAGGCCATGCTTGCGCAACCGGACGCGATCCGCGCGCTCGGCCTGCGGTGGTTTCACAGCAATGTCTACGAGCACCGTGAACTTGGCCGGCGTTTCATGCTTCATGGTGTGCCGACGTGGTTCTTCTTTCACCGCGGCAAACGGCTGGGTAGGGCGACAGGCTGGCACGGCCTCGCGCAGTTCGAGGCGGCGGTCGCCGCGGCGCGCGAGAAGATCCGCCCGGCCAATGCCGCAGGCGGTTCGCAAGCCGACGGAGCGGATTCGGGCAAAAGTTCGGTCGATTGAAAAAAATTAAAGACCGCATCGCAAAAGAGGTCTTGAAAACGATGCGGACGCACTTATGTTGAGTGCAGGTATGAATTTAGGGCGGATTGCCTTGCCGCCGGACGGCAAACAGGGCGATTCCCGCAGCGATCAAAGTCAGGAGATTAGTAAAAATGGGCAAAATCATCGGTATCGACCTCGGCACGACCAACTCGTGCGTGGCGATCATGGAAGGCAATTCGGTCAAGGTGATCGAGAACTCGGAAGGTGCACGCACCACGCCGTCGATCATCGCCTACATGGAAGACGGCGAGATTCTCGTCGGCGCGCCTGCCAAGCGTCAGTCGGTCACCAACCCGAAGAACACGCTGTACGCGGTTAAGCGCCTGATCGGCCGCCGCTTCGAAGAGAAGGAAGTTCAGAAAGATATCGGCCTGATGCCGTACAAGATCATGAAGGCCGACAACGGCGACGCATGGGTCGAAGTACGCGATCAGAAGCTCGCTCCGCCGCAGATCTCCGCGGAAGTGCTGCGCAAGATGAAGAAGACCGCTGAAGACTACCTCGGCGAGCCGGTCACCGAAGCTGTGATCACGGTTCCCGCGTACTTCAACGACAGCCAGCGTCAGGCAACCAAAGATGCAGGCCGCATCGCCGGTCTGGAAGTCAAGCGCATCATCAACGAACCGACCGCAGCCGCGCTCGCGTTCGGTCTCGACAAGAACGAGAAGGGTGACCGCAAGATCGCCGTGTATGACCTGGGCGGCGGTACGTTCGACGTGTCGATCATCGAAATCGCCGATGTCGACGGTGAAAAGCAGTTCGAAGTGCTGTCCACGAACGGCGATACGTTCCTCGGCGGTGAAGACTTCGACCAGCGCATCATCGACTACATCATCGGTGAGTTTAAGAAAGAGCAGGGCGTCGATCTGTCGAAAGACGTGCTCGCATTGCAGCGCCTGAAGGAATCGGCTGAAAAGGCAAAGATCGAACTGTCGTCGAGCCAGCAAACCGAAATCAACCTGCCGTACATCACGGCCGACGCGTCGGGTCCGAAGCACTTGAACCTGAAGATCACGCGCGCCAAGCTGGAAGCGCTGGTTGAAGAACTGATCGAGCGCACGATCGAACCGTGCCGCGTCGCTATCAAGGACGCAGGTGTAAAGGTCGGCGAAATCGACGACGTGATTCTGGTCGGCGGTATGACCCGCATGCCGAAGGTGCAGGAAAAGGTTAAGGAATTCTTCGGCAAAGACCCGCGCCGCGACGTGAACCCGGACGAAGCCGTGGCCGTTGGCGCCGCGATCCAGGGCCAGGTGTTGTCCGGCGACCGCAAGGACGTTCTGCTGCTCGACGTGACCCCGTTGTCGCTCGGCATTGAAACGCTCGGCGGCGTGATGACGAAGATGATCAACAAGAACACCACGATCCCGACCAAGCATTCGCAGGTCTACTCGACGGCTGACGACAATCAGAGCGCCGTGACGATCAAGGTGTACCAGGGCGAACGCGAAATGGCGGCGGGCAACAAGCTGCTGGGCGAGTTCAACCTTGAAGGCATTCCGCCGGCACCACGCGGCACGCCGCAGATCGAAGTGAGCTTCGACATCGACGCGAACGGCATTCTGCACGTCGGCGCGAAAGACAAGGCGACCGGTAAGGAAAACCGCATCACGATCAAGGCGAACTCGGGTCTGTCCGAAGCCGAAATCGAGAAGATGGTGAAGGACGCCGAAGCGAACGCGGAAGAAGATCACAAGCTGCGTGAGCTGGCCGACGCCCGCAACCAGGGCGACGCGCTCGTCCACAGCACGAAGAAGGCGCTCACCGAGTACGGCGACAAGCTGGAAGCCGGCGAGAAGGAAAAGATCGAAACCGCGCTGAAGGACCTGGAAGACGCACTGAAGAGCGGTTCGACCGACAAGGCTGCACTCGAAGCCAAGATCGAAGCGGTGGCGACTGCCTCGCAGAAGATGGGCGAAAAGATGTACGCCGACATGCAGGCTGCGCAAGGTGCCGAAGCTGCGGCAGCAGGCGCGGCGGGCGCGAGCGCAGGCCCGTCGGCTGGTGGCGCGAGCCAGCAGCAGGACGACGTGGTCGACGCCGACTTCAAGGAAGTCAAGAAAGACTAAAGCCAGGTCGCATTCCGACCGTAAAGCCGCACACGGGTCATGTGTGCAGCCCGGCTGCACGAAGCACCGCGGGCATCTGAACGCGGGAACGTGCAAGAGCGGTTATCACGCCTGGCGAGCCTTTTAGGCTCTCCGGGCACATTTGTTTTATGGAGGCCGTTGTTTTGAACCGCATTCACGCGGCACGAAACACGACCGGACGAGTCGTGAGACTCCAGCATTCAAGAGGAGCCACCGCGCGGCACTCTCGCGAGGGGCGTTGAACCGATATGGCGAAACGGGATTACTACGAGGTTCTGGGCGTCGCAAAGAACGCGAGCGACGACGAAATCAAGAAGGCTTATCGCAAGCTGGCGATGAAGCACCACCCCGACCGCAATCCGGGCAACAAGGATGCGGAAGAGCATTTCAAGGAGGTGAAGGAAGCCTATGAAATGCTCTCGGACTCGCAAAAGCGTGCGGCTTATGACCAGTATGGTCACGCGGGCGTCGATCCGAACATGGGCGGCGCCGGTGCGCAAGGCTTCGGCGGCTTTGCCGATGCGTTCGGCGATATTTTCGGCGACATCTTCGGCCAGGCGGCCGGCGGCGCGGCGCGAGGCGGCGGCGGACGTGCAGGCCCGCAGGTGTATCGCGGCGCCGATCTGCGCTACAGCATGGAAATCACGCTGGAACAGGCGGCGCATGGTTACGACACGCAGATTCGCGTGCCGAGCTGGGTCTCGTGCGAAGTCTGTCACGGTTCGGGCGCGAAGCCCGGCACCAAGCCGGAAACCTGCCCGACCTGTAGCGGTTCGGGTGCTGTGCGGATGTCGCAAGGCTTTTTCAGCATCCAGCAAACGTGTCCGAAGTGTCACGGCACTGGCACCTATATTCCTGAGCCGTGCGCTCACTGCCACGGCGCGGGCAAGGTAAAGGAAACCAAGACGCTCGAAGTAAAGATCCCGGCAGGTATCGACGACGGCATGCGCATCCGTTCGGCCGGCAACGGCGAACCGGGCATCAACGGCGGGCCGTCAGGCGATCTGTACGTCGAAATTCATATCAAGCAGCATTCGGTATTCGAGCGCGACGGCGACGATTTGCATTGCCAGATGCCGATTCCGTTTACCACGGCGGCGTTGGGCGGCGAAATCGAGGTGCCCACGCTCGCGGGCCGCGCGAGCTTCACGGTGCCTGAAGGCACGCAGTCGGGCAAGACGTTCCGGTTGCGCGGCAAGGGTATCAAGGGCTTGCGTTCGAGCATTGCCGGCGATCTGTACGTGCATGTGCAGGTCGAAACGCCGGTCAAGCTCACGGAACCGCAACGCGATCTGCTCAAGCAGTTCGAAAAAGCTTTGGTGGAAGGTGGCGCTCGGCACAGCCCGCAAAGCAAGAGCTGGTTCGATAGAGTGAAGAGCTTCTTCGATTAACGGCAGTTAGAAGTTGGCGGTACGCATGACGGCAGATGAGCGCGGCGCTGTATTTGCATTGCTCGATGATTGCGACGCGTCGGCGGCGCGCCGCGCGAGCAGGCTGTACACCGGTTTCGCGCATGAGCGGGTATGCGCCGATCCCGCGCAGCTGGAAGCCGTATGCGAGGCCGCCGAATCGGATGCACGGCACGGCCTGCACGCTATCGTGCTCGCCGACTACGAGTTTGGCCGGCATCTTCTCGGCGGGGCATCAGACCCGTCGTTCAAAACGCAGCATGGCGATGCCACGCTGCGTTTTTTATTGTTCGAGCGTTGCGAGAAACTCTCACGCGACGAGGTCGACGCGTGGCTCGTAAAACAAGACGGCGACCTCGCAGAGCCGTCTGTGGCGGGCACAGCCAATGTGCGCGAGAGTGTCGAACCCGCGGAGTTCAATGCGGCCATCGGTGCAATTCATGCCGCCCTGCGCGACGGCGAGTCCTATCAGGTCAACTACACATACCGGCTCGGCTTCGACGTATTTGGCCCGCCCATCGCGCTTTATCGGCGGTTGCGGGCGCGTCAACCCGTTCGGTACGGCGCATTGATCGCGATGCCTGGTAACGGGTGGGTGCTGTCGTGTTCCCCGGAGCTTTTCGTCGAGAAGCGGAATGCAACATTGCGCGCGCGCCCGATGAAAGGCACCGCGCCACGTTCAGCCGATCCGTCAGCGGATCGCGGCGCAGCTGAATTCCTCGGCAACGACCCCAAGAACCGCGCCGAAAACGTGATGATCGTCGATCTGCTGAGGAACGATCTGTCGCGCGTCGCTCAGACGGGCTCCGTCAAAGTGCCCGCGCTCTTTTCCGTCGAGCCGTATGCGTCGGTTTGGCAGATGACGTCGACGGTTGAAGCCGCTTTGCGGCCCGGCACGTCGTTCGCCGCGATAGTGCGCGCACTCTTTCCTTGCGGCTCGA
The DNA here is from genome assembly GCF_031456815.1 of Paraburkholderia strydomiana. Classification (NCBI taxonomy): domain Bacteria; kingdom Pseudomonadati; phylum Pseudomonadota; class Betaproteobacteria; order Burkholderiales; family Burkholderiaceae; genus Paraburkholderia; species Paraburkholderia strydomiana. The sequence continues at coordinate 54,924 of NZ_JAVDVL010000004.1, forward strand.
TCACCGGTGCGCCGAAGCATCGCACGATGCAGTTGATCGACGAACTGGAGAGCACGCCACGCGGCCTTTACACCGGCGCGATCGGCTGGCTGGACGCGCCCACGCCCGAGCCGGCGGCGAATGAAAATAACGGCGGCGACTTCTGCATGTCCGTCGCGATTCGCACGCTGACCTTGAAGCCGTTAGAGTCCACGGGAGAATTGCGCGGCACGATGGGCATAGGCGCGGGCATCGTGCTCGACAGCGTCGCCGAAGACGAATATGCGGAGTGTCGATTGAAAGCGCGTTTCCTGACCGGTGCGGAACCCGGCTTCGAGCTATTCGAAACCATGTACGCGACGCGGGAAGAGGGCGTGCGCCATGTGTCGCGCCATCTCGCGAGGCTGTCGGCGAGTGCAGCGACGCTAGGTTTTCAATTCGATGCCGCAAGCATCCGCGCGCAGATCGCGGAGCGATGCGCGTTGTTGCCCGCGGCCACACCGCACCGTATGCGCGTCGCGCTAGGCAAGAGCGGCGCGACGCAAATCACGGCGGCGGTGTTGGTGCCGTTGGCCGATTTGACGGTCAACGTTCTGCTCGCAACGGATCACGATTTTGCATCGACCCAATCCGACGATCCACTGCTGCGTCATAAGACCACGCACCGAGCACAGTACGATCGCGGCTGGCGCGAAGCAGAGGCAAAAGGCGCCTTCGACACGTTGTTCTTCAACGAACGAGGCGAGTTGACGGAAGGCGGGCGCTCAAACGTATTCGTGAAGCTGGCGGGGCGGTGGTGGACGCCGCCGCTCGCGTCGGGCGTGCTGCCTGGTGTGATGCGAAGCATCCTGCTTGAAGACGACGCTAATCTGCAGGCGGCTGAAAAGGTGCTGACAGAGGCTGACGTACTGAGCGCCGAAGCGCTGTTGATCTGCAATGCATTGCGCGGCGCGCTGCCGGCCCGGATCGTCCGCTAGAAACACCGAAGCGCGGCCACGCTAATATCGCCCCCGCGAAAGCACTCTCAAAACGAGTGCTCAGGCCCAGGAAAAGTCCCGTCCTTCACGGCCTGCACATACGCTTCCACCGCAGCAAGAATGCTCGGCTGCCCGACCATGAAATCCTTCACGAAACGCGGCCGTTTACCGGGAAAGATGCCCAGCATGTCGTGCAATACCAGCACCTGACCTGAGCAGTCGAGGCCCGCGCCGATGCCGATGGTTGGAATCCGCAACTGCTTCGTGACTTCGCTCGCGAGCAGCGTCGGAATCGCTTCCATCACGATGAGCTGGGCGCCGGCCGTTTGCATGGCAAGCGAGTCGCGCAACAACTGGTTCGCGCCTTCCTCGGTCTTGCCCTGCACCTTGAAGCCGCCAAAGGCATGCACTGATTGCGGCGTCAGCCCGACATGCGCACACACCGGAATTGAGCGCTCCACGAGGAAACGGACAGTATCCGTGAGCCATTCACCGCCTTCGAGCTTCACCATCTGCGCGCCCGCGCGCATCAATTCGACGGAGCTTCTATACGCTTCTTCCGGCGTGCCATACGTGCCAAACGGCAAGTCCGCGACGATCAGCGCAGACGGTCGCGCGCGCGCCACGCTCGCCGTGTGATAGGCGATGTCGGCGAGCGAAACCGGCAGTGTGGTCGTCTGTCCTTGCAGGACGTTGCCGAGCGAGTCGCCGATCAGCATGACGTCGACACCCGCGCGATCCAGCAGCGCGGCGAAGCTTGCGTCGTAACAGGTGAGCATGGCGATTTTCTCGCCAGCATCGCGCATTGCCTGTAGTTTCGGCACGGTGACGGCGCTGCGGCTCGTCTCCTGCAAATAGGTCATGGTCGATCCGTTGAAGAGAGAGGCGCGCGCCGCTCAGAGCGACGTGCCCTTGACAAAGAATTCCTTGCGTCCGCGCATGGTTTCGATGCGCTCGGCGAGCAGCGCAAGGTCCGCGTCGGAGTCGAGCGGATTCAGATGTTCGGCGTTAACCGTCAGCACCGGCGTGCGGTCGTAGTGATAGAAGAATTCGTTGTAGGCGTCGCAAAGGGCATGCAGATACGCATCGGAAATCTGCAACTCCATCGGCACTGCGCGCTTTTGAATGCGCGAGAAGAGCACTTCGGGACTCGCTTGCAGATACACGACGAAGTCCGGTGCCGGCGCGCTCACTTCCAGCCGCGCGGCGAGCGCGCGATACAGATGCCACTCGTCTTCCTGCAGCGTGAGGCGCGCGAAGATGTCGTTCTTTTGCGTCATGAAATCGGCGACGAGCGGCGTGCCCGCCACTTGCGCCGCGTTCACTTCCTGCGCCTGCTGCGCGCGTTGCAACGCGAAATGCAATTGCGCTGGCAACGCATAACGCGCGGTGTCGCGATAAAAGCGCTCGAGGAAAGGATTGTCCTGCGGCCTCTCGAACAGTTCCTGCATCGACCAGCGTTGCGCAAGACGCCGCGCGAGCGAGGTCTTGCCGACGCCAATAGGCCCTTCGATCGCCAGATAGCCGAATGGAGGCCGCAATTGCGGCGCGGTGACGGTAAGCGGTGTGGAATTCATTCGCAGCGGCCCTTGCCCGCGGCGAGTGCGTTCAGCATCGGGCACTGGCAGGGTCCTTTGACTTTCTCGATGCGCTGATCGCGCACGGCGTCGAGCAGCGCGTCGGCGCGCCCATGTCGCGGAATGATCAGCGCAGCGTCGATTTCGACAAGCGGCACCAGCGCGAAAGCACGCTCGACGAGGCGAGGATGCGGAACGATCAGATCGGCTTCGTCGATCGATTGATCGCCGAAAAGCAGGATGTCGAGATCGAGCGTTCGCGGTGCATTGCGAAAGGGCCGCTCCCGGCCGAACTGATGCTCGATCTTGTGGCACAGCGCGAGCAGATGCCGCACGGGGAGCGTTGTGTCGATCTTGACGACGCAGTTGAAATAGTCGTCACCGCCCGCGTCGATCGGGGCCGTGCGATACAGGCTCGACTTGGCGAGCACGGTGATGGTGTGCTGTTGTGCGAGGCACACCACTGCGTCTTTCAGGGTCTGGCGCGCGTCCCCGAGATTCGCGCCGAGGCCGAGATAAGCAACCGTCATGGCATAACTTCCTGCAACTATCGTTCGACGGCTTCAGCGAACGCTGCGTCAGTCTTCGTGCGGGCCTTCATGGCCCGCTTCGGCGTCTGTGCGTTCGGCTGGCGTGCCGCCCTCCATTCCGTCGCCCGATTTGCGGTTTCTCGCGCCACTGCTGCGTCTCCGTCGTTTTCTGGGGCTTCGGTCCTTCCCGCCTTGCGTAAGCAATGTTTCACGCGCCGCGATGTCTCCTTCAATGAACTCCGTCCACCACGCTCCGACCGACTCATCGAGTTCGCCCGATTCGCAGCGCAACAGGAGGAAATCATACCCCGCTCTAAATCTTTGGTGTTCCAGCAGCTTCAGCGCGCTTCTTCCCGAGCGCTTTTCGAGGCGCAGCTGCAGGCCCCAGATCTCGCGCATGTCGGACGAGAAGCGCTTGTGGATAGCGAGTTTTTCCGTCTGCATGTCGAGGACTTCGTCCATCGCACGATGCAACGCCGGCACCGCATATTCACCGTTCGCTTCAAACTTCTGCCAGCGCTGCTGCACGTCGTGCCAGAGCAGCGTGGCGAACAGGAAGCCGGGCGATACCGGCTTGCCGGCGCGCACGCGTGCGTCCGTGTTGGTGAGCGCGAGCGTGATGAATTTTTCGCCGGTGGGCTGCTCGAGCACGACGTCGAGCAGGGGCAGCAAACCATGATGCAGGCCTTCCTGGCGCAGGCGCTTCAGGCAGGCGAGCGCGTGGCCGGACAGCATGAGCTTCAGCATCTCGTCGAATAGACGCGCGGCCGGCACGTTGTTGATCAGGTCGGCCATTTCGGCGATCGGCGCGCGGGTCGCGTCTTCGATCTCGAAGTCGAGCTTTGCCGCAAAACGCACCACGCGCAGCATGCGTACAGGATCTTCGCGATATCGCGTGGCCGGGTCGCCGATCATGCGCAGCAGACGCGCGCGCACGTCCGCCATGCCGTTGTGGTAGTCCAGCACCGTTTCGGTGGCGGGATCGTAGTACATCGCGTTAATCGTGAAGTCGCGGCGCGTGGCGTCTTCGTGCTGCTCGCCCCACACGTTGTCGCGCAATACGCGCCCGCTTGCGTCGACCGCGTGGGTGCGGCGGTCGAGCTCGTCGCGCTTCAGGCGCCGCGGCGGCGCGGCGTCAGCGGCGGGCGGATCGACCAGCGCGCGGAACGTTGAGGTTTCGATGATTTCCTGGCCGAACTGCACATGCACGATCTGAAACCTGCGGCCGATGATGCGCGCGCGGCGGAACAGCTTCTGCACCTGTTCGGGCGTGGCGTCGGTCGCCACGTCGAAGTCTTTCGGCTTGATGCCGAGCAGCAGGTCGCGCACCGCACCGCCGACGATAAACGCCCGGTGCCCCGCCTGTTGCAGGCCTTCGGTCACGCGAATCGCGTTGCGCGAGATCAGCGTGGGGTCGATGCCGTGTACGTCGTGCGGAATGATGACCGGCACGTCCGGGTCGCGCACTGTCTTTGCGGGCGCGCCATTGCGAGCCGGTTTGCGGCGCGCGCGGCCGGTTCCCGCGGCGCCTGCCGCATTGCGTTCCGGTGCGCTGCCGGGTTCGTCTGAGTCGGCTTCAGCCGGCACGGTGTCGTCGGCGGACGCTGTGTCCTGGCCGAATAGCTTACGGATGAGTTTTTTGATCACGTGGGTTGAAAGAGTTCGAGGATGCGCCAGCCTTTGGCCTGCGCATGGGCGCGCAATGTATCGTCGGGATTCGTTGCGATCGGATCGGTGACTTTTTCGAGCAGCGGAATGTCGTTGTGCGAATCGCTGTAGAAGTAGCTGCGCTCGAAGTCGCTCCAGCTTTTGCCGAGCGATGCAAGCCATGCCTCGGTGCGCACGATCTTGCCTTCCTTGTAGCTCGGCGTGCCGGTAGGGCGGCCGGTGTAGGCCGAATGCGGCTGGCCGTCGACGGTTTCCGCTTCGCAGGCGATCAGCGTGTCGACGCCGAACGCGCTCACGATGGGACGGGTGATGAATTCGTTGGTCGCCGTGACCACGCAGCACAGGTCGCCGGCTTCGCGGTGCCGCTTGACCAGTTCGACGGCCGCCGGGAGGATGGCCGGCGTGATCACTTCGTGCATGTACTGCGCGTGAAAGTCCGCGAGTTGCGCGCGCGTGTATTTCGCGAGCGGCGTGAGCATGGCGATCAGATAGGCGTGAATGTCCAGCTTGCCGGCTTTGTAGTCGGCATAGAAGCGGTCGTTTTCACGAGCGAAATTTTCGCCGTCGACCATACCGTGTTTCACCATGAAGCGGCCCCATTCGTGGTCGCTGTCGGTGGGAATGAGCGTGTGATCGAGGTCGAAGAGTGCGAGATTAGCCATGGGGATCTATTTTACTTGAAGCGGCGGACGGCGCGGCGGGCCCGTCCGCGCCCGGCGAAGCCAGCATCGTGCGCAAAAGCGGCAACGTAACCGCCCGCTTCTGTTCGAGCGAAAAACGGTCGAGTGCGTCAAGAAGCGCCATCAGGCTTGGCATGTCGCGACGAAAATGCGTGAGCAGATAGGCCGGCACGTCGTCGGCCAGCATGATGCCGCGCTCGCGAGCCGCGTGCTTGAGCACCGCTGCCTTGCCTTCGTCGGGCAGCGGCGCGAGGTGGAAAACGAGTCCCCAGCCGAGCCGCGTGCGCAGGTCCTCGCGCACCGTCATGCCGATCGGCGCCGCGTTGCCGGTGGCGACGAGCGCGCTCGTCGGATGCGCGCGCACTTCGTTGAAGAGATTGAACACGGCGATCTGCTGCGCGGCCGACAGACCGTCGCAATCGTCAATGGCATACAGCGCCACGCGCGGATCGAAACTGAACGCGGCAAGGCTGCTTTGCGGACCCGCGAAGCGCGCGTGGCCCGGCGGCGCTTCGTGCACGAGCGCTTGCAACAGGTGAGTGCGGCCGCTGCCCGCTTCGCCCCAGATATAGAAGGTGCGATCGGCGACAGGCCCGGCCGCGAGCGCGCCGTCGAGTTCACGCAGGCGCGTCACCAGCTCGGCGTTTGCGCCAGCGAAAAAATTATCGAATGTCGATGGCGGCGGAGTGCCGAGATCGAGCGTCAGTTGACGAAGCACAGTAGGTTGATGCCGAAAGTAGGGCTGAGGCTGCCGATGGTCCTGGCGAGCCGGGTCACTGGAGCAGAAGGTCAATTGTTGTACAGGGTGCTTTCCAGATAGCTTTGCCGCAATTCGCGCACCGCCACGGACAAAATCGCACTCACGGGCAACGCAAGGAGCACGCCGAAAAAGCCGAACAGTTGCCCGAACGCGAGCAACGCGAAAATGACCGCGAGCGGGTGCAGCCCGATCCGCTCGCCGACGAGGCGCGGCGTCAGGAAAAAGCTCTCCACGATCTGACCGACGCCGTAGATCACAGCCACCGCACCGAAGCCGTACCAGTTGCCGAACTGCAGCAATGCCGCAAGAAGCGCCAGCGCGAGCCCGGTCGCAAAGCCAATGTACGGGATGAACACTGCGAGCCCGGTGAAGATGCCCACCGGCAGCGCGATCTCGAAGCGGGCGATGCTGAGCGCCACCGCATAGAACGCCGCGAGCACGCCCATCACGAGCAACTGGCCGCGCAGATATTGCGACAGCATCTGATCCATGTCGCGAGCGAGTTGCAGCGTCTTGTCGAGCCAGCGGCGCGGCACCACACCCTGTACGCGCAACAGCATGCGGTTCCAGTCGTACAGCAGATAGAACAGCACGAGCGGCACCAGCACGAGATTGCCGATCACGGTCATCATGACGTTGCCGCTCGTCACGATCGAAGTCCACGCATAACGCGCGACGGTCTGCGCGCTGCCTTCCAACTGGCCCATCACGAGATCGCGTACGCTTGCGAAATCCAGCGAATCGGCGAGCCCCAGCATGGCGAGCTTGGGCTGCAGCCACGCATTCACATGGGCGAACAGTTGCGGCACCTGCTGCCGCAGCTGCGGGCCTTCCTTCTGAATGACGGCGAAGACTAGCAGCGCGAGCATTGTCACCAGCAACGTGAAAAGCAGCATCATCAGCAAGGCAGCGATCGCGCGCGGCACACGCCGGCGCACCATCCACGCGACGCCCGGCTGCAGAATGTACGCGAGAATCGCGCCGAGCAGAAACGGCGTGAGGACGGGGCTCAAGAGCCACAGCAGAATGCCCACGCCGAGCGCGATGGCTAGCCAGATGAAAGCGCGGCGCTGGACCGGAGTCAGTATCGAGGAGTTCTGTTGCAAAGTTGTTTCCCTGGTGTCGCCGGAACGGATGATTCGAAATCCAGCCGGCCGGCAACTCTGTATGGGACCGGAGTAAGCGCTGAAGCGCCTACTCTGGATCGGCATCGGGTAAAATCGCATTTTACCGACCTTCGAGCTCTCCCCCATGAATCAACCGAAATCCGCCCCGAATTCAACCGGTTCGGCCCAAGGTCTGTCGTACCGCGACGCCGGCGTGGACATCGACGCGGGCGACGCCCTTGTCGACGCGATCAAGCCCTTTGCCAAAAAGACGATGCGCGACGGCGTGCTGGGCGGCATTGGCGGATTCGGCGCGCTGTTCGAAGTGCCGAAGAGGTACAAGGAACCGGTGCTGGTATCGGGCACAGACGGCGTTGGCACGAAGCTGCGCCTCGCGTTCGAGTTGAAGAAGCACGACACCGTCGGCCAGGATCTGGTCGCCATGAGCGTGAACGACATTCTCGTGCAAGGCGCCGAGCCGCTGTTTTTCCTCGACTACTTTGCCTGCGGCAAGCTGGACGTGAACACGGCGGCAACGGTCGTCAAGGGTATCGCCTACGGCTGCGAACTGGCGGGCTGTGCCTTGATCGGCGGCGAAACGGCTGAAATGCCGGGCATGTATCCGGACGGCGAATACGATCTCGCGGGCTTCGCGGTCGGTGCGGTGGAAAAGAGCAAGATTATCGACGGCAGCACCATCGCTCCCGGCGACGTGGTGCTGGGCCTCGCTTCGAGCGGCATTCATTCGAACGGTTTTTCGCTGGTGCGCAAGATCATCGAGCGCGCGCAGCCCGATCTGAATGCGGATTTCGACGGCCGTTCGCTAGCCGACGCTTTGATGGCGCCCACGCACATTTACGTTAAGCCGCTTCTCTCGCTGATGCAGCAAATCGCGGTGAAGGGCATGGCGCACATCACCGGTGGCGGGTTGGTCGAAAATATTCCGCGGGTTCTGCGCGAAGGCCTGACAGCCGAGCTGGATCATCGCGGCTGGCCGCTGCCGCCGCTCTTCTCGTGGCTGCAAAAGCACGGCGGCGTGGCGGATGCGGAAATGCATCGCGTATTCAACTGCGGTATCGGGATGGCGGTGGTCGTCTCGGCTGCTGACGCGGACGCTGCAATCGGTCTGTTGTCCGCAGCCGGCGAGCAGGTCTGGAAGATCGGCACGATTCGCGAGAGCGCGCCGGGTGAAGCACAGACGGTAGTGGTGTAAAGATTGGCAGCCTGCGCGGCGTGAATACTAAATGCCGCGCAGGCTCGCAGTTTCAAGGTTTTCTGAGGTCTCGTAGTTCCCCAGCGTGCTCGCCATCTAGTTTGCTCGAAAGCGCAGCACTTTGGCGTACTTCACCAAAGCGCATCAAACAGGCTGCGAAACCAGCGCTTCGATCAAATCAATCACCCGCGCGCTCGCGTTTGGGTCGCAACAGTCCACCACCACCCGCTCGTTCATGCTGCGCAGCCATGTGAGTTGCCGTTTGCACAATTGCCGCGTCGCGAACACGCCTTTGTCGCGCATGGTCGGGTAGTCGACGGTTCCATCGAGATATTCCCAGACCTGCCGGTAGCCGACGCAACGCATCGACGGCATCTCGGGCGATAAATCTCCGCGTTCGCGCAGCTTCACCACTTCATCGACAAAGCCGTTCGCCAGCATGGCATCGAAACGCTGCTCGATGCGCGCGTGCAGCACGCTTCGGTCCGACGGTTCGAGTGCGATCGGCGCGAAGCGCCACTGCGCCGCGGCGTCGTCGATGCGAGCGGGCGCGGCCAGCAATGCGGACATCGCTTGACCCGTTAGCAAGAAGACTTCGAGTGCGCGCTGGATTCGCTGCGAATCGTTGGGCGCAAGGCGCGCGGCAGTCGCCGGATCAACGGTAGCCAAACGTGCATGCAGCGCGGGCCAGCCATCGCGTGCGGCGTCCGCGTCGAGTTGCGCGCGGACATTCGCGTCGGCTGCGGGCAAGTCGTTGAGCCCTTGAGTCAGCGCTTTGTAGTACAGCATTGTCCCGCCGACCAGCAGCGGCAGCCGGCCGCGCGCAACGATCTCTGCGGTCAGCCGGAGTGCGTCGGCGCGAAATTCCGCGGCGGAGTAGGCGTCGGCGGGATCGACAATGTCGATCAGATGATGCGGCGCTACCGCGCGCTCATCGGCGGTCGGCTTTGCGGTGCCGATGTCCATCTCGCGATACACGAGCGCCGAATCGACGCTGATGATTTCGACCGGCCGCCGCGCGGCGAGAGCCAATGCAGCCGCGGTCTTGCCCGACGCAGTCGGGCCGAGCAGGCACGGAATGGGCGTGGCGGTGCGTGCGTTCATGAGCGTGCCGGCGCTTGGCAATCGAGCCTCAAGAAGCGCACCGTCACTGTCCGCGCATGAAGAGGCGGTCGAGGTCGGAGAGCGTCAACTGATACCACGTGGGACGCCCGTGGTTGCACTGGTCGGCGCGCTCCGTCGCTTCCATCTGACGCAGCAGCGCGTTCATTTCGTCCAGCGTGAGACGCCGGTTCGCGCGCACCGCGTGATGGCAGGCGAGCGTGCCGAGCAGTTCGTGCTGACGCTCGGTCAGGACACGCGAGCCGCCGTAAGCATGCAGATCGGCCAGCACCGCGCGCGCCAATGCCTGAAGGTCTGCGTCTTTCAGCAGCGCCGGCACCGCGCGGATGGCGAGGGTAGTCGGCGACAGAACCGCCAGGTCGAAGCCAAGTGCGTCGAGCGTGTCGCGCTCTTCTTCCACTGTGCCGATTTCGACAGGGTCCGCCTGCATCGTCTGCGGAATCAGCAACGGCTGCACCGCGATCGTGCGGTCGGCGAGCGCGTTCTTGAACTGCTCGTAAAGGATGCGCTCGTGCGCCGCGTGCATATCGACGATCACGAGTCCATGCGCGTTCTGCGCAAGCACGTAGATGCCGTGAATCTGGCCGAGCGCGAAGCCGAGCGGCTGGTCGTCGGCGGGATTGAATGCGGGCGGCGCATAGGGCGCCGACGCGTTATAGGGCGACGGACCTTCGGCGGCGGAATCGCGTGCTTCGAAGAGCGTGGCGCCTTGCGCAGTGCCTGCGCTGGCGTCCTTGCGGCCGAACAACGCGTCATAGAATGCGAGCGGTTGGGCGACCGGCAGCGTGCCCTGGGTCATGCGCGACTGGCGCATCCACGTATTGCCCGCTTGCGACGCGCTGAAGCCGCTACCCGTCGATCCAGGCGTGCCGTTGGAACTCAAGCCGCCGACAAAGCTTCCCGCAGCGGAACCGCCAAATCCGGCAACACCGGCACTGCCTGGCGACGTTCCGAACGAAACCGCTCCGTCCGCCGACGCTTGCAGATGCGCCGCGTGTCCGCCTGCGGTCGTCTCCGGCGACGCGCCCGCATGGCGCGCCAGCGCACGCTGGACCGCGTGGAAAACGAACTGATGAATCGAGCGTGAATCGCGGAACCGGACTTCGATTTTCGACGGATGCACGTTCACGTCGACCGCTTCGGGCGGCAAATCGAGAAACAGCACATACGACGGATAACGGTCGCCATGCAGCACGTCTTCATAAGCGGCGCGCACCGCGTGCGTCAGCAGCTTGTCGCGCACGAAACGGCCATTGACGAAGAAGTACTGCTGATCGGAGCGTCCGCGGCTTGCGGTCGGCAAACCCGCGCAACCGTAGACGGCGAGCGGACCGGCGGATTCATCGAGCGGCAGATGAGCCGTCGCGAAAGTTTCGCCCAGTATCTTCGCGACTCGCGCGGGCGGTTCGCTGGCGTTCCAATGCTCGACGGCCTTGCCGTTGTGCAGGACCGAAATGGCGACGTCCGGTCGCGCCAGCGCGGCACGACGGATCTGTTCAAGACAATGGCCGAGTTCGGTCTGTTCGCTTTTCAGGAATTTGCGGCGCGCGGGCGTGTTGAAGTACAGCTCGCGCACTTCGATGGTGGTGCCTTGCGTGCCCGCAGCCGGGCTCAGCACGCCGGTTTGTGCATCGACGCGCACTGCATGCGGCGCGTCGGCAGTGCGGCTCGTGATGGTCATCTGCGCGACCGACGCGATCGAGGCCAGCGCCTCGCCGCGAAACCCGAGCGTCGCGACGGCCTCGAGCTCGGCGAGCGAGCGGATTTTGCTGGTCGCGTGGCGCATCAACGCGAGTGCAAGTTCGTTCTCGGGAATGCCGCAGCCGTCGTCGGTGATCGAAATACGTTTGACGCCGCCCTCGTCCAGCATGATGCGAAGCGTCTGCGCGCCCGCGTCGAGCGCGTTTTCAAGCAACTCCTTCACCACCGATGCGGGCCGCTCGACCACTTCGCCGGCGGCAATCTGGCTGATGAGCTGATCGGGCAGCGGCAGGATTGCCCGCAGCGGGCGCACAGCCGGTGTAGCGGCGGCGGCCGTGGCGTCGACAGGCGTTTCGGAAAATTCGGACATGGCGAAATTATAGCGATTCAGCGCGGCGGCCCTCGAATGGCGGAAACACGCCGGAGATTTTCGAGGTTCGCCCGGGCACTTTCTGTATCATGACGCGGTCAATTCGGGCGGCGAGCGAGCGCTCGCCATTATCCCGCGGGTCTGCTGCCGACCCTCACACCACGTTCACTCTTGCCTCATAAAGGACGCTTTTTGGACACGCTGCTACATCTAGCCAATCTTGTGCTGCACATCGACAAGTTCCTGGGAGAATTCATCCACGTGTACGGCGCCTGGGTCTATGCGGTGCTGTTCCTGATCGTGTTCTGCGAAACGGGGCTCGTGGTTCTACCGTTTCTTCCGGGCGATTCGTTGCTGTTTATCGGCGGGGCTTTCTGCGCGTCTGGACAGATGAATCTCGGTTTATTGATCCTGTTGCTGTTCGTCGCGGCGACCACGGGCAATACCGTCAACTATATGATCGGGCGAGCGATCGGGCCGAAGGTTTTCAATTCGCGTATTCCACTGCTCGAGCGTTTTCTCGACCGGCGCGCGCTGCAGAAAACACATGACTTCTACGAGAGGCATGGCGGCAAGACCATCGTGCTTGCGCGTTTCATTCCGGTTGTGCGGACGTTTGCGCCGTTTGTCGCGGGTGCTTCGGAGATGACGGTTAGCCGGTTTCAGCTGTTCAATGTCGCCGGCGCGCTGTTCTGGGTATTGCTGCTTGTTCTGCTCGGCTATTTCTTCGGCAATATTCCGTTTATCCGCCAATATCTGAATGTGATCGTGCTCGTCGGGATTGGCGCTGCGATTGTGCCGGTCGTGCTCGGCGCGCTCTGGAAGATGATGCGCAAGAGTGCGTCGAAGCCTGGCTAACGCTGGCGCGGGCACTTAGTCCGCTGACCTACTTGCATGAGCAAACGGCGTCGCGTAAATTGCGACGCCGTTTTTTTTGCGTGTGCGGCCACACGCCTGCCTGCGCGTTCACGTCACTGCACGCGGCGCGAGCGGGGTTTCGGGCGTTGGGTAACCGGCCTCGCGGAATGTCTGGATGATCGCGCGGTTGGTGTCGAAGTACACCTGCCAGTAATGCTCATTGTGTGCGTAGGGTCGCACGCAAAGCAGCGGTCCTTCGGGCGTGAAGCTCAGCACTTCGACATCGGGCGCGGGGCTTTCCGCAACGTTCGGTATTTCGGCGATGGCAGCCTTCAGCCGGTTCATCGCGTCCGTCGGGTCGACGCCGTTCGCGATCTTCGCTGTCAGTTCGACCCGCCGCACCGGCAGCACGCTGTAATTGGAAATCGTGTCGGAGAAAATCTTGTTGTTGCCGATGATTGTCGTCACGTTATCTGGCGTAACGATAGTCGTGCCGAACAAACCGAGTTCGGAGACGGTGCCCGTGACGCCGCCCGCGGTCACGAAGTCGCCGACCTTGAACGGCCTCAACACCTGCATGAAGATGCCGGCCGCGAAATGCGCGAGCAGTCCGCCCCACGCCGTGCCGATCGCGAGGCCGAGCCCGGCGAGCAGCGCCGCGAACGAAGTGGTTTGCACGCCGAATACCTGCAAGATCGCGAGGATCAGAAGCAGGTTCAATAGCGCGCCGAGAATCGAGCCGAGGTAATGCGCGAGTGTCGGGTCGACGCGGCTGTTACGCGTTAGCACCGCACGCAGCAAGCGGGTAATCAGTCCAATGACCCAGCGGCCGACGATCCACAAGACGATCGCACCGAGCACTTTGACGCCGAGGTCGATGCCGCGGGTCATCATGAAAACGCGTACGGTTTCGAAATCCAAGATGTTCCCCAATCGGTGAACTTGCTTTGACTGATTACGACGTGACGCGATGCTGCAGGCGGGTGCCTAGGTGGCTGAATCCAACCGGATGCTGCCTGGTCTTGGAAAGTTATAGGTGAAGGCGCGAGGCTGCGCAAGGACCGTTCCCGCCGCGCCTCGCGCTCGCACGACGCGTTTTACATCGGCAGGTGAGAGTCGGAGTAGGGCGATGTCGGAATGACCAACGTCTTGCCTAACGTCGATCTGGCGGGGCGGTTTCGGCGACCAAAACTGCGCCACGCAACTGCCGCAACGATTGCGAGCGCATATGCGGCGCTGCGTACGAAGAACGCGGTCGGCGTGCTGAACTGGCCGTAACGTGTGCGAGAGTCGGCAAAGACAAGGAAAGTGAGGGCTGCATCCAGCAGCATTGCGGTGAGCGCCAGCGCGGAAAACACGCGAGAGCCGTCTATCGCTGCTCCGGGTATCAGGCGATTACACCCATTGCACGCGACAAGCACGATCGCCAGCAACGCAAGATTCGAAGCGAGATCGAACAGAAAATTGGTCATATCGATGGAATGAAAGCGCCGCAGGTTGCGGTGTTGCGAGAGCGTCTGCGTCCGTCGGTTCTCGGCGGATTGACAGACGGCGGCGATCATTGCACGTCTTTATGTCTCAATAAATGCTCACGTTCGCAGTCCGTAGCGTTGTCGGAATGTGCGATGTATCGCGTGAGAAAAGTCAGGGGCGTAACGAGAAATCGCGGCGAGTTGTGTGCTGTTTTTTGCTTTGGACTTCGCCGTGTGGTTTGCGCTACTTCTTCTTGGAGAGAAGAGTGTTGCTAAGAGACCAGGGGAGCGCGCGCTCCAAAGAAAGCAGCGACGAAAAAAGAAAAGGGCTTACGACGCTGACGCGTGTAAGCCCCCGAATCTTTTGGTAGGCCGTACGGGATTCGAACCTGTGACCAACGGATTAAAAGTCCGCTGCTCTACCAGCTGAGCTAACGACCCAAAAGAGAAGCGAAATTATAGCGATAGCCCCGGAGGACTGTCAACCCGTTCCGAGCAATCCGATATACACGTTAGTGCAGTTCAGATAGTGAAAAGCCCGGGGCGTGAAGACCCGGGCTTTTCAGCGAGAGGCGCGCGTGACCATCATTTTTGGCGCTCACGGACACTGCGCGTTACTGCGAACTGCTCGACACGACTACGACTACTTGATCTGCGACAGCTTGCTTTGCGCCGACTGCGCGACGTCCGAGCCGCCGTATTGCGCGACGATCTGCTCGAGCGTCTTCTTGGCCGCGGCCTTCTGACCTTGCTCGAGCTGATTGTTCGCGATTGCCATCAATGCTTCGGGCGCTCGCGGATGCTGCGGATAATTCTTCACCACACCCTGCCAGGTCGCCGTCGAGCCCTTGTAATCGCGCAACGCATACAGCGCGTTGCCGAGCCAGTACTGCGCGGTCGGCTGATAGGGGCTGTTCGGATACTTGGAGATGAAGCTGCGGAACGACGCCGCCGCATTCTTGAAGTCGCCGTTGCGGAACTGCTGTGAGGCCGCATTGAACGACTCCGTTTCGCCCGGCTGCACCTCGCCCTGAACGCCATCCACCGTTTGCTGCTGCGGCTCGAATTTCTTCAGGCGCGTGTCCAGATCGGTGTAGTAGTCCTTCTGCTGTTTTTGCAGCGTGGCGAGCTGATTGGCCATGTCCTCGTTCTGCCCGCGCAGCGTCGCAACCTGTTGATTCATCTGGTCGAGACGGTTGGACTGATCGAGGATCGTGCGCTGTGCTGCCGACAACTGGCTCGACAGGCTGTCAGTCTTCGACCGAAGATCGAGAATGGCCTGCCGGGCCTGATCGTCGTCGAAGATACCGGCGTGCGCGGGCACAGCCATAAAGACCGTGCCCGCGACGCAGGCCGCTGCGGCAAATCGCAGCCAGGAGAAACGATGCGTCATTCGGCTCATCACCTGTTACTTACTGTTGGTACACGAGATCGGCGCGGCGGTTCTGTGCCCACGACGATTCGTCATGACCGGTAGCTTGCGGCTTTTCCTTGCCGAGGCTCACGGCTTCCATTTGCGAGTCGGTCACGCCCATCAGCGACAGCGAACGACGCACTGCTTCAGCACGCTTCTGGCCGAGTGCCAGGTTGTACTCGCTCGTGCCACGCTCGTCGGTGTTGCCCTGGATCAGCACGTGGCGTTGCGGATGGCTCTTCAGATACTGCGCGTGTTGTTGCAGCAGCGACTGGTAGTCGTCCTTCACCGAATAGCTGTCGAAGTCGAAGTAAATGCTGCGCTTTGCGAGCGGGCTGTTCGGATCGTTCAGCGGGTCGACGTTCACTTGCGCGACATCGTTCGGGTTCGGTTGCGTCGAGACGGCGCCGCCCTTGTTTGCGTTTTCGTCGAGCTTGACGCCCGAATGACATGCGGCCAGTGCACCGACCATGAGGACTGCGAATGCGAAGCGAAGTTTAGACATCATTTTTTACTCTCCTTGTGTTATTGCATCAACGTTATTGCATGAAAGGGCCCCAGGACGGCTCACGTACGCTGCCGCCCTGCACTGACAGGACCTGCCGGGTGCGACCGTCGGTCGAAACCGCAGCCAATACGCCACGGCCGTTCACCTGAGTGGCGTAAAGAATGTACTGACCGTTCGCCGCAAAGCTCGGCGATTCGTCATGTGTCGTGTCCGTCAGGCCCGTGGCCGTTCCGCCTTGCAGGTCCTGGATATACAGCTTGAAGCCGCCGCCGACGCGCGAAATATACGCGAGTTGCTTGCCGTCCGGGCTCACGCGCGGACTGGTGTTGTAGCTGCCGGTGAACGTGACCCGTTGTGCCGCGCCGGCGCTTTCACCCTGCGCCGACATCTTGTAGATCTGCGGTTGACCGCCGCGGTCGCTCGTGAAATAGATCGTCTGGCCGTCTGGCGAGAAAGTCGGCTCCGTGTCGATCGAGCTGCCTTGCGTGAGACGGCGCATGCCAGTGCCGTCCGCATTGACGGCGAAGATTTGCGTGTTGCCCGTGCGCGAGAGCGCCACGGCAAGCGTGCGCCCGTCCGGCGACCATGCCGGCGCGCTGTTATTGCCTTTCTGGTCCGAAACGACAATACGCCGACCCGTAGGCAGATCGTGGATATAGACGATCGGTTTCTTCTTTTCGAACGATACGTAAGCCACCTTGGTGCCATCGGGCGACCATGCTGGCGAGATGATCGGCTCCGGGCTCGACAACGCAATGTGCGCGTCCTGACCGTCCGAATCCGAGATCTGCAACTGATAACGGTTGCCGGTCTTGATGACATACGACAGCCGCGTCGCGAACACGCCGCGGCCGCCCATCAGCTTCGCGTATATGTAGTCGGCCACCTTGTGCGCGCTCATGCGGAGGCCGCTTTCGGGGCTGACCAGCACGAGACCGCCGAGGCTCTCGCCCTTGACCGTGTCGTACAGCTTGAAGCGCACTTCGTACTGGCCGTTCGGCAGGCGGTTCACGCTGCCGGCTACGAATGCATTCGCGCCTTTGGCCTTCCAGCTGCCGAGGTCGACCGAGGCCGTTTCGGGAACCGGCGTCGAGCCTGCGTCGATATTGGTGAATTTGCCGCTGCGTTGCAGGTCCTGACGCACGATGGTGCTGACCTGTTGCGGCGAGCTCGCTTCGTTGGCGAAGTTCGCCGTTGCGATCGGGAACTGGGTGGACCCGACGCCCGTCACGAGGACGTTGAGTTGTGCGTTCGCGGCGCCGCCGACGGCGATCAGGCACGACGCTACAAGTGTCCGCAGGCCTAGCTTGGTCATCAAACTCATGCTGTATGGATTCCCCAAAAAACGGTTTTACTAAAGCTTCGCGACAGCAGACAGACCGGAAAAGAGCTAATTCGTTCCCGAGCACGCCGCGCCGGGCGGGGCGCAGGGTCTGCTGTCAAGGTACTGTCAGGCTTTCATCAACCTGCCGGTCGCAACGTAATTCTGAAGCTCGCCGGTGTCTTGCCGTCGATGTCCTGAGGCATTGGGTCCGAGCGCTGAACGGCTCGCAACGCCGCGTCGTCCCACGCGGAATTGCCGCTGCTGTGAGCGATCGTTGCGCTCAACAGGGTGCCTGTTGGTGAACAACGAACGGCGATCACCGTCTCGAGACCCTCCGTCTCACCGCCCCACGAAATGTTCGGCCGCACCACGCGACGCACCTTGTCAGCGTAACCCGGCGATGCCGCATTACCACCCGAGCCGCTGCCCGTGCCGCTCTTGCCGAGGCCATTGCCAGTCGAGCCCGGAGGCCCGGCCATGCCCTGCATTTGCGCGAGCCGAGCGCGGCGTTCCGCGTCGACCTTCTTCGCTTGTGCCGCTGCTTCGGCTTGTGCGGCTTGTGCTTTCGCCTTCGCCGCCTTCTGCGCGTCCGCCTTTTTCTGCGCTTCGGCCTCAGCCTGCTTTTGCTGTTCCTGCTGCTGTTCCTTCAACTGCTGCTGCTTCTGCTGCTCGGCCAACTGCTGTTGCTTCAGCTTTTCCGCCTGCTGCTGTTGTTGCTTCTGCTTCGCGGCCGCCGCTTTCTGGGCAGCCAGTTGCGCCGCCTGTTCGGCCAACTGTTGCTGACGCTTCGCCTCGGCTTCCTGCTGAGCCTGCAGCTTTTCCTGACGTTGCTGCTCCGCAAGTTGCGCCTGACGAGCCGCTTCCTGTTGCTTGCGTTTCTTCTCCTGCAGCGCGATTTCGGCCTGTTCGTCCGCCACCGGCGGAGCAGGGACCACAGGTGCGGGCGGCGGCGGCGCCACGCGCGGGATCGCGGTGTCCGGCACTTCGGTCCACAGTTCCGCTTCGGCGCCTTCGGGCGTGCTGTTCTGCCACTGAATGCCGTGATAGAGGAAGAACCCGAGCAGCGCATGCATCACCAGCGCGAACGCAAAGGCGCGCCCGGTGCCGCGTTCACGCGGTGGCTGGAGCGGATAGTCGGTGTTCTTACGGATCATTGCGATTTGACGAGCAATCCAACGCGTTTGACGCCCCGTGCCTTCAGCTCGGACATCACGTTCATCACGGCTTCATACTTCACGGTCTTGTCGGCGGCGATCACGACGGGCTGATCGGGATGCGACTGCGCGCGATCGGCGATAAAGCCGTTGAGGCCCGCTTTCGTCATGTCCTCCTGCTGCTGCGCGCCCGAGTCGTCCTTGTATTTGACGCTCATGTTGCCGTCCGCGCGAATATTGACGATCACAGGCGGCGTTTGCTGTTGCGGCGCTGCGCCGCCGACAGTCGGCAGATTGACGATGGACGGCGCGACGAGCGGCGCGGTCACCATGAAGATGACGAGCAGCACGAGCATCACGTCGATATACGGCACGACGTTGATGTCGGACATCGCGCGGCGCGAGCGGCCGCCGCGCATGCTGGAGGAGCGAGAGCCTGCCATCGTGGACTCCTCAGTGCGCCTGGCGCTGCAAGATGTTCGAGAACTCTTCGATAAAGGTCTCGAAGCGGATCGCCAGACGGTCGATGTCGTGCGCGTAGCGGTTGTATGCGACCACGGCCGGGATCGCGGCGAACAGGCCGATCGCAGTTGCGGTCAGCGCTTCGGCGATGCCCGGCGCCACGTTCGCAAGCGTGGCCTGCTGCACGTTGGCGAGTCCGCGGAACGCATTCATGATCCCCCACACCGTACCGAACAAACCGATATACGGGCTGACCGAACCGACCGACGCCAGAAACGCGAGGTTCGCTTCGAGCACGTCCATTTCACGCTGGAACGCCGCACGCATTGCACGGCGCGCGCCGTCGAGAATCGCGCCCGGGTCGTTCAGGCGTTTTTCCTTGCCTTTTAGGAATTCGCGCATGCCCGACTCGAAAATCCGCTCGAGCGCGCCGATGGTGTGGCGGTTATTGGCGGCGCTCTGATACAGCGCCTGCAGGTCGCCGCCCGACCAGAAATCGCGTTCGAAACGCTCAGTCTGCGCGCGGGCGCGACGGATCGCAAACCACTTGCGGAAGATGAAAGTCCACGAGAGCAGTGACAGCAACAGCAGGAGCGCCATGACGGCCTGCGCCAGCAGGCTCGCGTTGAGTACGAGAGAAACGATCGACAGATCTTGTGTAGTGTTCATAAAGGTTCGTTTTATCGTCCCGAAAGGGGCGTCCGGCTTTGCAAGGCCACGCGAAGCTTTCCGTGAGCAAAACGGAAGCATCGGCGGTACTGCAAGCCGAACCATGCTTTTGTGCTGCTTGGTCGATGCGAGTTCACTGGCCCCGTAACAACGAGAGTCAGCATGCGTTCGTTGACACGCCGCTGTCGCGCACGCCTGGTCCGCGCCGCAAAGCTGCCAGAACCTGCGGCGGAATCGCGGCGGGGCGCAGTGCTGTACGCTCGACGCAACCGACCCGGATCGAGCCGGTAGCAAGCAACGTGCCGTCGCGCCACGCTTCTTGCGCGAAGTCGACGGAAGCTCTGCCGAGCCGCTCGATCCGGCTCACCACCTTGACGACGTCGTCGAGACGCGCGGGCGCCCGATAGTCGACCGCGGTGCTGCGGACGATGAAGATCGCGCCCGTTTCATCGGCGAGCCGGTTCTGGTCGATGCCGCACGCGCGCAGCCATTCGGTGCGCGCCCGTTCAAAGAACTTCAGGTAATTCGCGTAAAACACGATGCCGCCGGCGTCGGTATCTTCGTAGTACACGCGGATGCCCCACGAATGGCCGATTTCCGTGCCTGGCTGGCTGGTCGTCATATTCATGCGGCGCATTTTACCGGATCGCACACTGCGAGGTCTGTTTCAAGATGTGCGCGCCGTCTGGCGGGCGTTTAGCCCCGATGAACGGACAAACCCGCGAACGATTGCGCCACCGGCATCAGTTCGATCGTGTTGATGTTGACGTGTGCCGGGCGAGTGGCGATCCAGTAGATCGAATCGGCGATATCTTCGGCCGTCAGCGGCTGGACGTTTTCGTAGACCTTGCCGGCCTTTTCGTCGTCGCCCCGAAAGCGTACGTTCGAAAATTCGGTGCCGCCGCACAGACCGGGTTCGATGTCCGTCACGCGAAGCGACGTGCCCGCGAGGTCCGCGCGCAGGTTCAGGCTGAACTGGCGCACGAACGCCTTGGTGGCGCCGTAGACGTTGCCGCCCGCATAAGGCCAGCGGCCCGCTACCGAGCCGAGGTTGAAGATATGGCCGCGGTTGCGCTCGACCATGCCGGGCAGCAGCGCGTGCGTGACCTGAACGAGGCCGGTGCAGTTCGTTTCGATCATCGTCTGCCATTCGTCGAGGCTCGCTTTCTGCGCCGGCTCGACGCCCAGTGCAAGGCCGGCGTTGTTCACGAGCACGTCGATCGCGGCGAAGTCGGCCGGCAACGCTGCTGGGACCGCTTCCACCGCCGCGCGATCGCGCACGTCCAGTTCATAGGGCAGGAGGGCGTCGCCGAGTTCGGCGGCGAGCGCATCCAGACGGTCTTTGCGGCGGGCCGTGGCGACGACGCGATGGCCGCCCTTGACGAAGGCACGAGCGATGGCGGCGCCGAATCCTGCGGACGCACCGGTGACGAACACGATCATTACAGTTCCCTGGTCGGTAGAAGACAAAGGCCCCAAGCCTACTTCCAATGCGGCGCTGCGGCAAGGATAGGCGAGCCGGATGGATTGCGCCGCAAGACGTCCGCGCACGCTTCCTGGCGGGCCTTCGCGGGACGGCTGTGCGCTGTGTTTCGCGCCCTCGGGTGCCGTCGTGCCGGTGCCTTGCGCGACGGGGGAAACCTGGTTGCCTATTCGATCCTCTTCCAATAAACTAACGCGCTCATCCCTGCGTGACTGGCGATAGAACCGATCCAACCAATCGGGTTCAAGGTGGAAAAACCCACCGTGAAGCGCAGGGTGCCGTTTTGCCGTTCGCCTGGGCAGCCGTGATCCGCGCGCATCAATCTGCGCTGACGGTGGCTGTCCTGCCTCGCGTGTGCGGCGACTCTCCTCTCGCCACGTCAGGGCTGGCCCAGCCGCCAGCAGCGCCGCGTACCCTCTACGCAAGATTCGGCGCACGATCCGGTCAACCTGAACACACTCAACGGAATCCGTATGTTTGACAGAGCCCAAAGCACCATCGCCAACGTCGACCCTGAACTCTGGAAGGTGATCGAACAGGAAAACCGTCGTCAGGAAGAGCATATCGAACTGATCGCGTCGGAAAACTACACGAGCCCGGCTGTGATGGCTGCACAAGGCTCGCAACTCACGAACAAGTACGCCGAAGGGTACCCGGGCAAGCGCTACTACGGCGGGTGCGAATACGTCGACGTGGCGGAGCAGCTCGCGATCGACCGCGTGAAGCAGCTGTTCGGCGCCGAGGCTGCCAACGTGCAACCGAACTCGGGCTCGCAGGCTAACCAGGGCGTGTTCTTCGCCATGCTCAAGCCGGGCGACACGATCATGGGCATGAGCCTCGCGCACGGCGGCCACCTGACTCACGGCTCGCCCGTCAACATGTCGGGCAAGTGGTTCAACGTCGTGAGCTACGGCCTGAACGAAGCCGAAGACATCGACTACGACGCTGCCGAGAAGCTGGCCCAGGAACACAAGCCGAAGCTGATCGTTGCCGGTGCGTCCGCGTTCGCGCTGCGCATCGACTTCGAACGTCTGTCGAAAATTGCGAAGTCGGTCGGCGCGTACTTCATGGTCGACATGGCGCACTACGCGGGTCTGATCGCTGCGGGCGTGTATCCGAACCCGGTGCCGCATGCAGACTTCGTCACCACCACCACGCACAAGAGCCTGCGTGGCCCGCGCGGCGGGGTGATCCTGATGAAGGCCGAATACGAGAAGCAGATCAACTCGGCAATCTTCCCGGGCATTCAGGGCGGCCCGCTGATGCACGTGATCGCCGGCAAGGCGGTTGCGTTCAAGGAAGCGCTGTCGCCGGAATTCAAGGCTTACCAGCAACAAGTCGTTGAGAATGCCCGCGTGCTGGCCGAGACGCTCGTCAAGCGCGGTCTGCGCATCGTGTCGGGCCGTACTGAAAGCCACGTGATGCTGGTCGATCTGCGCGCGAAGAAGATTACCGGCAAGGCTGCGGAAGCCGCGCTCGGCGCCGCTCACATCACGGTCAACAAGAACGCGATTCCGAACGACCCGGAAAAGCCGTTTGTGACGAGCGGTATTCGTCTGGGCTCGCCGGCCATGACCACACGCGGCTTCGGCACCAAGGAAGCAGAGCAGGTGGGTAACCTGATCGCCGACGTGCTGGACAACCCGGAAGACACGGCCACCATCGACCGCGTGCGCGGCCAGGTCGCCGAGTTGACGCAGCGTTTCCCGGTCTACGGCTAAGCCGCCATGCATTGCCCTTTCTGCCGTCACGCCGATACGCAGGTTGTCGACTCGCGTGTCTCCGAAGACGGCGCGACGATTCGCCGGCGCCGCCGCTGCCCGGCCTGCGACAAACGTTTTACGACGTATGAGCGGGTCGAGCTGGCGTTGCCGTCGGTCGTCAAGAAAGACGGCAGCCGTACCGAATTCGATCGCCGCAAGATTGTCGCGAGCATGCAACTGGCGCTGCGCAAGCGCCCGGTTGCAGCAGACGCGATCGACGCGGCCGTCGCCCGGATCGAGTACCAACTGCTCGGCAGCGGCGAGCGCGAGGTGCGCAGCGAGCGCCTCGGCGAACTCGTAATGAACGAGTTGCGCGCGCTCGACACCATTGCCTACGTTCGTTTCGCCTCAGTTTACCGGCGCTTTGAAGACGTCTCTGAATTTGAAGACGTGATCGAAGAGTTCCGCCACGCTTCCTCTCCTCCCAAGCCGTCGCGCAAGCGCTGAGCCCCCACGTCCCTCGCGTCGCGTCCGACTATTCGTGTTGTGCCGCGTCGCTTCGAGTCTCTGCATTTCCCGCTCCCTCATCGTTCGTCGCGTGAATTCTTGCGCGCAATAGCGTCTGAATGCCACCTGGCCATTCGGCCGATTGTTGAGCCGTCCTCGAACCGCTAGATTGGCCGCATTCTTTGAAATATTCAGGGATGCAAATGAAACAGCATGCAATCGCTCCGCCGCCGTGCGGCGGATTTACGCTTGTCGAAACGCTGGTCGTGGTCGCGCTGCTGGCGGTGGTCGTGTTGATGGCGACTCCATCGTTCGTAGCGTGGCAGGTGCGGGATCAGGTCGATGCCCGCGCAAAGGCGCTCATGTCGACGCTCGGCTATGCGCGCAGCGAGGCTTTGCGTCGCGGCGCTCGCGTGACCGTATGCCGGACAGATGCGGCGAGGCACTGCCTGGCCGCCGGGCAACCGTGCGGCACGGGCCCGACCGACTGGTCTTGCGGCTGGGCGGTACTGGCGGATCGAGGCGGCACTCTTACGTTGCTGCGCGCCCATCCCTCGCTCCCATCGGTGAGCATTGTGGGTACGCAGACAAATCTGACGTTCACGCCGCCCGCGGGTCAGTTGATCGGCACTTTCCGCAGTTTCGACATTGCGCCGCGTGCGCCATCGAAAGCGACTCAGGGCGATAAGTGGCGGCGCTGCATTCGCATTGCTGCGGGTGGTCGGACGCGGATTGCAGAAGGTGCGTGCGGGGCGGCGTCATGAGGCGGCTCATCGAACCGTCTTTGGCGCAAGCACCATCGGAACGTTGCCGCAGCAAGTGCGGCGGCACCTCGTTGATCGAAGTGATGCTGGCCGTCGCAGTGCTCGCGGTCACGGCACTCGGTTTGATCGCCGGGCAGTTGTGGACAGCGCGCGAGGCCCGGGCAATGTCGATGCGGGAACAGGCGGCGTGGATAGCCGATTCGGTGGCTGAGGCGATGTCTGCGCCGTCAGGCAACGAGGCGGCGCTCGCGTGGTGGAACTCGCGCGCGGCAACAGTGTTGCCGCGCGGCGACGCGTCGGTCGTCGCGACAGGTGGCGTGTCGGCGGCTCGCGCGACATGGTCGGCTTCGCAGAACTTGCCGCGCACAAACGACGTGATCGACAAGCCCGAGCCGTGTGGCGGAGTGAGCGCGCCCGTGGGCTTCTCGTGCATCGCACTGGCGTTCGTCAAATGATGTCGCGCTTGCATCGTGCGTGCGGTCATACGTTGGTCGAGTTTGTTATTGCCGTCGCGCTGGGGCTCGTGGTGACCGCGGGAACGGTGTCGCTCTATACGACGCAGCGCGCAGCCTTTGAGCACGCGAGCAACGGGCTGCGAATCCGCGAGGCCGGTTGGACAGCGCTGACCGTTGTCGGGCAGCAGTTGCAAATGGGAGGGTTCGTGCCGGCAGACGCTTCGCAATACCGCGCACCGGCGCCATTGTTCGGCTGTTCGGGCGGTCACCCCGCCGGCACGGATGACAGCCGTCTGACCTGCGAGACATTGCCTGGTAAATCAGACGGCGTCGCGGTGCGATATGTCGGCGATAGCGTGTCGACGTGGCCGTCATCCACGGGACAAACAACGGACTGTCTCGGGCAAGCCGTGACCAGTAGCAGCGCTACGCTTGGCGAGCGCGGCGTGCCGGTGGTCAATCGCTTCTACGCCGAGGCGAGCGGCTCGACCGGCGAGCCGGAGCTCTATTGCGAAGGCAATGGCAAGACAGGCTCTGCGCAACCGCTGGTCGAAGGCGTCGAGCGGCTGCGCATCAGGTATTGGCTGGCCGGCGCGGTGAATGCAATCGACGCGTCGGCGGTAATGCCCGACCAGTGGGCGAGCGTTGTCGCGGTCGATCTGTGTGTGCTCGTGCGGGGCGCGCCCCAAGGGCAGCGCTCGCGCTATGCGGATTGCGATGGCGTCAGCAGCATTGCGAGCGACCTGCGTCCGCGGCAAGCGTTCTGGCGTCGGATCGCGCTGCGCAACTACGTGGAGGCTGTTTCGTGACTGACACACCCGGCAGAACGGCGTGCCGCTGCGTCGCTCATGCGTTGTGCGGCTGCTCGCAGCAATTGGCGCTGCAGGTGGCGCGTGCTAGCACGAGGCGCCGTGCTTCGCGCCCACGTCACGACGCGCATCGCACGCGTTGCCGCGGCGCCGTGCTGCCCATCGTTTTGCTGATTTCGGCGATGCTGTTGGCGACATCGGCGGCCTGGTTCGAAGCATCGGTCGCGGCCGCGCGTAGCGCCGTCAATGTGCGCGACTACTTGCAGGCATTCCATGCTGCCGACTCGGCATTGACCTTGTGTGCCCGCAGCGTCGTCGCAGGCACGGGCATTGGCGCATTGGCATCGCCGCCAGTCGCCCGCGAGCCGACGCAGTGGAAAGTCGAAGCTACGTTCGAGGCCGCAGCCGCGACACTCGTCGCTCAGTGGCCCGGAACACTGCGCGCGCCGCAATGCATGGTCGAAGGATGGAGTCTGCCGGCTCGCCCCGACGCGCGCGCGTACCTGCTGACATCGCGCGGGTATGGCATGAACAAGGACTCGCAGGTATGGCTGCAAATGGAACTTGTTATCGATGGCGACAGGATCGAACGCCATTGGCGGCGCGTCGCCGCGCGGCCATTTTAGTGAGGCATGGATGACAAGGGCGCACGTATCCGCATTTACCTTGCTCGAGCTGATTATCACTCTCGCGATAGTCGCGGTGCTGGCCGTCTTTGCCGTGCCGTCGTATCGCACCCACGTCGTGCGAACGCACCGGGTCGACGCGGCATCGGCGCTGTTTCGGGCGGCGCAGTTCGTCGAAGGTGCAGCAAGTGACAGCATTGCCGCGTTGCCGCCGGGCCTCGATCAGGCTCCGCAATTCGGCACGGCTGTCTACCGGCTGCATGTACTGCCGGCGGACGATGCTAACGGCGGTTATTTAATTGAAGCGGCCCCGGACGAATCGGGGCCGATGCGCGATGACGCGTGTGGCGTCTTCACGCTCGACGCAACAGGGATGCGAACTAACAAGAATGTCGCGAACGGGTCGGCACCGCCCACCGGGCAGTGTTGGGGCGCTGGCTAGCAAGCGCCTCGAAGTTGGCACACGCCGCAGTGCGTTCGTTGAAGGACAGGAGTGCAGGCAACCACTGGACGCTCAAGTAATTAGCCAACAACCCGGCACGTCACCTTTCGTCGCCCGAACCGTCCGAACCATACGATGCACGCGACTCCCCTTTGATCTGCTGCCACACGCGGTACGCTTCCCACGCGGCAAGCGCGAGGCCACCCCATTTCAGCGCGGGCTTTGCGCCAGCAGCAACGGTCGCGCGCAGCGGCTTCGCGAGGACGAGCGAGGCGATCGAGCTGACCAGCGGATACTGTTTGAGAAGAGCGCCAATGGTCCCGGCGTTCAGGAAGTTCGCCTTAGAGCCGGTGCCCATGCGCAATCCGCCGAAACCCGGCACGATGAACTTGAGCCAACTGAAGTGTGTGACGGCTTCGCGCAATTCGATCGTCGCCTGGGCCAATTCCATGCGCTCGACGTCCGCGCGCACGAGCAGCAATTCCTTGCGTAGCGCGCGCAAGTGCGGCGCGCTAAGGTCTCTCGCCGGCTGGCGCTTGTTGCGGAATGCGGAACTTGAATGGCTCTGGCTCATGGCGTATCGGCATTATGGAGGGCTAGGAACAGCGCACGGAACGGCACAACGAGCGGCGCAAAGAACGGCATGAAAAGAGTCGGTGCAACCGGTGCGCTTCACATACGCTGAACAACCGGTTCACGAACTTGCCAATCGACAAAAACGTCGCGCGCTCCGTGCGCTCGCGGTGCTACGGTCTACGAAATACGTCGCGGTCTTTTTCGAATTCGGCGATGGTGGACTCGAAGACCATTGGTGCATCACGCAGACCACTGCGCGCTTTTAGCGCGCAGACCAGTCCTGCAATCGCATAAACCAGTGTGATGCCGGCAAGCGCCTGCCACCGGTATGTGTCCCAGAACGCGATGGCGACCAGCGCGGTAAGAGCGATCAGGGCCATGGTGGTCAGCATCATCGCCGCAAGGCCAAGAAAGAGCACGCCCAGAAGGCGGTCTTTTTCCTCAGCCAGTTCAATGCCGACCAGTTCAAGGCGTGTTTGCAGAATGGCAGACACCGAACTGATGATGCGGCGTAACGGGCTATGTAGTTCGCGCTGCGAATGTGTGTCGGTCGTCATGGCTGTGGGCGTTGCGCGTGGTGGCCTAAGCGGCGCGTGCAAACGTGCGCGCCAAGATAAGCGGACCGGCCGGACATGCGCCGGTCCGCTTGATTCGCTGGCAAGCCGGACTTAGTTCGTCCGGCAACGGGCAATGGTGTTACTTGCGGTTGATCAGCAGACCCAGCAACACGCCGGCGCCCGCAGCAATGCCGATGGATGCCCACGGGTGCTCGTGAACGTAGTCGTCGGTTGCGCGAGCAGCCTTCTTGCCTTTCTCGACCACGACGACTTGCACGTCGGCAGCTTTTTCCCGGGCTTGCTTCAGACGGGACAGCGCCGTTTCGCGCAGTTCCGAAGCGCGCTCGCCCGTTGCGCTTGCGGCCTGTTTCAGCAGGTCTTCCGCGTCCGCGAGGACGGTTTTGATATCCGACATCAATCTCTCCTTGTTGACTTCCGACATTGACAGCTCCCCTTTTCGTTCTCACGCCACGCGTGAATCCTAACCAAAGAAACGGCGGCTGGCGAGCGCACTGCCCGGTCTGCGGAGCCGAACGCACGAACCGTTCCCGGCGAGGCTAAACACTTCCGGACAACATCTGCATGACTCTCACAGATGATGTTAGTGCATGATTGAGTTGATCTGTCCCGCAAAGTTTCCACTAAATCGGCGAAAATTACAAAAAGGCATAAAGTAGTGAGCCGATGTTCGTTCGTCATGTACGGTCGTTGCCGTATGCTTTATCTTTGCCAAGCGCTGCGGGAAATGCTCGCGCTGGTGTCCGAATACTTAAGGAGATGCACATGAGTCTACGTCTTGGCGATACCGCACCGGATTTCGAGCAGGAATCCAGTATCGGCCGCATCAAGTTTCATGAATGGCTCGGCGACAGCTGGGGCGTGCTGTTCTCGCACCCGGCCGACTTTACGCCGGTCTGCACCACGGAACTCGGCCTGACTGCCAAGCTCGCCGAGGAATTCGAGAAGCGCAACGTGAAGACCATTGCGTTGTCGGTCGACAGCGCCGAGTCGCACAAGGAGTGGATCAAGGACATCAACGAGACGCAGGCCGCCAACGTCGGGTTTCCAATTCTGGCCGATGGCGACCGCAAAGTGTCCGAGTTGTACGACATGATTCACCCGAACGCCAATGAAACGCTCACGGTTCGCTCGCTGTTCATCATCGATCCGAAGAAGAAGGTGCGTCTGATCATTACCTACCCGGCAAGCACGGGGCGCA
Organism: Paraburkholderia strydomiana; assembly: GCF_031456815.1. Taxonomy (NCBI): domain Bacteria; kingdom Pseudomonadati; phylum Pseudomonadota; class Betaproteobacteria; order Burkholderiales; family Burkholderiaceae; genus Paraburkholderia; species Paraburkholderia strydomiana. The sequence goes on from NZ_JAVDVL010000004.1 coordinate 83,609, forward strand.
ACTTCGACGAAGTGCTGCGCGTAATCGATTCGCTTCAGCTCACCGACAGCCACTCGGTTGCAACGCCCGGCAACTGGAAGCAGGGCGACGACGTCGTGATCGTGCCGTCGCTGAAGGACGAAGAGGTGATCAAACAGAAATTCCCGAAAGGCTACAAGGCGCTGCGTCCGTATCTGCGCATGACGCCGCAGCCGAACAAGTAAGCGCGGTCTCGGCGCAAGGCCAGAGGCATTCGAAGGCAGAAAGTCGAAAGCAGAAAGCCAGAAGCCGAAAGTCGCGCCATACACGGACAAAAGGCCGGTTCATCGCGAACCGGCCTTTTACTTTTGACGCAGGAGCAAACCGCGCTGCGACAAACCTCAGCTTGCCGTCGGAAAGGCTTTAGAAAAACGCCTGGATGCCCGTTTGCGCGCGTCCGAGAATCAGCGCGTGAATGTCGTGCGTGCCTTCGTACGTGTTGACCACTTCGAGATTCACCAGATGCCGCGCGATGCCGAACTCGTCGGAGATGCCGTTCCCGCCCAGCATGTCCCGCGCGAGCCGCGCAATGTCGAGTGCCTTGCCGCATGAATTGCGTTTCATGATCGACGTGATCTCGACGGCCGCCGTGCCTTCATCCTTCATACGACCGAGGCGCAGCACGCCTTGCAGGCCGAGCGTGATCTCCGTCTGCATATCGGCAAGTTTTTTCTGGATCAACTGGTTTGCCGCGAGCGGCCGGCCGAACTGCTTACGGTCGAGCACGTACTGACGCGCGGTGTGCCAGCAGGATTCCGCGGCGCCCAAGGCGCCCCACGCAATGCCGTAGCGGGCGGAGTTCAGACACGTGAACGGACCGCGCAGGCCGCTCACTTCCGGGAAGCGGTTTTCTTCCGGTACGAACACTTCGTCGAGCACGATCTCGCCGGTGATCGACGCGCGCAGGCCCACCTTGCTATGGATGGTCGGCGCTGAGAGTCCCTTCCAACCCTTCTCGAGGATGAAGCCGCGAATCGCGTCCTTGCCGTTTTCCTCGAGCTTGGCCCACACCACGAAAACGTCGGCGATCGGCGAGTTGGTGATCCACATTTTCGAGCCCGACAGCGAATAGCCGCCGTCGACCTTCTTTGCGCGCGTCACCATGCTGCCCGGGTCGGAGCCGTGATTAGGCTCGGTCAGTCCGAAGCAGCCGATCCATTCGCCGGTGGCGAGCTTCGGCAGGTATTTCTGCTTCTGTGCCTCGGAGCCGAACTCGTAGATCGGCACCATGACCAGTGAAGACTGGACCGACATCATTGACCGGTAGCCGGAGTCGACGCGCTCCACTTCACGCGCGATCAAGCCATACGCCACGTAGTTCAGCCCGGGACCGCCGTATTGCTCGGGAATGGTCGGACCGAGCAGGCCCAGTTCGCCCATTTCGCGGAAGATTTCGATGTCGGTCTTCTCGTGACGGAACGCTTCCAGCACGCGCGGCTGCAACTTGTCCTGCGCATACGCCGCGGCGGCGTCGCGCACCATGCGTTCGTCTTCGGTGAGCTGCTGATCCAGCAACAGCGGGTCTTCCCAGTGAAACTGCGCGGCCTCGGCCATGACGTATCTCCTCATTCTTTGCTTGATTCAAGCTTGACTAGAGTTCCGCTATGCAGAACAATGTTTTGCAAACCACGACTGAGTGTATCACCCGATGACGCCCGCATCCACTTTGTCCGATCCGCTCGACGAGCGCAAATTCGTTGTCGCCCTCGCACGCGGGCTCGATTTGCTGCGGGCATTCAAGCCGGGCGAAACGATGCTCGGCAATCGCGACTTCGTCGAACGCACCGGTTTGCCCAAGGCGACTGTGAACCGTCTCGCCTACACGCTGACCGTGCTCGGCTATCTTCGGCTTGATGAGGCGTTGGGAAAGTACGCGCTCGATGCCGGCGTGCTGTCGCTCGGGTTTGCGCTGCTCTCGGGCACCGACACGCTCGAACTCGCCCGCCCGCACATGCGCGGGTTTGCGCGCGAGGTAGGCGCGGCTGTTTCGCTTGGCTGCCGTGACGGCCTTGACATGATCTACCTCGACACGATACGCAGCGAAACCGCGCTCACGCTCGGCCTCGCGCCCGGCTCGAAACTGTCGATGCTGACGAGTTCCATGGGTCGCGCATATCTCGCTGTGCAACCTGTCGACGTGCGCGCCGCGTTGCTTGCGGAACTCAGGAAAGCGGCGGGGAAGGGCGGTGCGGCGCTGGTGGCCGACGCTGTGAAGGAAATCGCCGCGTTCGAAAAGGAGCGTTGCTGCTATTCGTTCCGCGCCTGGCACGACGACGTCAACGCGGTTGCCGTGCCGTTTCGCGAGCCGCGCGAAGGGCGCTGGCTTGTGCTCAGTTGCAGCGGGCCGGCTTCGTCGATGGGAGAAGACGTGTTTCGGGAGAAGGTTGCGCCGCGGCTGAAGGCGCTTGCGCGGCGCCTCGGCGACGCTGGTTGAGGATTCGCGTTCGAGCCGAGTGGCGTGCATCAAGCGCATCAAGCGCATCGACCGCATCATCCGCATCAACCGGATCAAGCCAGGCGGACCGCCCCGAGCGGATCAAGCCAACCCGCAAATCAAGCCGCGCGGTCGTGATAATGCGCATTGAACAGTGGCCCTTGCACGAAGCGCACATCGTATTGCTGCAACGCTTCGAATTGCGGTTCGTCCATCACGCGATTGAAGATCAGCGGAATCCCCAGCCGGCTCGCGTATCCCACTAACGGCTTGACCGTCGCGTCGCGCAACGCGGTCGCCGCATCCATCTTGATGAAGTCCAGCCGAGCGGTGTCCGACACCGACAGAATTTGCCCCGCGTTGGACAGGTTGCCCGCCACCTTGAAGCCGTAGTGCTGATAGCTCTTGGTCAAATAGCCGAGAAACGTCTTATGCGCGACCGCGGCTGCCGGCAGTTCGATCACTATCCTCGACGGGTTCAACCCGAACGACGTGAGCACGCTCGAAAAGTGCCGCCCATGATCGTATTTCACGCTCTTCAGAAGCCGCTCGTGTACGCGCAGGAATAGCAGGCCGTGCCGTTGTGCGCCGAAGAAATTGACTGAGTGAAGCGCGCGCGACATGCGGTCGAGCGCGACGACTTCCTGGTCGTCGGCGATGCGGTCGAACGCGTCGAACATATCGAACGGCGCGGCGTCGAGCCGTTGCGTGACAGCCTGGAAGCCCAACTCATCGCCGAAACGGTCGACGTTTTCGACGTCCGACGACATCGATTGCGCCAGCGCATGCACGCTGATGTCGAAGATCGGTTCGTAGGCGCTCGTGAGCTCGAGGTCGTGGAACCGGGCGAGCGCAATCTCGCCGTGCGTGCCATGTCCCATCGCCAGATGTGTGCCGAGGAACGGATGCTCAGAGGCGCGGGCAACGAGGCTGGGAATGGTCGGCGGAATCATTTAGGCGAATGGGTCAGGTGAGTGGTGCGTTCGCTCGAAACTCCAGACAGAGCTCATGCGCCGCATGCTTCGATGGTAGCAGTCCGCATCGCGCGCACATGAACAAAATGCTGCTAACGATATCCGCCAGCCCTTGCCTGGCGGCGACGCCGCGCGTTTGTTGTCCCGCTTCCAGGGTATACGTTAATTTCACTTAACGTAATTCGTTTTACCATGCGTAAATTGTCGCGTGACTGGCGAGAGCCTACTCGCGCCGTTTCGTGCAATTCGCATTGGCCCGCAGCCGCCGACATTCCAACCATTACACGTGGAGACAATTCCCATGAGCGCCAAGCCGGCATCCGCCGCCCCCAACGTGATCGAAGTCGAGCGGGTGCTCGGCGAGACGCATCACCCGGCATTCCAGTTCTTGCTGCTCGCGCTGTGCGGACTCTGCCTCGTGATCGACGGCTTCGACGCGCAGGCCATGGGTTACGTCGCGCCGAGCGTGATCGGCGAATGGCATGTGTCGAAGGCGGCGCTCGGCCCGGTATTCAGCGCAAGCCTGTTCGGCATGCTGCTCGGGGCATTGGGGTTGTCGGTGCTGGCGGACCGCATTGGTCGGCGTCCGGTGCTGATCGGTGCAACGTTTTTCTTTGCGCTGTCGATGCTGGCGACGCCGTTTGTCTCGACGATTCCCGCATTGATCGCGCTGCGCTTCATCACGGGCCTCGGCCTCGGTTGCATCATGCCGAACGCAATGGCGCTGGTGGGCGAATTTTCGACGCCCGCCCATCGCGTCAAGCACATGATGCTGGTGTCGTGCGGCTTCACGTTGGGCGCGGCGCTGGGCGGCTTCATCAGCGCTGCGCTGATTCCGGCCTACGGCTGGCGCGCGGTGTTCTGGGTCGGCGGCGCGGTGCCGCTGGTGCTGGCGGTCGCCATGCTCGTCGCGCTGCCCGAGTCGTTGCAATTTCTCGTACTGAAGGGCCGCAGCGAGCGCGCGTTGCGCTGGCTCGCGAAGTTCAATCCCAGCCTGCCGATCGATGCGAACACGCGCGTCGTCGTGCGCGAGAAGGGCAATGCCGGTGCGCCGGTCGCTGAGTTGTTCCGCGCGGGGCGTGCTCCGGTCACCTTGATTCTGTGGGCGATCAGCTTCATGAACCTGATCGATCTGTACTTTCTGTCGAACTGGCTGCCGACCGTCATGCGCGATGCAGGCTATTCGCCGGGCACGGCGGTGATCGTCGGCACGGTGTTGCAGACGGGCGGCGTGGTCGGCACGTTGCTGCTCGGCTGGTTCATCGAACGCTTTGGTTTCGTGCGCGTGCTGTTCGTGTGCTTCGCGGGCGCGGCACTCGCTGTCGGCACCATCGGCAGCGTGGCGCATGCTTTGCCGTGGCTGCTCATCGTCGTGTTTGCGGGCGGCTTCTGTGTAGTCGGCGGGCAGCCGGCCGTGAACGCGCTCGCGGGCCACTTTTATCCGACCACACTACGATCGACGGGCATCGGCTGGAGCCTCGGAATCGGGCGTATCGGCTCGGTGATCGGGCCGCTGGTCGGCGGTCAACTGATCGCGCTGAACTGGTCGAACGAATCGCTGTTCCATGCGGCCGCGGTGCCGGTGCTGTGTTCCGCGTTGCTGGTGATCGCGCTCGCCGCGGCGACGCGGCAACGCAGTCGCCCGTCCGAACCGCAAACCGCGTGAAGTGATGTCTAGGGTCAACGGAGAATCTTGCATGGATACCTCAACACGTCAGCCGAATACCGTCAGGTCGCGGCTCGAGATCGAACCCGGCTATCAGTCGGGCTTCGGCAACGAATTTGCGACCGAGGCTTTACCGGGCGCGCTGCCTGAAGGGCGCAATTCGCCACAGCGCGCGGCTTATGGTTTGTATGCCGAGCAGTTGTCCGGCACCGCTTTCACCGCACCGCGCGGGCACAATCGGCGCACCTGGCTGTACCGCATTCGTCCCGCGGCAGTGCATAAGCCGTTCACGCCGCTGCCTTCGGAGCGGCTCGTCGCGAATTTCGCCGAAGTGCCGCCGACGCCGCCGAATCAGCTGCGCTGGGACGCATTGCCGATGCCAGGCGAGCCGACGGATTTCGTCGACGGCTGGGTCACGATGGCGGGCAACGGCGCCGCCGAATCGATGAGCGGCTGCGCGATTCACCTGTACGCGGCGAACCGCTCGATGACGGACCGTTTCTTCTACAGTGCCGACGGCGAGTTGCTGATCGTGCCGCAGGAAGGGCGCCTCGATATCGCGACGGAACTCGGCCGGCTCGAAGTGGGGCCGTTCGAGATCGCGGTGATTCCGCGCGGCGTGCGCTTCGCGGTGAGCTTGCCGGACGGCACGGCGCGCGGCTACATCTGCGAAAACTTCGGCGCGTTGCTTCGCTTGCCGGACCTCGGGCCAATCGGCTCGAACGGCCTTGCCAATCCGCGCGACTTCCTCACGCCGCATGCGGCTTACGAGGACCGCGAAGGCGACTTCGAACTCGTCGCGAAGATGAACGGCAACCTGTGGCGCGCGGACATCGGACATTCGCCGCTCGACGTGGTCGCGTGGCACGGCAATTACGCGCCGTATAAATACGACTTGCGGCGCTTCAACACCATCGGCTCGATTAGCTTCGACCATCCGGACCCGTCGATCTTTCTGGTGTTGCAATCGCAAACCGACACGCCGGGCGTGGATTCACTCGACTTCGTGATTTTTCCGCCGCGCTGGCTCGCCGCCGAAGACACGTTCCGCCCCCCATGGTTTCATCGCAATGTCGCGAGCGAATTCATGGGGCTTGTGCACGGCGTCTACGACGCGAAGGCCGAGGGCTTCGTGCCGGGCGGCGCGAGCCTGCATAACTGCATGTCCGGTCACGGCCCGGACGCGGATACATTCGAGAAAGCTTCGCACAGCGATACGTCGAAGCCGGTCAAGGTTGGCGACACCATGGCGTTCATGTTCGAAACCAGGACGCTGATCAAGCCGACCCGTTTTGCGCTCGAAACCGCGCAACTTCAGGCGCACTACTACGAGTGCTGGCAAGGTCTTAAGAAACACTTCAACCCGGAGCAACGATGAGCGCATTGAGCGATCTTCAGGCGACGCTCGATCCGTCGCGCAAAAGTTGGGTGCAGTCGGCCAACGAACCGAGCAACGATTTTTCGATTCAGAACTTGCCGTTCGGCATTTTCAGCGACAGCAAAGACGACGCGCCGCGCGTGGGCGTTGCAATCGGCGATGAGATCGTCGATCTGGCGGCGCTGGAGGCGGCGGGCTTGCTCACGGTGCCCTCAAAGGCAGGCGTTTTCGCGCGCGATACCTTGAACGAGTTCATCGCGCTTGGCCGCGACGCATGGCGCAGCGTGCGCATCCAGTTGAGTAATCTGCTTTCGCGCGACACCGCGACTTTGCGTGACGACGCGGCGTTGCGAGCGAAGGCGCTGGTGCGTCAGGCCGACGCGCGGCTACATCTGCCCGTGCAAATTCCGGGCTACACGGATTTCTATTCGTCGAAGGAGCACGCAACGAATGTCGGCTCCATGTTCCGCAATCCGAAGGATGCGCTGCTGCCGAACTGGTCCGAGATGCCGATTGGCTACAACGGACGCGCGTCGTCGGTCGTGGTGAGCGGCACGCCGGTGCGCCGGCCGAACGGTCAATTGAAGCTGCCCGATCAGGAGCGTCCCGTGTTCGGCGCCTGCCGTAAGCTGGACATCGAGCTGGAGACCGGCTTCGTGATCGGCGGCGGCAACGCATTGGGCGAGCCGATCGCCTGTACCGATGCCGAAGCGCATATCTTCGGCATGGTGCTGTTGAACGACTGGAGTGCGCGCGACATCCAGCAATGGGAATACGTGCCGCTCGGCCCGTTCAATTCAAAATCATTCACGACCACCATTTCGCCGTGGATCGTCACGCTGGATGCGCTCGACGCGTTCCGCGTCGCACAGCCCGTGCAGGAGCCGCAGCCGCTTGCGTATCTGCGGCACGACGGCGAGCATGCATTCGACATAGCGCTGGAAGTAAAGCTACGGCCGCAAGGCGCGAAACAGGCCACGACCATTGCGCGAACCAACTTCAAGTACATGTACTGGACGATGGCTCAGCAACTCGCGCATCACACGGTGGGGGGTTGCAACACGCGGGTGGGCGACCTGATGGGCTCGGGCACGATCAGCGGGCCGACGGAAGACTCGTACGGCAGCCTGCTCGAACTCACGTGGAACGGCAAGAAGCCGCTGGAATTGAAAGAGGGCGGCACGCGCAGCTTTATCGAAGACGGCGACGAGTTGACGCTCTCGGGTTGGTGCCAGGCGGACGGTTATCGCGTGGGCTTTGGAACGTGCGTCGGCGAGATTCTGCCGGCGAAGGCCTGAGGAAGAAACGCCCGCGCTCGCGCGAAGCGCGGCGGCATGAACCGGTGCGAGCCCGCGCAGGCGGCTGTCAACCCACCACCGCCATCCGCTGCGTGCGCCGGTCGATGGACACCGACCACAGCGTGAGCACGAGCGCCCCGATCGAGGTCGCGACGCCGACCCACGGCAGCGTGGTCAACGGCGCGCCCGCGCCGATCGCCATGCCGCCGAGCCATGCGCCGGTTGCGTTGCCGAGGTTGAACGCGCCCTGGTTCAACGTCGACGCAAGATTCGGCGCGTCGCTCGCGCGATTGACGATCAGCATCTGCAATGGCGGCACGATTGCAAATGCCAGAACACCCCAAACGAAAACGGTGATCATTGCCGGAACTTCGGCATGCATGGTGCCGGCAAAGACCGCGAGAATCACGACGATGGCGAGCAGAAAGGCGACCAGCGACGGCATCAGGCGCCAGTCGGCGAGCTTGCCGCCAAGCGTGCTGCCGACCGTCAGGCCGAGCCCGAACAGCAGCAGCACGAGTGTGACGGCGTGCGGCGTGAAGCCGGTCACGTCTTCGAGAATCGGCGTGATGTACGTGAAAGTGGAGAAGAGGCTCGCTGAAGCGAGCACGCTGATGCCGAGCACCATCAACACCTGCGGATTTTTCAGCACGCTGAATTCGCGCACGAGGCTCGCCTTCTGCATCTCGATCTGCGCCGGCAGACACACGGCGAGCGCGGCAGCTGCGGCAATGCCGATGGCCGTCACGGCCCAGAAGGTCGCGCGCCAGCCGACAGCCTGGCCGAGCGCGGTACCGAGCGGCACGCCGAGCACATTCGCGAGCGTGAGGCCGGTGAACATTAGCGCGATGGCCTGCGCGCGGCGGTTCGGCGCGACGAGACCCGCGGCGACCACCGAGCCGATGCCGAAGAACGCGCCATGGCAGAACGCCGTGACGATCCGCGCGGCCATCAACACCGCATAGCCCGGCGCCAACGCGCACAGCAGATTGCCGACGATGAATACGCCGATCAGGCTCATCAGCGCTTTCTTGCGCGGCATGTTGGCGACCGCGATTGCCACGATCGGCGCGCCGATGGTCACGCCAAGCGCGTATGCCGAGACCAGCATGCCCGCTGCCGGGATCGAGACAGACAGGTCGCGGGCGACGTTGGGCAACAGCCCCATGATGACAAATTCGGTGGTGCCTATGCCAAAGGCGGCAACGGCGAGAGCAAGCAGGGGCAAAGGCATGGCAGCAGACTGTGGATCGGCGCGGCGCGAAGCGTCGCGCGGCCGGCGCGCGTTTTCGGGACGAGAGCGCATGCGCCGAGGGGGATGCAAAACATTCAGGGATTCTACCTAAGTCAAAACGATAGTGCTGAGCGCCGATGCGAACGTTGTTTTTCGCTGAACACCGCGCGACGTCACGGCGCTTGAGTGTGTGCGACCCGTGGTGCCGACAGCTACGGTTGCTCCTTTTCAGCGCCCGGCTAGCTGCTTCCTTCGTGCGAGTCAGGCGTCTCGCCGTGACGTCCAGCGCCTTTTGCAAAACGCGCGGCACCGGCGATGCCTTCGTCGAATACAGCCCGATATCCGCCGGCGCCTTCGCGCTGGAGCGCCTCCGCCAGGTCGCCGAGCATGCTGTTTTCGAGCACCGAGCGGCGGTCCGCTAGCAGCGCCGCCTGCGGGAATGCTGCGAGATCCGCGGCCAGTTGCTCTGCCGCGACGCGCGCCTCGCCCCTTGCAACCACACGGTTGACGAGGCCGAAACCGAGCGCTTCCTGGGCGCTCACCGCACGTCCCGTCAGAATCAGATCGAGCGCGCGCGACATGCCGATCAGCCGCGGCAAGCGGATCGTGCCGCCGTCGATCAACGGAATGCCGACGCGCCGGCAGAACACGCCGAGCACCGCATCGTCCTCCGCGACACGCAGGTCGCACATCGCACCCAGTTCCAGGCCGCCCGCCACCGCATATCCCGCGATGGCCGCGATGACCGGCTTCGTGAAGCTCGTGCGCGTCGGTCCCATTGGCCCAGGTCCGCTGCCGTCTGCGTGTATTTCGTTGCGGAGGTTTTCGTTGGCCAGCGCGCTCAGATCCGCGCCCGCGCAAAAGGTGCCGCCCGCCCCGAACAGCACTGCGGCGCGCCACGCCGGTTCCGCCTCGAAGCATTGGAACGCGGCGCTCAAAGCGTCGGCGACAGCGCGGTCGACGGCATTTCGGCGCTCGGGGCGCTCAAGCACGACCGTTGCTACGCCGTTATCCTGGTTAGCCTCTATGCGCACATATCGATTGAAATTCAGGGTGTCTTTCATCGTTGTGTCCTTGAAGGTCCGCGTTCGCCCGTCAGTTCGGGCGTTTGTGCCGCGCTCGTCGGCACTCATGCAGAGCAGTTAATACCGTGGCTTGACATGCTTCTTTCACAATCGACTCGTAGCGTTAGCGCTCTCTTAACGCGCTGGCGAATCTTCGCCGGCTCTTCGAGCCTGCCTTTGCCTCTAATCAATTCATCGTCCGGAACTGCGCCGGCCTGCGCTGAGACGGTCTGGATCGTGCCGCTGCATCAACATTCATGGTACGACCATGTGCGCCTGAAACGCGTGTTCGTCGCCGACGGCACCCGGCATCAGGTCGTGCTGGTCGACGTGCGCAAACTGCTCGCCTGCGCCGATCGCGACAACACCGACTACGTTCTGAAGCCTATCGCCGAATGGCATGCGGGCAAGGTGCGCGGCATTCGCGAATTTCTCGATCCGGACAATCCTCGTATTCCGCAGATGCCCTACGTGACGATTTGCACGCGCCGCGCGCCGGGTCTACTGGGTTGGTTCGGTTTCGAGCGCGAGGGTGTGGTGGCGTTTCGCAATGGCCAGCATCGCGCGCGTTATCTTGCCGACGCCGGCGCACGCTGGTTTCCGGTGGAAGTGCACGAGCGCGAGGCGGCCTTGCTGCGTGAGATGTGCGGCGCACCGGACGACGCCCGCACCGCGATCCGCCCCGTTTCGCTGAAGGTCGGCGGCGTCTAGCCTGCTGTGCCCGCTGCGCTCGTTGCAGGGACCGCGTTGCGAGGCACACCCGTTTGCCAGGCGGCGACGTTATCGAGCGTAGTCTGCGCGATCTCGTTCATCGCCTCGCGTGTGAAAAACGCCTGGTGCGCGGTCACGATGACGTTCGGGAACATCAGCAGACGCGCGAGCACGTCGTCTTGCAGCGGGAGATTCGAATGGTCTTCGAAGAAGAGTCCGCCTTCTTCCTCGTAGACGTCGAGCCCCAGATGGCCAAGCTGGCCGTCCTTCAAGGCACCGACCAGCGCATTGCTTTCGACGAGTCCGCCGCGCCCCGTGTTGATCAGCATCGCGCCGCGCTTCATTTTGGCCAGCGCGGCGGCGTCGATCAGATGGTAGGTCGACGGCACCAACGGACAGTGCAAACTCACGATGTCTGATTCCGCCAGAAGCGTGTCGAGCGCGACATAGCGCGCGCCGAGCGCGAGCAGGTCGCTCGCGGGCGTGCCGGGATCGTGCGCGAGAACACGCATGCCGAAGCCCGCCATGATGCGGCCGAACACGCGGCCAATCATGCCGGTGCCTATCACTCCCACCGTCTTGCCGTGTAAATCGAAACCGAGCAGTCCATGCAGCGAGAAATCGCCTTCCCGTGTACGGGCGACGGCGCGCGGAATGCGCCGGTTCAGCGCGAGGATCAGGCCCACTGCGTGCTCGGCCACCGCGTGCGGCGAATAGGCAGGCACCCGGGCGACCGCGATGCCGAGACGTTCGGCCGTTGCGAGGTCCACGTGGTTGAAGCCGGCGGACCGTAAGGCAATCATCCGCGTGCCGCCTGCATATAGCCGCTCCAGCACGGCCGCGTCGACCCGGTCGTTGACGAACGGGCACACCACCTCGTAGCCCTGCGCCAGAACAGCAGTTTCGCTGTCCAGATGCGATTCCTGGAAATGCAGCTCATAGCCATGGCGGCTGTTCGCTCCAGTGAAAGTTTCGATGTCGTATTGGCGGCTGCTGAAGAGAATGATGCGCATCGCGTATCCCCATGAACGTTTCGCGGCGCTCGCGAATTCCCGGCTAATGCCGACGAGTCAAGTCTGCCTGGAGCGAATGAGTATAAGGGAGCTATCGCAATAAGCAATGCGCTAAAGCGAATGCGGATGGAGTTTGTTTAGGTCCGCGCTCTGTGAAGTCAAGTGTTCATGGCAAAAAAATAGCATTGACAGGGATACTAAACTTTCATAATTTAAAAAAGCTCGTGAATCACCGCTCCATTCATGAGTAAAGGCATTTCGTGCAAACCGCATTTGCGGCGCTTCACCCTGCCGGGCGCATCAAGCGAAGTCCGGTCAGCAATGTTTTCCGTTTAATGACGCAGTAGTTAGCGCGGCATTCGTGATTTGCTGCGCGCTATCTTTGCGCCATATGACGCCATTCCATCTTTTCCGTGGGATAGCTGATTTAAGTCCACTATCGACCACGGCAACAAGCTTAATTTCTCTTACGTAGATACTTAGCAATTTGCGAATAATTTCAAAAATCGGCTATTCAACATGATCGGTGAATTGCTGAGGACTCAACCGGAGATCGCTCTGTTCACGAGCCTCGCAATCGGCTATTTGATTGGCTCTTTCCGTATTGGTCCTATCCAGCTGGGCGGTGTTTGCGGCACATTGATCGTTGCGTTGTTACTTGGCCAGACAGGCGCGCGCCTCGCGCCCGATCTGAAGAACATCGCCTTCGCATTGTTCATCTTTGCGCTGGGCTTCACCGGTGGGCCGCAGTTCTTCGCCAATATCGGTCGGGGGTGGCGCTATGGGCTGCTGTCAGTGGTCGAGATCGTGTCGGTGCTCGTGCTGATCATGATCGCGGTGACCGTCATGCGGCTCGATGCCGGCACTGCGGCTGGTCTGCTGGCCGGCGCGGCGACGGAGTCGGCCGTGATCGGCACGGCCTCCGAGGCGATTGCCAGGCTCGGCTTCGACGAAGCGCAGACGCTGCGTCTGCAAGCCAACATCGTGACCGCGTACAGCGTGAGTTACCTGTTCGGGCTGATCACTATCGTCCTCTTTACGAGCCAGTTTGCACCTTTGCTGTTGCGCATCGATCTGCGCGAGGAGGCGGCGCGCGTGTGGCGCAAGCTCGGCGGCGACGGAGCGTTGGGCGAGGGCCAGCATGCCGCCGCACCGGCGCTGGTCGGCCGCGTTTTTCGCATCGGCGCGGCGCATGGTGCAACAGTTCTCACCATCGAACAGCAGCACGGCTTCAATCTCACCATCGAGCAGGTGCGGCGCAACGGCGCGAATGTGCCGGTAGATCCGCACCTCGCGCTGGCCTCGGGCGACATTGTGCTCGTCGCGGGCCGCCGCGAAGCGATCGTCGCCGCGGCGCCGGATCTCGGCGATGAAGTCGACGGCGCCGGCTTCGGCCAGGTGCTCGCCGAGAAACTCGACGTCGTGTTGACACGGCGCGACGCGCACGGTCTCACGGTTGCCCAGATGCGTGAGCGGGCACCGCCGGACGAGGCGCGTGGCGTCTACATCGCGGCCGTCACGCGGCTGGAGACGACGATACCCGCGTTGCCCGGCACCGAACTGAATCGCGGCGACGTGCTGACGCTGGTCGGCGCCAAGGCCGATGTCGAGCGCGGCGCGCGGCGTCTCGGCTATGTGCTCGTCGCAACGCAGAAGACCGACTTCGTCTATCTGGGCCTCGGCGTGCTGGTCGGCATGGCGATTGCCCACCTGGGCGGGCGCATCGGCGGCGTGTCGCTCGCATTGGGCACCGGCGGCGGCTGTTTGCTGTCCGGGCTGCTGTTCGGCTGGATCCGCTCGCGCCATCCGCTCGTCGGCTCGCTGCCTCCGGCGGCCGCGCAGATTCTCAAGGACTTCGGGCTCGCCACTTTCATTGCCGCGGTGGGATTGTCGGCGGGACCGGACGCCATCAAGCTGGTGCGCGAATACGGCCTCGCGCTGCCCGTAGCCGGCATTCTGATGGTGCTCGTGCCGGGGCTGCTGTCGTTGTGGATTGGCCGCATGTTCCTCAAGCTCGAAACGCCGATGCTGCTTGGCGCCATCGCCGGTCAGCAGTGCAGCACGCCGGCAATAAGCGCGCTCGTCGGTGTGACCGGCAACTCCACGCCGGTGATCGGCTACACAATCACCTACGCGCTTTCCAACATCTTTCTGCCGTTGATGGGACCGGTCGTGGTCGGCCTGGCCGGCAAGCTCAGCTAGCCGGTCGGATTCACCGCGCGGGGGTCGAACACCCGCGGCGGGCAGTGTCGGGTAATTAGCATCACAAACTATTCAGCGAGGACATGATGGACTGGCTACATCACATATTCCAGAAATCACCTGAGATCGCGCTGTTTTTGTCGCTCGCGGCTGGCTACTTCATTGGCCAGATCAACTTCGGCAAGTTCCAGCTGGGCGGCGTCGGCGGATCGCTGCTGGCGGCGGTGGTGATCAGTCAGGCAGGCGTGACGATCGACAACGGCGTGAAGTCGGTGATGTTCGCCGTATTCATCTACGCGGTCGGCTACGACTCCGGTCCGGGTTTCTTCAATTCGCTGAACCGCAAGACGCTGCGCGAAATTGCGATGGCAGTTTTCCTCGCGGTCACGGCGCTGATCACTGTGGTGGTCTGCGCAAAGCTGTTCCACCTGAACAAGGGGCTCGCCGCCGGGCTCGCTGGCGGCGCGCTGACGCAGTCGGCGATCATCGGCACTGCGGGCGACGCGATCGCGCGCCTCGGGCTGCCGGCCGACGAGGTGCAATCGCTGCAATCCGACGTTGCGATCGCCTATGCGGTGACGTACGTGTTCGGCTCGCTCGGCGCGATCATCGTATGCGTGAATATCTTGCCGAAGTTCACGGGGCAGAGTCTGCGCGATGCCTCCATCGAAGCAGAACGCGAGCTCACCGCGGGCGCGCCGGCTCGCGGGCCGGGACAACTTCTGGCGTTGCCGGAACTGGTAGGGCGCGCGTACCGGATCGACGTCAGCGCGGGCAAGACGGTGAAGCAGGTCGAGACGCTGCATCGCGACATGCTGACAATCGAGCGCGTCAAGCGAGGCGGCCATACGCTCGACCCTACGCCCGACCTGGTATTGGATCACGACGATGTCGTGCTCGTCGTGGGCCGTCGCGAAGCCGTCGTCGAGTTCGGCTCGAACGGCAGCGAAGTTGCAGACATTGGCGATGTCGGCGTCGTCATGCAAACGCGCGAAGGCGTGTTCACCCGCAAAGGCATGAACCACACGACGATTGCGGCCGCGCGGGAAATGGTGGATCGCGACATGCGCCATGGCGTCTATCTGCAAGGCGTGACGCGCGCCGGGCAGCCGCTGCCGCTGCTGCCGGAGACCCATCTGGAACATGGCGACGTGCTGACGTTTTATGGCTCGCCGAAAGACACCAAGCGCGCCGTGGAAGCCGCGGGTTACGAACTGCCGTACAGCAACAAGACCGATTTCATCTACATGGGCGTCGGTCTCGTACTCGGCTTGCTGATCGGGCTCATCGTTATCAACGTGGGTGGAATTCCGCTCACGCTCGGTTCAGGCGGCGGCTGTCTGCTCGCCGGCCTGCTGTTCGGCTGGATGCGCGGCAAGCATCCCATGTACGGCGTGATGCCCACGGCAGCCTCGCAACTGCTGAAGGACTTCGGGCTCGCGGCCTTCGTCGCCGTGGTCGGTCTGAATTCCGGCCTGCAGGCCGTGGTCACGGTCAAGCAAAGCGGCATGACGATCTTCCTGCTCGGCGTGTTCGTCACGCTGTTCCCGCTTCTGCTCACGATGCTGTTCGGCCGCTACGTGCTTCGCTACAACAACGCGGCCATTCTGGCAGGTGCGCTGTCGGGCTCACGTAGTGCGAATCCGGCTTTTGGCGGCGTGCTGGACAAGGCGGAAAGCGCGGTGCCGACCGTGCCGTTCGCCATTACCTATGCAATCGCGAACGTCGCGTTGACGTTGCTCGGCCCGCTCGTGGTGGGACTCGTGTAGCAAACGCGTTGTATCGATCTCTTCGCGCCGGCCGCGGCATCGCGCTAATCAATGCCCGGCGGCGTCTTTCATCTGGCTCAGGAGAACACATCATGGCAAAAGAGAAGGACGACAAGAAACATGGCGACATGGCACAGCCGGGTCTTGCCGCGCTCAGCCCGTTCGAGCTGAAGGACGAACTCATCAAGGCTGCGGGCGGGGGCGCAGTCGAGCGGCCAGCCAATGCGTCGATGCTGAACGCCGGTCGGGGCAACCCGAATTTTCTCGCAACGATACCGCGCCACGGCTTCTGGCAGCTCGGGCTCTTCGCCATGCGCGAGTCGGAGCGCTCGTTCGCTTATATGCCTGAAGGCGTCGGCGGATTTCCGCGGCGCGAAGGCCTCGAAGAGCGCTTTGACCTGTTCCTGCGCGAAAACAAAGGCGTCGCGGGGATCGACTTCTTGCGCGGCGCGGTATCGTACGTGCGCGATCAGCTGGGGCTTTCCGCCGGCGACTTCCTTTATGAAATGTGCGAGGGGATTCTCGGATCGAACTATCCGGTGCCCGACCGGATGCTCAAGCTATCCGAAGTTATCGTCGGACAATATCTGCGCCGGGAGATGATCGGCCGGCATCCGTTCGTCGGCGAATTCGACGTGTTCGCGGTGGAGGGCGGCACGGCGGCCATGACGTACATCTTCAACACGATGCGCGAGAATCACCTGATCAAGCCGGGGGACACCATCGCGCTCGGCATGCCGATCTTCACACCGTACATCGAGATTCCGCGGCTGAACGACTACCAGTTGAATGTGGTGAATCTGAACGCCGGTGTTGAGAATGGCTGGCAGTACACCAAAGAAGAACTCGACAAGCTGCGCGATCCGAAAGTGAAGGCCTTCTTTCTCGTGAATCCGAGCAATCCGCCTTCGGTGAAAATGGACGACGAGAGCCTGCAGTACATTGCCGACATCGTCAAGGAACGGCCCGATCTGATTCTGCTCACCGACGACGTGTACGGAACATTCGCCGACGATTTCGTGTCGCTGTTCGCGCTTGCGCCGAAGAACACGATTCTCGTGTACTCGTACTCCAAATATTTCGGTGCGACCGGCTGGCGTCTCGGAACCATTGCGACGCATCGCGACAACGTGCTCGACAGGCTGATTTCGGAACTGCCGAAAGACGTGAAGAAGCAGTTGCACGAACGTTATGAGTCGATCACCACAGAGCCTGAAAAGCTTAAATTCATCGACCGTCTGGTGGCCGACAGCCGCACCGTCGCGCTGAATCACACGGCGGGGCTGTCGACGCCGCAGCAGGTGCAGATGGTGTTGTTCTCGCTGTTCTCGCTGATGGATACGCCCGACGCATACAAGAACGCGCTGAAGCGCCTGATCCGCAAGCGCAAGCAGGCGCTTTATGAGGAGGTCGGCATTGCATTCGACGACAGCGACCCGAACCAGGTCGACTACTACACGATTCTCGACGCCGAGTACCTTGGCGAACGGATGTTCGGGCGCGAGTTCGTCGATTGGCAGTTGAAGAGCACGCAGCCTACCGAATTGCTGTTCCGGCTCGCGCGCGAGGCTCGGGTGGTGCTGTTGCCGGGGCTCGGCTTCGGCACGCAGCATGCGTCGGGGCGTGTGTCGCTGGCCAACCTCAACGAGTCGGACTACCGGCAGATCGGACGCGCGGTGCGGCGGCTGATCGAAGAATACGTCGAGCGTTTCAATGCGGAAACCGGCAAGAAGCTCGATAAGACCAAGGTGAAGTGAGGTTTTGCCGCGGTGCGGCCAGGCGCGTCGCCTACGCGCGTTTGCGGCGCCCGCCGGTAAAGCACGGTCAAAAAACTTGCGCAATTGCTCGGATCGGTGAATGATCGGACGACGGCCTCGCCAGTGTCATAGCTGGCGAGGCCGTTGGCTCCTGTGCATTCCATCTTTGCGCTTTCCTTCAAGTACCGATCATGCCGACTTCATCATCTAACGTTGCGTCTACTGCTGTGCCGTGTCCGGTTGTCGAATCGCTCGACGCCATTCTTCCCGAAGAGCCGTTACTGATGATGGGCGCCGGCCCCGTACCGATTCCCGCAGCGGTCGCCAAGGCCAATACGATCGTCATCAACCATTTGGGCGCAACCATGGTGAAGGTGATCGGTCAGGTGAAGACGATGGCGCGCTACGTGTTCCAGACCAATTCGAAATGGGTGCTGGGCGTGGCGGGACCCGGTTCGGCCGCGATGGAAATGGCAATCTCGAATCTCGCGTGGGAAGGTACGCGCGTGCTGAGCATCAAAAACGGCTTTTTCAGCGGGCGCATGGCGGAGATGGGCCGCCGCGTCGGCGCGCGAGTGACGGAACTGGAAGTGGCCGACCGCACGGTGGCGAGTCTCGACGAGATCGCCGAGGCAATCCGCCGTGAGCGACCGGAGATCGTCACGGTGGTGCAGGGCGAGACTTCGAATACGGTCTGGAATTGCCAGCTGAAGGACATCGCCGCATTGGCGAAGGCGGCAGGCGCGCTGGTGATCGTCGACGCGGTGTGCACATTGAGCACCATGCCGCTCGCCATGGACGCGTGGGGTATCGACGCGGTGATCACGGGCGGGCAGAAGGGCTTGTCGTCTATTCCGGGAGTCTCGCTGATTGCGTTTTCCGATGCAGCCTGGGAGCGCGTGAAAGGACGTACCGCGCCGAATGCGCACTGGTGTCTCGACGCGTCGCTCGCCGAGAACTTCTGGCATAACGCGGGATATCACTACACGGCGCCCGTGTCGGGCGTGCTGGCTTTACATGAGGCACTGCGGCTCGTGTGCGCGGAGACGCTTGAAAAGCGTTTTGCGCGGCACCTCAAGTGTTCGGTGGCGTTGCAGGAAGGCGTGACCGCGCTCGGCTTGCAGCTATATGCGCCGGTCGCTTGCCGGCTGAATTCGGTGGTGGGCATCGAAGTGCCCGCGGGGCTGAGTCCAGGTGACGTATGCGCGCATATTTCGCGGCAGCATCAGGTCGAAATTTCGGGGTCGTTCGGATTGCCGATTGTCCGGATCGGGCAAATGGGCGAGCAATGCCGCGAGCACAATCTGTTTCGCACTCTGCACGCGCTGGGCCGGACGATGGTCGATCTCGGGGTGAAGGTCGATTTGCCCGCCGGGGTCGCGGCGTTGGAGCGGGGATTGTCGGAAGGGAAGTAGAGGGCTGGGAACCACTCCGCTAATGCGACACGCTCGAAAGTCCGCCTGCCGGAGGTAGTCTTGACGGCGGACCACTGTCGGTCAAACTGAACGCCGACATGGAACTCGGACAGTGGAACGTCTTCAGCACATCGCTCGTCAGTGGATTGGCAACGCTGCCCGCCCGCACAATGTTGAATATCGCTTTGCGCCCGCCGAAGTTGAACGCCACGCGCGTACCTCCGGATGTAGCTGTTCCCAGCACCAACGATGATCTTCGATGGTCGTCCGGTCGCCCGTATGGGCGACGAAGTCTTCTGCCCGCGGCATCCGGAAATTAGACCGAACCTAATTGTTGCGGGTGATGAGTCGATGATGGACGACAGCCTTCCTGTTGCTCATCATGGACATCGTGCGACATGTGGTTGCCGATTGATTTCCAGCCTGTCGCAACGATGATCGCTTTAGCCGCTCGACAAACGCAACTTGGGGCGACTCGAGGCCGAGCGTTCCCACGAGTACCAGCTGAACGTACGACTACCTGCTCACCAAGGCCAGGCGTTCCACGGCGCTGGTCCTGATTACACCGCTGCCTGCCCGGAGCCACGGAACTCAAGTGTGAGTTGGTGCGTTGAGCCGAAAAGCCCTCAAAGCGCCGCAGGCATCTTCCCAACCTTCACATCCCGAAGATAAAGAAAACTGGAAAGCCCCACAGCCGCTGCAGCGGCAATTGCTGCAAACAGAAACACTGACCCATATCCAAACTCGCCGGCAATATACCCCGCCAACGGCCCCGTAATTCCCAGCGACAGATCCAGAAACACCGAGTAGGCCGACAACGCCGCACCTCGGCTCGCGGGCGGTACGAGTCCGACTGCCTCGACGCCGAGCGCCGGAAATACCAACGCAAACCCGAATCCGGTCAACGCCGCCCCTACGAGCGCAATATGCGGCTCAGGCGCAAGCCACAGCATCAGCAAGCCGACACATTCAAACGAAAACGAAACAATCGCGACCCGGAAACCTCCGTAGGTCTTGATCGTGTTGGCGAACAGCAGCCGCGCGCCGATGAACAGCGTGCCGAACACCGTCAGCGACAACGCCGCGTTCGGCCACTGCTTCGCCGCATAGAACAATGTGATGAACGTCGCAATCGATCCAAAACCGGCCGAGCCGAGCGCGAGGCCGATGCCGTGCGGCAGGACGCGCGTGAACACGCTTCGGTACGACATCCGTTCGCCGTGCACGATTGGCACGGATGCCATCGGCCGCGCGAGGTAGAAGCCGAGCGCCGCCAGCAGAATCACTAGAATGCCGAGCGCCGCAAATCCGACCGTCCGCTCGATCGCAACGCCGAGCGGCGCGCCGACCGCCAGTGCGCCATACGTGGCGATGCCGTTCCACGAGATCACTCGCGCGTTGTTGCTCGTGCCCACTCGGCCGATCCCCCACAGAATGGCGCCGGTGCCGCACAGACTCTCGCCGAATCCGAGCACGAGCCGGCTGCACACGAGCAGGCCAAGGCTCAGCACGGGCCAGCGTCCGCACAAAACCGCCAGCAGCAAAAGAACGCCGCTCGCGCCGCATCCGAGCAAGCCGATCGTCACCGTGCGCTTTGGTCCCAACGTGTCTGCCGAACGTCCTGCCAGCGGCCGCGACGCCAGAGTCGCCAGATACTGCACGCTGATCGCCGCGCCCGCGAGCACCGCGCTGTAGCCGAGGTCGTCATGCACGTAGCCTGGCAGCACCGCCAGCGGAATGCCGATCGTCAGATAGCAAAGAAACGTGAAAAAGACGACCGGAATGATCTGCATGGTCGTGGCGAATTCGCTGCGGGGTGTCGCTGTGTCGGTGGACATGGGGAAAACCAGACTTGAAAACGGCGGGAAGGCGTGATTTTCCCATGGAACCGATTCTCTTGCAGCGTTTGCTTAATAATTGGTCAGACGTAAGCCGGTGCGAAGCCCAGATAGTGGGGCGTCGGACGCTCAATTTGCCCTCGGCGAAGGGCGAAATGCTCACCGCGCGCCCTTACAAAATGGCTGAAATCAAGCGTTGCACCAACAAACATCTAAAACCAGCCAACCCAATATAAGCCCATAGCGCGCCAATTCCATCTCGATATCGCATTGCGCATATGTCCCGCATGCGACCCGGGCTATGGGTTGTATTTATTGACGGTGATAGTTTTCGAACCATCCCTGCTGGACAAAGAACATTCGAGAGCGATAAGACATGACTGAGCCAATCCGCTTTTACCATCGCAACGCGATCCGCGAATTCAAGGACGCGCCTGTCACCCGCACGGTCCTGCAGTATCTGCGTGAAGATGCGCACTGCACCGGCACCAAGGAAGGCTGCGCCGAAGGCGATTGCGGCGCGTGCACGGTCGTGGTCGGCGAGCGCAACGAAAAGGGCGGCGTCGACTTCAAGGCGGTCAATGCCTGCATCCAGTTCATGCCGACGCTCGACGGCAAGGCGCTCTTCACCGTCGAAGATCTGCGTCAGCCCGACGGCTCGCTGCATCCGGTACAGCAGGCGATGGTCGAATGCCACGGCTCGCAGTGCGGTTTCTGCACGCCGGGCTTCGTCATGTCGATGTGGTCGCTCTACGAAAAGCACGGCCACGAGCATGGCTGCGCAAACAGGACGGTGCCCTCGCGGGAAGCAATCAGCAACGCGCTCACAGGCAATCTGTGCCGCTGCACCGGCTATCGTCCGATCGTGGATGCGGCCGTGCGCATGTTCGAAGTCCCCGCGCCCAAGGCACCGGTGAATGTGGAGGCGCTCGCAGGCGCGCTCGCGACGCTGCAACGCGACGACACGTTCCATTACGAGCACGCCGGCCAGCGCTTCGACGCGCCGCGCACGGTCGAAGCGCTCGCACAGATCAAGCAGGCCGAGCCGGCCGCGCGCATTCTCGCGGGCAGCACCGACATTGGCCTGTGGGTCACCAAGCAGATGCGCGAACTCGGCAATGTCGTGTACGTTGGACAGATCGCCGAATTGCAGAAGCTCGAAACGCGTGCCGACTGGATCGAAATTGGCGCGGGCGTGACGGTAGAAAACGCCTACGCGGAGATCGCAAAGCAGTATCCCGAGCTTACGGAAATGTGGCTACGCTTCGCTTCGCTACCCATTCGCAACGCGGGCACACTCGGCGGCAACATCGCGAACGGCTCGCCGATCGGTGATTCGATGCCCGGTCTCATCGCGCTCGGCGCGCGCGTGATTGTCCGAGGTGGCGACGTCGAACGCGAAATGCCGCTCGAAGACCTGTACGTCGCGTACCAGAAGAAGAATATGGCCGAGCACGAGTTCGTCGTCGGCCTCAAAGTGCCGACTCGCACGGGCACGCGTGCAAAGCTGCAATTTCGCACCTATAAGCTGTCGAAGCGCTTCGACTCGGACATCTCCGCTGTGTGTGCCGCATTCTCGTTTATCGCGGACGGCGAGTTGATTCGCGAGCCGCGCATCGCGTTCGGCGGCATGGCAGCGACGCCGAAGCGCGCAACGCACGCAGAAGCCGTGCTGCGCGACGCCGAATGGCATGAATCCACCGCGCAAGCCGCGATGCTCGCGCTCGGCAATGACTACGCACCGCTTTCCGATATGCGCGCGACCAGCAATTACCGTCTCGAAGCTGCAAAGAACACGCTGTATCGCTTCTGGCTCGAAACGCGCCCCAACAATCCGTTGCCGAAAAGCTCGCTCGATGTGCGCGCGGTGGTTGCGGCGTGCTCGACTGCGGACGCCGGTGTCGCCGGCAATGTCGTGGCAAATGCCTGAAGCGCACGAAGAATACGGAGAACACAACAATGAATCAGCATGCTGAACCCTTCCTGAAGGACACTCAGGCGCTCGACGACTTCACGCAGGTTCATGTGTCGCGCCCGCATGAATCGGCGCATCTGCACGTGAGCGGCCGCGCGACTTATACCGACGACATCCCGACGGTCGCAGGCACGCTGCACGCCGCGCTCGGGCTGTCGAGCAAAGCACACGCGAAAATCGTGTCGGTGTCGCTCGACAAGGTGCGCGCGACGCCCGGTGTGGTCGCTATCTTTACCGCGGACGATATTCCCGGCGCCAACGACGTCGCGCCGATCGTCCACGGCGACGATCCGATTCTCGCCGAAGGCATCGTTCAGTACGTCGGTCAGCCGGTGTTCATCGTGGTCGCGACGTCGCACGAAACCGCGCGGCTCGCCGCGCGCCGCGCGGAGATCGTCTATGAGGAATTGCCTGCCATCCTGACCGCGCAGCAGGCGCGTGCCGCCAATCAGCACGTGCTGCCGCCGATGAAACTCGCGCGCGGCGAGGCCGGCACGAAGATCGCACGCGCGTCGCATCGTGAGGCTGGCGAAATGCTGCTCGGCGGCCAGGAGCAGTTCTATCTGGAAGGGCAGATTTCGTATGCCGTGCCGAAGGACGACGACGGCATGCACGTCTATTGCTCAACGCAGCATCCGACTGAAATGCAGCATCTTGTCGCTCACGCGTTGGGCATTGCGTCCCATAACGTGCTGATCGAATGTCGCCGAATGGGTGGCGGCTTCGGCGGCAAGGAATCGCAGTCGGGTCTCTTCGCGTGCTGCGCAGCGCTCGCCGCGTGGAAGCTGCTGTGCCCCGTCAAGCTTCGCCCGGATCGCGACGACGACATGATGGTGACGGGCAAGCGGCACGACTTCCACTACACGTATGAAGTCGGCTACGACGACAAGGGCGTGATCGAAGGCGTGGCCGTCGACATGACCTCGCGCTGCGGTTTTTCGGCCGACCTGTCCGGCCCGGTGATGACGCGCGCGCTGTGCCACTTCGACAACGCGTACTGGCTGTCCGATGTGACCATCGACGGCTTTTGCGGCAAGACCAACACGCAATCGAACACCGCGTTTCGCGGCTTCGGCGGTCCGCAAGGTGCGTTTGCGATCGAATACATCATGGACAACGTGGCGCGCTCGATCGGCGAGGATTCGCTCGACGTGCGCCGCCGCAATCTGTATGGCAAGACCGAGCGTAATCAGACGCCGTATGGCCAGATCGTCGAAGACAACGTGATTCACGAACTGATCGACGAACTGGAAGCGACTAGCGAATATCGCGCGCGCCGCGCAGCGATCAACGAATTCAACGCCAACAACGAGGTGCTGAAAAAAGGCCTCGCACTGACGCCGGTCAAGTTCGGCATTGCGTTCAACGTCACGCACTTCAATCAGGCCGGCGCGCTGGTGCATATCTACACCGACGGTTCGGTGCTCGTGAATCACGGCGGCACCGAAATGGGCCAGGGCTTGAACACGAAAGTCGCACAGGTCGTCGCACATGAACTGGGCGTCGGCTTCAACCGGATTCGCGTGACGGCAACGGATACCAGCAAGGTCGCGAATACCTCGGCGACGGCGGCTTCGACGGGTTCGGATGTGAACGGCAAGGCTGCACAGGACGCGGCGCGCCAGCTACGCGAACGGCTCGCCGCGTTTGCCGCCGAGCGTTTTGGTGCCGGCGAGGTGAATGCTTCCGACGTGCGCTTCGCGCATGACCGCGTGATTGTCGGCGAGGCAGTGGTGCCGTTCGAAGAAGTCGTCGCAAAGGCTTATCTCGCGCGAATCCAGCTGTGGTCCGATGGTTTTTACGCGACACCGAAGCTCTACTGGGATCAGGCGAAGCTGCAAGGCCGGCCGTTCTATTACTACTCGTATGGCGCGGCCGTGTCCGAAGTGGTGATCGACACGCTGACCGGCGAAATGCGCGTGCTGCGCGCGGACGCGCTGCATGACGTAGGCGCGTCGCTGAATCCGGCGCTCGACATCGGCCAGGTGGAAGGCGCGTTCATTCAGGGCATGGGCTGGCTCACCACCGAGGAGTTGTGGTGGAACGCCGGCGGCAAGCTCATGACGCACGCGCCGTCCACGTACAAGATTCCGACTGTCAACGATACGCCGCCGGTTTTCAACGTGCGTCTGTTCAAGAACCGCAATGCAGAGGACAGCATTCACCGCTCGAAAGCGACTGGTGAGCCGCCGCTGCTGTTGCCGTTCTCGGTATTCTTTGCGATTCGCGACGCGGTGTCGGCAGTCGGCGGTCATCGGGTGAATCCGCCGCTCAATGCACCTGCCACGAGCGAGGAAATCCTCAGGGCGATCGGCGCGGTGCGGGCTGCCGCGTCGGCCGCAAGGTGATTGAAGATGAACGCGATCAACCACTGTTCTTCGATTCGCATCGGCCGGCGCAGCGAGGTCGACGAGTCCCGTCCCGCGCCCATGCACATCGTGCTGTTCGGCGCGGGCCATGTGGGTCATGCGCTCATTCAATTGCTCGGCAACCTGCCGTGCGTGGTTCAGTGGGTGGACGAGCGCGATGAACTGTTCCCCGACGAAACGCCCGCGAATGTGCAGATCGAAGCCACCGACACGCCAGACGCGATCGTCGATACGGCACCGCCCGGCGCCTGGTTTCTGGTGATGACGCATAACCATGCGCTCGATTTCTCGCTCGCTGAACGCATCATGCGGCGACGCGATTTCAGCTACTTCGGCATGATCGGTTCGAAGACAAAACGCGTGAAGTTCGAGCGGCGCCTGCTCGCGCGTGGCGTGGAACTTGAACGGTTGCAGCAGATGACATGTCCGATCGGCGTGCCAGGTATCGTCGACAAGGCGCCGGCCATGATCGCGGTGGCGGTATGCGCGGAGTTGCTGCAGGTTCGCGGGCGGCGAGCCGCGGTTCAGCCCGCAACGGCAAACGGAACGCAAGCGGCGCTTCAACCTGTGGCGGCAAACGTCTGAAATGGATTGGCTGCGTTTAGCGCCGTTAGTACCATTAGCCGAAGCGACCTGATCGATTAAGTCATCCGCACGACAACATCAGCCGCCGATCACTCGTTAACCGTCTCAATCGCATGGACGCCTCATCGCTCCATTAGCGCGTTCGCCTCGCCCTCAGGTGGACCCTTACCGCGGCTGCTTCGCGCGCCGAACCTTCTGCGCGACCAGCCCGTCCGACACCTGTGACATCAATGCGCGCAGCCAGCCGAGATCGCTCGGGCGATCCGGCTGCGGATGCCACATCTGATAGCACTTGATACGCGGAAAGGGGATGGGCGCCTCGACAACCGCGAGCGGCAGAATGCTCGCGTAGTGCGTCGCGAAGCGCCGCGTCGTCGTGAAGATCAGATCGGATTGCAGCAGCGTCTGCGGTACGAGGCCGAAGTACGGCAGCGTGGCGACGATGCGCCGCTCGGCGCGCGCTCTCGCAAATCCGATGTCGATGGCGCCACCGCGCGCGCCGCTATAAGGAGTCGGTGCAAGATGCGGCGCCGCGAGATACGCGTCGCGCGTGAGCGGCGCGCGCGCCAACGGATGATCCGCCCGCATCAGACACACAACTGTGTCCGAAAACAGGTCGCTGCGCTCGAAACGCGGATCGGGCTTCGGCCAGTTGCCGATTACCAGGTCGAGTTCGCCCGCATCGAGCGAGGCAGTGTGGTCGAGCATCGGGCTCAGCGAATCGATTTCGAGCCGGGCGTGCGGCGCCGCCTCGCGGAACTGCGCGATCACGGTCGGCATGAAGAAGTCGTTCAGATAATCCGGCGCGGCTACCCGAAAGGTGCGGCGCGAACGGCCGGGGTCGAAGTCGCCGTGCGGCGTGGCCACGAAATCGACCTCACGCAACACCCGTTGCGCGGATGCAAGCAGCGACTCGCCATATTCGGTCGGCACCATGCCCGACTTGCCGCGTACGAGGATGGGGTCGTTCAGCGTCTCTCGAAGCTTACGCAGCGCAGTGCTGATTGCGGGCTGCGTCTGGTTCAGGCGCAGCGCGGTTTGCGTGACGCTGCGCTCGACCAGCAACGTGCGCAGCACACGCACGAGCCAGATATCGAGGGAGGCGGCGGTGTCGTCCATGGAAAAGAGGGAGGCGAAGTCGAGCGGGCGTCACAAGAATCCGCACGAGAGGCGATCAGCACGCGGTCTATGCGTGGCGCAAAGGTTATAACCTTAGGCCCGATTGCACTGCGGCCGCCATAGCGGGCGCGGTATGTCCGGCATCAGCAGCGCCCGGTCCACACGCGCGCCCCACGCACTCCACTGCATCGAACCGAACGCTCAGATGTTGGGCAAACCCGACGGCAGCGCACTGATCCGCTTCACTTCGCTCGATTCCAGCCAGTTGGGCGTGCGTGCGCAGTACAACACCATCGGCAACGCATCTTCGCCCCAGAACAACTGGTCGTTCAGCCGGAAGGTCGGCACGCCGTACACGCCGAGGCCGATGGCGTCGGCGGTATTGCGCTGCAACTGCGCCTTCACTTCTTCGCTCTTGATGAGTTCGGGGCCGTCCGGTATGCCCACCCGTTCGCACAATTCGGCGAATGCCGCGTCGCTCGACGGATCGCGGCCTTCACGCCAGATGAAGCGGAAGATTTCGCGCACACAGACCACGTCGGCCTGAGCGGCAGTGGCGAGCAGCAGCGGCTTCATGGAGTCGAAAGGATGAGCCGGCGGCATCTTGTACGGTATGCCGAGTTGCTCCGCGCGAAAGAGCGCGTGCCGGTACAGGAAGGTGCGTTTGGCCGGCACGCTGTAAGCCGGCCGTTGCCCCCAGTGACGATACAGGTCGTTCAGCACCACTGGCGTGAATGCGAAGTCGAAGCCCGGCCATTTGTCGTGTTGTTCGAGCAGCAGATACGTGAACGGCGAGACGAAATCGTAAAACCACAGGGGCTGCGCGGCGTCGATGCCAACGGTCATATGTGTCTCCCGGATTGCCTGTCCGACAGATCGGCGGTTGCGTCTGCCAGATCGTCGGAATTGTAATGATCTTACGCGGTGCGGCGGCGGCTTGCACCGTCAATCTGGTTTGCGGCGCTCGTCGGCGCGTGTCTCGCCGATCTCTGCGGCTTCGTCCGGCGCGCCAGGCGCGGCGGCCGCGTCGCCGGCTTCGGTCACCGCGTCGAAGTCCTGGCCGGCGCCTTCGTCCGGCTCTTCCTCGGACATCTCGCGCTGCGCTTCGCGGCTTTGCATGAGCCTTGCCCGCACGAAACCGATGTGCTCGCGCAGCACATAGAACTGATCGGCATAGGCGAGCGGCATCTTCAGACCATTCACCGAGTCTTCGATCGCGTCGAGCCGTCGCAGAAGCGACGCGCGCTCGGCCGGCGAATGGTCGCTAAGCGCGCTGCGCTCGATAGCGATCAGTGCGCCATACCAGCGATAGATGCGTGACTTCACCCGCCATGCATACAGCGACGGCACGAGCCGCAGCGCCGGGATCAGCAGCACCACGAGCGGCACGACCACCACGAGCAGCCGGTCGGCAAGGCTCGCGAGCCAGAACGGCAACAGACGGTAAAGGAAGCCCTTGCCCGACTTGTAGTAGCGCGCGGCGTCGTCGCTAATCGTGAAGTCATGGGCCAGCGGGGCAGGGAATTCACCCGCGCGCTGCATGATGTTGGCCCTGCCGTGCACTTCGCGCGCGGCTTCGATCAGCAGGTCCGACAGCGCCGGGTGCAGCGAGTCGCGCGCCACCAGTTCGGCGGTCGGCGCGACCATATGGATCGGCGCGGACGGCAGGTTCTTACCGAGATCGAACGCGCCCATCGGCAATTCGAGTTGCGTCAGGTACGGAAAGCGGCGGGTGTATGCGTCGGCCTGCGTGAAATCGTAGAACTGCACGTTTGGCGTGCGGTAAAGCTTGCCCATGACCGCGGGTTGCGCGGAATCGCCGGCGAGGAAAGCCGCGTCGACCTTTCCGGAGATGAGGGCCTGCGCCGCGTCTTCGCCGGATAGCGGCAGCAGTTTGGTCGCGCCGCCCGGCTCGATGCCGTTGGCCTTCAGGAGCGCGAGCGCCAGTTCCCGGGTGCCGCTGCCTTCGGCGCCGACTGCGAGCCGCTGGCCCTTGAATTCGGAAAGCCGCGCGACCGTCGGCCCGTGATAGAAGATCGC
Source organism: Paraburkholderia strydomiana (assembly GCF_031456815.1). Taxonomy (NCBI): domain Bacteria; kingdom Pseudomonadati; phylum Pseudomonadota; class Betaproteobacteria; order Burkholderiales; family Burkholderiaceae; genus Paraburkholderia; species Paraburkholderia strydomiana. The sequence continues at coordinate 112,468 of NZ_JAVDVL010000004.1, forward strand.
GAGCGGCACATACGACACGCTGCCGAGCGACATCAGGCCGTTGCTTGCTGCGCCGGGCGCGACGCCATCCTGCACGAAGCCCACGTCGACGTTCGAGTTCGGGTCTGACAGCCGTTTGAGATTTTGCAGCGAGCCTTCCGACGGCAGAACATTCAACGTGATGCGGTTGCGCGCGAGAATCTCCTTGTACTTTTGAGCCGCCGTCCAGAAGCTGCTGCCTTGCGGACCGGCGCTAATGGTGAGCGTGCTGGGCGGCGCGGGCTGGATCAGACGCACCGCGAGCCAGATCGCGACGACAGCGATCAGCACGATCGGCCCGAACGACACGGCCAGATCGCGCCACGAGATCGCGACGAAACGGGCAACGAGGTGGGTAGGGTGTTTGCGGCCGGTGGCTGGCTTCATCGGATGACAGGACGGCTACGGTCCGGAGTGAACTGGATGGGGCGCTGCGCGTGGCGCCGATGGTACCTGAGATTGCTGCGGCGGCGGAATGGACGACTAGGCAGGGCGCGGAGAAACCCGTAACAAAAAGTGACTACCGGGTAGCGGCCAAGCGGCGAGCGCGGGGCGAGGAGCGCGCAATGAAGGCTCGGTGACCGGCGAGAGCTTCGCCGGCAAGCAGAGCGCAGGCGGCCATTAAAAAGCGCCGCGGCGACAAGTGCTTCAGCAGGTTAAGCACATATAAGAAGCACGTGAACAGCATATGAACGCCTGCAAACATCCGTATTTAACTCAGCCCCCTCGCATCGAGCACAACTAAACCCTTTGCGCTTCTGGCGCGGCTAGATTAAATTGTGCATCGCTGCCGCGAACACACGTTTCGCGCGGCGCGACCCGGCACGACACACAAGAACCGGGCGCGTCTGCGAATATCGCGGCTTGCCGGTCTGCGGACCGCATCGCATGAGCGTCTTCGCCATCGCGTGCGGCACATGGCAGCCGGCCTCCCTTCGCCTCTCGCATCTCGTGTCGCAGCCACAGCCGGCTATTGCCTCGCCGCGCGCCTCGTCGCGCCTCGGGCATGGCCGCAGGTAGTCGTAACGAAGCCGCTTATTCAAGCGGTCCAATGTGAAGCTAAGGAGAGAAGCAATATGAAATCGGTCGGTTTTCTGAAGACGCTGGGCTCGGTGGTGGCAATGGTGGTGGCATGCAACGTCTATGCTCAGGCAAGCGATGCAACGGCAACGGGCACGACAGCCGCTCCCGCCGCCACCGCGAAGGCGAGCAAGAAGGCCAATAGCCAGCTGGGTCGCAAGGTGCGCGCCGCACTCGCCAAGACGCAAGGCATCGACGTGTCCAACATCGCGGTGCGCGCCCGCGGCGGCGCCGTGACGCTCACGGGCTCGGTGCCCGATCAAGGTCAGATCGACGCGGCCGGCGAGGCAGCGAAGGGTGTTGCCGGCGTGACGTCGGTGTCGAACAAGCTGAACGTGATGCAGCAGTAAGTGCGGCGAGCGGGCGCATCGGTAAGCCCGCTGTGACGGCGCACTGATCAGGCGGCTAGCGGCGCGGCAATCAGCGCGCCTCACAGGGCGCGGCTTGTGAGGTGGCGGTGCCGCGTCGGGCGTTTTCCGACGCAACGCACCACTTCGATGTGCACGAACGAAAAAGCTCCGGCAGCCATGCCGGAGCTTTTTTGTTTTGTGCGAATTCGTTGAAGAAACGGCAGCGGCAAAAGGGTGACGACAAAGCGGCAACGACGGTTTCATCAGACGCTGCACTGCAAGCCACGCGCCGTCGCCCAATGTGTGGGATGACACATTGGCGACGCCGCGCCAAGCGTACCGTATGCATGAAGAACCGGAGTCAACGCCATGCAAACTACGCTCCTGCGCTATACCGATCTGCCCATCACCGACCGGGCCGCATTCGAACTGGTGTGCGCGCGGCACGGCTTTGCGCCCTCGCATTTCGACGTCAGCATTTGCGCCGATCCCGCCGATGCTGCTCACGAGCGCCTCGTCACCGTGCGACGTGGCGGCTGGGCTCAATCGTATTACGACCGCCAGGGTCAATGGGTCAGACAGTTCGAGGCCGATCTGACCTGCCGCTTTTTCAGGTGACGGCGACGGCGGGAGCCCGGCATCGGGGTTGCGTCATCAGTCTGAGACAAGGCGAAAATCAGACCGGCCTGACGCCAGCATCTCGCGGCTTCACGCCAGCACCAGACGCACGCCTACCAGCGTGAGCGTCGCCGCGAGCAGATTGCGCAGCAGCGCATCCGGCGCGCGCGCGGAGAGCATGCTGCCCACCGCGATGCCAGGCAGCGACCCCACGAGCAGCGACAGCAGCATCGACCAGTCGACCGAACCGAGCAGCCAATGGCCCGCGCCTGCCAGCAGCGTAAGCGGTACCGCATGCGCAATGTCGGAGCCGACGATGCGGGTTGTCGGCAGCATCGGATAAAGCAGCAGCAAAACGGTCACGCCGATTGCGCCCGCGCCCACCGAAGTCAGCGATACGAGCACACCGAGCACCGCGCCCGTCAGCATGGTGAGTCCGAGCGTGCGTCCCTGGCTGGGCGTGCGTTGACGGTGCGCGCCCAGCGCCGCGAGTTGCGGGCGGAACACGAGCGCGACTGCCGTCACCAGAAGCGCGATCCCAAGCACGATCTGGATCAGTCGGCTCGCGCCCGGCGTGTCCATCCCGTAGCGGTGCAACAGCACCAGCGTGACCGTCGCGGCCGGCACGCTACCGGCGGCGAGTCGCAGCGTCACCTGCCAGTCCACGGAGCCTTTCAGGCCGTGCACCAGCGTTCCGGTCGCCTTGGTGGCAGCCGCGTACAAAAGGTCAGTGCCGACTGCGGTCGCCGGGTGTACGTTGAACAGGAGGACCAGGATCGGCGTCATCAGCGAGCCGCCGCCAACGCCCGTCAGCCCGACCAAAAAGCCGACGAACAGGCCGGAGGCGGAGTACAGCAAATCGATATGGGGAAGAGCCATTGATGAGACCGCTGGCGGTCGGTGGATTGACCGTGGATTGACAGTTAGGGCACGGGCGGCGCGCGTGTTCCCCACCGCCGACGCAGGTCGGCAGATCGGGCATCAGGCAACGCTCGGCGCAGCGAAAGCCGCTATTGTCGCAAAACTGACGCGCGAGCGTACGAACGGCGCGGAACGCGCGCGCCGGGGCCGTCCGCGCGAGGCTTAACGCGCTGCTCAGCGCTCACAGCGCGCGACGAATTTCGACGACGCCGAAGGCCGCGAGCATGATCCCGACGAGCCGGTCGATCGCGAGCCGCAATTTGCTGCCGATAGCGTGCCGCGCGAGCGAGACCACCGTCACCAGAAAGCACCACCACGCGATCGAGCCGCAGAAAACGCCGCCGACCGTCGTAAGCGCAATCGTCGACGAAAACGCGCCGCGCGGCGCCAGCGTCGTGAACAACGCGGCGAACATGATGACCGTCTGCGGGTTGGTCAGCGTGAGCAGCAAGGAACTCGCGTAAGCGCGCAGCGCCCCCGCACGGCCCACTTGCGCGAGCTTGCCGTTCCCGTTCGCTTCGCCGTTGGCCGCGTCGACCGGGGGCTTTTGCAGCAGCGTGCGCACGCCGAGGTACAGCAAAAACAATCCGGCAAGCAGATGCAACGGCCGGTCATATGCCAGCATGAACTGCGAAATGCCGACGAGTCCGAGCGCCGCGATCAGACCATAGAACGCGTCGCCGCTCGCAATGCCCAGGCCGATCGCGAGTCCGGCGCGCGGGCCGCCCGTCAGCGTGCGGCGGATGCAAAGCATACCCATGGGCCCGACCGGCGCGGCAATCGCAAGGCCGACGCCGGCAGCGGTAATGAAGAGGCTGGTCATGGACATGGCTATTTCCGTGAAGTGGTCATGGTCGGTTGCGATAAGTCACCGGGCGGGCCGCATGCATCGCGAAACATTTAGATAATGCGTCGGCATCCGCGAGCATCGCTCAGCATAGCGAGCGCGCAAGCCGCGAGCAAGCGGCCAGCGGTCCAAGAGCAGAGCCGGCGCACAAGCGCTGCGCATGAATCGACCGTGGATACCCTGGCATCAGGTCGGGCACCGCTTTACTCGGGCATAATTTTCCCCACTCTAACTTTGGAGCCGTCCCGCATGTGGCAGATCGATCAGGTGACGTTGCGCTTGTTCATTGCCGTTTGCGAGGAAGGCACGATCGCGCGCGCCGCGGAACGCGAGTTCATCGCGCCGTCTGCGGTCAGCAAGCGGCTCGCCGATCTCGAGGCGCTCGTCGACGTCGCGCTGCTTTCGCGCAGTCAGCGCGGTGTGCGCGCCACTGCCGCCGGCGAGGCATTGTTGCGGCATGCACGGCTCATCATGCGCAGCCATGAACGCATGCAGGCCGAGCTGAGCCAATATGCAGCCGGCGCGCGCGGCCATGTTCGCGTGCTGGCGAACGTGTCGTCGATGGTCGAGTTTTTGCCCGAGGCGTTGTCCGAATTTCTAAAGGCGAACCCGCAGATACGCGTGGATGTCGAAGAGCGCGTGAGCACGGAAATCGTTCGGGGCCTCGAAGAAGGCGTGGCCGATCTCGGCATCTGCCGCGACGTAGTGCCGATGGGAAGTCTCGACGCGCTGCCGTATCGAGCCGATCACCTCGCGCTAATCGTGCCGCGTGGCCATCCACTTGCCGGCGAGGCGGCCATCGGCTTCGAGCAGACGCTTGCGTTCGATCACCTCGGGCTCTCGTCGAATGCGTCGGTCAATGCGCTGATGCAGCGGATCGCGGCTGAGAAAGGACGCGAACTCAACTATCGCACCTACGTGTCGACCTTCGACGCCGCCTATCGTTTTATCCAGGCCGGCCTCGCGGTAGCCATTCTGCCGGGCGAGGCGCTGCCCCGTCATGCCGCCGACGAATACGGGATCGTCGCCGTGCCGTTGCGCGAAGCGTGGGCCGAGCGGCGCTTCGTGATCTGCGTGCGCGACCGCAACGCGTTGACGCTCGCCGCGTCGCATCTGCTGGAGCATTTGCTGCGCACGGTTTGAGGCATGCGCAGAGGTAGCGTCCCGGCTTCCGGTCCGCTGCGGAACCAGGCGGCTTAACCGCTCATCAATATGCGATTCAAGCGACGCGCATGGTCGCGCAGGTCCGCGCTTCGCATCCTCTGAAAAGCCCTTAAGGGTTTCCCCTTTGCGACGGCGCATGCCCGTCCCGCTTGAGTCGCCGGCCATCGTCAACGGCGATGGAGTGCTTCGTCAACGCAGACTTTGCGACGCGGCATCGCGCAGGCACGCTGTGATCCGTGCTTCATTTCCCCGCATTTTCCGCAGGATTCAAAACATGAGTGATATCAGGGAGCGCGTCGTCGTGACCGAGGTCGGCATGCGCGACGGTCTGCAAAGCATCGCCCAAACGATGCCCACCGAATCCAAACGCCGCTGGATCGACGCCGCCTATGCCGCCGGCGTGCGGCACATGGAAGTGGCTTCCTTTGTGCCGGCGAAACTGCTGCCGCAAATGGCCGACGCCGATGAGGTCATTGCACACGCGCTGGGTTATGGCGATCTGATCGTGACCGCACTCGTGCCGAACCTGAAAGGCGCGCAACGTGCGCTCGAAGCGGGCGTGCATCGGATCGTCGCACCGATCTCGGTGAGCGCCGCGCACAGCCTCGCGAACGTGCGCAAGACGCCGGCCGAAATGATCGACGTGTTCGCGGCAATGCGCGAGGCGATCGACAGCGCGCCGGGTGCAGGCACGCGGCGTGTGGAGCTCATTGCCGGTTTGTCGACTGTATTCGGCTGCACGCTGCAAGGCGCGGTGCCCTATGAAGACATCGCCGCGATTGCAGGCGACGCGGTGCGCGCAGGCGCCGATGTGATCGCACTCGGCGATACGACCGGCGAAGCGACGCCGCGCCAGGTCGGCGAAATTATCGAAATCGTGCGCGGCGTGGCGGGCGACAAACTGCGCTCGCTGCATCTGCACGACACGCGCGGCCTTGCGCTCGCCAACACGTTGGTCGGACTGCAACACGGCATTCGCGAATTCGACGCGTCGCTCGCCGGGCTTGGCGGTTGCCCGCACGCGCCTGGCGCGACCGGCAACGTCAACACCGAAGATCTCGTCTTCATGCTCGAAAGCATGGGCTATGAAACCGGCATTGACCTCACGCGTCTGATCGCGTCGCGTGCAGTGCTCGCCGATGCATTGCCCGGCGAGCCGCTTTACGGTTATCTCGCGCGTGCCGGCTTGCCCACGCAGTTCGCCGCTTCGAGACAGATCGAATCTTTACCCTCTTCGTGCTCACAGGTGCTGCAATGAACGCCCATTCCGCTACCGCCAGTTCCGCCACTGAAGCGCCGCAGCAGAGCGCATTGCCGCTTGCCGGCATTCGCGTGATCGAGTTGTCGCATATGGTGATGGGCCCGACCTGCGGGATGATTCTCGGCGACCTCGGCGCAGAAGTCGTCAAGGTCGAGCCGCCGCGCGGCGACGGCACGCGCCGCTTGCTCGGCACCGGCGCCGGTTTTTTCCGCACCTTTAATCGCAACAAGAAGAGCGTCGCGCTCGATCTGGATAGCGAAGCGGGATTGGCTGCACTTCACAAGCTTGTCGATACTGCCGACGTGTTCGTCGAAAACTTCAAGCCGGGCCGCATGGCGACGCTCGGTCTCGGCTATGCGTCGCTGCGCGAGCGCAACCCGAAGCTGATCTACGTATCGCATAAGGGCTTTCTCAATGGCCCGTATGAACACCGCCTCGCGCTCGACGAAGTCGTGCAGATGATGGCGGGCCTCGCGTATATGACCGGTCCGGTGGGCCGCCCGCTGCGCGCGGGCAGTTCGGTCAACGACATCATGGGCGGCATGTTCGGCGCGATCGGCGTGCTCGCGGCACTGCACGAACGGCATGCGAGCGGGCGCGGCAAGGAAGTGCAAAGCGCGCTCTTCGAAAACTGTGTGCTGCTGTCCGCGCAGCACATGCAGCAGTACGCCGCGACCGGTGTGCCGCCGGCGCCGATGCCGGAGCGCATCAGTGCATGGGCCGTCTACGACGTCTTCGCGCTCGCGAACAACGAGCAGATGTTCATTGCCGCGACCGGCGACGGCCAATGGCGCGCATTGTGCGCGATTCTCGGCCGCGGCGATCTGCTCGCCGACCCGCGCCTCGCAACCAACAACGACCGCGTGCTCGCGCGCTCATGGCTGCTGCAAACGTTGGGCGACACCTTGAGCCGTTTCGAAGGCGCGGCGCTCGTGCCGCTGTTCGAGCGCGACCACATTCCGTTCGCGTCGATTGCGAAGCCCGAAGAACTGTTCGACGACCCGCACCTGAAAGAAAGCGGCGGCCTTGCTCGCCTCACGCTAGACGACGGCAGCGAAACCGCCATGCCGTTGCTGCCTATTTCGATCGACGGCGCGCGTTTGCAGCCGCGTCAGCCCATCGCGAAGATCGGCGAGCACACGGTGGCGGTATTGCGCGAGCTCGGTTATGACGAGGCGCAAATCGCGCTGTTGAACAACGACTCGAATCGGGCGCCACGCGAGGCTGCGTGATCCGCAGCGCGCACAGTCAATCAAGCTTATCCGGCGCAGACCGGCATTCAAGGAGACAGACGATGAAGTCGTCGAATCAGACGGTGTATGCGACAGCGGTCGGCGATGCCGGCGCCCTCGGCTTGCCCTCGGGCGCAGGTGCATCGGCGGGCAGCCGTGCAGAAGAAATAGCGCTGGGCGGCGCGCGCATTTCGGCGCGGCTCGACCGCTTGCCGGCCACGCGTTCCATCTGGAAGCTGGTGATGTTGTTGAGCCTCGGGCTCTTCTTCGAACTGTACGACCTCATGTTCTCGGGCTATATCGCGCCAGGGCTCGTGCGCAGCGGCATTCTGACCGCGACGACGCACGGCCTGTTCGGCACGAGCGGCGTGGCGAGCTTCATCGCCGCGTTGTTTGCGGGACTCTTCATTGGAACCGCGGCTTGTGGCTTTCTCGCCGACCGCTTCGGGCGCCGCGCAATTTTCACGTGGTCGCTGCTTTGGTACACGGCGGCGAACGTCATCATGGCGTTTCAGGACACGGCGCTCGGGCTCAATCTGTGGCGTTTCATCGCGGGCATCGGCATAGGCGTGGAGATCGTGACGATCGGCACGTACATCTCCGAACTCGTGCCCAAGCACGTGCGCGGCCGAGCGTCTGCGTGCTCGCAGGCAGTCGGTTTTTGCGCAGTGCCGATCGTCGCATTTCTCTCGTATCTGCTGGTGCCTCATCAGTTCTTTGGTCTGGACGGCTGGCGTCTTGTCGTGTTGACCGGCGTGGTGGGCGCGATCGTCGTGTGGTGGATCCGGCTCGGTTTGCCGGAGAGCCCGCGGTGGCTCGCACAAAAAGGCCGGATCGACGAAGCGGACGCGATCATGACGCGGCTCGAAGCGCGAGTCGAACGCGAATACGGACGAGCGCTGCCGGAACCCGCATTGCCGGAGCCGGTTCGGGCCCGCGCAGCATTCCGCGATCTGTTGGTGCCGCCGTACCGCAAGCGCACGCTGATGCTCATCATCTTTCATGTATTCCAGACGATGGGCTACTACGGCTTCGCCAACTGGATCCCGACGCTGCTGATCAAGCAGGGCATTACGGTGACGACGAGCCTGATGTACGCAAGCATCATTGCGGTGGCGGCGCCGCTCGGACCGTTGCTCGGCTTGCTGATTGCCGACCGTTTCGAGCGCAAGACGGTGATCATCTTCATGGCAGCCGTGAACGTGGTGTGCGGCCTGCTGTTTAGCCAGGTTCGCGAGACGGTGCTGCTGGTCAGCCTCGGCGTGTGTCTCGTGCTCGCGGGCAACATCATTTCCTATAGCTATCACGCGTATCAGGCAGAACTCTTTCCGACGAGTATCCGGGCACGCGCAGTGGGCTTCGTCTATTCGTGGAGCCGGCTGTCGGCAATGTTCTCCGCATTCGTGATTGCTGGTTGCCTGAGCCGCTTCGGCGTAAATGGCGTGTTCGTGTTCATATCCGGTGCGATGGCAATTGTGATGCTCGCTATCGGCACGCTGGGCCCGAAGACGCGCGATGTCGCCTTGGAGGACATCTCGAAGTAGGGTCTTTCTTTGGTTCCTGCCTCGCGTATAGACCGTCAGATGCCGCCGCTTTCATCGCCCGTTTCGCCAATGTGCGGTAGCGCTCATTAACGCTCGTCAGACATTTGGCGAAATGGTGTAATGGATCGGCCGGCCCATTCGGTCTCCAGAAGAAATTCACCGCCCAAGTGGGCGATACCGCTCATTTCGAAGCCGAAGAAGTCTTGGACTTGGCGCAAACTTGCAGGATCTTGGGTGTAACGTTTTCTCGCGACGAGAACCGGTGCATTGGCCGGTCGCGTGTTGCGGAAAGGGCGCGCGTTGCAAAGGCGTGCGCCACATACAAACTATCGGATGAGAGCGCCCAGTGTGGCGTTGTTCGCTGGGCCGACTCATCTATCCGCTGCAAAATGGGCGGTCATCAGAGAGATAAATCGTGAGGATTCTTCAACTGGTTCACGCACCACGATTGTCCGGGGCAGAAGTACTCGTAAAAGGTCTTGCGATTCACCATCAGCGTGCCGGACACGAAGTTTGCATGACTTCGCTGTTGCCGCAGCAGGACGACTTCGTCGCTATTCGAGCCGAGCTCGCGGCGGCGGGTGTCATGTGCCGTTTTCCCGATGTGCGGCACGGTAGGATCGGCAAACTGCTGCACCTGTATCGCGTGGTGCGCGAGTTTCGCCCGGATTTCATCATTGCGCATGCGACGCTTGCTGCGCTGTACGTGCGTCTGTTGCCAGTGCACACCCCTATCGCATGGGTGATGCACTCGGGCGTCAACGACTTCGAAAACGGTGCGCTCAAGCGCGCCGAACGCCTGCTATCGCGCCGGGCGAGAGCCATCATCGGCGTCTCGCAGCAGAATATCGACGACTACATGCGCGAGATCGGCCGGCATCCTTCGATGGTGGTCATTCCCAATGGCGTCGACGCGTCGCTATTCGCCGGACACGACAGTTCGCCCGCACCCGACAGCGCGGTGCCTTCGAAGCAGATCGTTCAGCTCGGCCGATACATAGAAGGAAAGAGTCAGCTGGACACGGTTCGCGCATTCGAGCGTGTACTTCAGGTCGAACCCGAAGCGCGTTTGCTGCTGTGCGGCGTGGTCGAGGAACTCGATTATCACCGCGCAGTGGTGTCGCTCGTGAGGCAACTTGGTCTGGAGAGCAAGGTCAGCGTATGCGGACCGCGCTCGGACGTTGCCGCGGTGCTGCGCTCCTCGCGCGTGTTCGCGATGCCATCGCGCTTCGAAGCCCAGAGCATAGGATTTCTGGAGGCGCTCGCGTCGGGAATTCCGGTCGTGGCGAACCGCATTCCTTCATTCGGTTTCGCGAGCAATCTGGCCGGCGTGAATCTCGTCGACACGACGGACGTCGACGCCTATGCCCACGCGCTCGTCAAGGCATTGGAAACGCCGCGCGCGCACCGGCAACTGGCCGGTTATACGCTGCACGACACCGCGGACCGCTACATGTCGATCGTGCGCAAGTTCGCTCAGCCGATGCAGGTATCGGCCTGAGTTGCCCCTGAGTTTATTCTGAGCTTAAGGACCGGCGCGCCACGCGTTATTGCGCGAGCCGGTCTATTCTCACCGTCTCCGAAAACAGCCCTGGTAGCTCGCCGAGATCGTGCGGCGCGCCCAGGGCGAAGCCGTTCTCCAGCGGATAGCGCGATAGCGCCGGTGCGCCGCCAGTAAAGTAAAAGTCGCCGAGCGTCGCGTCGGTTCTGCGATAAAGCACGAGTGCAGCGCCATGCGTGTCGCGCACATAGCCAGGGAATACATCCGACCACGACATGCCGCGCAACGAAGCTACGTGCACCGGCGTCGCTGCGGATGCAGCGAGGTCGAGTGTGGCGATGTCGATCAGCGTGTCAGCGTCGGTGCCATTTACACGCGGCGTGACCAGCATTAGCGTGTCGCGATCGTCGCCGCGCGACGACGCGACCGTCGTCTTCACGAAGCCCGGCACGAAGTTAGCCGGCAACATTCTGCGTTCGCCGATGCTCATCCGCGCCCCGACGTTCGAGATGACCGTGAGCGACATGCGTCCTTGCGCCGTCTCCATGGCGACGAGCGACGAGCGCGAGCCCGCGTTGCCGAACGGCAGCAACGCAGCGTTCTGTGCGAGGCCTCGAGCTTGCGCGACGAGCACAGGGGCGGTGCCACGATCTGCAGCGCCGGCAGATGACGCGATCCACAAGTCAAGGCCGCTGTCTGCGCGCTTTTGTGCAATGAGCACACTGGCTCTACGCGTGCCGGTGAAATCCGCAGCCACGTATTGCTGAGCAAATTCGGGTTTGAATGCCGCGTCCGTTTGCAACCAGAGGCGGGGTGCATCGAAACGATCGCCCAGACTGCGCAGTAGCCAGAAGGCCGTGCCGTTCTCTCGCGCAGTAACAACCATCAGGTCAGTTTTGCCGTCGCCGTCGAAGTCGCCGAGCAGGAAACGCGCGCTGTCGAAGCACAGTTTGTCGCCCGAGCAGCTCGCCGCGGTGGCGTCCGGGTCGAACGGCACTGCGGCTGCATACCAGAGCGACGGGGGCGCGGTTTTTTCGAGCGACGCTGCGTAGACGTTAAAGCCGGGACCATCGTGCTGCCGCTGCACATAGATTGCGGATTGTGCTCCCGTGCCCGTCACGTCTGCGTACATTGCGGTGGCAAGCCGGGGATCGTTTGCCTGGATGCGTTGCGTCGTGGCCCAACGGTAACGCGTGGTGAGCGCGGTGCACCCGCGCATTGTCAGCTTGCCGTCGTTTTCACCGAGGCAATGGCGCATAGGCGTATAGACGAGGCCGAAGTCCCATGGCGTCCAGCGTTGCGCAAGGTCCCACTGATCGCAGCTTTCCGAGCGCAGATAACCGTCGCGCTCGGCGATGCATTGCGACGTCGCCACGCTGACAAGCGCCGCATTGCGCGCGTTGCCGGGATAGACCGGTACCGGCTCCCATCGCCATTGCTGCGCGGCGGATCCATTGCATGCGGCGAGCGTGGGTGCACGGCCGGGCCCGCTTGCGGTTACGCAGCGATTCGTCGCGACATTGAATAGCTGTATGGGACGCGCCTGGAAGTCCGGCACGCGGCGATCGCTGCGATCCGCGAATGCATAGCGCCGCGCGATCCAGTTGCCGTCCCACTGAAACTCGCCGAATACATGCGACGACTCGCTTCCGTCGATCGAAAAATAGCTCGCGACAATGTCGCGCTTGCGCTGCACTTCGGTCGCGGGAACATTGGCCGGCCAGCCGCCCGTCGGGTATGTCACGTGATAGACGATCGGCACGCTCTTCGCGAGAGACTGCGCAACATGACGCGCAATGCGTGCGGCAACGATGTGATCCGGATGTTCGACAAATGGTACGGTGTCCGGATTAAGCGTGTAGATCAGCGTAGCCTGAGCGAGAATTGCCTTCAATGTGGCCGACAGCGTATCGCGGTCGTATTTCATGCGCCCCGAGCCGTCCGTACTCATCGGATACGAGAAAAGCGTTGCGCGCTGCTCCCACAGCAAGCCGAGCGGCTGGCGTCCGCCGCGCACGCCTCCGCCGGGCAGCCGCAATTCGAGCAGGCGAACCTGGGGCTTTGCTTTCAACACCATTTGATGCACGAGCTTGCCGGCAATCTCGACGTTCGATTCGCTCCACGCGTCAGGCACCCCCGCCATGCGCGAATACGCGAGCCGGGAGGCCCGTTCGCGCGTGAGCACGTAGGAGAAGTTCGCACCGTTTGCGCCGCCGATCAGATGCACCGTAGTGATGCACCATCCGGCATCCAGACGCTCGCTGATCGCGGGATCGACAAACAGCAGATCGTCGTCGAGATGCGCGACGACCGTGACGAGTGTGCCCGCCTTGCAGGCGGCTGCGCGCGCTGTCGCTGGGAACATGGCGCACACGAGCACTGCGAGCACCGCGACAAGCGCAATGCATGATTCCCGAACAGAACTGGCTACTGCTGATCGCATGTCGATTCGAGCCGTTAAAAGTGGGCTCGATCATACTGCAATGGTCTGACGTTCCACGTTGCCGGGATAACACTGCGCGCGACATGACGCCCGCGCTTCGCCGGTCAGCAATATCGGCGCGACTAGCGGAAGTACGCCTTGGTGTTTTCGTGGACGTCCGGGTGAGCGAGCAGCTCGGCGGGCGTGAGCCACAGATAGTCGCTGTGCTGATCGGGCCGCCCGATCTGCTGCGTGTTGCCGGGCGACAGCGCATAGGCGAGCACGATGTAGTGAGTCGACACGCCGGGCTCTGCCGCGAAATTGTCGCTGTAATGATGTTCGAATACGCCTTCGAAGCGCGCGGACGAACGCGCAAGCTTTGCGATACCTAGTTCGGCGTCCGCAATGCGCGCGAACGCGGCGTCGAGCGTTTCATCTTTCAGAATGCGGCCGCCGGGCACAAACCACGTGCCGCGCGCGGGCCGGTTCCGGCGATGGCCGATCAGGATTCGTCCGTCCGCGTCCCTCACGATCAGATCGATCGCGACGAGTGGCGTTAGACGAACAACGTCGAGAAAGTCGATCTCCGTCAGCATTTCAGTTCCTTAAGCGAAGGTGCTATGTCCGGCGCGACTCTTCAGTTGCAAGCGCCCGGATGGCTAATGATCGCTAGTAATCGCCGCGGCTGTCATCGTCGCGGGTCAGCTTCTCGGCTACATAGGCGAACAGCAACAGGAGCACGAGTGTGCCCGCCGCCGCAAGCACAAACGCGCCGGCCACCGCCGCGAGTAACAGCTTGATCCATGCAACGCCGTTCATTGGGCGGCTCCAGCGCGTCGATAAGAATGCTAGCTTTACCGGCGCGGAGTTTTTGTGCGCTACCTAGCTATCGCGGCGGTTTCGCCGCGCGATGTCGCGTACCGATCGCGTCATGCGTCCGGACCCTATCGGGCAACGTAGCCTTCCGGCGCAGTCACCGCGTCCTTGAACACGTCGGCGTTCCTGGACAGCACATAGAGAGGCGCGGGCGACAGTTTCAGGTTCGCCACGCCGTCGCGATACGGTACGGCCGTTGCGTTGCCCATCATGTCGAGCGCAGTGACTTCGCCGCTCGTGCCGGGTGCGTCGACACGCAAGCGGTAGTCGACGCTTTGTCCCGCGTTGAAACCCGTTTTCGCGCTCCATCGGCCGTTGTCGTGAGTCCACAGCGCAGTCACGATCTTGCCGCCGCCAAGCCGTCTGAACGCATATGCATGGACACCTGCTGGCAGGCCCTTCAAAGGCCCAAGCGTATTGGTTCCGTCGATGATGCGTGTCATTGCCGCAACCGCGAGCGCCGCGGGTTTTGGGCTGATCCGCGAGGGACCATATGCGCCTTTCGCGTGTTCGAGCTCGAAGAAGATGCCGTAGCCCGGCGCGGCATCCGGCATGTCCGCGAGATAGAACACGTAGGTCATGTCGGCGCCCTCGCCGAGCAGGATCAAATGCGTGCGGGCGACAACCGCGGCTTGTGCGTACAGCACGTCCGCGCCTGGATAGTTCTTGCCGTACGATTCGCCGATGTCGTAACTGATGCCCGTTTCGGTAACGAAGAGCGGCGCGCCCGGCTTCAGGTATTGACGCATTTCGTGGCGCAGCGCACGCATCGAAGCAGCCAGTGCTCCGGACACGGTGCCCTCATTGCGTGTGTCGGCGACACGCTCCGGCGGATGCGATGGCGTGGTGCCGATGTCGTAATAACCGTGAACGGTCATGCCGTCCATATAGCGGCCGATGCCTAGCGGACCCAGACGGCGCATCCACGTCACGTTGCCCTGCACCGATGAATACGTGAGCCCCATGACCACCGCATGCGGGTCTGTCTGATGGATGCCTTCCCACACTGCCTTGTACATCGCGACGAAATTTGCGTCGCTATCGCGCCAGGGCAATCCGCCATCCGCGTCGGGCTCCCACGTCACCTGATAGTAGTTGTCACGCTGCTTCGGAAAATACGTGGTGCGGACCCGGTTCGATTCCGCGCCGACCTTTGCCATGTAGTCCTTCATCTGCGCGAGTGAAGTAGGTGCGTAGCTATGAGTCTCCTTGCCCGTGGGGCTTGCCCACTTCGGGATGCCGTCGAGCTGGATCAGACGCATGATGTCGCCGCGCTGAAAGTACGGCGTGAGCTGCTTCGTCGCGGGATTGAAGGTGCCCGGCTTATCGGGCTCCTCCATATACCAGTTGCGATTGTCGTTGGCCCACGTCAGGCCGAGCGCGGTATAGACCGGACGGTAGCCGTCGCCGTCGCAGCAATGCTGGCCGGGCGCGAGATAAGCGGTGCCCTGGCCGCCGAAGCGGTGCAGGTCGTCGTAGGGAAACCGCACCGGGGGCAAGGCCGGCGCGGTATCGGGCAGTACGCCGAAGGTCGCGATTCCTGCGGGACGTGTGCCGCGCGATTCGAGCTGGCCTCGCGCACGTTCGAGCGAGGCCGACACGGCAAAGTAGCCCGCCACTGTAGATGAGCAACTTAGCGTCGCCGACGTCGTGCCCGCCGCGACGCCGAAGCTCCCACTTGCACGCACAATGTTCCACGTGTCGCGTATCTGCCAGTTGAGCGTGTCGTTTTGCGGTGCGCGCGTGGTGATGACGAGCGTGAATGGTTTGGACGCGGCGAAGAGGCGTGTGCCGTCGCTGGGCGTGTCGGCTTCGATGAGATCGCCGTTGGATGCCGCGCGCGTCTGCGATGACGGCGCCGAGCAGCGCAGACCTTGGCCTGACGGCGTTTTGACATCGACTGGCGCTGCGGATGCGGCCGCGGCCGCAGCGGCTGCATTGCATTGAGCCGGGACGCACCACAGTAAGGTGACGACGGCGAAAAAGAGGGCGGCGGGCCGCGTTGGAGCGCGCGCTCCGGATGGATCGCTCAAGCTCCGCGTTGCGCCGTATTTGCTTCGATTCGACATAGATTCCCCCCGTGCGGTTCGCGGCGTATGTGGACGCGCGAACGTCGTCAAACTGCTAATTCACCAGGTCAGAGCCGCCTCGGTGTAGCGTCCGTTTCGGCGTGTTGCGGAAAGCGCATAGTGCAATTCCGCAATTTCGTGGCGGTTTCCGCCGGTTTGCGGTCTCGCGCCTTACGCTTCTGGTCCGCCATTTGCGCTGCCCCGTTATCCGATGTTATTTCGATGTTTCAGGTCTGAAACATTAATCGGCATCTTTATATTCAAGTCGCCCAATAAGAACAAATTAAATAATTTAAGTGAGCAGTAACGCGCCTATATTAGACACTTCTTTGCGCTATTGAAGTGCGTGGTGTCCATCGAACTCGCGAAGTTGCGCAGCAAGTTGGGCGGCGAGCCCTGGCGTGGAGGAGAAAACATCTGCACATCGCGCAGAAACCGGCAAAAACAGCTTTATAACAGCGACCGGCGCGCGCGGATCGGATTGTAACCGTCCTTTTTTGAGTCGTGATCCAGTGTGCGGTGGCGAACGAAATGCGCTCCTGGTTTGCACTAACATTCGCACAACGCCAATTCAATGATATGCGGAATCGGCAATTAATTCGGTGCAATTCGGTGTCGGCAGAATATTGCCGAAAATCACCGGCGAGCCACCCCTGTCAATGCGCCAACATGTCAACACTATCGGTCATGGCGGCTAAATACTTGATTTAGGGTGGCTATGATGCACTGCTCGGAGTCGGCCCGTAGTGGCCGTGACGGTGAAGGAAGCCGTTTTCTGGTGAGGATAGCTATGACCTGCGCGAGTCTCGAGTCAGCAATGCTGCGCTGGGTGCACGCACCGAACAAAGGGATGCGTCGCATCGCGATATTGATGTTCAACGACTGCTCGCTGCAAGGCGCCGGCGTCGTAGCCGAAGTGTTTCAGGCGGCGAACGATCTCGCGTCCACGGGCTCCGGCGGCTGTTCTTATGACGTGTGTTTCCTGTCGGCAGACGGCGGCATGGTGACTTCATCGTCGGCTCTGCGAGTGTGGACGGATGGACTCGACGCGAGACATTACAGCGGCTTCGACGCGTTGTACGTGGCCGGCGGCAAGGGTGCCTTGGCCGCTGCGAAGGACGAACGCCTGATTGCCTGGTTGCGCCGCGTGCGTCACAACACAGGGATGATCCGGCCGATCGCGGAAGGGCGCGCACTGCTCGACGCGGCGTATGTGCCCGACGCAACCGGCGGCAGCGAGTTGCGCGAGCCGTCGACACTGCCGCGCCAGACCGAGCAGACCGCCGACGCAGGCGATCGTCTCGAGTCCATGCGCAGTGCGCTCGCAATGATCAAGCGCGATCTGGGCGCCGCGACCGCGCGCACCGTTGCGGAGCGTTTGCTGGCCGATTCGTGCTCGAACCTCGGTCCGCTGCTGAGCGAAGACGGCGCGCTCACGCCGGGTGACAAGGTCCGCGCGGCGGCGCGCTGGCTGCAGGAAAACTGTCAGCAGTCGATTTCGATTGCCGACGCTGCGCAGTTCGCGGCGATGAGCGAGCGCAACTTCCTGCGCCGCTTCAAGATGGAAATGGGCATTACGCCCTCCAGTTTTCTGCTGCACGAGCGTCTCGCGGTGACGTGCAGTCTGTTGACCGAGTCCGAACTGCCGGTCGACAAAATCGCGCGACGCACCGGCATGGGCAACGGTGACAGGCTCGCGAAGGTGTTTCGCAAGCGAATGAGAATTTCGCCTACGGAGTTCCGGATTCAAAGCCGCCGCATGGTGGGCCAATAGCCTCGACGGCGCGAACCGGGCCCGCCTGATACACGCAGTCGCCACGTCTGCTCTGGCGTTATTGAAGAATCATAAGGATTACGAATATGTTGACTCAGGGAACCGAAAACGGCGCGTCTTCCAATGCGAGTGGCGAGGCAACCGGCGCGCGTTGCACGCGCATCGTCCCCGTCATCCTTGCGGGCGGATCGGGCACGCGGCTGTGGCCGGTGTCGCGCGAGAACTATCCGAAGCAGCTTATCGACGTGGTGGGTTCGGATTCTCTGCTGCAAGCCACTGCGCGGCGCATGAACGGATTCCCGTCGAACTGGCAGGTCGACGCTTCGCCCATCATCGTTTGCGGAGAAGAGCACCGCTTCGTGATTGCCGAGCAGTTGCATGAGAACGGTGTCGAGGCGCGCCTGATCGTCGAGCCCGCTCGTCGCGATACGGCGCCCGCGCTTACGCTCGCGGCATCGCTTGCGTGTGCGGACGGTAAGGACGGCATTCTCGTCGTGATGCCGGCCGATCATTCGATCGCGGATCTCGGCGCATTGCAGGCCGCGCTGGAAAGCGCAGCGCTTTACGCGGAACGAGGCGCGATCGCGACGCTGGGCGTGCCGCCCACGCGGCCGGATACTGGCTTCGGCTATATCCGCATCGGTGCCGCGCTGCCCGACGGTGGGCATGCGATCGACGGCTTCGTGGAGAAGCCAGCGGAGGAACTCGCTGCGAAGTACGTTGCCGCGGGAACGTACTGGTGGAATAGCGGCATCTTCATCGTGCGTGCGAGCGTGTGGCTCGACACCCTCGCGCGCCTCCAGCCCGAGATGCACGCTGCGTGCGAGCGCGCGTTCCGTGACGGGCGCAGCGAAGGCGCGTATTTCCGGCCGCTCGTCGACGCGTTCCTTAGCGCGCCTGCCGATTCGATCGACTACGCCGTGATGGAGCGCCTGACCGATACACCGGACGCAAATGCGACCGAGCCTGCTCACGCAGACGGCGCATCGCCGGCGGGTGTGGTCGTCAGGCTGGAGGCCGGTTGGTCGGATCTGGGTTCGTGGGATGCGGTGTGGGCCGCGATGGAGAAAGACGCCAACGGCAACGCAGGGCGTGGCCGCGTGACGTTCGAAGGAGCGGTGTCGAGCTACGCGCATTCCGAAGGACGCCTTGTTGCGTGCGTCGGCACGACGAATGTCGTGGTCGTCGAAACCGCCGACGCGGTGCTCGTGGTGGACCGCTCGCATGTGCAGGACGTCAAGGGTCTCGTGTCGCGCATCAAGGCGCAGCACGCACCGGAAGCCGATGCGCATCGCAAGGTGCATCGCCCGTGGGGTTTTTACGATTCGATCGATCACGGCGAGCGCTTTCAGGTGAAGCGCATCGTCGTGTCGCCCGGCGCACAGCTTTCGCTCCAGCTGCATCATCACCGCGCAGAACATTGGGTCGTGGTGCGCGGCACGGCGCTCGTCACGCGAGGCGAAGAGCAATTCCTGCTGAGCGAGAACGAGTCGACTTACATCCCGCTCGGCACGCGCCACCGGCTCGAAAACCCGGGCAAGGTGCCGCTCGAAATTATTGAAATCCAGTCGGGTACTTATCTGGGCGAAGACGACATCGTGCGATTCAACGACAACTACGGCCGTTGCTCATAGGCAGCGGGCCGGACGGGTTGCGAACAGGAACGGCCAGTACGAGGTAAGCAAAATGCGCAAGTTTCAGGATTTGCTCGCGCGAATGTTCGATGTCGCGTTGGTGCTGGCGGGTGCGGCGGTAGCGTCGCAGATCCGCTTCGATTACCTCGCTCAATCTGGTTTCTATTGGGCGCTGGTGATGTTTGCCGCTGCCTTCGCGCTGGCGATCTTTCCCGCGTTCGGCGTGTATGAATCGTGGCGCGGCCGCTCGAAGCTGATGCTGGCCGGTCAGGTGTCGCTTGCATGGCTGATCGTGCAGGGCAGTGCGCTCGTGCTCATGTATTCGCTGCATCGGATCGACTTCGTGTCGCGTTTGTGGTTCTCGTACTGGACTGCCGTAACAGGTGGCTTGCTGATCTCGTACCGGCTCATCACGCATGCGGTGCTTGCGCGAGCACGCAGTGCGGGCATGAATCTGCATCAGGTGGCGATAGTAGGGAGCGGCTCGCAATGCGACGCGATCATTCGCCGTATCGAATCCGCACCCACCACGGGCTTTCGCGCGACGGCGGTCTACAACACGAGCCCGGAGAAGTCGCCGGTCACGAGTACGCGGGTGCCGGTGTTCGACAGTGTGGATGCGCTCGCTGAATACATCCGCACGAACGATGTTCACGAGTTGTGGCTGATGTTGTCGCTCTCCGAAGAGCCGTTGATCTGTTCGCTCGTCAGCGAGTTCCGCGACGATCTGGTGAACATCCGTTTCATGCCCGACGTGCGCAGCCTGGCACTCTTCGAAGGCAGCGGCGTGATCGACCTTCTCGGCGTGCCGGCGATCAACCTGGTTGCGTCGCCGCTTTCGGCGAACTCGATGCTGAAGAAGGAGATCTTCGACCGCCTCTTCGCGGCCGCCGCGCTCCTTTGCCTTGCTCCGGTTCTGGTTGCGATCGCCATTGCGGTGAAGCTGTCTTCGCGTGGGCCGGTGTTTTTCAGGCAGAAGCGCAAGGGTGCGGACGGACGCGTATTCACCATCTACAAGTTCCGTTCGATGCGCCTGCACACCGAAGAAAAAGGCACCGTCAAACAGGCCACGCGCAACGATCCGCGCGTGACGAAGGTGGGTGCGTTCCTGCGCCGCACGAGCCTCGACGAACTGCCGCAGTTTTTTAACGTATTGCGTGGCGACATGTCGGTCGTTGGACCGCGTCCTCATGCGCTCGAGCACGACGACCTCTATCAGAAAGTGGTCGCGGGCTACATCAATCGCTATCGGATCAAGCCGGGCATTACAGGTTGGGCGCAAATCAACGGCTTTCGTGGCGAGACCGACCGCATAGAAAAAATGGAACGTCGCGTCGAACATGACCTCTACTACCTGGGGCATTGGTCGTTCGCACTCGACATGCGGATCATCGGCGCGACGATTGTTGCCGGACTGGTGCATCGAAACGCTTACTAGTTGTTAACAAAGCACGCGGGGCGTCGCCTTATCTGGGGAACGCCGCTCCCGCGCAAGGAGGAAATGTTATGAGCTCGCTTGGTACACGCACGGGAAGTCTTACGGTTTTCGCCATCGCTGCATTGCTCGCGGGCTGCGCCGCCGCGCCTGGTCAGCGGATGGACACACCGGCCATGCTTCAGGAAACAGGTGGCGATTTCAGCACCGAACCCGCGCAGCAACAGACGATACCGATTACCGATATCAATCTGTCGCTGGTGCGCAAGATGCGCACCGAGCAAACCACTGCCGCATTGCCGCCCGAAACACTGGCGCTTTTCGGCAAGCCGACCCCCTATCGCGTGGGCCCCGGCGACGTGCTGCAAATCGTCGTGTGGGATCACCCGGAACTCGCGGCAGCTTTGGGCCAGCCGGCGCAGAACGGCAAGACGACCGACGCGGCATCGGGCTTTCTTATCGACGAAAAGGGCGATGTGCAGTTCCCGTACGCGGGCACGGTGCACGTGGCAGGCAAAGACGTCGGCACGATCCAGAAGGAACTGTATAGCCGCCTGAGCAAGGTCTATCAGAAGCCGGAAGTGACCGTGCGTGTAGCGTCTTTCCGCGCTGCGCAGATTTACGTAGACGGTGAAGTGCGCACGCCCGGCACGCAGTCGATCAACGACATTTCGATGTCGCTCACGAGCGCGATCAACCAGGGCGGTGGCTTCAGCCCGAATGCCGATCGCAGCCGCGTCGAGCTGGTTCGTAATGGCGTCACGTATCAGCTGAACATGGACGAGCTGCTCAAGCGCGGACACAACCCGTCGAACATCTATCTGCAACCGGGCGACGCGATCCGCGTGGCTTCGCGCGAAGACAGCGGTGTCTATGTGATGGGCGAAGTGAACAAGCCTGCGACGATCACACCGATGCGCAACGGTTCGCTGACGCTTTCGCAAGCCATTTCGGATAGCGGCAGCTTCGATTCGAACACAGCCGCCACGCGGCAACTGTTCGTGATCCGCAACTCGACGAGCGATTCGCCACAGGTCTATCACCTCGACGCAACCTCGCCGGTTTCGATGATTCTCGCCAACCAGTTCGAGCTGCAACCGAAGGACGTGGTGTATGTCGGTCAGGGCGGACTGGTTCGCTTTAACCGTGTGTTGAACCTGCTGCTGCCGGCAATCAATGCGGCTGTGACTGGTGCCGTGCTCGCGAAATAACGACCCTATAACGTAAATCAGAACCGCCGGGTTCCGCTGGGTGACCAAAATGGCAATCAATTTCGAAAACCGCTACACCGACGTGTCCGGACCGGACGAGCTTCATCTGTCGGACTATCTCCGCACGATCGTGCGGGGCTGGCGCACCATTGCTATGGTGACGCTGATCGCGCTCGCGCTGGGGTGCGCGTACGCTTTCCTGGCCCCGCCAACGTATCGAGCGGATGTGTTGTTTCACGTCGAGGACAAGACGGCGAATGCCAACGCGAACGGCAAGGACTCCTTGCCGCCGCTCACGGGGATGTTCGATACGAAGCCGTCGACCGCGGCCGAAATCGAGCTGCTCAAATCGCGTCTCGTGACCGAGGAGACCGTTAAGAAACTGCATCTCGACATCACCGCTACGCCGCGCTATATGCCGGTTATCGGCAGCCTGATTGCCGGGCTCGTGAACGGGCAGTGGGGCTTCAAACTGCCGCAGTTCGTCAATCTGTCCGGCTACGCGTGGGGCAATGAAAGTATCGCAGTGTCGCGTTTCGACACGTCGAAAGAGATGTACGACACGACGTTCACGCTGATCGCCGGCAACGACCGTTCGTATGTGCTGCGCGACAAGAACGGCATTGCGATTCTGTCTGGCCACGTTGGCGAAACGGTGGAAACCGACACGGCGGACGGTCCGATCGCCCTGCGTGTCGATTCGCTGACCGGCGCGCCGGGCTCGCAGTTCGAGTTGTCGCGTGCATCGACGTTGAGCACGGTTGATCGTTTGCAGAAAGCGCTCGTCGTGCAGGAAACCACGCTGCAGTCCGGCGTGATCCGCGCGAGTCTCGAAGGCGGCGACAGCGCGTTGACCGCGGCGATCGTCAACAGCATGGCGCGTGAATTTGTGCGCCAGGACGTTGCGAGCCGTTCGACGGAAGCCGAGCACATGCTCGCATTCCTCGATCAGCAATTGCCGGGCTTGCGCAAGGAGCTGGACGACGCCGAACAGCGCTACAACAAGTTCCGCAATACGCACGGTACGGTGGATCTTGGCGAAGAGAGCCGCTTGCTGCTCCAGCAGATCGTCGACAACAAGACCAAGCTGCTGGACCTGCAAACGCAGCGTGCGGAGATGTCGCAACGCTTCACTGCGAACCACCCGGCGGTTGCATCGCTGGATGCGCAAATCGCAGCACTGCAAGGCGCGCAGACCAATATGAACCGCAGCGTATCGGTAATGCCAGACACGGAGCAGACCGCGTTGCGTCTGTTGCGCGATGTGCATGTCAATACCGAGCTCTACACGAACCTGCTCAATAGCGCGCAACAACTGCGCGTGGCGAAGGCTGGTCAGGTGGGCAACGTGCGGGTGGTCGATTTCGCCGAGGCGCCGGATGAGCCGGTCCGTCCGAAGCGCGTGATCGCAATCCTGATCGCGCTTGGCGGCGGCCTCGTGCTCGGCATCATGCTGACCTTCTTCAAGCGCGCGATGTACGGCGGCGTGGAGCGTCCTGACGAGCTCGAAGCGGTGCTGGGCGTCCCGGTGTTCGCCGTGGTGCCGCGCAGCCAGACGCAGTTGCGGTTGCAGGAAAACGTCATGTTGCGTCGTCGCGGCTTGCATGTTCTCGCGCAGCAGGCACCGGAAGATATCGCCGTCGAAGGCGTGCGGAATCTGCGTACCTCGCTGCAGCTTTCACTCGACCACGCACCGAATAATGTGGTGATGATCACGGGTTCGCGGCCCGACGCGGGCAAGTCGTTCCTGTCGGTGAATCTGGCGGCACTGGTGGCGTCGGCGAACAAACGAGTGCTGGTTATCGACGGCGATATGCGGCGCGGTGACGTGCACTCGCATTTCGGCATCGCGCATCAACCCGGTTTGTCGGATGTACTGAGCGGCGGCGATCTCGCGTCGATGATCCAGCGGGACGTGCTGCCGGGTCTGGACGTGCTGGCGAAGGGCACGCTGCCGTCGCATCCGTCCGAACTGCTGATGAGTTCGCGCTTCGAGTCGATGCTCGAAGAACTGAAGGCGCGTTACGACCTGGTGATCATCGACACGCCGCCGGTTCTTGCGGTGACCGATTCGACGCTGATCGGCAAGCATGCGGGTACGACACTGCTGGTGGTGCGCCATGGCCGTCATCCGGTGAATGAAATTGCGGAGACCGCCAAGCGTCTTCGTAATGGAGGCGTCGGACTCAGAGGTGTATTGCTCACTGATGTGCCGCAGGAAGGAGCATTCCTCGGTTCGGGTTATCAGGGCGGCTATTACGGATACGACAGTATCGCGGGTTGAAAAGACAGTATCGGGGTTGAAAAGACAGTATCGCGGGTTGAAAGACAGTATTACAGGTTGAAAATCGGGGCTGAGTTTTCTCGCCACAAGTACTAAAAAGTTCAAAAGGGGAAGCTTCATGAAACGCAAGGTCGCGCTGATCACGGGGATCACGGGGCAGGACGGGTCGTATCTTGCCGAGCTGTTACTCGCTAAGGATTACGAAGTTCACGGCATCAAACGCCGCTCGTCGCTATTCAACACAGATCGAATCGATCACCTGTATCGCGATCCACACGATCCGGAACAGCGGCTCTTTCTGCATCATGCGGATTTGACGGATTCCACCAGTATTCTGCGCGTGATTCAACGCGTGGAGCCGGACGAGATTTACAACCTGGCGGCGCAAAGTCACGTTGCAGTATCGTTTGAAGAGCCGGAATACACGGCTAACGCGGACGGTCTCGGCACGCTGCGCATTCTCGAGGCTATCCGCATCCTGGGACTCCAGAACAAGACGCGCTTTTATCAGGCGTCAACTTCGGAACTGTATGGCCTCGTCCAGCAGGTGCCGCAATCGGAGACCACGCCGTTCTATCCGCGCAGCCCATATGCGGTGGCGAAGATGTTCGCGTACTGGACGACCGTCAACTATCGCGAAGCCTATGGCCTTTATGCATGCAACGGGATCCTGTTCAATCACGAATCCCCCGTACGCGGCGAGACCTTCGTGACGCGCAAGATCACGCGTGCCATTGCACGTATCGCGGTCGGCATGCAGAAAACGCTGTATCTCGGCAATCTTTCCGCGTTGCGCGACTGGGGCCATGCGCGCGACTACGTCGAGATGCAATGGCGCATGCTCCAACAGGAGCGGCCGGAGGATTATGTCATCGCCACTGGTGTGCAGTACAGCGTGCGTCAGTTCGTTCAGCACGCTGCCGCCGAACTGGGCGTTACCGTGCGTTTCGAGGGCACAGGTGTCGAGGAAATCGGCATTGTCGAGAAGGTGGAAGGGCGCGAAACCAGAATGTCGCCGGGCGACGTGATCGTGCGCGTCGATCCGCGCTACTTCCGCCCGGCGGAAGTCGAGACGCTGCTCGGCGATCCGTCCAAGGCGCATGCGCAGCTCGGATGGCAGCCGACCACGTCGTTCGCTTCGCTCGTCAAGGAGATGGTTCGCTCCGACTTTCAGATTGCACGTCGTGACGCGCTCGTCACGCTCGCCGGTTTCACGGCGCTCGAACATCACGAGTGACTGCGATGAACAAACATTCACGCATTTTCGTCGCGGGGCACCGCGGCATGGTCGGCTCTGCGCTGGTCAGACGGCTCGCTGCCGCGGGCTATACCAACGTGATTACCCGGTCGCGCGTCGAACTCGATCTCACGGATCAGGCAGCCGTGAACCGCTTCTTTCAGGCGGAGAAGATCGATGTCGTGCTGCTGGCCGCGGCGCGCGTGGGCGGCATTCTTGCCAACGCGTCGCGGCCGGGCGAGTTCATCTATGAAAACCTGGTGATCGAAACCAACGTGATTCACGCGGCGTATCGCGCACAGGTGGAACGGCTTGTCTTCTTCGGATCGTCGTGCATTTATCCGAAGCAGTGTCCGCAGCCGATTCGCGAGGAATATCTGTTGACCTCCTCGCTCGAGCCCACCAACGACGCGTACGCGATTGCGAAGATCGCGGGCGTGAAGTTGTGCGAGGCGTACAACTGCGAATACAACACGCAATATGTGTCGTTGATGCCGACCAATCTGTATGGCCCGAACGACAACTACGACCTGAACAGCAGTCACGTGTTGCCAGCGCTGTTGCGCAAGGCGCATGAAGCGAAGCTGAACGGAGCGGACACGTTGACGGTGTGGGGCTCCGGTACTCCGCGCCGCGAGTTCCTGCATGTCGACGATCTGGCAGCGGCCACGTTGTTTGTGCTTGAAAACAACGTGACCGAAGGTCTCTTCAACGTGGGCGTCGGCGAAGATCTGTCGATTCGCGAACTGGCGGAGTGCATTTGCAAGGTGGTGGGTTTCGAAGGCGAACTGGTGTTCGATGCGTCGAAGCCGGATGGCACGCCGCGCAAGCTGCTCGACGTCTCGCGTCTTGGGAAGATGGGCTGGCGCTCGACGATCGGACTCGAGCAGGGAATCGCGTCGACGTATCGGGATTTCGTCGAATCGTATACCGGGTCGGCGACTACGGCTGCCATGCAATGACGCCTTGTCGAGGAGCTGCATAAAAATGTCTGCATCAGTCACCATCTTCCACAACGTCGTATGGTCGCGTCACAAAGGTGTCGTCTTTTCTGCGCTGCATAATATTTCGGCATCCGGAGCAATTCGGTATTCGATGGTCCAGATCGCCGATACCGAGCACGACCGCATTGGCTTCTCCGATGTCGATTATTCGTACCATCGGTATCCGATGCAGAAGCTGTTCGACGGCTGCTACGAAGACGTGCCGACAATCAAGATGATCGCCCGGCTCACATGGGAGGTGCTGAAGGCCAAGTCCGATCTGATCGTGCTTCCCGGCTATCATCGTCCGGAATATTGGGCGATGCTTGCGGCGTGCATCGTGACGGGCAAGCGGCGCGCGGTGTTTTGCGATTCGACAGCGCGGGATCGGCCGAAGAAGCTCATTACGTCGATTCCAAAGCGCGTGTTCTTTTCGCTGTGCGACGGCTATTTCGGGTTCGGCGAACGCAGCCGCGATTATCTGCTGTCGCTCGGCGCGAAGCAGGAGAAGATCTTCGTGCCGTGCCAGGCGGCCGCGTTGCCGGGCTCGTTTTCTCCGGAACGCGCGTTAGTGGAGCGCGTCGCCGCGCGCGCCGGCAATCCCCCGGTTTTTCTGTACGTGGGACGTCTGTCGGAAGAGAAGGGCATCGGCACGCTGATCGAAGCGTTCGCCGGCCTGCGCAAGCGTATTCCTGCAGCACAGTTGCGCATTGTCGGCACGGGGCCGATGGCCGACGCATTGCACGCGAAGGTCGCGGAACTGCAACTGACCGGTGCGGTGACTTTCGCCGGCAGTCTGCAGGACGAGCCGCTCACGCGGGAGTACTACGGCGCGACGTGCATGGTGTTGCCGAGCTATAGCGAGCCGTGGGGCCTCGTGGTGAACGAGGCGCTCGCGCACGGTTGTCCGGCAGTGGTCAGCGAAAGCTGCGGCTGCGTGCCGGAACTCGTCGTCGATGGAGTGAGCGGCTATTCGTTTACCGCCGGCGACGTTGCCGGATTGCAGCGCACGCTCCTGAAGGCGATGGAGGCTTTCGCCGATGCGAGCGGCACCGCTCACCGGTGCATGGATGTAATTCGTCGTTTCGATCCGCCTTCTGCAGCCGCCAATATTGCCCGGGGCTGTGCGCTGATGCTGAGCGATTGACGGGCGTCGCGGCGTCGCCGCGAGGTCGGGCATAGCAGCCTTAAACACGTTCAGACACGCACAATGAAGATCCTGATCTACGGCCTCAATTACGCGCCCGAACTCACGGGGACTGGCAAGTACACGGCAGAAATGGCCGCGCTGCTTGCGAGCCGGGGGCATGACGTCCGCGTGGTATGCGCTCCGCCTTACTACCCGGATTGGCGAGTTTCCTCGGGGTACACATCGTGGCGCTATCGTCGGGAAGAGCGCGACGGTGTCACGGTATGGCGCGCGCCGCTATGGGTGCCTTCACGCCCGAGCGGCGTGAAGCGGATGATTCATCTGGCCAGCTTCGCGGCAACCTCTTTGCCGTTGCTCGCGTTGCAGGCCTTCTGGCGACCCGATGCAGTACTGTTGATCGCACCGACCTTGATGTGCGCCCCCGCGACGATCGCGCTCGCTAAGGTCGCCCGCGCGAGCGCGTGGCTGCACATTCAGGACTATGAGGTCGACGCCGCCTTTGAACTCGGCCTGCTCAAAGGCTCGCGTGCCGCGCGGATCGCGCGCTGGATCGAGAGCCAGTTATTGCGCCGC
Organism: Paraburkholderia strydomiana; assembly: GCF_031456815.1. NCBI lineage: Bacteria > Pseudomonadati > Pseudomonadota > Betaproteobacteria > Burkholderiales > Burkholderiaceae > Paraburkholderia > Paraburkholderia strydomiana. The sequence goes on from NZ_JAVDVL010000004.1 coordinate 140,652, forward strand.
TTCGATGCAGTGTCGTCCATCACGCGGCAAATGAGCGCGCGTGCGTCGACAAAGGGCGTCGAGCCTTCGAAGGTGGTGTGCCTGCCCAACTGGGTCGACGTGTCAGCGGTGTTCCCGCTGTCGCGGCCGAGCGAGTATCGAAGCCTGCTCAACATATCCGACGAGCAGAAGGTCGTTCTGTACTCGGGCAACATGGGCGCGAAGCAGGGTATCGAGACGCTTGCGGAAGCGGCGGCCTCGCTCGCGTTTCGCCCCGACGTCACGTTCGTGTTCTGCGGTAGCGGCGCCGCGAGAGAGAACCTCGTCAAGCGCTGCGCCGCGTTGCCGAACTGCATCTTTCTTCCGCTGCAGCCGGTGGAGCGCCTGAACGAATTGCTCAATCTCGCGGACATTCACGTGCTGCCGCAACGCGCCGATGCGGCCGATCTGGTGATGCCGTCGAAGCTGACCGGCATGCTCGCGAGCGGTCGCGCGACGATTGCGATGGCACGGCGCGGCACGGCGCTTCACGAGGCGGTGCATTCGCGTGGCGTAGTTGTGCCGCCGGATAACGTGAAGGCGCTGGTCGGCGCTATCACTGCACTCGCGAACGACTCGCAGCGGCGGGCAGCACTCGGCCGCGCCGGGCGTGACTATGCGGAGAGCACGCTGTCGCCGGATTCGACGATCAGTACGTTTGAAGAACGCGTTGGAATGCTGTGCCGCGCGGCAGGAAGAAGGCGTGCGAAAGCGAGCAAGACGTATTTCGACGCAAGGCCTTCAGCGGTGGCGGTGCCGCACGCAAAGCCGGCTACTACGGAGGATGCCGCGCCGGACTGAACCGGCACGCGGCCTTCTCATGAATGCGCAATCACCACGGCGACCGGTAGACGGAGCGCTTACCCGTTGCGTACGGGTCGGTGTAGGCGGCCTTGGCCGCGCCTTCGGGCAGCAGCTTGTCCGCCGCGCGTTGGCCGGGGGCCGCGTCGGCCACGCGCAACTGGCCGTTGGCTGCGGCAGGCGCCTTGCGCTTACCCGCGGCGCCCTGCTGACCGGCTTGCTCGCCTCCGATAACAGTCATGCGTTGCTCGTCCATCAACGCCGCGCGGCGTGCGTCGTCGATGTTGCCACCTCGTGCATCGGCGGCGCCGTATCCGTCGGGCGCGCCGAGCAGCTTCTGCTCCCGCTTGCGCTGCACGGCGCGGCGATCGATGGGAGCTTGCTGGGGCGCGCCATAGCCGGTCGGCGCGGTGGCGGTCATTGCCGGTGCTCGCGCGGGCGCGGCGTTCTGGGCGAGCGCGGGTCCTGCGCACGCGGCGGCAAGGACGAGCATGCAGGTGGCAGTACGTTGAAGCGAAGTGGTCATTGTGGTCCCCGGGTTAATACAGTTGTGGTGAAGATATCGTGCGCCAGAATCCATGCACGTAGCCGCCAAAACGCTTGCCTGGACCGACACGTTTGAACGTACCTTGGCGGCCAATGCCACTCTCAGCAAACTAATCAGTATCCCTGTGTATATACGCAGGAAAGCAAGGTATGGAGGAAGATGATGGGCAACATTGCTGACGATCCGCGGCTCGCATGTGCGCCGCAAGCAGAAAGCGGCGCCGCAGGGCGCCGCGTCATCGACCTGAGTCTCGCCGGCAAGGGGAATTACCGCGCGGGGCGCAGTGCGCTCGTAGAGCTCATCTGGTTCTTCGTGGAAGCGTGCGTGATCAACAACAAGCTACTGCCGTTCTCATTCGTGCGAGTGGCTTTGCTGCGCCTCTTCGGTGCAAAGATCGGTACAGGGTGCCGTTTCGTGCATCCATTGCGCGTGAAGGCGCCATGGAATCTCGAGGTCGGTGACAAGTGCTGGTTTGGCGTCGACGTATGGATCTACAACCAGGCACCGATTCGCATCGGCTCGAATGTGTGCATCTCTCAAGGGACGTTCCTCACGGCCGGCTCGCATGACATGAGCACGACGATGGACCTGCGGGTAGCGCCTATTGTGATCGAGGACGGCGTGTGGATCACGTCGAAATGCGTCGTGCAAATGGGCGTGACGATCGGCCGCTCGGCAGTCGTCACGCCGCTGTCGGTCGTACATCGTTCGCTTGAAGCCGAGGGCGTGTATGGCGGAAATCCGTGCCGTTTTTTACGGAAGAGGTTTCTTTCGTGACCTGAAGCACAGAAGTAAAGCCGCAGCGTTTATACGCTGAGGAGACCGACGTGGTGGCAACCGGAGAAATGGCACATCCGGTCACGGCATATGGGCGCGTTGCTCGCAAGCCGCTCGCTTGCGAGCCAGCGACGCCCCACAAACATTATGAAGAATACGGGAGCTGCGGATGTTCATCGATACTCGCAATGTCGAGCAAAACACGGTCATTGAAACGACGGTTTGCATCATCGGGGGAGGGGTCGCGGGCATTACGCTCGCTCGTGAAATGTCGCGGATTGGCGTGGATACCTGCATGCTTGAAAGCGGCGGCCTCGTTCCCGACGAGGAGACACGCGACCTCTATCGCGGCGAGAACGCCGGGCTGCCGTACCGGTTCGCGGACGGCTCGCGCAGCCGCTACCTTGGCGGCAGCAGCAACTGCTGGGGCGGCTGGTGCCGCCCGCTCGATCCGTGGGACTTCGAGAAGCGCGACTGGATTCCGCATAGCGGCTGGCCGTTCGGTCTGGACGAGCTCGCGCCATACTATGCGCGCACGCACGATCTGCTGAAGCTCGGCCCTCAAACCTTCGACCCCGCCTACTGGGAGCGCGAGATCGGCCGCCCGGACGTGCGCCGCATTCCGCTAGGCACCGGCGATATGCGCGACACCGTCGCCCAGTTCAGCCCTCCGGTGCGCTTCGGCAAGGTGTATCGCGAGGAACTGGCGCGCTCTACGCGCGTGCGCGTGTTTCTGTACGCGAACGTTCTGAACATCGACGCGGATGCTCAAGGCACGACGATCACCCGAGTGCAGGTCGGCACGCTCAGCGGCCGCAGGATGACCGTGAAGGCGCGCATCTTCGTGCTGGCCACGGGCGGAATCGAGAACGCGCGCCTGCTGCTTGCTTCGAACAACGTGCAGGCGGCGGGACTCGGCAACGCGAACGATCTGGTGGGACGCTACTTCATGGATCACCCGCGCATGATGTCGGGGAAAGTGCGTTTCCTGCCGGGCGTTGCGCGCAACAAGCTGTATGACATCAAGTACCACTACCAGAACCCGGCTGTCTCGGCACACGGAACGAAGATCTCTTCTCAGTTCGCGCCGAGACCGGAGATGATGGAGCGCGAAAAACTGCTCAATTCTCGCGTGTGGCTTTATTCGCGGTGGTACGGCGAAGGCAGTGCGGGCTCCGAGGCGCTGATCCGCTGCAAGGAAGCGCTGATGCACAAGGACCAGCCGGGGCGCAGCCTGAAGGCGGACATTGCGACGATGGCGGCGCATCCTCTGCATACGGTGGGATATGGCTTGACGCGGCTGCTACAGTGGCCGGCGCTGATCACCGACGTCACGCTGCAGGCAATCGTCGAGGCAGTACCCGATCCGGATAGCCGCGTCACACTGAGCGCCGATAAGCGCGATCAGTTCGGCATGCCGCGCGTGAAGGTCGACTGGCGCCTCGGCGACCAGGTGAAGCGTACCTTCGACAAAACGTTCGACGCGCTCGCGAAGGAACTGCGGCTCGCACGCGTCGCCGAAGTCCAGCTCGATGCGCCGCTCGAAGGCAGGGCCTGGCCGCAAAAACTGGAAGGGACGTGGCATCACATGGGCACGACGCGCATGCATGATTCGCCGCGCGAGGGCGTGGTCGATCGCGATTGCAAGGTACACGGCATCAGCAATCTTTACATTGGCGGCAGTTCGGTGTTCCCGACTGTCGGCGCGAACTTCCCGACCATTACGATCGCCGCGTTGTCGTTGCGGCTCGCCGGCCACCTGGCCCGGCAGCTCGACGTTCCGAACATCGTCGGCAATACGCGCGCGGAAGCGGCCAATAGCGGTGTTACGCCGGCGCAGTCGCCGGTAGAGACGCTGCCGATCGCGGCCTCGACGTTGACGCCGTTGATGAAGGAGCAGTGAACCGGCAGTGCAATGAAAAGGCGACGGCGCGGTGAACGCGGCGTCGCCTGGAATTAAAAAAGGCGGCGCTTATATAAGCGCCGCCTTTTTTATGGATGTCAGCGAGCCTGCTGAGTGGCTTTGCGAAAAGCGGGGAGCGTGGCCTTCTCTGCTTCGTCGTGGTGACCGCCTCTCGTTTCAAGCAAGGTGGTCAACGCGCTCACCATGGTTTCGATCCTGAAGCGGGCGTTGAATGTGCGCGCGGCTTGCACACGCATCGCTTCACGAGCAACGTCGTCCAGTTCCAGCCAGCGAACCAGGCTGTTTTCGGTGCCCTCGACGGTGTCGGGGCCGATCAGCCCCGCGCCGTCTTCTTCGATTTCGCGCCACACGTTGACCTTATCGGAGATCAACGCGGGCAGGCCGCAGCCGAGCGCCTCGGCTACCGCGACGCCAAAGTTCTCCTGATGTGACGGCAGCGCGAATACGTCGCTTGCGTGAAAGGCTCCCCACTTCAGATCGCCCTGCAGCATACCCGGCAAGCTCATGCGATGCGCGATCCCGGCAGCCTGCGCCTGAGCGCGCAGACTCGCGGCCCAGCCGGTTTCATCCGGGCCGGCGATCACGAGATGTAGCCTCTCGTCACGTTTGGCCACGCGAGCGAATGCGTCGATCAGCAGATCACAGCCTTTTTTCGCGTGCACTCTGCCGAGAAACAGCACGACGCGTTTGCCGCGTGCGCTGGGTACTGCCTGCAAAAACGCTTCACGTACCGACGCTGCGTCGACCTTGGGCACCGTTGTTCCGAACGGCACGATGCGCTCGCGAGCGCGATAGAGCCAGAACGATTGGCGGGCCCTGGTGCGTTCTTCTTCGGTGGTGAAGATCACAGCGCGCGCGTCGCGCAGCACACGATACTCAGCCCACGGCCAGTAAAGCCACTTCTTCAGATGCTTGAGCGGATACGCCTCTTTGAACCACGGGTCCAGCATGCCGTGCGTGTACACGTAGTACGGCACGCCGCTGTCATGCAGCGCTTTCCATGTCGCAAAGCCATGGTATTGCCACAGGCCGTGCACGACGACGGCGTCGAAGTGCTTCCCATGATTCGCGAGCCACGGCGCGAGATAGGCGCTATAGCTGTAGCGGTTGGTCGTGGGACCGAACGCATGAACCGGGAACGGAAAAGCCGCGAGGTATGGGTCGTCCGGGGCATCGCAGGTGGCAACTTCGACTTCATGACCGGCATCCTGCATGGCCACGCCGCTACGGCGAACGCCTTCAACTGGACCGCCGGCGCGCGGATCGACGCTTGCAAGCACGTGTAGGATTTTCATCGCGCGATATCCGGTCGGTTGGAACGCGGCAGCCGTGCCGTCTGCGACATGCCCAGCGTACTGGCAACATCTGTGCGGCCCATGCCTGGTTGCATGCGGCGCGGCAGGTCAGGCGAGGCGGCGGCCCGCATGCGGCGCGCGGCGTTCATGCGATTCGCGCGTGCCGGCAGCGCGCGCTGCAAACGCGTGTAAGTGGCAATCATCAAACCGAGTCCAATGCCGAATACGAGCCCCGAAAAGCGAGGCCCAAGTGGATTGCCGCCAATAGAGGTGGCCGGCAACGCGGCGAACAGCATGATCGCGCGGCCGAGTATCGGCAGCATGGGTGCATCGGGTACTACCGAGCGCCAGTAGCGATAGGCGAAGAAACAGAGCGCGAGCGCGCCGAGTGTGGCGAGAGGCATCGCGATACCGAACACGAGCCCGCCCGCGAACAGCTGGTAGACCCAGAAGTTGTGGCCCGCAGCCCATTCGTTGATCGCGTAGAAATCCTGCTTGCTGAACTGGCCTGCAAGGTCCGGCAGGTAATCCGGCGAATAACGGTAGTAGTGCCCGTAGCCCGCACCGAACAGCAGCGTTTCCGGCGAGGCGGTGACCTGGTCATACTGGTCACGCATTTCAGCCAGACGCGTGATGGTGGTCGGATCCTTGCCGGAGATGGTTGCTTCCGCCACGAAAATGCGCTGCGTCCAGTGCTCCGCGACATTGGGAACCGCCAATACCGCGATACCCGCCACGCCTGCCAACACCACGACAACCATGAGGCCGCGAGCGACGGCACGCCAGATCTGCCGCATCGACGGCGCGCTCAGTGCCATTGCTATCACGAACAGAAGCACCGTACCGACCAGCAGGCTGCGAGTCACGCTCAGCAGTTCGACAATCACGGTGCCGGCAAACACGGCGATGGTGAACGGCGAATAGCGTTTGGCGACCACGAATTCGTGAAGCAGCACGCCTTGCAGTCCGAGCAAAGTTACGGAGATGATGCGAAAGCGCGCGTCGTCCAGGCCGCCGCTCGTCGCGAGACCATAGACGAAGGTGAACACGAGACTGACTACGTTCGCCGCGAAGAGCGCTTTTTCAAACTGCGCGATTCTTTGCTCGCTCCACGGTCTGCACGCGACAAGATAGCCGAGCAGGAAAAGCATGAACGGCAGCAGCACGCGTAAATAGTTGCCGCCGTCGTTATCCTGGATGAGTTGCGCAACGACACTACCGAATACGCACAACAGCAGGCTCGTGGTGACGATCGTGCGAAGCCGGGAGCGCTCGTGAAAGCGCGGTGCGATGAGCAGGAGGGCGAGCCCCGCTGCCACTGCTGGAGCGACGAATATGAATTGGGCGAAATGGCCCGTGGTCGCGTTGGTGGCCTTGTAGTCCAGCGCAAGCGGTAACAGAAAAATCCATATCCAAGGTGCTGCATACTGATGGCGCATTCTTTTTTCCTCCCCGTCGCCGTTTGCCGTCGTCTAAGCGGACGGTCTCGCGTCGGGTCATTGTGAGCGCAACTTTGTGCTTGCGGATATCGCAAATTGCTGTTCGTCTCCGCCTGCCTGGATTCTGGCGACAGTGGAAAGGGCTATGCCTGCGAGACGCACGCAAGCTCTCCGTTATTGTCGGTGAATGCCTTGATCTTGGCGGTCGCTTGTACCTGCCGACACCGAAGATGCAAAGACGGGGGATGCGACCGAAAAAACGGAAAGGGGAAAACAAAATGAAGCTATTTGGCGGGACGGGACCCGCGAAAGCCGGACGTGCGATCGAACTGGACTTCGTTCGTGGCATCGCAATCATTGCGGTGATGGGCTTTCACTTTCACGCTGTTCATACCGACAATGTACTCCTTCAGATTATCGAGTATCCACTCAAGAACTTTGGACGAGAGGGCGTCAATCTCTTCTTCACATTGAGCGGCTTTCTCGTCGGAGGCCTGCTGCTTCGGCAATACGCTGAAACGGGTCATGTCGACGCGCGCCGCTTTATCGTGCGGCGGATGTTCCGTATCTGGCCCGCGTATTACGTTCTGATTGTTTTCCATGTGCTGGCCGGCCGGCATCCGTGGAATACATTTCTTTTCCAGAACATGACGCATCTGCAGAATTACCTCGGCACTTCGATCACGCAGACATGGAGTCTCGCGGTGGAAGAACATTTTTATCTCGTGCTGCCGGCGCTGCTTCTGCTTTTCTCACGCTTGCGACTCGGCGCGTGGACGATCATCGGCGTACTGTCGGCAATCTGTGCGGTAACGCTCACAGCGCGCTGCTTTGCGGTGGCGGGCGGCGATCTGCAAGGGGCGTTTGCTTATACCCAGTACCGCATCGACAGCTTGCTGATTGGCGTGATCCTGTCCGCGATCTACTGGATGAAGCCGGGCATCTATCACCAGATCGCTAAGCGCAAATGGCTGCTGATCGGGAGCGTCGCGCTGCTATGTGCATGGCTCGTATTGGCGACGAGCAACATCGCACTCGACGAAAGCATTGGATACACGATCCAGGCACTCGGTTTTGCGGCGCTGATCGTGCTGGTTCTGGAGTACTCGGGGTCGCTGCGCACGACATGGATTTATCGCGGCGTGGCCTGGGTGGGTCTGTATTCGTACGGAATCTACTTGTGGCACTCTCTCGCGCTCGCTCCCGGCGACATGGTGATTCGCAAGGCCACCGCGCTTGGCTTCGCGCCCAGCGTCATCTGGATCGTTGCGCTCACGGCGCAGTTCGTCATCGCAATCGTGATCGGTTATGTGACTACGCGCGCAATCGAATATCCGTTCCTGCTGATGCGCAACGCGTTGTTTCCGGAAAAGCGCAGCAGCTCGGTGCGCGAGGAAGTGCCTGTGGCCAGCGGGCAGTTGTCATGAGTAAACGCATGATGTGCGCCGGCGGGACCGGCGGCGCACATCATGCGGATGGCGGTTAAATCACGCCATCTGTTGCAGCAAGGTTTGCTTGAATTCGCCGAGCGTATTCCGCGACAGTAGATTGTCGCGCGACGATGCCGTTGCATGTTCGTGCGGCCACGAAGTCATTGTTTCGGCAATGGCCTTGCCGATCGACGCGGAGCTCAGGTCGCTCAGTATCGGTCCCAGTTCGCAGCGCCTGCTAAACCAGCCAATCAGCCCGTCTTCTGTTGCGATTACCGGCTTGCCGAATCGGTAAGCCTGCACGAGCACGCCGCTCATGCCGTAATGGCCTTTGTAGCCGAGCCATACCGCGTCGCACGCGGAGAACAGATCGCGCTCCATGTCGATGGAGATAAACGAATCCAGCACGAGCGGCGCGGGCGTCAGACTGCGAACGTGATTGCGCATGAAGTGCCGCGTACCTGGATCCTGTTCGCCTGCAACGATCAGCGTGGGGGCGCTCTCGAGACGCGTCATCGCATGAACGAGTTCGTAGATGCCTTTGCGCTCAGTAATCGCACCGTACACGAGCAGGTAGCGTTGCGCGGGATCGAGCCCGAGCCGCTCGCGCGCGAGTGCAGGATCTTCCGCGCGTTCATCCGGGAAAGGGTCGGCCACATACTCGACCTTTGCACTGTCTTTCGACGTATTGAGCGCCGCCCATTCCGGCAAGGTGGGATCGATGCTCAGCAACGTGCGCAGTCCCGGCGTGCGAACCGCGCGTTTGAACAACTGTGCCTTGATGGCGTTGACGAGCGGACGATCGGGCGCCTTGATGCCGACCTTGTGATGATGAAACGTCGAGCGCATCGTAATGCCGACCCATGGCGTCTTGCCGAACGGCGACCCGAGAAACGGCAGTCCATTGAAGAAATAATCGGCATAGGGCACGACGACCAGCCGGATCGACTGAGTGCGGCTGAGAATGCGATATGCACGCTGGAAATAGTTGTGAAAGCGCCAGTACTGATTGCGCTCGCGCAAACGGTGAGTGCGGCTTTCGTCCGGATCGACAAAGGCAATCTGCTGATCGGGGCGGTTGGCTGCGGTGATCTGTTTGGCGAGCCGGTGATCTTCGTTGGCGCATTCAGTGACGAGAATGCACGGATAGCCGGCCTCTGCGCAGGCTTGCATCGTCCACTCGGCATACCGCCACCGGTGGCCGGTGAGATTGGGCTCCACGATCAGGACAAAGTCAGGTTCGATCACGTCGGTAGGCATAGTGAAAATAGGCGTGCATGGGTGGACGAATTGCGTCAGCGGGTTCTCCGCAGCGAGCGGAAATGGCCCGAGCCGCGGGCTCTGCCGTGGCGTCAGATGAATAACGGTAGCACTCGCCACCGCATGAAAAACACCTATCTCTCGCGTTGTGTGGGTAAACGTACTACCAGACAAAGGCTTGGGCCGAAGCCGCCTGGTTGATGGCGGTTGACGGCGAATGTCTCGCGGTATGGTCCTGCTTACGGTGATACATGAACCGTCGCCAGCTTGCTGGCGGGACCAATTCCAATCAGGCGCCGCGGCGTTCACAGCGAGTCACGACACGCTGGTTAAACCGCTGCAAAGCGCTGCAATTAGACGGAGAACCAGCTTGCGGGCGATCAGGCTTCCCGCGCTCTCGATAGCCAGCAGTTTCGGCGCGAGCGCGGCGACATGGGTGTTATTGCAACAGTTCGCGGTGCGTGGACTGGTGGCCATCAAATTTCTTGCGATCGGCCGGATGCTCGGGCCGGCGGCGATCGGCAGTGTGAGCGTGGCTTTGCTCGCGGTCGCGATTGCCGAGGCGCTATCCGACACGGGACTCGCGCAGGCAGTCATTCAAGGCGAGCACGCACCGACGCGCTCGCAGCTCGGCGCGGTATGGACCACACTAACGGCGCGTGGCTTATTGATTTCGCTGTTACTGGTGGCGCTCGCGCCGTTACTGAGCAGTCAGTTTCATCTCGACGGATCGCTCGTGCTGATCCAGCTTGCCGCGTTGCTGCCGCTGTTGCGCGGGCTCGCGTCGCCGACCTATTACGTGGTCCAGCGCGAGCGGCGCTTTCAGCATATTGCGGGCGTTGAGGTGGCCGCGGCGTTTGTCGACTGTTCGGTCGGCCTTGCACTCGCTTACTTCGGCGCGGGCGCCGCTTCGGTACTGATCGGCCTCGTCGCCGGCGAATCGCTCAAAAGCGTGCTGACGTGGGCCACCATGACACCCAGGCCGCCGGTGCGCCCGGTGTGGTCCGGCATTGGCCAGTATGTCGGCTTCAGTCGGTGGATCTGGGCGAGCAGTGTGATCAACCTGCTGCTCAACCAGTTCGACAAGGTGGTGGTCGGCAAGCTGCTCGGACCCGCGCAACTCGGCGGCTATCAGATGTCGTCGCGTCTCGCGCAGATGCTGCTGGCCGATGCGGCGATCGCGATGTCGCAATACCTGTTTCCGACTTTTGCCGCGCATCATCGCCGCGATCCCAAGGCGGCGTCGCGCCTCATCAGGGTTTATCTGCTGGCGGCCGCGATCGGGCTCGCCGCGTTTGTCGAGTTACTGCGGCTGATCGCGGAGCCAATGTTCTCGCTGATTCTCGGCGCGGCCTGGCTGCCCGCGGTGCCGCTCTTCAGAATACTTGTCATCAACATGGCAATCGGCGCTTTGATTGCGGTGCTCGTTTCGTATTTGCGGGCAATCGGCGATGCCAAAGCGACTGTGCATGCGTCGGCGATTCAGGTCGTGGTGCTGCTGATCAGCGCGCCGCTCGGGGTTCGCTGGTGGGGCGTGACAGGTATCGCATGGTCGATGACACTGGGCCTCGGCTGCGCCGCGGCGTGGATGCTTTATAGAACCTTGAGAGCAAGGACTGCATGATGCGCGTCTTCCATCTCGTACTGGCGCCGCGCTTGTCCGGCGCTGAAGTGCTCGCGAAAGACCTCGCGCTCGATCAGTGCGCCGGCGGCATGGCGGTATGCGTGGGGTCGCTACTGCCTGCGCATGACGACTTCGCTTCGCTGGCGAGCGAGTTGCAGGCGCACGGCGTGCAATGCTGGTTTCCACAGAAACGGCACCACGCGGCACGCAAACTGTGGAATCTGTTCGTCGCGGTGCGGCGGTTCCGCCCAGACGTGATCTTCGCGCATGCGACTATTCCGTCGTTCTACGCGCGTGCGTTGCCGCTGGGCGTGCCTGTCGTCTACGTCATGCATTCCGCGACCAACGATTTCGAGCGCCCGTTGTTCCGGCGCATCGAACATCTTCTGTCGGGGCGCGCGAGCGTCGTGATCGGCGTATCGCAGCAAGGCGTCACGGACTACATCCAGGCAATCGGCGTGCATCCGTCGATGACGGTGGTGCCGAACGGCGTCGATCTTGCCCGCTTTGCATTTACCGACGGTGCGCAGCGAGCTGCAAGTGTTCCGCAGATCGTTCAGATCGGTCGATACGCGTCTGTCAAAAATCAGCTGCTCACGGTGCGCGCTTTCGGGGAAGTGCTCAAGCAGATCGACGACGCACGGCTCGTGCTGTACGGTGTAGTCGAGGACCCCGACTATCAGCGCGCGGTCGTTGCGCTCGCAACAGAACTGGGCATCGCAGAGCGTGTCGTGGTCGCCGGGCCGCGCAGCGATGTGGCGACCGTGCTCTCCGAGTCGAACGTTTTCGTCATGCCTTCGCGTTCGGAAGGGCACAGCGTCGCGTTTCTGGAGGCGTTGGCTTCGGGCGTGCCGATCGTCGCGAGCAGGATACCGGCGTTCGCATTCGCCAATGGTTTCCCCGGCGTGCAACTGGTCGATACCGACAACGTGAGCGGTTACGCCGACGCCATCGTAAAGGCGTTGAGCGAGAAGCGCGTGCAAAGATCGCTTGCAGGGCTCACGCTTAGAGACACGGCTGAGCGATATCGCGCGATCGCGCGACAAGTGTGCCCGGCAGTGTCGGCGCGTTAAACGCCGAGCCGGGCGCGCTTTAATGATGCAAGTTGATGTCGCGTGTATCGGGCGCAGTGTCGGTTGCCGGCTCGATCGTCCGCGCACTATCTAGCGCCGACTCCTGTGCCGCAAGTGTCATCAGATGCCGCGCTTCCTTGCTGCTCGAATCGATACCGAGTGCGCTGCCGGCATTGAGCGACACGCAATCCCACCGGCCGATGTGGCCGCAGCCTCGCGCAAGACTCAACAATGCGTCGCGCTGCTGTTCGCGTGTATTGACGGCCGCGCGCAGGTTCTGGGCGTCGCGGCTTTGAGGTTGTACCGCGATCGCCGTGGCGACGCGCGCCTTCGTCGCAGATAGATTATTGTTCTGAAGGCTTGCACGCGCGGCACGCAGATGCCGCGCCAGTTCGGCGCGCGCTTTTTCTTCCGGGGTGAGCGGCGGTGCGGCGCCCGGATTGCGTTTTGCTTGCGCGGATGCAGTCGTGATAGCGGCGGTGGCCGGCGCAGCGGACACGGTCGCGGCAGCCGAAGCGGCCGGCGCAGTGCGGCGTGCGGGCAACGACGCGAACGGGGCTGACTCCGCGGTCGTTGCCGCTGGCAACCTGGGCGCCGTGTCGACGCGCGGAGCGGCAGTGACCGCTGTCGCGCGCGCAGGCGCAGCAGTTTCAGGACGCTGCACCGCCAGGACCGGCGGCGCGCCCTTCGGTCTGCTGATCGCACCCGACACCGTTATGGGGTCGCCGTCTGCATCGCTGTCCTGGTTGTGTATGAAGCCGACGTAGACCGCCGAAGCCACGATCAGAGCGGAGGCGGCCAGAGCCAGCGGCTCGCGCATCCGTTGATAGGTGCTCTGCACGATGGCTGCATCTTCCACCGCAGCGTATGGATTGGCGAGCGCACGTGTCGGGTTCCAGACTCTTCGCGCCGGTAGACGCCGCGCTTTCGGCGGCCGCGCGTCGGTGAGTCGCACGGTCAGCGTGGGCACCATCGCGGCGTACGCAGGGACGCTGCGCGCATGACATGAGGGGCAGGGAACGTCGCGGCTCACGAGCGGTGCGCCACATTGTTCGCATTCCGAATAATAGTTTTGGTCTCTATTCATGTCGTTATATCCGCGATGTTGCCGGAGGCGTGCGGCGCGCTCCCTGTAGCCGGCGTAATGGACGCCGCAAGCATGCTTGCGGCGAAGGCTCACTGCGCAACGACATAGCCTCGTGCCTGCATGCATGAGCCGTAGGCGGCCCAGTAGCGGGTCATGGGTGGCTCAGGCGCCGGTAGTGGCGGCAGGGCGGCGGTGCCCGGTTGCGACGCGCCCGCAGCGCTTGCCGTGGTCGCTGGCTCAGAGGCGGGCTGCTGCACGATTGCCGCGGAAGGCGGCAATGCGGCAGATGCAGCGTGCCCCGCATCTGCGGTTTTGGGTGCCACTGGAACTCCACTGGCGGGTGTCGCACGAGTCGCAGACGCGCCATTGCTGGCTGTGGCGGCACCGGGTTTCGGCGCCGAAGCGGCGTTGGACGCGGCCGGCGCTGTGCCATCAGGCAGCGCGGGACCAGCAGGCGCGGATGAGAACGTGCTCGGCGGTAGCGGCGGACGCGATGGTGCGCCAGTAGAAGACGTCTTGGTTGCCGTTGGCTTTGGCGGCGGCATTTGCGCCTCGCGCACGGTGTTGACTTTGGTTTCCTTATTCGCAGACGCGTAGCACAACGCACTGTCGACGCTGCGCTGATACGCGGTTTGACTTCGAATGGGGTAGATGAGCGGCTGCCACGCTTGGGCTGCGTTGCTAACCGCCAGTAAGGTCATCAAGGTATAGGTTTTGTATCCCATCGCAGTGGCTCCCGCAGCGATGTTGAGCCGTTAGCCGGCAATTGCGCTTCGCGGTGCGTTCTAGTCGCTCGATTGTCGCCGCAATGCGGCGGCTCACTGCCCGCGAAGGCTGCTTTCTTCAGCGTACCACTCTGGTGCGTAATATCAGTGCGTTGCGTAACACACGAAAACGCCATGGTGCAGTCGAATCAGGACAGTCGGCAATGGTCATTAGCCTAGGTTAAACACTACGCAATACGCGTACCTGTGTCACGCATTCTTCGAAAATTGCTAAGTTGCTTCTAGGGATGCGGCTGAAAACGGCGATCAAATAATTCTACACGCAACGGTTATGGCCTTATCCGCCGACGAATAGAGCTCTTACGTTTTCCGCGCAATGCGGAGGCGAGCTTTTCGTACAGAGGGCAATCGCGGAATGCACCGGCTCTTCAGGGCAAGTACGGTTTCAATTGCTACTTATTGAAGCGCGCCCCCCTTGGTTGCAGTTTTGAAACGTTTATAATTCTCCCGCCGAGACGCTCAGTAACTAATACTGCAGTGTTCTCGTTAGACACCGGCTCTGAGTAACTTTTTCTTATTGGCCTTTTTGCGCCGAGCATTCGCCGCGGGGCCGCGCTAATGGCGCAGATTCTCAAGGCGTTTGTCGCTTGCTTCGTTTCTGCGGCCAGTCTGTGATTCATGTGGCGCACGTTACACCAACGAACAGATTGATCGTTGATGAAAAGCCATCTGGCTGAAGTAGTAGGTTAGCCATCCTAATCATTGAATGTTAGGAACGGCGGCTGTTCGCACAGCCGTGATTTTTGTTTCGCACCGCGCGCATAGGGCACAGCCGCGCCGGCCTTCCATCGTCCCGCGTTTGATGCTGTAAGACGGACCACATTGCGTCCGGGGGACACCTTTTCTCTCACATCCAATAAGACAAAGGCGTGACGGCTCTGCCGATCCTGCCTACTTTTTCGGGGATAACTTCTCTTCACAAAGACAGGGACATGGTTAGATATTCGAGGTTGGTAGGAATCGCGGCGGCGACGGCGCTGACATCCCTGGGTGCTCAAAGCGCGCAAGCGCAAGCAAGTACGATTACGGTTGCGGGTCAACAATTCAAGCTGTGCGCACAAGAGAACGGCAAGTGCTCGTTTCTCGGCACGGCTTCGGTGGTGTTCGGCGCGGTCCCGCCCGATGCACCGTCGACAATGCTGACGAGTCCCCGTACGTTCAGTAACGGCGTCGGGTGTTATGTCGGCTCCGTTTCGCAGGCCGATCCCGCGTTCGGATACAACAAGGCGTGCTGGATGAGAGCCGCGGCAGCTACGCCGTCACCTGCGCCCGCGCCCGCACCTGCGCCTGCACCTGCGCCTGCACCCGCGCCTGCACCTGCGCCTGCACCAACGCCTGCGCCTGCACCAACGCCCACTCCCGCGCCAACACCGACACCGACACCGACACCGACACCAAGCACTACGCCGTCTTCGTCCGCAGCGGCGTCTACGAGCGCCGCCATCTCATGCGGCAACCCGACGCAAACGGCGGGCGGAACTGCTAACGGCGTGATCAGCGCCGACACGCCGACCACCGACGGTCTGCGCGTGTTTCCGAACAACGCCGCGTTCAAGATCGCCATTACGACGAACGCACCGAACGCCGACACCGTCGTCTGGTCAGTGGCGGACTCGAATGGCGCAATCAAGACGCAGGGCAGTTTCGCCGTGAGTTCGGGCGTGCAGACCAACACGCTGTCATGCCAGTCGACGTGGGCCGGCTACGGCGCACTGACTGCTACGTTGCGCTCCGGCGGCGGCACACTGCCCAGGAGCGGAACGCGACCGATGGGCATCGCAACGTTCGGTGTATTGCCCGACCTGAGTTCCGCGATCGGAACCGTCGCCTATGCGCATCAGGACCAGCACCGCTTCGGTATGCAGGGCTTCAACGGCAATATCGCGGCGCTGCATGCGCTCGGCATCTCGTGGACGATCGACGATCGGCAAGTGTCGGCGATGGAACCCAACGGTCCAAACACCTACACGCCGAGCGTGAACGACCTGGATCCGTTCTATAAGGCCAATCCCGATCAGATGCGCATTGTGCGTCTCGACGGTTCGCCTGCGTGGGACTCGAAGACGGGGCAGTTCAACGACAGCTATTACGCGCCGTCGAACATGCCGGAATTCCAGAACTTCATGGCAAGAGTCGGCACCGATACGAGCGCAATTCGCGCCGCAAACTATCCGAACCAGCAGAAGAACTACTATCAGGTAACGTGGGAACCGAGCCTCGGCTGGGCAGACAGCGACGCGAATTTCGTTGCCATGTACAAGGCCGCATACGAAGGTATTCACTCGACAGATCCGAACGCGATCGTGATGGGTACGGGTAATCCATTCGCCGCGAATTGCGACACCTGCACGACCGGATATCTGAAAAAGTTCGGTGCGCTGGGTCTGTGGAATTACATCGACG
Source organism: Paraburkholderia strydomiana (assembly GCF_031456815.1). NCBI lineage: Bacteria > Pseudomonadati > Pseudomonadota > Betaproteobacteria > Burkholderiales > Burkholderiaceae > Paraburkholderia > Paraburkholderia strydomiana. Next base: position 157,115 of record NZ_JAVDVL010000004.1, read on the forward strand.
CCGTGTCGACGCATGGTTACTGGAACGCCGGCACTTATCCGGCACATCCGCCGGAATTGCAGGACTCCGACCCGGACCCGGCGAACCGGGCCAACGCGCTCGACAACCAGATGACGCAATTGCGTTCGGTGATGCAAGCGGGCAAGCCGAACATGAAGCTCTTTTTCACCGAAGCGGGTACCAGCTACGATCCGGGCCTCAGTTATGGTCCGACGGTGCCGTCGCAGAACCAGTTGTTCGCTCACGCGGCAGTCGGCGTGCGCGCACACATCATCGTGCTCGGCGGCGGCGCGCAGGTCACCACACTGTTCTACGGCCCCGACTATCCGGGCGAAGTGGGCTACGGCTCGTTCTTCGATCTGAACAACGCGCAAGGTGCATTTGGCGCGACTAATCTGTCGCCAAAACCGGAGGCAATGGCATTCGCCACGATGACCCGCGTACTCGACGGCACTAATACGCTCGGTCGCGTAAAGGGCACGCCGTCGGGCGCATTTGTGTACGCGTTCCAGCAACTCGGCAACGGCAAAGTGGTGACCGCCGCATGGGCGCATAGCAACGCGCAATGGCCGGCAAGCAACGGCGTGTACAGCCAGACCTACTCAAGCAGTTATAGGTTGCAGGTCGACAATGCGGGCACGTCGGGCAATGTGACGAAGATCGATGGGTACGGCAATGTCAGCACGCTTCCTTATAGCAACGGTGCAGTGACATTGACACTTACTGAAATGCCGCAGTACATCGTATCGAATAACGCGACGGTGGCGAAAAACAATTCGACGGTCCCACTCGGTTATACGGGCCAGTAACCACACCTAAATAAATGCACTGAGTTAGGTTCGACGCGCGCCATTGAACATGGTGGCGCGTCGATCTGCATTTGGTGGGATCACAGCGATCTGCGAAAAGTACTGAATGTAACGCTCGTCTCTTTCTACCGACGGCAGGCCGGCAAGCACATCAGCGCCAGCATGGGTGTGACGATGCTGAGCCTATTTGTTATGTCGGCGCGCTCTTCGCCGGCCGGCCAAACGTTCTATTGTCTGGAATGCTTGCATGGACACGCTGAGTGCGAGAAAGATGCATAGCACCCGTGCGACAGAGAACGCGCGCTTGATCTTCAGGGTCATCGGAATCGTCGTCAATGCCGTACTCCACAGAGATTAAGCCAGGCGAACTCAAGAAAAATGGCAAACAAGCCGTCAACGCGTCACCTTCGCGTAGAACCTTCCGGCCTGGTTGCGGCACCTTGTTATAAGTAAGTCGCCTCCTGACGCTGAGATGAGCAAACCATTCAGTGCGGCTAGCTATTCCCGCTTGCCTCGAAACGGTTAGAGCGAGGCGGCCATCCAGCAGCGTGGTCTGCCTGTCTTTTCGCCTAAGCATACGTTGCCGTTCTAGCCGTGGCCTGCCGTTGTCTAGATCAATCCAACGACCGCGGCGTCATCTGAACGCGCGCCCCATTGCCATGGCACCGTACTCCCCAGCAAGGCGCGGACCAAGGATAAAACGAAACGTCGCCTTAAAGTAATAATATTATTTGACGGTACTTGTTACTGGTGTTTGCAATACTTACCGCGCGATGTGTCCTTCCGCACGGAGCGGGACATTTTAGGCTCTTATCGTCACGCAAGGTTTCCGCATTCTACTGTTTGCTACTCGAAAGAATCAGGCAAACCTGCTTGCCCGCTGTGCTCCATCCCGTTTTGCGCAATACGCTGCTTGCCATAACAGTAAGCCATCCCTGGTTGCTTGTTTGTCGACAAGCACGAATCCGAAAAAGTTGAAAGTCTCGCGCTAATTCGCGAGCCTGAGTTTGCGTGTTCGCGTTAAGTGGTACCAATCCCTTGCTTTGCTTTGCTTTGCTTCGCGTTTTGCGGCTCCAACGCAGTTTGGCGTCGGCATGAAATAAACGCGGCGTCGTGAAATCGGCGCTTTCACGACGCTTCGCATGATTTATAAGTTATGCAGATTAATTTTCGCATTTTGCGTTTTAAAACGAACGCAGGCTCCAGGTCATTGGATAAATTTGGCGCGTACCTGGGCGGCGAGCACGGTGGATAACTTGGCAAATCGTTAATTGGCGCGGGAGCCCCATGAGAATCGTTCACGTTACCGAGGCATTCGGAGGAGGCGTTCTGTCGATGCTCACGGAGCTTTGCAACCGCGCAGCGGCAATCGGCGCACATGTCACGGTCCTTTATTCGACACGGCCGGAAACTCCGAAGAACTTCATCGAACTGTTCCACCCCAAGGTCGACCTGGTGCACGTGTCCATGTGCAGGGACGTCCATGTCCGCAAGGACTGGTCGAGCGTTTGGGAACTCGCCAGACATATGCGGCGCTGCGATCCGACCGTGATCCACCTGCACTCGTCGAAGGCCGGTGTATTGGGGCGAGCGGCCGCCAGAATTGCGACGCAAAACGCGAAGGTTCTGTACTCGCCGCACGGCCTTGCTTTTTTACGTCGCGATGTCTCTCGCGCGAAGCAGCTGGCGTATCTGATGTTCGAGCGCATGGCCGACATGATGGGAGGGACTGTCGTTGCGTGCTCACCCGGAGAGTTGCGCGAAATTGAAGAGAAGGTTCGAGTGAAGGACGCAACGCTGATAGAGAACGGTGTAGACATCAGCAGTATTCCGCTGCGCAAGACTCGCGAGGACGAAAATGTCGTCGTCGGAATGAATGGCCGTGCGTCGTTTCAGAAACACCACGAGCTCTTTATCTCTCTCGCGAACACGTTGCACGACGCAACCACCAGGTTTGTCTGGATTGGCGGCAATAGCGAAGAACTGCCCGACGCGAGTCAGGCGTCGGCGCTCACGTGCAGCGGCTGGCTAACGCGTTCGCGCGCGCTTTCGTTGATGTCTGAGCTCGACGTCTACGTGCAGACTTCACGCTGGGAAGGCATGCCTGTAGCGCTGATCGAAGCGCAGGTAGCTGGCATTCCAGCGGTCGTGACCGACGTGGTCGGCAACCGCGACGTGGTGGTTCACGGCGTCACGGGGTTCGTTGGGTCGGATGAGGAGATGCCGGGTTACCTGAAGCAGCTCCGTGGCGACCGGAAGCTGAGGGAACAGATGGGTGCGGCCGCACGAGAACTCGCGGTGGCGAAGTTCTCGATGGACACCATCTTTCACAGATGGCTGAACACCTATGAGTCCAGCGGAGAAAAACACGTCAAGGAAGTACTGGACACCCATTCAATTGTCCCTTGCGATATCCAGCCCAACCCGGACAAGTCACTGTAGTTCCGGCGCACGATCTGAACGACTAGTTGAACGCACCAACGATTTACGGGGACCAACCGTGTACAAAATCTTCTTGCTACATCCCGGCCGGGCTAATTACCCCGAACTCGTGGCATATCAGGACTACTACGCCGCACGCGGTGTCGATGTGGTCGCCGGCACATTGAGTGACTACAAAGCGCTTGCGGATAAGGCAGATTTTCTCGTGTGGGCGATCATGGGCTTCTATCCGAAGCAGCTGGCGTCGGATTTCGTCATTCACGACTACAGGTCGCTCTCTGTGGGCGGCTCTGCTGGCCTGAAAGACATCGCAAAGCGATATCTGAACGCGCGGCCCAACTTGCGGATCTTCCAGAATACGCGCCAGCAAAACATCATGAAGTTCAATGACGACGTGCCCTCGGTGATCCTCCCAATGGGTGTTCCGAAATGGATCTTCGAGGTGCCGCAACAACCGCCTGATGCCGAGGATATCGCCGACTTTTGCTATATCGGCGACATGAGCTTCGAGCGGGGCTTTCATCTCGTCATTGAGGCATTTCTTGAGAACTTCCGCGAGGTGGATGCTTCGCTGCTGCTCGTCGGCAAGCCAGAGCCACGTCTTTACGAGCGGTACGCCGGTAAGCGTGGATTGGTGTTCGCTGGCGCGTTGCCACAGCGCGAGGCACTTGGCCTGGTTGCAAGGTCGTCGATTGCGGTGTCGTATTTCCCGTACCACCGTCCGCATTGCTACCAGACGCCGACCAAACTTCTCGAATACGCTGCGCTTGGAAAGAAAATTCTGTGCAATGACTCTCCGTCGAACGTCGCGTGCTGCGAGGATTTGCACATCAACAGCATCATCACCAGCTCCTCCATTTTCACCGGTATGACCGCCGCCACCATCGAGACGGCGAAGCCAAATCAAAGGGCGAATTTCACGCAGCTCGCGTGGGACAACGTTATCGAGAAATCGAACATCAATAGCTATATCTCGCAAAAAATAAACTTTAGCCAGTAGGACGCAACGCCTTCGCAAGCAAAGAGTTCGTCGACGACGTGGGTGCCGAGTGTGAGCAACGGAGGTAGGAAAAAGTGAAACTGTTTATTTTGCATACGGGCAAGGCGAACTATCCAGAGGTGGCCGCGTACACGGAGTATTTCGAAAAGAACGGCTATTTCGTCAACTCAGGCACGATGGCTGACTACCGGAAAGTTGCGGACCCGCACAACTATGTGCTTTGGTGCATCATGGGCTTCTACCCAAAGAGACTGCCCTCGCGCTACGTGATTCACGACTACCGCTCGTTGTCGGTGGGCAGCTATATCACACTGAAAGACGCGGCGAAAAAGTTGCTTCAGCCTCGTCCGAATCTAAGAATCTTCCAGAACGAATCCATGCAGAAGCTAATGGATTTCGACGACAGCGTCGAAACCATTCTGTTGCCCATGGGCGTGCCCGACTGGATCTTCTCCTGCAAGGGCTCGCGTAACGGGGCGCTGCCGACGGGAACGTTTTGCTATATGGGCGAGATCACCCGTGAGAGGGGCGTCGATGATTTTCTTGCAGGTTTCGCGTCCGCGCGGCGCGGTTCCGAAACCCTGGTACTTGTCGGTGCCGTGGAAAAGGAGATTGCCGACGCCTATCAAGGAGCGCCTGGCCTGATATTCACTGGAAAACTACCGCAACGGGATGCTCTCGATGTAGTAAAGAACTGCGAGTACGCCATATCGACGATTCCGTACTCACGCCCCTATAACGTCCAGACTCCGACAAAGCTGCTCGAATATGCAGCGTTGGGCAAAAGGATTATTTGTAACGACTCACCGTCAAACCTCACTGCGGCGGCCGCATTCGGCATTCTCTGCAAGGTAACGGGGCCCGACATCTTTGCAGGAATAGGTCAGCTGTCGGATGAGACAGTGCCGGCCAACGACCCTTCCAGTCTCGAACATCTTCGGTGGAATAACGTCATTGCGTCATCGGGAATCGACCGATGCCTGAACGCCGCGCTGCGCGTTCATTGACCATCGTGGGACCTGAGCCATCTGCGCTCTGGCTGGCCGAAATGGAAGCGGACGCCCCGGATCGTGGCGACATGAGGCGCGTCCGGCTCGCGCTCCAATCGCGATGAAAGCAGCAGATACATTAAGAGCGGCGAAATCGGCGACAGGTGACGGAGAAACGACCCATAGTCGGGTTCGAAGATCGCCTGAGTTGCAAGAAAGCTGACGATGAAGCAGAAGCACAGCTTCTCAAAGCGAGCAGGCGCTGCGACCGCACCTCTTTTCTGATACCGCGAGAACATCGAGGCGAGAGTAAAGAACGTGCATATTCCACCGATGGTCTGTGTCGCCACCCCCGAGAGAACCAGCGGCAAAGGCAGCAGAAAGGTGCCCAGAATAAGCATGGCATTGGTCACGTCCGAGACCATATTGCCGCCGGGAATGATCTGCACGATAAGCGAGCCGACCTCGCTCGGATCTCTCGACTCGTTGACCATCTGCCGTGCGAAGTCCAGCGTTTCGCCATATTGCATACGGAAGTTCGCGGCTACGCACGCGAACAGAATGACAGCCAGCAATGCTAGAAAAGGCGGCCTGCGCAGAACAGCGGGCCCGAAGTACAGAAACAGCGCTGGCGCTAACGTGATGGCCCAGTAGGTGCGAAAGAAGATCGCAATGAGCGCGACGCAGACTGTGAATACGACAACGATGAACCGCGAGTCCTTGCACTGCAGGATGAAGAGAACCGCTAGCGATATAACGATCTCCTTCGAAGGCATACCAATGTAGACCGTCTGCGCAAAGAGCCAGAAGCAGGCCAGCAGGAATTCCATGTACGTTAGCGACGTCACTCCTGAGCGCCAGATCGCAAGCACGAGTCCGACTGTTGAAGCGAAAAATCCGATCAACGATATTCCCGGCGTGCTAATGCCGAGGGACCGGAACGTCCACGCAAGGTTGTCGAAGGAGTCGCCAAAGGCCTCGAAGCGGCTAACCGTCAGCATTCGTTCGAGGATAACTTGCTCGTCGAGCAGGAACTTGGCCGGCAGCACCGTTTCATGGGCGATGGAAACGAAGCAAAGAAGGGCGAGTAGAAGCAGCCAGATTGTCGCCGACACACCGGGACTCGCGCTTCGCCCGATCAGCCCGGGTACTTTGACAATACGCACGTTCACCCCCTTAGATTGCAACCGAATCCCGCGGCTTGATGCTCATGCCGCCTCTCGCCACGTTCACCGAATAATAGATGCCGACGCATGCCACAAGCGTTCCCGATAGGCTGAGAAGCAGAACAACCGACATGAAGTCCAGCTTGAAGACGCTCGTGAAGGCGAAAATGATAAATATGCTGACAGCGCTCATCAGTTGAATCACCAGATCGAACTTCTGCTGCTTGAAGACGATAAATACCTGCGCAAGCGAACCGAACACGGCCATCGTCAGGAAGTACGGCGAAAACAGCATGTAAACGTGCATCGACTGCTGCCAGAGGTCTCCCATCTTGAAGTTGATGATGAGCGCAAGACCGAGGTAGCCAGCTGCAATAAGCACCACGCTCAGTGGCATTAGAACCAGTGAGAACGATGTTGCCGGATTCCTTGCGACGCGCACATCCGTTCCTCTTTCCACCAAATCGATGAGATCCCGTCGGAACACCGCGCCGAGGCTCTGCGACAGGAGAGACGCAGGGAAATAGCCGACGCGGTAGGCAAGAGCAAACACGCCCGCGTCGTGGGGTGCGAAAGCAAGTGGCATGAGGATCGCGATTGAATAGATTACGACCGAATTGAGCGACGTTGTCGGCAGCGAGAATTTGGCGTAATCGAGTTGCAGCCGGGAGAACTTCAGGCACTCCGGCGAAAGCATCGATCGGGAGGTGAAAAGATAGCCAGCCAGCGGGACGGCGGCTGAAGCAAAAAACACGAAGCTGTACACCGCGAAAATATCCGGCCCGCTCCACGGGTGTCTGGCCAACATCATCAGCGCAACGAATGCCACTGCAAAAGCGACATTCGGAAATGCGCGTTGCACGGCGATGCTCACGTACTTGCGCTCGCTTGCCAGTGCAGATGACAGTGCCTGCTGGAGGAATACACCGCTCGCCAGCACCACTACGGTCAAATACTTCTGCTCGCCACTGACCACCGCGACGGCGGCGAGCAGCAGTGCGATCGCCATGGCGACGCAACTCGAACTCACCAGCGCGCGAACGGCAAGCGTTTTATCCGCGGCCATACAGGCCACTTCGAGCCGCAAGCCCAGAACCGAACCGGCGAAAAGGCCAATCGCATTCAACTGGCTGAAGTAACCGAGCTCGCTCGGCCCGCAGAACTTGCCAATCAGTATGACCGCAATGAAGTTCGCGGCCTGACTGAGCACAACGCCCGCGATGCTAACGACCGAATGCTTTACATTAACGATCATCTTCTATTCGGAGTTCGGTTTGACAAAGCCGTACCGGTTATGCCGCATCGGCCACATAGGCTTTCCGCGGCATGCGCTCACGCACGGGTCAACTGCCGGATTTGGAGTCGCCCGAGGCGGTCGCGTACTGATACGACAGATATCGGTTGCGGCCTGCATGCGAACCCAAGCTGTAGCGATAGGCGGCGGGATGGAAGGCGTTGAAGATCACGCCTTTGACTTCCACGTTCGCATGCCTGAGTTGCTTGACGGACTCGCGTACTTCTTCGACCGACGTCGTGCCAAAGCGTGTTGCAAGGAACACAGTGCCGCAGCGGTGCGCCAATACGGCGGCATCGGATACCGCGAGGACGGGCGGAGTATCGATCAACACCATGTCGTATCTGTCGCCTACCGACTCCAGGAGGCAGGACATTGCATCGCCCATCAGAAGCTCCGCGGGGTCGGACGGTGTAGTACCGTTGGGGAGGAAGTCGAGTCCGGGCGCTACGTTACGCTGCAGGGCGTCGTCTAACGTGGCACTCTGCGTCAGAACGTCCGCGAGCCCTGGTTGCGATTCCTTGCTGAAATACTCGTTCAGATGGCCCCTGCGCAAGTCAGCGTCGATCAGCAGCACACGCTTGCCCGATCCGGTCATCACGGCTGCCAGGTTGGCGGACAGAAATGATTTGCCGATCTGTTCGCTCGGACCGGTGAGCAGCACGCGATTGTTTCCCGCTTCCAGCATTGAAAGCTGCAGCACGATGCGCAGACTGCGTAGACTCTCGACAGACGGATCTCCCGGAGAATGCGTGGCGAGCAACAGCAAGCCCTCGTTCCGTTTTGGCGATTCATGCTCGAGCGCTGCTTGCGTGCGCGAAACCGGCACGGTCGCATAGACAGTCAAACCAGTTTCCTGCTCGATGTCCTGAGGATTTGTCACACCGCCGCGCAGTATGTGGCGCATGAAGGTCACCACTATTCCCAGGACGAGGCCGAGTGCTGCGGAACCCGCGATCAGCAGTGGCTTATTAGGCTTGATCGGCTCCTTCGGTACGACGGATCGGTCGAGCAGTCGCACGGTGCCGACTTTGCCTGCCCGCACGAGTTTCAACTGCTGCATGTTGTTGAGCATGCCGACGTAGAGATCGTTATTAACGCGCACGTCACGCATCAGGCGCAACGACTCCTGTTCCAGTTCAGGCAGCGACGTCATTCGCTGCGAAACAGCGGCCTCTTTAGCGCTCAAGGCGGCAAGCTGCTGATCGACGGCACGAACCGACGGGTGCTCACTCGTGAAAAGTGCGGTAAGTTCGGAGCGTTTCTGCTTCAGTGCCAGTGCACTAGCCTGTAACTCGACGCTTTCGCGTAGATAGGTCTTGCCTTCCTCGCTGATGTCGAATGTGCCGCGCTTCATCCGCAACGCGTTGTAGCTGCGCTCGGAATCTTCAAGTTCGCTTTTCAGTTGGGGGAGTAAATCGCTGAGAAACGCCAGCGACTTTTCGGCCTCGGCTGCCTTACGCGCGATGTTTGCCGCAACGTACTCGTCGCCAATGTTGTTCAGGATCTTCGCGGTCAGTTGCCGATCGGTGCCTGTCAGCGACGCGCCAATAATGCCGCTCTGCTTGCCTTTTTCAACGATGAACAGCTTGTCTTGCAGGTTCTCCAGCGTCTTCAGTCGCGAGTTCCTCACCAGCAGGAATTCCGTGCCGGGATTCGCATTGAGTGCCTGCACGCGCAGCGTTATCTTTCCCGTGCTCTCGTTGGAAACGATCGTCTCGCCGACACGTCCGTAGATCGGCGCGTCAAGCTGCTTCTGTTCGACAACATAGCGGCCTCCGCCGAGCGAGGTCAGCTTGAAGTCGTTGCCTTCGAGATCTTCTGGAACATCGAACGTCCCTACGTTGATCGATTCGCTGCCCCACGCATAGCCGCCAGCTCCGAGCAAGCCGGGCTGCGACAGGCCTTTGTTCCAACGCGCAATCCAATTGCCGATCAGTGGAAAGCGCTTCGGCTCCGCGCTTATGTAGAGTTTGAGATTGTCGACCGCATTTCCTACCACCATGCGCGAGCGCAGTACCTCGATCTGAGCGGTAGTTTCTGTTTTGACGTCGAAAAGGCTTGATACGTCGCCAAGCAGACTCTTGGTATTGGTGGGGCTCTCCTGTTCTACCTGCAGGAGGATATCGGACTGGTAAACGGGCGGTGCGAGAAGACTGTAGGCCACGCCCATTGCAAGCACCATGCTCGCGATTGCCAGAACGAGCCACCGGTTCGCCAGGACTACGTCGAGGTAACGGACCAGATCAACGTCATTCTGGCGGGAGCCGGCAGCCTGCGACTTTGGAGAAAACTCGTTCATAAGGAGCCCATCATCGAAGAGGTTTAACCGACCACCCGCACACATGGATGTGCGAGTGCTGATGCCAGCAAAGTTACGTTGCCGCACGCTATTCGTCTGCGTATCGGCGTCAAGCGTCGCGGCCCATTACTTTCCGCCCGAGTTGCGAGCGTCGTTCGAACCCCTGAATATGCCGACGAAAGTCTTTCCATCGCTTCGATGGAAGAGGGCGGCAAACAAGGCTCATACATTGTCGGAATGCTGCGACTCGTCAGACGCGGATCGTGCCTGAATGAAACCGGGTCGCGTGTAGAACGGTGTGAAGGTGGACTAGCGCGTGATGCGCACCAGTCAGCACTGCCAAAGTCTGAGGTGCCATTTTCGACGCGTATGTTCGCGAGCGCACAACCTGAGCGGGATCATTTGCGCTGCATAGGCGCAGCACCACTGTGCATAAGATATGAATATGCACTTTGTCGGTGACGGTATTCGCGAAAAGTGAAACCGTTAGAGGCAAATGCAGGCAAGCAGCGTCTTTGTGGTTAACCGCACGTTCGGGCCTTATTGGGAACGGTATAAGGAAGCGCTCAACCCGTGCTGTATTTCGTGACCTGAAGAGGCGACATGAAACCGAAGCGACTAATGCGCACGATTTTTACGCACGCCATTCTTCTCAGCGGCTTACCAGCGCTCACACGCTTTCTACTGTGGCGAGACCGGGTTGCGGTACTTCTTTATCACGATCCCGATCCAACCACGCTTGATTCACACCTTGCGTATTTGAAGCAGTATTGCGACTTTGTTCCGATGTCCGAAGTGAACAGGCCTGGAAAAGGTCGCCGGCGCGCGGCGCTCACATTCGATGATGGCCATGTTGGAAACGCTGCGCTGTTGCCGATTTTCATCAAGCATGGCGTTCGTCCTACCATTTATATTTGCAGCAGCATCGTGGCACATGAGCGCACTCACTGGTGGCTCACGCCGGGCGCCCAGCATGCGGGCGTCAAGCGTCTGATCAAGCTTCCCAACGCGCAAAGGCTCGAAGAGTTGGCGCGGTACGGGTTTCAGCAAAATGCACGCAGCGACGAAGCTCCGGTCAGCGGACTCAGCGAAGACCAGATAGAAGCGATGCTGCCGTACGTGGATTTTCAATCCCACACGCGTTTTCACCCGACGCTCACACGCCTCGACGATCAGGAGTGCATCGAGGAACTCGCGCAATCGAAGCGTGAGGTTGAAGAGCTTACCGGGGCACCCTGCGAACACTTCGCATATCCCTATGGCCGATATGGGTCGCGCGAAGTGGCGATGCTAAAGGCGACCGGATACAAGAGTGGACGCACTACAGCAGTCGGCTGGAACGACGAAAAAAGTGATCCGTTTCGTCTGAGCGCATTCGATATCGAAGACGATTCGTCATTGCCATGGTTTGCCGCGCAAATGACCGGAGTGCCGCTCGCGTGGCGAAGGCTCCCTTTGGGCGCGGTGAAGTCGATATTGGTCAGGACGTTTCACTTCGCTCGTATCGGCAAGCCGCAGACGAATGCCGGTTAATTGATCGGTAGGGTGCAGTGGGTGATGTCGCCATCGCATCGCGGCAGATGCTGAGGTCTTTTCGACGGCAAACCATTTGTACTCGAACCTGCGGGAAAAATTTTGAGCGAACAGAGGCGCAACTTCCTGACGAAGTTAACCACGACCGCAGGCGCGGCAGTGGCGGGATACTTTTCGGCTAAACCGGCAACTGCGTCGAATGCAACAAATACACGCGGGCCCAGTGGCGAAGCAAGCGTGCTGGACTTCATGTCGCCCGAAGCACGCGCCGAGGCACGATCTGGCGCGCCGTCCGTCGATCACAGCGCTGCGATACAAGCGGCCTTTAGCAGCGGCGCCGCAGTCGTGAATGTCCCTGGTGGGCACGTGTTCAAGGTGACCAAGCCCCTCAGGATTGAGAAGGTAATTCGTGTAGTCGGCGGCGGCGAGTTGCGATTTACAGCCGGCATCGCCAATGCAGCGGCGATCACGGTGACTGCTCAAGGCTGTGAATTCGACGGAGTCTATCTCACGAACCCGAACATGCTTCAGTCGAATAGCGGCGAACGCAACGTCGGCATCATGTTTCGCGCGAGTCTCGGCTCCGTGACGCGCTCGACCATTCGCTATTTTCAGAACGGCGTTCAGGTCGAGTCGACGGGCGAGTACCACGACTTCATCATCGCCAATAACAGGGTTATTGACTGTATCGGCGCTGGCGGCGGCCCGACGCAAAAGTCCACTTATGGCGAGGATCGCGGCGACGGTATCACGGTCTGGGGTTGCGCAGCGACGATCACCGGCAATCTCGTGACAGCCAGAGCCGGTCAGGACTGCCGCATCGGAATACACATGGAAGGGCTGGCGAACTACCATGCCGACTCTTTCCCGCTGCAGGACAACATGTGCACGGTGGTGGGCAACGTCGTGCGAGGTTCGTTCCGACGCAGCATCGTGACGGAGAACGTCAATAACTCGACCATTACGGGCAACACCTGCGAGGGCGCGAAGTGGTGGGGCATAGCGATCGTCCGATCGCTGGCGTGCTCGGTCACGGGTAACACGGTGATATTCGACCGCGCCGCAACCGACGGCACCGGCTCTGCGTGGGACCCAATTCACGCAGGCATTGCAGTGTATGGCGGAGCCGTGCAGTGCGTCATATCGGGCAACACGGTCGACCTCACGCGCGGTCACGCGAGAGCCGCAATTTGCTTGATAGGCTCGGACACCGATAACGCGGTCTCAGTGGAGCAGCGGGCGACGGCAAACGGCACGGCTCGTGTGACGCTGACATCCGCAAATGCTGCGGTTCAACTCGGCCAACTTATTACTGGGCCTGGCGTGCCGTCAGCAACCTTTGTCGTGAGTGTTGCTGAAACCGCGCTGGTTGCGAGCAACCCGATACGCGCCGGCTCGCCGCTATTGACTTTCATATGGCACGAGCGCGGACAAGGCACAGCTGTCACCAATAACAGTGTGCTTTGTAATGCTGCGGATGGTGCAATTGGCATTCTCGCGCTCTACCAGGATTCGCCGTCGATTCTAGGCAATAACCTGCGCTACATGGGCGCGCACGGAATTCATTGTCTGGACGTGTCAGACCCAGTAATCAACGGCAATACCGTGCTTGGTCAAGAGAGCCCGAAACACGGCATCTATCTGGAGTCGAGCGCGACGGGGGCCGTGGTAGTGGGTAATGTGGTCGAGGGTTTTAGCGGGCCTGGAGGAAGTGGAATTGCGGCGGCAAATCGCGTTGGCGGTGTTGTGTCGGCCAATCTCGTTCGCCGTTGCGAGACGGGCATGAATCTGAACGGCTGCACTGCCATGTCGGTGACGGGAAACAGTGCAATGAGCTGTGGCACGAGTTATTCGCAGGCACGCGGTGCCGGCATGCTCCTCGCAAGCAACGCCAGTGCGGGTTGAGAAAATAACATCGCGGCGCGCGAATCAATAAAGATCACGGCAACGCATCGCATTGCCGGATTGTTTCATTAGGTCCACGTTCCGAGCCGCCGCGTGTGGACAAGTTTCACGTCACGAAGCACCAGGAAGTGTGGGGTACTAAACAAACCGTCGTCGCCGCCTTCGCATACGATCGAATGCCGTCGACGTTAATCGCTGCCTCCGAACACGTAACCGGTTCGCCGCCTCCGGAACCGAAGCAACGTAGCGATCGCCGACTCACCCGACGTGTTCATCGGCTGCCGCGCCAAACGCTGTTTGCGAAGGCGAGTGTGCAGTTCTGTGAGCTTTTGCGAAGGACGACGCCTTGTTTGATCCGAAAGCTCTCATGCGCGCTGAACCTGGCGAGTCCACGCCGGTTGAAAGATCGTCGCGCCGCGTCTTCCTGCGTGATGCCGCAATGCTTGCACTCGCGGCGGCGCCTTTGTCGTCGTACGCCCAGCATGGGACGTCGGGGCTCGTCACTCCGCCAGTTCATCTGGAAGACACGCGGCTGGTCGATCAGACCGGTACAGAGCGATCGCTGAACAGCATGCTGCTAGATGGCGTGACAGCAGTTCAGACCATCTATACCGGATGTAGCTCCGTATGTCCTCTGCAAGGAGCGCTGTTCAGCGCGGTGCAGCAACGGTTGCAACAAACTCGTGGACGTTATCCGGTTCGATTGCTCTCGATCGGAATCGATCCGCTTTCCGACTCACCGTCCGCGCTGCATGAGTGGCTCAAGCGTTTTCAGGCCGGGCCAGCATGGACTGCTGCGACTCCGACACTGCGAGACGTCGACGGAGTGCGGATGGCACTTGCAGGTAGCCGCTTGCCGCTCGGCAACATTGCGGATCATGCAACCCAGATCTACTGCTTCGATGCAAGCGCGCGGTTGCGCTGGCGCAGCGCGGATCTTCCACGTGTAGACGAAATTTGCAATGCGCTGGGCGCATTGGGGCGCGCGTAGTTCAACGTTAACTGGAGCAGCGATCATGGCGCCAATTCCGTTTGTCAGATTCATCTGGCTCTATGCAGGCAGATGCGTGAATGCACTTTGCGTCGCCGCTATAGCGTTCGCGCTTACCACGTTTGCGACCCGCGTAGAGGCGCAAACGGTAGGTCCGATCACGCTCAGCGGTATGAATCTGTGCGCGGACGTTGACTCTGCATCGACAACGGGTGGCGCCTCGGTCATTTCCTGGGGCTGTTCGGGCGGTGCAAATCAGCAATGGCGGCCCGTACCCACCGGATCTCAGTTTCACTTCGTAAATCAGAACAGCGGCCTGTGCATGGACGTGACAGGTGAGAGCTTGAATGCTGGTGCCGCCATTATCCAGTGGGCATGCAACGGTCAGACGAACCAGACGTTTACTGCGAAGCCGCAAGGCAACGGCTACGCGATCGTCGCTGCGCACAGCGGCATGTGTCTGGCGGCGCAGAGTCTGACTGGATGGGGTCAGCAAGTGCGACAGCAGGTATGCAATGGGAGTGCTCTACAGACGTGGCAGTTGAGTGGCCTGAACGTGAAGACATTGCCGTCGAAGTGGTCGGCGCCTGTCGGGGTGCCGATGGTTCCCGCGGCGGCCGCCAATCTTCCCGACGGCAATGTGCTGGTGTGGTCGTCGGATATGCTTCTCGACTTTACGTCCGGGGAAATCACGCCGGGAAAGACCTACACCGCGGTCTTTAACCCAACTACGGGAACCAACAAGGAGGTGCTGGTCAGCAACACCGGGCACGATATGTTCTGCCCCGGCATTGCGAATCTGCCGGACGGCCGCCTGCTGGTGAACGGGGGATCGAGCAGCTCGAAGACGAGCATCTACACGCCTTCGACAGGTCAATGGTCGTCGAGCAACCTGATGAAGATCCCACGCGGCTATCAGGGGACCGTTACGTTGAGCAATGGGAGCGTATTCACGCTTGGTGGCTCATGGAATGGCGGCGAGGGCGGCAAAAACGGCGAAACATGGACGTCCGGTTCGGGTTGGCAAATCAACGGCGCGATACTCGCCGACTACATATTGACCCAGGACGCGGCGGGCATATTCCGCGCCGATAATCACGCGTGGTTGTTCGCGGTGTCCAATGGACGGGTTTTCCACGCCGGACCGAGCCAGGCCATGCACTGGTTCGACACGGCGGGTAACGGCAACGTGACCGATGCCGGCAAGCGCGCGAACGATACCGATGCGATGAATGGCAACGCGGTCATGTACGACATCGGCAAGATTCTCGCAGTTGGTGGCGCGCCAAGTTATGAGCAGTCGAATGCGACGTCGAATGCGACGCTCATCGATATCAGCACCGGCACAGCGGTTGCCACCGCGCTGCCTCCGATGAGCTATACGCGGGCATTCAGCAGCAGCGTTGTGTTGCCGAACGGGCAGGTCGTCGTGGTGGGCGGTCAAGCCTTTGCGCAGCCTTTCTCGGACGACACTGCGGTGCTGACTCCGGAGTTGTGGGACCCGACGACGAAAGTCTTTTCTCAGCTCGCGCCGCAAGCCGTGCCGCGGACGTATCACAGCGTTGCGCTGCTGTTGGCGGATGGCCGCGTGCTGAGCGGAGGCGGCGGACTGTGCGGCGGCTGCGCGACTAATCACACAGACATTGAAATACTTACGCCGCCGTATCTACTCAATGCGGATGGATCGGCTGCGACACGGCCGACCCTCAGCAACGTACCGGCCGATGCACAACTCGGTACTTCCATCGCCGTAAAAGCGAGCAGTGGTGTCAAGGCATTCGCGCTCATGCGTCTGTCGTCCAACACGCATGCTGTCAACAACGAGCAGCGACGCGTGCCGTTGAGTTTCACGGTAGGTACGGCTGGTGAATTCATTCTGAAGATTCCGGCCGATCCTGGTATTGTCGTGCCTGGCTACTACATGCTCTTTGCGTTGAACACCAACGGTGCGCCGAGCGTATCACGCACGCTGCGCCTGCACTGATGATTACGTCGACAACCCTACGCCAGGCGATTCGGCTGACGATCTGCCTGGCGATATTGAGCAATGCGAACTTCGCGCATGCCGACCTGAGCTGTTCGCCGGGCGATATGGGCTGTGCGATTTTCACCGGGCAACGTGCGGCAGTGGCGCACCTGCGCGACGACAATCAATCGCTGCCGGAGTGGACCACGCGATGCGTGAATTGCCATACACGGACGGATCCATCGCCCGGCTTTGCACCGCCCCTTACTCGTGGCTACTTGCTCGATGCAAGAAGCCGCCGGGGCGGGCCGCCCAGTCGGTACGATCCCGTTGCCTTCTGTCGGGCAGTCAAAGACGGCATAGATCCGGCAAGCGTGGTGTTGCGCAAGTCCATGCCTCATTTCGAGCTATCGAGTGCCGAGTGTGCAGCGCTTTGGCGCTTTGTCACTAACCCGTAGTGCGCTGAACGCATAGTGCACATGTCGCCCACTGGCCGACATCAGGAGGGCGTCGGGGCCAACTTGGCTTACTGCTTATGCGGCGCGTGCTCGAGCATCGCATCGGCGATCCGATGATTGCCGTTTTCCTTCAGCGCTTCGGCCGCGCCCTCGATGTCGCGTGCGTCCTTATTCTGGCTTAGCTTGCTTTTGCCCACGAGCCGCGTGATCTCGATCTCCAGGCCGACAATCGCTTTGAGCATGGTGTCGATATATTCGCTCGGCGCATCTCCCATTTTCCACGGACGAGGCTGGCTCGCCTCGTGTGTGCGAGTCAGGCGCGCCACGACGCCTCGCACATATTTTTCATCGTCGTGAATCGTGATGCGGCCGTGCGCGTGCACCACCATGTAGTTCCAGGTGGGCACCTGTCTGTGCGTTTCCTGCTTGCTCGGGTACCACGTCGGCGAAATATAGGCATCGCCCGCATGGAAGACGACGAGTACTTCGTCGCCGTTGGCCACGTCCTGCCACAGCCGATTGTTTCGCGCGACGTGCGCGTGCAGCACACCGAATTCGCCTTCTTCTGGCGCTAGTTCGAACGGAATGTGATTGGCGTCCAGACCGCTCGTGCCGTGAGTGATCAGCGTGCCAAAGGGATTGTGCGCGATGAACGCATGCAGCACGTCTTTGCGCGCTTCGTTGAAATGGTCGGGTACGTACATGGCTGCTCCGTTGAGTTCTGTACGCAGTGTGCGCCAAAACTCGTGTCGCCTGTAGAGCCAGCTTCGGGCGATTTCTTCAGGCCAGAGTCGCGGCGCCGCGTGTCGGTATCTCCGTGAAAAAGAAATGGCCTCCCGCCAGAAAACAGCGGGAGGCCATTTCGTACATCGAACCCGGACGGGCGGATCAGCTATCGGCGTGGCCCGACGTAAAGTTCGTGAATGCGCCGTACGGCGGATTCAGCGCGGTCCCGTTGGTCATAATGCCGAACGTGTTGTTCCCGCTGTCGAGCACGTAGTACATGACGGACTGGATGTTGTGCGTCTTGCGAGCCGCATAGAACGAACCCAATTGCGACGTAATGTAACTCGCTCGATATGTTTGCGACTGCTCCGGGCCGGTGTTCCACTCGGTGATGAAGAACGGCACACCGTATCGGGCCTTGCAGTACGCAGGCAGGTTGAAGCCCGGACCCGCGCCATCGATACCGATGTTGAAGATGTCGCCATACACTTCATAGTTGTGCCACGTCGTGATGTCCCAGCGCACCTTCGGATATCCGCCGCTGCCGTCCGGTTGCATGCCGTCCCACAGCGCGTCCGAGGCGCCGACGTCGGCGACGCAGAAGTTGATACCGCATTTCGCGCCGGGCTGCGCGGCTTTCACTCCGTCGATCATGCCGCGCATTGCGCCGCGCATGGTGGGCCAGTTCGCGTTGTTGAAGTCGACGGCCTTCGTTCCTGCGTTCGTCGAATCGATAATGATCGCCCTGTCGCGCGTCAACTCGTTTCCGCATTCATAAAACGTCACGCCGTACGGCTTCAGCGCGTTGGCGATCGTGAATGCCGGTCCGTACGTGGCGTTGTATGCAGCGGATTCGCCTGCGAGCAGTTTGCCGCTGCTGTCGTAAAGACCCAGGTTGACCAGTACGAGCAGCGTCATACCCGCCGACTGGAACGCCTGTGCCAGTTTGACCACAGCATTCAACTGATTCGGATCTGCCGTGCAGCCGACGCGGTAGCTCGTGCAGCCCAGGCCCTTCAGGATCGATATGAGTTGCGTCGGCGTGTACGTGTAATCGAAGTGACCGTTGATGCCAAAGAAGCTTCCGGCGGTCGCAGCGACGGCAATGCGCGGGTCGCTACATGGCAACCATTGCGAGGCCACCTCTGCATTCGCGTAGAACTGTCCGCTGGTGTTGCGGCAATAGATCTTGCCGCCGTACCACAGTACCAGCGACACGTTGTAGTTGTTACCCACAACTGCGCCGTTCCGGGAGAGCACACCGTTGGTTAGCGTCCATACGCCGCCGGTCTTGTCGATAATGTTGGGAGCCGACGGCATCGTCGTACCGTCCGGCGACGTCGTGCCGAGGCGCGGGTCATTCGAAGACTGCCACGTCGATCCAGTCCACTGGTAAAACTGTGAGCTGGTGTTCTCGACGTAAATGTTGCCGTTGAAGCACAGCGCGAGAATCACGTTGTAGTTGTTCCCGGCCTTCGCGCCATTGCGATAAGCGACACCGCCCGAAAGAGTCCAGGTGGCGCCCGAGCCGTCGATGAGGGATGTCGCCGGCGGCATCGCGGCGCCGTTCGGCGACGTGCCTTTGGCCGTTGCGTTTGTCTTTTGCGCCGCAGAATTAGCGGTAATTGTGCCGCCTTCTTCTGCGCCACCGCCGCCGCATGCGCTCAAAATAACACTTCCGCTCAGTGCCGTTAGTGCGCCAATAAACTGTCGTCTTTTCAACATTTTGAATTATCCGCTATCGAAAAAACCCCGAAAAAATTTATAAATTTGATCTTGTATTTTTGTTAATTAATGATCTTGAAACCAGAAAATCTTTATTTTTATTCGCACTACTGATCGTCTATAAAATCTCAGTGCTATTTGGTGCGTCATGCCGTGCGTCTGCCGAACCGGTTTGCGCCGCTTTAATGAACGAGGCGGTTCAAACAAACGCGCACGAGCCAGTCGAAACGGCCGGGCCGATTCGCGCGTCGGGGAATCATCAACAGTGGGGTCAACCGAACTGTTTGCCGGAACCGCGGATCAGAACGGTGTCCGTGCAAACGTTTGCCGGGAAGCGAACCCGCAATCCGTAAAATTTGCGGGGTTGCTACTGCGAACGGAGTAGATCTTACCCGCAACAGTGGTCGGACAAAACGGGAAATAGCAAATTCCCGCCAGAAAGCAAGATCGTTTCCGATTTCGCGGGTTGCCCCAAATAAGTTTTACTTTCTCCTTATCGTATGGGGACTGGTCGCCCTGCATTTTTTTCGCTTTGACCCTAAGAGGTGGAGGTCATATTTTCCGCTTCCATGCGCAACAGGTTAGCTTCCCGCCGCCACTTCGCGCATATCGAACGAATGCCTCCGTTCACCATTTCGAACGCTTGGGCGAGGGGCCTGCTGAGATTGGCGCGTTGTAAGGTGATGCAACTTCGCCAAACGGTTTGGCGCATATTAAGCGTCAGGTCATTGACTAAACTAGTTACGCGACTGGAAAAGACAATATGCAAAGCTGGCCGCGAGTGTTAACGTGTCCTTTCATAAACCCGATAAACCGTTGCATCGACATTCAGAAGGATTTATATAGGTCCGCCGGCTATGACGTGTTCCCACTGTCAATCAGGGGGCTTCTGATCGGGGGGTTCGCCGATCTGTTCAAGCCGCAGAACATGCTGGTATTCATTGGCTTGAATACAGGGCTTTCAGGCGGCAGAAAGGCACGGCGCAAGTTAGCCTGACCGGATGCCTGCTACTCAGTTACTAGCTTTTCGACAGCGTTCGTATGCTGTACGACCGACTCGAGGAACTCCGCGTAGTACCGGCAGCAGGGCTGCGATTGTTCGCATTGGTTTGCGTCGGTTTCTTCAATCTTGCCGTAAGTGAAGTGCTCTTCAAGAAGCTGGAGCACGACGTCGGGACCGCACCTTAACCGGGCCATATGGCGTGGTGATAATTCCACGAGGATGGCATCGACTTTAGCGAGGGGCTTACTTCCGCCAGTAAAGACATAAGGCTCCGCGTCCTGGGTGTCGACTTTCGCAAAGACAGGGCCGGCCAACTGAATAGGAAGACCATCCAGTCTTGCGCAACGCACTTCGGTGATCTTGCGCCTCACGTCGTTCTGTTTTGCCGGAAGGTTGAGTTCGATGCGAAGGCGGCGGTCGCCCAGATTGCCGTCGGCAATTTCGAAGGGCAGTACTTCCTCCCGTTCGTGCAACGCGAGTTGGAAAGTCTCGATGTTGGATGTCGGGCAATTGCCGCAATGTTGCGTAGAAGATTGCGGTAGTTGACTGGTTCGGGTTCGAACGAATAACACTTCACGCGCTCGTTGTGCTGCGCAATCGGTATGGTTGTCATCTCGATGTTCGCGCCGATGTCGAGATACGTCCCTCCCGAGTCGCGAAGAACAATTTCAATTTCTCCGAAAGCTCAGGCGCCCAACGTCCGGTCTCGGCGTATTTCTTGAGAATGCTTAAATCATTCGAACTGCTGACCATCGTGCCGTCCTGTCCATTTGCCGAGAGCCACACAACATTCAGCTTTCGTGACAGGCTGGACAGGTAGAGATAGCAATACTCTCTCGCGAGCGAGTTATCCACCAGGAGGGACTTTGTCATGACATGCCGAAGCCTCGACGGGAGCGACATTGGCCTGTCTTCACCAACAATCACCAACCAACAGCGAGTGCAATGTCGCGTCGATGACGCAACAGGCCACGTGGCCGCTACACGAGCGGCGCAACTTTAGATAACGGTTGATCTAGCGTCGCGCCGCGAACCCTCCGGCCCATGTGTCAGGCGGTGCGGAAAACCGATACGGCGGTGCGCAATTGCTGCGCTTGATGTTCGAGAGAGCCGGCGGCCGCAGCCGCCTCTTCGACTAACGCGGCGTTCTGCTGCGTCACTTCGTCCATCTGTGTGATCGCCTGATTGATCTGCTCAATGCCGCGGCTCTGTTCGTGCGACGCCGACGCGATCTCGCCCATGATGTCCGTCACTCGCTGAATCGCGATGCCGACCTTTTCCATGGTTTCCCCTGCGCTCGCGACAAGTTCGGCTCCTGCCTCGACCCGCGAGCCCGATGCCTCGATGAGCACCTTGATATCTTTGGCGGCACTCGACGATCTTTGCGCGAGACTGCGGACTTCGCTTGCGACGACGGCAAAACCCCTGCCTTCCTCGCCCGCTCGCGCGGCTTCGACCGCCGCGTTGAGCGCAAGAATGTTCGTCTGAAACGCAATGCCTTCAATAATGCCTATGATCTCGGCGATTTTGCCCGAGCTCTCCTGAATCCCGCTCATCGTGTCCACGACTTGGCCCACGATCCTGCGTCCTTCGAGCGCGACCTGATTTGCATTGTCGGCGAGGCCGTTCGCTTGCCTCGCGTTTTCCGAGTTCTGCTTGACGGTCGCGGTCAGTTCTTCAATGCTCGCCGCCGTTTCCTGCAGCGATGCGGCTTGCTGCTCGGTCCGTGCGGAAAGGTCGGTGTTGCCCGCTGCGATCTGACTCGTCCCGCTCATCACCGCCTCGGAGCTCATGCCGATGCGGACCACCATGTCGAGCAATGACTGCCGCATGCGTGCCACCGATGCGAGCAAGCTCGTTTCACTAGCGCCCGTAACGACGATCGGAAGACTCAGGTCGCCGACCGACATGCGGTGCATGGCCTGCGACACGTCGGCGGGTTCGCCACCAAGTGCGCCGGTCACGCGGCGAATGATTTGCCAGGCAAGTGCCGCAATACCGAGAATCGCAACCGAGATCAGGGTGATGAGGAATGCGCCCGTTCGCCAGAACGTCGCGCTGATATCGGTGGTGAAGATGCCGGTTCCAATCCACCATCCCCACGGCTTGAACTCGACCAGTCCGTTGATCTTTTCTACCATCTCGCCGCTGGTGGGATGCTTGGCGAGCACGGTCATGATCGGAATATGTTCGCGGGCGAGCATTTCACGGTAGAGGTCGCCGTCGGGACGTCCGTCGGGTGCCTTTCCGACGTTGATTTTGCCGACGGTCGAAGCCTTGCGGTGTACCAGCGTGAGGCCGTCGGGAAGGCGAGCCCAGAAGTAGCTCTCGTCCGAATAATTCAGTTGGCTCAACGCCTCTTTCGTCGCAGACTGCGCCTGCTCGGTCGTCAACTTCCCGGCCACTTCCTGGTCGTGGTAGTACGTCGCGAGGTGCTCTGCCATTCGCAGCAGATTGGTGATCTGCGCGCGCTTGTCGTCGAGCATCGCTTGTCTGACGCTGTAAAGACTGTAGGAACCGACAACCAAGAGCGCGACGAGCGCCGCGAGCGCAAGCATCGTCAGGCGCGTGGAAACCTTCATTGGAAACCTCAATTGTTCAGTGGTCCCGGCGCCGAACCAGTATAAAAAGCGCGCAGGTTTCTCATCAACGGCACAGCGCGCCGATACTGTATTAGGGTTTCTATGGATTCGATGACGCGCGCCCCTTGGCGTCGCAGGAGCGGGCGCGAAGATTTCTTGTGAGTGAGCAGGTTCGGGTTTACCCCTGCCTTGGCCGCCTCGGATCTGGTGGAGTGGGCGGGCTATCTATCCCGTGGCGGGGCAGAGCATGTAAATCTCAACTGTCCCCACATCCCTTCTTGAATTTGTCACCACCCGTCCATATAATTAGCACTCGCTGCACGAGAGTGCTAACAACTTCGCCGGTTGGCTCGGCCAGCCGGGTTTTCCAAGCGTTCTTCAGTCTCAATCAAGAGAGGAGTATGTATGAACCTTCGTCCTTTGCATGATCGCGTGATCGTCAAGCGTCTGGATCAAGAAACCAAGACCGCGTCGGGCATCGTGATCCCCGAAGCCGCAGCAGAAAAGCCGGATCAGGGCGAAATCCTGGCAGTCGGCCCGGGCAAGCGTGACGACAAGGGCGCACAGATCGCCCTCGACGTGAAGGTTGGTGACCGCGTCCTGTTCGGCAAGTACGCAGGCCAGACCGTCAAGGTCGACGGCAACGAACTGCTCGTGATGCGCGAAGAAGACATCATGGCCGTGGTGAACAAGTAAGCGCAAGCCGCTACTTCCCCGGTTATATCCCAAGAATTCAAGGAGTTAGAAGATGGCAGCTAAAGACGTCGTATTCGGTGATTCCGCCCGTGCCAAGATGGTCGAAGGCGTGAACATCCTCGCGAACGCTGTGAAGGTCACGCTGGGTCCGAAGGGCCGCAACGTTGTCCTGGAACGCAGCTTCGGCGGCCCGACGGTCACCAAGGACGGTGTGTCGGTCGCAAAAGAGATCGAACTGAAAGACAAGCTCCAGAACATGGGCGCGCAAATGGTCAAGGAAGTGGCTTCCAAGACCAGCGACAACGCAGGTGACGGCACCACGACCGCAACGGTTCTGGCTCAGTCGATCGTCCGGGAAGGCATGAAGTACGTTGCATCGGGCATGAACCCGATGGACCTGAAGCGCGGTATCGACAAGGCTGTGGGCGCTGCGATCGAAGAACTGCGCAAGATCAGCAAGCCGTGCACGACGAACAAGGAAATCGCACAAGTCGGCGCGATTTCGGCAAACAGCGACTCGTCGATCGGCGATCGTATTGCTGAAGCAATGGACAAGGTCGGCAAGGAAGGCGTCATCACCGTCGAAGACGGCAAGTCGCTGCAAGACGAGCTGGACGTCGTCGAAGGTATGCAATTCGACCGCGGCTACCTGTCGCCGTACTTCATCAACAACCCGGACAAGCAAGTTGCCGTGCTCGAGAACCCTTTCGTGCTGCTGCACGACAAGAAGGTCTCGAACATCCGCGATCTGCTGCCGGTTCTGGAACAAGTCGCCAAGGCTGGCCGGCCGCTGCTGATCATCGCAGAAGACGTCGAAGGCGAAGCACTGGCAACGCTGGTGGTGAACAACATCCGCGGCATTCTGAAGACGGTTGCCGTGAAGGCTCCGGGCTTCGGCGATCGCCGTAAGGCCATGCTGGAAGACATCGCGATCCTGACCGGCGGCCAGGTCATCGCTGAAGAAACCGGCCTGACGCTCGAAAAGGCAACGCTGGCAGAACTGGGCCAGGCGAAGCGCATCGAAGTGGGCAAGGAAAACACGACGATCATCGACGGCGCTGGCGAAGCTGCAAACATCGAAGCGCGTGTTAAGCAAGTCCGCACACAAATCGAAGAAGCTACGTCGGACTACGACCGTGAAAAGCTGCAAGAGCGCGTTGCCAAGCTGGCAGGCGGCGTTGCAGTGATCAAGGTTGGCGCTGCGACCGAAGTCGAAATGAAGGAAAAGAAGGCACGTGTCGAAGACGCACTGCACGCAACGCGCGCAGCTGTGGAAGAAGGCATCGTTGCTGGCGGCGGCGTTGCGCTGATCCGCGCACGTACGGCGATTGCCGGCCTGAAGGGCGCTAACGCCGATCAGGACGCAGGTATCAAGATCGTCCTGCGCGCAATGGAAGAGCCGCTGCGCCAGATCGTCACGAACGGCGGCGAAGAAGCCAGCGTCGTGGTGGCGGCAGTTGCTGCTGGTCAAGGCAACTACGGCTACAACGCAGCAACCGGCGAGTACGTCGACCTGGTTGACGCTGGTGTCGTGGACCCGACCAAGGTCACGCGCACTGCGCTGCAAAACGCAGCATCGGTGGCAGGTCTCCTGCTGACGACCGATGCAGCTGTTTGCGAACTGCCGAAGGAAGACGCACCGATGCCTGGCGGCATGCCCGGCGGCATGGGCGGCATGGGCATGGACATGTAATTTCATGTCCGCTCCCCGGTCACGCCTCGTACAGAGGTTCAACCGGGAGCCCATGGAAAGCGCGCCGCAAGGTGCGCTTGCCAAAGAAAAAACCCGCAATCAAATGCGGGTTTTTTCATGGTCGGCGCGTTTGGGCTCTAACTTGGAAATTCTTGACTGTTGGCACTCACTTCAAGGCTTATTTTTGTGGTCTCCACTAAGGACCAATTCACGCCCGACCATGCTAACGCTCGCAAGGTGAGCAACGCCTATGGCGATCGCGTCAACGTCAACGTCGTTGTCCGCCGCGGCGAAGCTCCTGGTTTCAATGAATCACCTCGTCAAATGTGAAGGGCCGCCTGAAAGCGCGGGGGAACCGCTATAAGCATCGAATAATTTCCCGGCGGAACGTCCTCGGCGGTTACTACCTTATGCGTACGTCCCGCAAACATTTCCGTGAAGTTGAAAATGCGCCGGATAAATGTATTCCGCGACGCTGTCCCGCTCTGATGCCAGCAAAATTTGTATCCCAAGCCTCTCAGTATTGAAATGGACTCTGAATCTCCTTCTTTGAAGTCACTTTCATGCTGCTCCAATACGATCAGTGGCCAGTGCTTCGTGATAGTGCGTAAGCCGCCCTGCAGTACCTTGGGTTCGAAACCTTCGACATCCATTTTTATAAAGCAAACCCCTTTGTCGCGATAGTCGAGATTATCGAGCCTTTCGATTTGCACGTCGACGCAGTTTACGTCCGAATCGGCGCCCAGCTGGTCCGAGACGATGGCAGATTCGCCCATGTTATCGGGTACCTCCGACAACCTGAATGTTCCTTTCTTGTCCCCAAGACCAATATTGAATGCTTTGATCTTTTTCCGGAAGCTCACATTAAATTCGAGCAAATAGAAAATCGAGGGATTTGGCTCGAAGCAATACACCTCGTCAAATATGTTCGAGAAATAAAGGCTGTGGTTGCCAATATTCGCACCTATATCCAACCCGACGCCCGCACGGAAAATATCATGCAAAGGCTCGAGGAAGCTGAACAGCACATCGAGCTCCTCTTGCTCGTAGACGCCGAAAACATGGATAAATCCGCCGATATGTTCATTCGCGAATACGGCCATCTTGTGGCCTCTTGCGCGTAGACGCTTCTCCGCAAGCCCGTTAAGCCTATGAAACGATAGTCGGTCGATTACGTAGCTAAAATTCCTGGCGCTAACGCGCTTGGCCAAAATTCTCTTTGGGAGGAACGGCTGCGAAGCAGGCACGGTCTGCGAATCGATATCCATCTGTGACTCCAAATAGAGATGCCAGGGCGTCTGCGCTACCCTGCAGACTGTACGTAACACACGTCTTCGCCAGGAGCCGCCGGTGCGTCGACGGTGTTCGGACAAGCCTGGTCACACGTCATTCGCTAATGGCCCATTTCGGGGAATGTTATGTGTCGCTTCGTCGAAAAAGGCCAGTGCGGCGCAAAGTCGGGCGATACAGTCGCAAAATGCTGAGGAACAGCGGTGTTGGGCCTGTGTCGCTTCATCCGATGCGGGTGTCTCACTTCTGGGTGGATGCGCGCTGCCTGCTCAGCAGGGATGCGTTGCGCCGGCCGGATATCGACAATGTGCCAATGTGACCGACATTGACATCGACGAAAGGCAAGGGCGCACGGCCGCATCGAAGTGAGGCCGCTGGAAGCCAGGGCGTGGCACTGTATTCTGCGGTTAATTGTCCGGTTTGGCAGACGTGAAAGCAACGAAAGCACTGTAGGGCTGAATGATCGGCGTACCGTTGATCATGATGCCGTAGGTAGTGTTGCCACTGTCGAGCACGTAATACATCACCGACTGGATGTTGTGCGTCTTGCGCCGATTAGAATCCGGTCAGTTGCGTCGTGACGTGGTTCGCACGGGTGCTTTCGGTCTCTTCCGGACCTGTGTTCCATTCGGTGATAATCAAAGGCACGCCAACCAAGCCTTGCAATACGTTGGCAGGTCGAACGCCGGACCCTTGCCGTCACTGCCACTGACGAAGATGTCGCCGTACGCAGAGCAGTTGTGCCACTTGGTAATGTCCTAGCGCAGTGGCCGATGGCCGCTGCTGCAAGCGGGTTGCATCTCTTCCCACAGCGTGTCCGCCGCGCCGATGCGTTGCACGGCCGAACCGATCCAGATCAATGCTGTGACCAAGATTGCGCACGCTTTCCAAAGTGCCGGCCTCAAGTTGTTCGTTCTGATCAACCAGGCGTCACGGATGCCAACGACGGGCTCCAGGCGAACGAAGGCCTACCAAGGCAACATGGCAGGTGCGAAAACGGTCGCCGCGGCACTCGCGCCTTACGGCGTGACAATGTACGAATGCGGCAACGAACTGACGCGCCGGGACTGCCGGAGGGATTGCGGTGCCATTCAAAGAAGCGGCGGCGTGCGCTTTCGCGTCAATATTGGCCGATCCAGTACATTGTCGCCGCCGTTTTTACCACCTCCGCCACACGCGCTTAAGAGGTGGCTTCCACCGATAGCTGCAGGACGCTAATAAGTTGACGTCGTTCTAGCATGGTAAATAATTCCGTTGCCGAGAAAAATTCTCGATAAGAAACGCAAAAACGCTCATTGCGCTGCGAGTGAATAATGCGCGCCATCGGGGCGCCAGCTAGTTAGTACTGTTGATGGACAGGCAAATTTATTAGCTTCTTCGAATGGAACACTGCCGGTCGGAAAGCTTAAGTGAAACGTTTGCTGCGCGAAACTCCCTTTAGGCGAATACAGGTTCCGACTGGCGGCGACATTCGCTTCGTCGCTGCTATTAACAGGCGAAACGGACGGCAAGCCTAAGATGGCCGAAGTTCCCGCCGGGTTGAAGCAAAAGTATTTAAACGCTCGCGGGCTTTGTCGCATCAATTCTGAAGGATGGTTGATTGCTTGACTTTGTCTCACCGATTCCTCGATCCAGAAGCGGCGGCCGCAAGATGAGCCGGACAATCGTCCATTATTCTGGGACGGCTGACCGATTATTGGAACGTCGAACCTATATCGTTTGTCGCCCCTCTTACCGTGTCGCAGCGCGGTTTTGCGATATTGTCGCCGTTCGATCACTAAAACTTATTGGTCAAGGCGCATGACACTTTTCGTGCAAGTACCGGAAGATGCCCGCTACGCTTTCGGCCGGCGTCAACGTCGCGGTGTCGATTGTGATATCCGGATCGACCGGTGCTTCGTAGGGCGCTGATACGCCTGTGAACGATGCAATCTCGCCGGCCAGCGCCTTTGCATACAGACCTTTCGGGTCGCGGCGCGCACATACCGCGAACGGCGCGGACAGATATATCTCCACAAATTTGTCAGCGCCCACGATATCGCGCGCCATCGTCCGGTCGGCCTGCGTCGGCGAGA
Source organism: Paraburkholderia strydomiana (assembly GCF_031456815.1). Lineage (NCBI taxonomy): Bacteria > Pseudomonadati > Pseudomonadota > Betaproteobacteria > Burkholderiales > Burkholderiaceae > Paraburkholderia > Paraburkholderia strydomiana. The sequence continues at coordinate 185,760 of NZ_JAVDVL010000004.1, forward strand.
TGAGTGCGGTAATAACGATAAGTCCTGCGTCGTTCATCAACTGGGCGACATGCGCGACACGGCGGATGTTTTCATGGCAGTCCCGCTGGTCGAAGCCAAGAACGCTGCCGAGGCCGTGGCGAACATTGTCACCGTCGAGTACATAGCAGGCCCGGCCTTGCGAGACGAGTACCATGGCCTGCAACGGAAATACTACGGCCGTTCGCTACCACCGACTACCAGCCCGTGTCTGCTTGGTCCATCGCGTGGTAGTCCCGGACTTCCTGCTGTATCAGCCAGTAATACGCTTAAGCAGCGACCTGATTATTATCAGGAACTTTCGCTTCGGTCGAACGCAACTCTTTTGGACGCCGGATCATGATTGGCCGTTCTATCAATCTGTGGACAATCTCAGCGATAAAAATCACGCCAATCGAAAAGATAAGGAGTGAGATTATCGGCGTCGTTGAAATCCACCCCTGGTGTTTCATTGTCCTGAGCACGCTGAAATTGCATAAATAAAGTGCATAGCTGCGCACGCTGACCCATCGGACAACCTTTACTTCTCTCCACTGCTGGAAATGCGCCCATATGACGAGGGCGGCGAACGAAGCTGGCGCTAGGCTATATGTAAAGGTGCGCGAGAAGAAATCGCCCGGGTAAAGATGGCCCATCATGAATGTGATAGTCAACGTGGCACCCATTACGCCAACCAAACCGATTAGATGGGCCCACCGACGCAGGGTGGTTTCAAATGCACGCACGAGCCAAATCGCGACTATGCCGAAGGCGATAGCATCAAGCCTCATCACAACAACCTGGCGTATGTTTCTATCGAACTCAAGCGCCGGATCGTAGGCCAAGATGCGGAGCGCAAGCGGCACGACAATGAGTGTCAGCGCTATCACTAGGATGCGTGTGCGAGCCCGCATTCCAACGAGGCATGCAAAGAACACTGGGAAGATCAGATAGAACCATTCTTCCACAGCGAGTGACCAGCTCTCCTGATACCAATCTATCATAGGCCAGGCAAGATTCTGCAGGAAAACGAGGTACGTAAGATAACTGTTTGACCATGCATTACGCAGCGTTATTCCATCCACCGTTACGAAGCAGGTCGCAATGAAGATGACGTAGTATATGGGCAGAGTGCGCATCCATCGGCGAACATAGAAGTTCCTGGCGACGCGCCACGAGAACCCGTGCTCGAAGTCGCGGAGGATAATGCCTCCAATGAGGAAACCACTCAGCGCAAAGAATAGTTCAACGCCGAGATCGCCCATCACGTAAATAATGGCAGGCACATGCTGCACAGCAAATATTGAGAAGTGCACCACCAAAACCGGCAAAATTGCGCACATCCGGACGACATCAAGGCCGAAGTTCCTGTTTTTCATGATTTAAGCTGCATAGTTATGCATGATGGCTTGCGCCGGCATGGGCGGGCGGCCAATGTTACAGCAATCCGCGATTTCCACAGCGAAATGGGACCGATGCAGTATCAGTGCATCGCCGATTGCAGCCGGTATGCGATCAACTCGGCCAACACCTCATGCCCGAGATCATTCGAGTGGATTGGGTCTTGTGTAATGTCGACTGCGGCCATTTGTCCTGACTGCTCTTCTTGCAGCAGTGCATTCTTGTCGCTTATGTAAGGCAGGTGGAATTCCTGCATTACCGGCACATGCCAGTCCTGAGCGTTGTGCCCCGATCGATCGATGACGGCGAGCAGGACGACGGCTGGGTGCGAGGGCGCATTGAAGATCTGCTGGATGAGGTCGCGTAGCTCGCGGTGCTGTTGCTAAAAAATGAAATCACCGTGGATTCCCCGCTTTTGGGCGGACGAGTGAAAAATGTGGGCGATGACATATGAAACAAGACGATTTCCGATTCGCGAGTGTATCGCGCACGTTCGTCTCTCGTTGTAGCGTCGAATTACGCGACGGATCTCGGATGCGGGGGCAGGACGTCACTTACGGGCTGCTGCCGCAGCAACAAAAGGCGGCGTCAAATGCGCGAACCGCCGGGAAACAGGAACCGCGACAACACCGCAGCAAGGCCGCCGCGCACGCCGTGCAAGGGGCATCGCGCGAAACGTCGAAACAGGCAATGCGCGGTAAGGCGAAAAGAGGGGAGCGCGTCAGTGCCGCGCTTCGCCGGGCGCCGCGTCCTTGCCGCTTGCCGGCGGCGTTTCGTCGTCGCTGCTGCGAGCCCAGAAGAACCGGTCCGGCATATACGCGCCCATACCCGGCCGGAACGCGCTGCGCACCGCCTGGTACAGGTATTCCTGAGCCTCGCGGACCGCCTCTGCCGGCTCCTGGCCATTGGCAAGAAGTGCCGCGATGGCCGAGCCGAGCGTATCCGTCAGGCCCATGATGCGGTGACTGCCGCGATCCCACATGTCCTGACGCAACTGGCCGTCTTCGCTGAAAAGCGTATTGACCAGCCGGTGCGTGCCGGTTTCCGTCGACAGAATGTATTCGCAGCCCTGCGACAGCAGATGCGAGATCGCGGCGTCGAGGCTCGGTGCTTCGGCGTCGCCGTCTGGCTGGGCGAGCGCGAGCAGGGTGGCCGAGTCGGCAACCAGCAAGGTGGTTTGCGGCGCGAGCAGGTCGGCAATGGCTTCACGCAGTTCATCGGCGGCGAGGACGTGCTCGTCGTCGAGAGTGAAGTCGGGGGCAAGAATTAGCGGAATGTCGTCGTAATCGGCCACTACTTCGGCGATCGCGCTCACTACCTCGGCGCGCGTGCAGGCGCCGACCTTGAACGCTGCAATCGGCATGTCCTCGAGCAGCATGCGCGCCTGGGTCGCGACAACCTCCGGGTCGAGCCCGTTGACTTCGTCGCAACTCGCCGAGTCGCGCACGGTATAGCCGGTGAGCACGGAGACGCCATGACAGCCCATGCTGGCAAGGGTCAGCAGGTCGGCTTGCAGGCCAGAGCCGCCGGTGGGATCGGAGAGGCCGAAGGTGAGGACGATCGGAGGCGTGTCGCTGGGCATGAAGATTTACAAAGGAGCAGTATTTTTGGCGCGGTGAGTGCGCAAGCGGCTCAATTATGCGTCCTAAAACGGCCCGGGGGCGTTTTTTCGCATCCCCGCAGGCTTCGCCCCGTTCTTCTTGGCTGGCTTGTGGCGCGACGCCGCACGCAGCGGCGCTTTTTCCCATCTGGCATTGCCGAAGGTCGGCGGGCACAGGGACTGCGCGTTTGCGATTGCTAGGCATTGGGGCGGCAACACGGTACCATCATGGCTCCCGTTTCCACGGACTTCACGACGCGATACAAGAATGGAATATCAAAGCTGGATGTGCCTGATTTGCGGCTGGATTTACGACGAAGAAGCCGGTTTGCCGGAGGAGGGTATTGCGCCGGGCACGCGCTGGGAAGACGTTCCCATCAACTGGACGTGCCCCGAGTGCGGCGCGCGCAAGGAAGACTTCGAGATGGTCCAGATCTGAAGGCAAACGGCGGCCGGCGTAGCCCGGCCGAGGTGTGGCACGCGCCGGAACGTCCTCGTGCTGGCCGTGTCTCCACCGCAGGTTGACGTTGCGTAGTCTGTCATGGCGCATTGGTCGTTCTGCATTTGTCCCTGTGCAGCTGTCATCGCGCATTTGTCATTGCGCATTTGTCATTGTTCAGTCGCCGGTTCGCGCGTTAGGCGCTCAGTCTGCGCGCGGCGCCCAACGGCGGCCCGCCGACTTTCCGTCGCCAACTCATGACTCTTCGATCCGCAGCACCCGTTCCCTTCGACGCATTGCCCAATCCGCGCGGCGGCGCTGTTCGCCCGGCGGAACTTGCGCTAGCCGAAGCGCTGCTGGCGTTCGAACAACACACCGGCTGCACCACCGCGCTGGTGCGCGCCTCGCACGCACTGCGCAGCGCGGGCTGGCTGAGTGCCACGCGCTTCGCCGACGTGCTCGTGCGCCTCTCGCCGCTGGCCGCGGGCGATCCGTCTGAGGCCGAACACGTGCGCCCGGCGTTCGGTGCCGCGCTGCGCGACTTCCGTGCAGCGCTCGAACGTCACAACCTGCGCGAACTGGCTTGCTCGCCTACGCTCTTCAGTCATTACCGCGAGTTGTGTGCCGATCTCGGCGAACACACCGCGGCTTCTCCGGTGGCCTTCGAAGACCTCGCACTGACCGCGCGGCCCGTGCCGCCGGTTTCGTTTCATGCGCAGTCGGCCGAGCAACTGGCTCATCTGCGTGCGCGCTACGAACGCGCGCTGCTCCCGGTGCTGCGCTCGCAGCCGGATACGGGCAGCGTGGCGGCGCGTGCTGCCACTAACGCCGCGCTCGACGAACTCGACGCGGTGTTCACCGAACTCGCCGGTCCCGATCCCTACGACTTCTGGCGTCTTGCCAAGGCCTGCGCCCGTGCATTGCGAGTCAGCGGGCGCGCGGCGGGTGAGCCCGACTCCCGGCGTTTCTACGCGCGTTGCAATCTGGCGCTTGCCGACCATGCACGCGGCATCGAACGCGCGCAGCGCTCGCTGGTGCGAGCCACCCTCGCGCTGCTGTGGCGCGATTACGCGCTGTTCGGCGCAGCCGCTGAAGATGCCGACCAGGTCGAGGTGCTGCACGATTACGGCTTGACGGTCGATTGGCACGTGGCAGGCACGCAGGCATCGGAAATGCTTTGGGAAGCCGGAGCCGTGGAGGCGCAGTCATTCAGCGCACGCACTTCCATGACACGCGAACTGGGCGTGCTGAGCGTGAACACGCATGCGTACGAAGACTTTCTGCAGACCGCCGACGCGGCCATCTCCGCGCTCGCCGAACATGCGCGCGCCGCGGACCAGCCTGAGAAGGCCGATCCGAGCGAAGCGCTCCAGGCGGGCGACGCCGCGTACCGGCTCGGGTCCGCAGCTTGCGCGCTCGGTCTTGGCCATGTCGCGCTGCTGGCCGATGCGCTGGGGCTCGCCTGGCGGCGTCGCGCTCATGCCGGCGTGTCGACGCCTGCGGTGCGTGCGCACGTGATCGTCGACGCGCCCGCGGCCAGTGCGCTGGAAGGCGCGGCCGAGGCATTGCGCGCCACGCTGCACAAGGTGGCGGCGGGCGTGGCGCCGCCGGCTAGCGGCGCGGCGCTGAGCGCGCTTACGCGGGCGATCGAGCAGGGCGGCGCGTAACGGGCGTCACGTGCGCCCGGGCCGCGCAGCGAGCGCATGAGGTACGCAACTACGCAGGCAACGAAGTAGGCAACCAGGCAGTCAAGCGCGCAGGCCCAAGCTGCACCGTGGCAAGGCCCGCGTGCGTGATAGAGTGCAATATGAATCGCCGTCGATGGCTTGCGGCACGCTCCATGACTCGCGTCGCCAATCCACGCTCAAAGCCCGCCATCCTGCACCGTCTTTGCTAAAATCCGAACTATGTCCAAGAGTACCGATCGCATCAATCTGACCAACCAGTTCCTGATCGCCATGCCCAACATGGCCGATCCGACGTTTTCAGGAACGGTGGTCTACCTTTGCGATCACAGTGAGCGCGGCGCGCTCGGCCTCGTGATCAACCGGCCGACCGATATCGACCTGGAAGCGCTCTTCAGTCGCATCGACCTCAAGCTCGAAATCGAGCCTCTCCTTCACGTTCCCGTGTATTTCGGCGGCCCGGTGCAAACCGAGCGCGGCTTCGTGCTGCACGACCCGAAAGACGGCAACACTTATACGTCGTCCATGTCGGTGCCGGGCGGTCTCGAGATGACCACGTCGAAAGACGTGCTCGAGGCGGTTGCCAGCGGCACCGGTCCCGAGCGTTTCCTGCTCACGCTCGGTCACGCCGGCTGGGGCGCGGGTCAGCTCGAAGAAGAGATTTCGAAAAACGGCTGGCTGACAGTCGAGGCCGACCCGAAAATCGTGTTCGACGTGCCGGCCGAAGAGCGTCTCGAAGCCGCGCTGGCGCTGCTCGGCATTTCGCTGTCCATGCTGTCGGGCGAGGCCGGGCACGCATGAGGGGCGCCGCATGAGTCTGCCGGCCGGACGTGAGGCGACGCTGCTTGCGTTCGACTACGGTGAAAAGCGCATCGGCGTGGCGGTCGGCAATTCGCTGACGAAGAGCGCGCGGCCGCTCGTCATCGTGCAGAATCGCAGCCGCGAATTTCGCTTCGCAGAGGTCGGCAAACTGATCGCCGAATGGAAGCCGGACGCGCTCGTCGTCGGCTTGCCAATGCATCCGGACGGCACGCCGCACGAAATGACGCAACTCGCCAAGCGCTTTGGAAACCAGTTGAACGGTCGCTTCAATTTACCCGTCACGTGGATCGACGAGCGTTATTCGTCGGTCGAGGCAAAGTCGGGTATCCGCGAGGGCAAGGGCCGTGCCGACATGCTCGACGCCGAAGCCGCCAGCATCATCCTTCAGCAATATCTAGACGGACTTTCCGACAATCATGAGTTCCATTGACGCCGAAGCGCTTTATCGCGCGCTGCTCGATCAGATTCGCGCCGCCTACGGCGACGAATTCGGTGCGGCGCAAAACGGTGCGGAGGGCGCCGTGCTCGCCGGCATTTACAGCGGCGGTGCGTGGCTGGCCGAGCGGCTCGCGCATGATCTCAAGCTCCCGAGTTTCGGCGTTGTGAATGTCGCACTGCATCGGGACGACTACGCGAAAAAAGGTCTGCACTCGCAGGCAAGTCCGACATCGCTGCCGTTTTCCGTCGACGGCCGCCGCATCGTGCTGGTCGACGACGTGCTGTACACCGGCCGCACGATCCGCGCAGCGCTCAATGAACTCTACGACTACGGCCGCCCGGCGGCGGCCGAACTGGCGGTCCTCGCCGATCGCGGTGGGCGCGAGTTGCCGGTAGCGGCACGCTTCGTCGGCGGCGTGGTGGATGTGCCCGCGGACGCGACGCTGGTGCTCGCGCGCGACGAGAGCAGCGCAGGCCAGCCGCGTTTCACCTTCCACACCGAAGCCCGCGCCGATTGAGCACGGCATCGGGCGCGAGTGCGCACGCACCGCGACTCGCAGCCCGCCGCACACACGTTGAAGTCCGTTTCTCCAGCAGGTAACTCATGAACACCGCGAACCAGGCCTCTCACGACCAAGCCGATAGCGCCACCGAGCGCTTTCGCTACGGCTTCCTGAAGGGCAACCCGCAGCTCACGAAAAACGGCGAGCTGAAGCATCTGTTGTCGATTGAAGGTTTGCCGAAGGCGATCGTCAACCACATTCTCGACACGGCAAGTCAGTTCGTCAGTGTGACGGATCGCGAGGTCAAGAAGGTCCCGCTGCTGCGCGGCAAGTCGGTCTTCAATCTGTTCTTCGAAAATTCGACGCGCACGCGCACCACGTTTGAAATTGCCGCGACACGGTTGTCGGCCGACGTGCTGAATCTGAACATCAACGCCTCATCCACGAGCAAGGGCGAATCGCTGCTCGACACGATCAACAATCTGTCGGCCATGCACGCCGACATGTTCGTCGTGCGTCATGCGTCGAGCGGCGCGCCGTATCTGATCGCCCAGCACTGCGCACCGCACGTGCACGTGATCAATGCCGGCGACGGCCGTCATGCGCACCCCACCCAGGGTCTGCTCGACATGTACACGATCCGCCACTACAAGAAGGACTTCACGAATCTGCGTGTGGCGATTGTCGGCGACATTCTGCATTCGCGCGTCGCCCGCTCGGACATTCACGCGCTGACCACGCTCGGCGTACCCGAAGTGCGCGCGATCGGCCCCCGCACGCTGCTGCCGGGCGGCCTCGAACAAATGGGCGTGCGAGTGTTCCACAACCTCGACGAAGGGCTGAAGGACGTCGACGTAATCATCATGCTGCGCCTGCAGAACGAGCGGATGAGCGGCGCGCTGCTGCCGTCGGCGCAGGAGTATTTCAAGAGCTGGGGCTTGACGCCCGAGCGGCTCGCGCTTGCGAAGCCCGACGCAATCGTGATGCATCCGGGCCCGATGAATCGTGGCGTCGAAATCGATTCTCAGGTGGCCGACGGTCCGCAATCGGTGATTCTGAATCAGGTGACGTTCGGCATTGCAGTGCGCATGGCGGTGATGGGGATCGTCGCGGGCAATAACGATTGATCCGGCAAACGCATGCGTGCGGCGCCACCTCGGCGCACACGCGGCAAACCACGCAGAACCTGGCCGAATCCGGCTGAAACCTTAAGGCAGCGCATGAAGATTCATATTCAAGGCGGCACGCTGATCGATCCGGCAGCGGGTACCGAACAGCAGCAGGACGTTTTCATCGAGGCGGGCAAGATCGTCGCGCTCGGCAACGCGCCCGCCGGTTTCGAGGCGACGCAAACCATCGACGCGCGCGGTCTGCATATCGCGCCCGGTCTCGTCGACCTGTCCGCGCGTCTGCGCGAGCCGGGCTTTGAACACAAGGCCACGCTCGAATCGGAAATGGCCGCGGCGCTCGCTGGCGGCGTGACGAGCCTCGTTTGTCCGCCGGACACCGATCCGACGCTCGACGAACCCGGTCTCGTCGAAATGCTGAAGTTCCGCGCCCGTAATCTCGATCAGGCGCATGTGTATCCGCTCGGCGCGTTGACGGTCGGCCTGAAGGGCCAGGTCATCACGGAAATGGTCGAACTGACCGAAGCGGGTTGCATCGGTTTTTCGCAGGCCGACGCGGCGGTGGTGGATACGCAGGTGTTGATGCGCGCGCTTCAATACGCGAAAACGTATGGCTACACGGTGTGGCTGCGTCCTGTGGATGCCTATCTCGGCAAGGGCGGCGTGGCGGCGAGCGGCGCGCTGGCGTCGCGGCTCGGCCTCTCCGGCGTGCCCGTCGCGGCGGAAACCATCGCGCTGCATACCATCTTCGAACTCGTGCGGGTGACGGGCGCGCGGGTGCATCTGTCGCATGTGTCGTCGGCGGCGGGCATCGCGCTCATGCGCGAGGCAAAGGCCGAGGGCTTGCCGGTTTCGTGCGACGTCACCGTGAACCATGTACATCTGATCGACCTCGACATCGGCTACTTCGACGCGCAGTTCCGGCTCGACCCGCCGCTGCGTCAACAGCGCGATCGCGAAGCGATCCGCGCGGGTCTCGTCGACGGCACCATCGACGCAATCTGCTCCGACCACACACCGGTCGACGACGATGAAAAACTGCTGCCCTTTGGCGAAGCGACGCCGGGCGCTACCGGCCTCGAGCTGTTTCTGTCGTTAACGGTGAAATGGGCCGACGAAGCCGGTGTGCCGCTTGCCAAGGCGCTCAATCGCGTCACCGCAGCGCCGGCCGCCGTGCTCGACCTGCCAGCCGCGGGCAGCGTTGCGGTAGGCAGTGTGGCCGACCTGTGCGTGTTCGACCGTCACGCGCATTGGCGCGTCGAGCCGCGCGCGCTGAAGAGTCAAGGGCATAACACGCCGTTCCTCGGTTACGAATTGCCGGCTCGCGTTCGCGCGACCATCGTGGCCGGTCGCGTCGCATTCGAGCAACGCTAACGTGCCCGGCATGGCTCACGCATTGGCCAGCCTGGATTTCGCATCGACCCGCAACGGAAAGCTCCGAACATGAAGCTCGCGTTACGCAAGGCCCGTCTCATCGCGCATCTGCTGCACGGCATGTGGATCGTGGCGACGCGCTTTCCGAAGGTTGACGCGGACCGGCGTCATGCGCTCAATCGCGAATGGTCGCTCAAGATGCTGCGCCTGTGCGGCATACGGCTCGTCGTGCATAACGACGGCGCGCGGCTCGACCGCGGTGCGCTCGTGGTGGCCAATCACATCTCGTGGATCGACATCTATGTGATCAATGCGTGGCGGCCCACGCCGTTCGTGTCGAAGGCGGAGATCCGCCAATGGCCGTTGGTCGGCTGGCTCGCGCAGCAACTGGATACGGTGTTTATCCAGCGTGAGAAGCGCAGCGACGCAAAGCGGATCATGCATGAGCTGTCCGACCGTTTGAACGCGGGCGAGCTGATGTGCGTGTTTCCGGAAGGCACGACGTCCAATGGACTCGCGGTGCTGCCGTTTCACGCGAATATGTTTCAGGCGGCGGTGTCGGCGTGCGCGCCGGTGCAGCCGCTGTGCATCATGTACGAAGACGCGCACGGGCGGCAGTCCACGGCGCCTGCCTATATCGACGATCTGTCGCTCGCGGACTCGCTTAACTTACTGCTGCGCGGCGGGCCGTTGACCGCACATGTGTACGTGTGTGCGCCGCTTGCGGCGGGCGCGGACCGTCGTACATTGGCGGCCCAAGCGCAAGGCGTAATCGAAGCGGCGCTGCGCGAGATGCAGGGCGGCGCGGCAACAAGCGGCGCGCTCATCGCCGAGCAGGCGGCGACGTCCGCATCCGCCGAAACAATGATTGAACCCGCCGAGAACCCGGTGCGCTCGCCAGGCGTCTAATTCCCTTACTGCTTAATTGCCGCCGCTCGAGCGGCAGTTGTCGCATTGGACCTGCGTGAGTGTGCGCTCCGCGGGATTTTGCGCGAGCCGCACGGCCGACAGCTTTTCGCCCCACACGCAGCCAGAGTCGAGCCCGATCAGGTAGTCGCGCAGCATCAGCCCTAACGCGGCCCAATGGCCGAACACCACGGTCACGTCAGCGGTCTTGCGCCACGGCACGTCGAACCAGGGCATGCAGCCGGGCGGCGCGGCGTTCAGGCCGCCGCTGCTGCTGAAGTCCATCGCGCCTTCCGCATTGCAGAAACGCACCCGCGTCAACGCGCTGCACGTGACGCGCAGGCGTTCGATGCCTTTCAGATTCGGCGTCCACAGGTTCGGCTCGTTGCCATACAGGCCCGCCAGTGTCTCCTTCCAGTTCGGCGCGCGCAGCGCCCGCTGCAATTCGTCGGCGAGTTCGAGCGTGAGGTTCACGTCCCATTGCGGCACCACGCCCGCGTGCACCATCAGCATGCCGTTCTCGTAGTGCGCGATAGGACGGTGACGGACCCATTCGAGCAGGTCTGCGGCATCGGGCGCAGCAAGAATCTCGTCGATCGTGTCGCCCTTTTTCGACTTGCGAATTCCCGCCGACACCGACAGCAGATGCAGATCGTGATTGCCGAGCACCGGCACCGCGCTATCGCCGAGCGCGATGATGTCGCGCAACGTGGCAAGCGATTCGGCGCCGCGGTTGATCAGATCGCCCGCGAACCATAGCGGCGTGCCGGCCGGCGGCGCGGCCTTCGCGAGCAGCCGCTGGAACGGCGTGCGGCATCCTTGCAGATCGCCGAAGGCCAGAGGCACGGGGTGCTGCTGCGAAATTGACGAAGGGGTTGAAGGCGCGGTGAAGGGAGTCATCGAGGAAATGTTTGCGGTTCGATACACGCGGCGGCGAACGGGGCTTGCCGAGTTGGGCAGTGCAGCAAGCGAGCGTGACATAATAGCTCGTTTGAAGCGCCGGCATCGCGCCATGCCGCGGCTACGGCTGTTGTCGCAGCATGCAGTGAACGCCCGGCGCGATATTGCATCACAACAGGATGACCCTCGTGAACGGAGAAAGCATGTCGTCTTCCCATGCGAAGCAACCCGTCCGCACGCTCGTCACCGGGGCGAGCGGCTTTACTGGCCGCTATCTGGTCGATAACCTGCTCGGCCGCGGTCATACCGTGATCGAAACCTTCGCCGGCCGCGACGAGCCGGAAACGCCCACGTGCCTGAGGCTCGATATCACCTCGCCGGAGAACTGCCGGCGCGTGATCGAAACGGCGCGGCCCGACTATATCGTTCATCTTGCTGCGATCAGCTTTGTCGGCCACGACGATCCGCTCGACTTCTACCGCGTCAACGTGATCGGCACGCTGAATCTGCTGGAGGCGTGTGCCGCGACCGGTCATACGCCGCGCAAGGTGCTGATCGCGAGTAGCGCGAATGTGTATGGCAACGTGACGAGCGACGCGATCGACGAAAGCTTCCCGCTCACGCCGGTCAATCACTATGCGGCCAGCAAGGCTGCCATGGAAACGATGGTGCACACCTGGTTTGACCGGTTGCCCATCCTGATTGCGCGTCCGTTCAACTACACGGGGCGCGGGCAGGCGCCGAACTTCCTCGTACCGAAAATCGTCGAGCACTTCGCGCGGCGCGAGCCCTTTATCGAACTCGGCAATATCGATGTTGCACGCGATTTTTCCGACGTGCGCTATGTGGCGAGCGCTTACGAGGCGCTGCTCGATTCCGAGGCCGCTTCCGAGACCGTGAACGTGTGCACCGGCACACCCTATACGTTGCGCGAAATTCTCTCGGCCGCAAGCGACCTGACCGGCCATGAGTTGCAAGTGCACATCAATCCCGCTTTCGTCCGGCAAACCGATGTCAAGGTGCTCGCCGGATCGCCCGCGAAGTTGCGCTCGCTGGTACCCGAAGTGCACGCTATCCCGTTCATGGATACGCTGCGCTGGATGCTCGCCGCCTGAAACGCACGGACCGGGCGCTCGCCCGTCCTTCATGACGGCCCGCTCCGCAAGGGGCGCGGCCTTCCATCACCTTCGCGTCGCTGACAAAAATTACGCGCCTCGTGCCGCGATATATCTCATATAAATAGAGCGCCGATCCGGTAAGCATGGGCCACCCGGCAGTGGGGGTCGGAAATTCCGCCCGAATGGGAACTTGTCAAGCTGTTTCAAGTTGTTAGGGTTCTAGTTTTTGTTCAGGGGCGCTTTATAATCGGGGCTTTTATAAGATTGGTGTCTGAGCGTCCGCCTTGATGCGGAGGCGCAGCCGCTGAGAAAATCAGACTCCACAACGCGTGGCGCGCGGGCCGGCCGACCAATGCCGGGGCTGTCGCAAACATCTGGAAGGGAATTTCATGATCTTGGTTACGGGCGGTGCCGGCTTTATCGGCGCCAATTTCGTGCTCGACTGGCTGAATACGTCGGACGAAGCGGTGCTGAATGTAGACAAGCTGACCTATGCCGGCAATCTCGGCACGCTCAAGTCGCAGCAGGGCAATGCGAAGCACGTATTCGTGCGCGCAGACATTTGTGACCGCGCCGCCATGGACGCGCTATTCGCCGAGCACAAGCCGCGTGCCGTGCTGCATTTCGCGGCCGAAAGCCACGTTGACCGTTCGATTCACGGCCCGGCCGATTTCGTGCAGACCAACGTGGTCGGTACGTTCACGCTGCTCGAAGCCGCGCGAAGCTACTGGAACACGCTCGACGACGCCGACAAGGCCGCATTCCGCTTCCTGCATGTCTCGACCGACGAAGTCTTCGGCTCGCTTTCCGCTACCGATCCGCAATTCTCCGAGACCACGCCTTACGCGCCGAACAGCCCTTACTCGGCGACCAAGGCGGGCTCCGACCATCTGGTGCGCGCCTACCATCACACGTACGGCTTGCCCACGCTCACCACGAACTGCTCGAACAACTACGGTCCGTACCAGTTCCCCGAAAAGCTGATTCCGCTGATGATCGCGAACGCGCTCGGCGGCAAACCGTTGCCTGTTTATGGCGACGGTCAGAACGTGCGCGACTGGCTGTATGTCGGTGACCATTGCAGCGCGATCCGCGAAGTGCTCGCGCGCGGCACGCCGGGCGAGACGTACAACATCGGCGGCTGGAACGAAAAGAAGAACCTCGACGTCGTGCACACGCTGTGCGATCTGCTCGATCAGCTGCGCCCGAAGGCGGGCGCTTCGTATCGCGACCAGATCACCTACGTGAAGGACCGCCCGGGCCACGACCGCCGTTATGCGATCGACGCTCGCAAGCTCGAACGCGAACTCGGCTGGAAGCCCGCGGAAACGTTTGAAACGGGTCTTGCAAAGACGGTGCAGTGGTATCTCGACAATCAGGCGTGGTCTGACGAAGTCGCTTCGGGAGACTACCGGAAGTGGGTTGAGACCAACTACGCGCAACGCGCGTAAGGGCACGGCAATGGCGCGCAAAGGCATTATTCTCGCGGGCGGTTCGGGCACCCGGCTCTATCCGATCACGCATGTCGTCTCGAAGCAGTTGCTGCCTGTCTACGACAAGCCGATGATCTACTACCCGCTTTCCACGCTGATGGTGGCGGGCATTCGCGACGTGCTGATCATCTCCACGCCGCAGGACACACCGCGCTTCGAAGCCATGCTCGGCGACGGCAGCCAGTGGGGCATGAACATTCAGTACGCGGTCCAGCCGTCTCCCGACGGTCTCGCGCAAGCGTTCATCATTGGCCGCGAGTTCGTGGGTAATGACCCGTCGGCGCTGATTCTCGGCGACAACATTTTCTACGGCCACGACCTCGCAAAGCAGCTCGAGCGTGCAAACGATCAGGCCGATGGCGCCACCGTGTTCGCGTATCACGTGCACGATCCGGAGCGCTACGGCGTGGTCGAATTCGACAAACAGTTCCGCGCGTTGTCGATCGAGGAAAAGCCGGCCAAGCCGCGCTCGAACTATGCGGTCACGGGTCTGTACTTCTACGACAAGCAGGTCTGCGACATCGCGGCGGACATCAAGCCGTCGCCGCGTGGCGAGCTGGAAATCACCGACGTCAATTCGCGGTATCTGGCCAACGCCGCGCTCAATGTCGAGATCATGGGTCGCGGCTACGCGTGGCTCGACACGGGCACGCATGATTCGCTGATCGAAGCGGCCACGTTCATTGCGACGTTGCAGAAGCGCCAGGGCCTCGTGGTCGCATGTCCCGAGGAAATCGCGTATCGCCAACAGTGGATCGGCGCTGAGCAGTTGCTCGCGCTCGCCGCGCCGCTCGCGAAGAACGCCTACGGGCAGTATCTCCAAAACATTCTTACGGACCAAGTTGCATGGCCATCCAAGTAACCGCTACGGCGCTGCCCGAAGTCAAGATCATCGAGCCGAAGGTATTCGGCGATGCGCGCGGCTATTTTTACGAGAGCTTTAATGCCGTGGAATTCGCGGAGCGTGTCGAGGCTGGCGTGACGTTCGTGCAGGACAATCATTCGCGTTCTGCGAAAGGCGTGCTGCGCGGCTTGCACTATCAGATTGAACATGCGCAGGGCAAGCTCGTGCGGGTGGTGGAAGGCGAAGTGTTCGACGTCGCGGTGGATATTCGCAAGAGTTCGCCGAACTTTGGCAAGTGGGTTGGCATGACGTTGTCGATGGAGAACCATCGGCAATTGTGGGTGCCGCCTGGCTTCGCGCATGGTTTCGTCGTGCTGTCGGAGTCCGCGCAGTTCCTGTACAAGACGACCGACTACTGGTTCCCCGAGCATGAGCGCAGCATTCTCTGGAACGATCCCGCCATCGGTATCGAATGGCCTGTTGATTTCGAGCCGCTGCTCGCAGCGAAAGATGCGGCGGCCAAGCATCTCGCGGACGCTGAGCATTTCTCCTGAGGTCGTATGAGCGCGGGTGATCAACCAACGATCCTCCTGACCGGCGTCAATGGCCAGGTCGGTTTTGAACTGGCGCGCACGCTACAAGGTTTGGGCAAGGTCGTCGCGCTAGAGCGTAGCGCGCTAGATCTCGCCGACCTGGAGCAGGTGCGGCGCGTCGTGCGCGAAGTGAAGCCGCGACTCATCGTAAATCCCGCTGCACACACGGCGGTCGACAAAGCCGAAACCGATATCGACGCAGTCATGCGTCTGAACGCGGAAGCGCCCGGCGTGCTCGCAGAAGAAGCGAAGCGGCTCGGCGCGGCGCTGGCTCACTATTCGACGGACTACGTATTCGACGGCACCAAGGCCGGCGCGTATGTCGAGAGCGACGCGGTCAATCCGCAAAACGTGTACGGCAAGAGCAAGCTCGCGGGCGAACGGGCGATCGCGCAGTCCGGCTGCGCGCATCTGATTTTCCGCACGAGCTGGGTATATGGGACGCGGGGGAGAAACTTCCTGCTCACCATGCTGCGTCTCGGCGCAGAGCGCGATGAGCTCAGCGTGGTCGCCGACCAGTATGGTGCGCCGACGTGGTCCAACACGATTGCGGCCCTGAGTGCAAACGTACTCGCGCAAGCCGTGGCGCCCAATCAGTCCGATTGGTGGGAAAAGCATTCGGGCGTTTATCACCTGACCGCCTCGGGCAGTACGTCGTGGCACGGTTTCGCTGAAGCTATTTTCGAGTATTCGCAACTCGAGAAGAAGCCCACGGTGAAGCCCATACCTGCTGCGTCGTATCCGACGCCGGCCACACGCCCGAGCAACTCACGGATGTCGAACGACAAGCTCGCTGCCAGCTTTGGCGTACGCGCGCCCGACTGGCGGGACGCTCTGCGCCTATGCATGTCAACGAAGTGAATGGCGAGCCGCGGCAGCCGCGTTCGGGCGCAGTCGTGGTTTTCTACCATCCCGACGCGGCCTGCGTGCAGCGCGCCAACCGCCTCGCGTCCTTCATGCGATGCGTTGTCATCGACAATACGCCGTCAGTCTCCACCGCCCGCGACCTGGGCTTATCGGATTCGATCGAATACTTGCCGAACGGCGAGAACCTCGGCATTGCCACCGCGATCAATCAGGGTATCGACATACTCATTCGTGAGGAATTCGAAGTCGCGATCCTCTTCGACCAGGACAGCGAACCGCCCGGATCGCTGTTTGTCGAGTTGCCGGCAATCATCGCTCGCGCCAACGCGTCGCAACAACGCGTTGCGCTGGTTGGGCCCGCCTACGACGACCCTCGCTTGCGCGGTGTCGCATCGTTCGTTCGCTTCAAATGGTGGGCGCTGGAACGTGTATCGCCCACCGGCGATCAGCCTATCGAGGTCGACTTTCTGATTACCTCGGGCTCATGTATCAATCTGCGCTGGTGGGCAAGCATTGGTCCGATGGACGACGCGCTGTTTATCGATTTCGTCGATCTCGAATGGTGTGTGCGCGCAAAGCGGAAAGGCTTCCAGGTTCTCGGTGTCCCTTGGGTGCGCATGAGTCACGAGCTCGGCGGTGAACCAGTCCGCGTACTCGGGCGCAACTATCCCATGCATAGCCCGTTGCGGCACTACTACCAGTTCCGCAACGTCGTTGCGTTGATCAAGCGCCCGTCGATGCCGATGGCATGGAAGAGCACTGAGCTCATCAAACTCCCGATACGCGTGCTGATTTACTGCTTCTTTCCGCAGCAGCGAAGAGATCACCTTGCGATGGCGTGGCGCGGCGTTCGCGACGGTTGGCACGGGCGGCTTGGTGCGTACCGTCGCCAGTAAATACGCCGCAGCGGCCGGCAACGGCCGCTGGTTTGACCCACGCATTCGGGGTGTCAATCGAGTATGTGGGTGCGCGGCGGGTCGGCTAGCGTGAACAGCGGCAGTTGCGGGTTCAGCGTCAGGTTCGGGTTGTACGCCGGGTCATATTCCAGCTTGCTCGCCCAACGATTCTGCATCCATCGAACCTCGCTGACGAACCTCTCGCGCTTGTCCGGGTCCATATCCGAACCGCGCGTGGCCGATTCATGGTGGTACAACTCAGCGTGCGGTGTCCACACATTCCGGTAGCCCGCTTCGCCTACGCGTAAGCAGAAGTCAACGTCGTTGAAGGCGACAGCCAACTCTTCGTTCAGACCGCCTACTTCGTGGTAGATCGACTTGCGGATCACGAGGCAGGCCGCCGTGACCGCGGACAGATTCTGCCGCATGACCGCCCGGCCGAAATAACCGAACAGCCCGCGTTTCATCTTGTGATGAATATGGCCCGCGACACCGCCGAGGCCGATCATCACGCCGCCGTGCTGCAACGTGTTGTCCGGATACCAGAGCGCCGCGCCGACCGCGCCGTGGCCGGGCTGACAGGCAACGCCGACCATCTCGTTGAGCCAGTCAGGCGAAATCACTTCAATGTCGTTGTTCAGCAGACAAAGATAGTCGCCAGTGGCCATAGCCACCGCGCGATTGTTAAGCGCTGAGTAGTTAAACGGCGAATCGTCGCGGACAACACGAACGTTGCTCTTCTCCGAAATCTGCGCGAAGTAGCTCAGCGTTTCTTCCTTGACGCTGCCATTGTCTACCACGATGATTTCGTAGTTCGGGTAAATGGTTCGCAATAGAACGCTTTCGATGCACTGGCGAAGCAGGTCAACGCCGTCGCGCGTCGGGATGATCAATGACACCTTGGGTGCAGGCTGAGGCACCGCATAGCGGACGTGCACGATGGCCGGCTCGTCGAAGACCTGTTCGACGGTCGCTTCCGCGCCGATGCGTTTCAGGTGCTCCTGCAACGCGCGAATGGCGGCCAGCAGCGCATACGGCTTCTCGCTGCCGCTGCCGGCGGTACTGCCCGGCGCCATGCGCCAGTGATAAAGCAAGTGAGGAATGTGGACAACCTTGTCATGCCCTGCGATTTCCACGCAGCGCAATGTGAGGTCGTAGTCCTGGCTTCCTTCGAAGCCTTTACGAAAGCCGCCTGCTTCGCGGATCAATGCGGTCTCGAATACGCCCAGGTGAGAGAACATGTTCTGCGTCAGGAACAGTTCCGGGTTCCAGTCGCATTTGAAGTACGGCATTGCGCGCTTGCCGTCAGCGGTGAGTTTGTCCTCGTCGCTGTAGAACATTCGTGCGTCGGGGTGCTTGTTGATATAGCGCACCACCGAGAACAACGCGTGAGCCGGCAGGACATCGTCGTGATCCAGCAGCGCGACGTATTCGCCGGTAGCAATCGACAGCGCGCTATTGCTCGCTTCCGAGATATGACCGTTCACCTCCCGGAACACAACCTTGATCCGCTGATCGAGCGCCGCGTATCGGCGCAGAATCTGCGCCGGCTCGGGCCTCGTCGAGGCGTCGTCTGCGATGCACAGTTCCCAGTTTTGATAGACCTGATCCCGCACCGACTGGATCATGGCTTCGAGGAACACCGGGTCGCTGTTATAGGTCGGCACGACGACGGATATCAGCGGCTGACGCGCGAACGTCGCCATGATCGTCTTCGCCTTGTCTCGCTCCGCTTCGCCGAACGTGTCGAAGCGATCGATCCACGCGCTGTAGACGGCTTCCGAAGGCGGTCTGTCTGCGAAGCCTGCGCCACTTTGCAAGCGGCGCAGGCGATCGCGTGCGCCGGCTATGCCGCCGCGGCGCAGCG
Organism: Paraburkholderia strydomiana; assembly: GCF_031456815.1. Classification (NCBI taxonomy): domain Bacteria; kingdom Pseudomonadati; phylum Pseudomonadota; class Betaproteobacteria; order Burkholderiales; family Burkholderiaceae; genus Paraburkholderia; species Paraburkholderia strydomiana. The sequence continues at coordinate 204,630 of NZ_JAVDVL010000004.1, forward strand.
CTTTGGCGTAGTAGCCGAGCGCGCCAGCGTAGCCGCCCTGCGCTTCGGCCTGTCGCTCGATGGTCCCCCAGACAAGACGGAGCGCACGGGCCATCGCCGACACGCGACGCAACGGCGCGGTGATACGCCATGACGGCGAGGTAAGAACGCGTTGCAGTTCGACTTCGAGTCGTACCCGCTCGTTTTCTACTGACGCGTAGTGGGTCAGCTTCTCGAGCGCGAACGCCAGTTTTTCCTCGAGCACCTCGGCGCGTTGGGTTGCTGCGGCGAGTTCCGACTCGTGTATTGCAGCAGGCGCGTTACGCGGAAGCGGAGCGGGCCTGGGGTCGCCGACATTGTGGCCAGACGTCATTTTTTGAAGCGCGAACGAATCGCGTTATTCCATTGGTTCAGGTCATTCAGGCGCGAAGCGGAATGTCACGCCTGTTCTACTTCATCTCGAACGAAGAGCGCTATGTAGCTCATCGGCGCGCCGACCAGACCGGTCGTCACGCTCGTTGACTCCGATTTGACGATCAGGGCGTCGTGCACACAATCCCGTACGGCAATTGTGCCGGCAACATGGGCAGCCCCGGTAAGCACCAGCGCGGTAAACGCGTAATCGCCGGGCGGCAGAATCGGCATGTCGAACACGAACTCCGCCTCGACCGCGGGCGCTTCGCGCAACGCTGCGTTGTCGCCGGTGCTCGTGAGCGAGGTGTCGTCACCGAACAGCGGCTGACCCAGCCGGTCTTTCACGAAGAAGGCGAACACCGGCAACGGGCCGGACTCCGGTCTCTTCGCACGGATGCGCAGCAGCACGCGCTCGCCACCGAGCACCCAGCTCACCGCCGATCCCTGTTCGCTGATCAGTTCCACCGACTCGATGAGCGGCGTATCTCTCTGCGTGGGCAGGCTATGTGGGTCGACGTCAAGCGCGGTGAGCGTCACGCCCGGCGTGGCCGCGTTTTCAATGAAGCGTTGCCGTTGATCCGCGGTTTGCGCTTGCGTCGGTTGCCGTGTCAGCCCCGCTGGCGCCTTGATGTCCGACCCGCTTTCGCCAAGGTCCTCGGCGCTGGCCCATGACGTAGCTTCGCCTTGCTGCTGGCGGTAGAAAGCTTCGAAGTAACTGGTGCAGACGTGCCTGGCTTCCCCAGTCTCGCGAATCACGCCACGGTCGAGCCAGATCACGCGCGAGCACAGGCTGCGAACCGCAGACGAGTCATGGCTCACGAACAGCACCGTGCCCGTTTGCTGGAACCGGCGCAGGAACCGCATGCATTTTTGCGTGAAGAACGCATCGCCCACGGCGAGCGCTTCGTCGATCACCAGTATGTCGGCGTCGACGTGGGCGATCACCGCGAAGGCCAGCCGCACGAACATGCCGCTGGAATAGGTTTTTACGGGCTGGTCGATAAAATGGCCGATATCGGCGAACTCGATGATCTGCTCGAGACGCGCGTCGATCTGGTCGCGGCTCAGCCCGTGCAACTGGCCGTTCATGTAGATGTTTTCGCGGCCGGTGTATTCGACGTCGAAGCCGGAGCCGAGCTCCAGCAACGCCGCAATCCTGCCGCGTGTTTCCACCTCGCCGCCGGTGGGCACCAGTGTTCCGCAGACAATCTGCAGCAAGGTGCTTTTGCCGGAGCCGTTCCGGCCGATAATACCGACCGTTTCTCCGCGGGCGATTTCGAAGTCGACGCCCTTAAGGGCCCAGAAGGTACGAACGCAGTCCTGGGCGCGTTTGAACAACGCTCGCCGTAGCGGCCGCAACGGCGCGAGGGTGCCGAGCAGGCCGAGGACACTGCGCTTGAGGCGGTCCGAAGGCTGCTCGTACGACTCGAAGCCTTTGGTCAGCGACGCGGCGCGGATGGCAATGTCAGATGACATCCGCAAATCCCCGTCGCGTTTTCTGGAACCATCCGAACCCGAGCCACGCGACGAGAACGGCGATGGCGGTATAGATGCCCCAGCGGCTCCAGTCGATGGAGTGGCCCCACACGAGCACATCACGGCTTTGCTCGATGGGATACGTCATCGGGTTCAGATAGACAAACGTGCGAAAGCGTTCCGGCAGCGACGAGACCGGAAAAAAGACGGGCGACAGGAACATGAGGGCCGTGATCAGAATGCCTATCGTTTGTCCAATGTCGCGCAGATAGACACCGGTCGCCGCGAGCGTCCAACTGATGCCGAGTATGAACACACACAAAGGCGCGAGCACGACTGGAAGCAGAAACGCTGTCGGCGGCACTGAACCGACGATCAACCACTCCGCCACGAGCAGGATGAACACGCTGACGCAAAGATGGAACATGGCGGAAAGCAGCGTCACGCAAGGGAGAATCTCAAGCGGGAAGACGATTTTCTTGACGAAGTTCGCATGCGACAGAATCAGGGTCGGCGCGCGGCTCACGCACTCGGAGAACAGATTGAACATGATCATCCCGGCGAACAGGACGACGGCGAACTCGCCTTTGGACGCTGTTTCGGTGCCCGCGGCACCGCCGCCCCAACGCGATTTGAAGACCGTACTGAACACGAACGTGTAGATGGTCAACATCAGAAGCGGAGTGAGCAGCGACCACAATATTCCGAGTAATGAACCTTTGTATCGCCCCACTGCATCGCGGCGTGCGAGGTCCAACATGAGGCGCCGATTCTTCACCAGCGATGCAGCGAGGTATCGTGGCGAAACGCTAAAACTGTGCATAAGTCGGTCGTCGATGCTCTACAAAGATGGAGTGAGATACGGCGTCATCCGACAGGCACACCCCCTCGGTTGATGCCTGCTGACGAGAGGCATCCGGCTTGTCGGACGACGCGGTCGGATCAACCGGCAACAAGTGGCTTGCCGGAGATGAGCTGTATATGGGTGGGTACGCATTATCGCATAGCGCTGCGCTCGAAACCCCGTGAAGCCGGCCCTCATGTCTCGAAGTGTAAATACTGTAAATGAATATCGGCGGCGCGTTGCCGCAAATCTGCTCGCATAGGCAGCGACCCTGCGCACAAGCGCCGAGCCGGCTCTTCGCATCATCACGGAATCATCGGCACTGTGGTTTTATCATATTGTGAAATGAATGAAACGCGGTAAAATCGTCTGTTACTCAGCACCACTCTGATCGGGCCGTTAAGTCCGCGTCTGCGGCCAAGATGCGTTCGCGCGCCGGAGAGCGATACGAGAGCGGTTAAGGAACAAACCATATGTCGGGAAACTTGGCAGTCGAAGCTTCGGGCATTCGTAAGGGCTTTGCTTCTTACGAGCGCCCAGCCGACCGGCTGAAGAAAAGCATGTTAGGCGTCGCGGCGCGGTTCTCGCCGGGCGCGCTTGCAAAGCGCGCCGCATTGCGCCGTGTCGACGCACTATCCAGTGTGTTCTGGGCGCTGCACGACGTCAGCTTTTCGGTCGCAGTCGGGGAAACCGTGGGGATCATCGGCCGCAACGGTTCAGGCAAAAGCACGTTGCTGCAAATCGTCTGCGGAACGCTTGCGCCGACCGCGGGCGACATCGCTGTGCGCGGTAAAGTCGCCGCGCTGCTCGAACTCGGCTCGGGATTCGACGTGGAGTACACGGGGCGCGAGAACGTCTACCTGAACGCGCAGCTTTACGGTCTGACTCGCCAGCAAATCGACGAACGGTACGACGATATCGTCGCTTTTGCGGACATTGGCGAGTTCGTCGACCAGCCGGTCAAAACTTATTCGAGCGGCATGTTCGTGCGACTTGCGTTTGCGGTCATTGCGCATGTCGACGCGGACATTCTCGTTATCGACGAGGCGCTTGCTGTCGGCGACGCTTTCTTCAATCAGAAGTGTTTTCGTTTTCTCGACGAATTCAAGAAGCGCGGCACGATCCTTTTCGTGAGCCACGACACTTCGACAATCAAGAAGCTGTGTTCCAAGGTTATCTGGATCGACCGCGGCCATGTGATGGCCCAGGGCGATCCCGAGGAAGTGTGCGCCGCGTATCTCGAAGCCCGATACACCGGTTCTGCGCCCTCGATCGCGAGCGGGCGGGTTCCGGTAAAACCTCGCAGCGTCGCGTCGTGCGACGAGCGGCGCGGGCTCATCAACGCGTCTTCGTTGCGCAACGACATTCAGGTCATGGCCTTCAATCGCCAGTCGCAATCGTTCGGAGCAGGCGGCGCGCATATCGTCGACGTCGCGCTCGTCGACGAAGCGAAACGCCGCCTCGAGTGGGTCGTTGGCGGCGAACCCGTGACCTTGCAGGTGTCGGTCCATGTGGGCGAATCGCTTTTTTCCCCGATCGTTGGATTCTTTCTGAAGAACGATCGTGGCCAGGATCTGTTCGGCGAAAACACGTTCGGTACTTTCGCAGACCGCCCTGTGCACTGTGAGGCTAACTCCGTTCTTTGCGCGGAGTTTTCGTTCGTCATGCCGGTCCTGCCCAAGGGTCATTTTTCGATCAATGTTGCAGTGGCAGAAGGCACTCAGTACAACCACGTTCAGCTTCACTGGGTTCATGATGCATTGCCGCTCCAGTCGCACGCCTCACGAGTTCATCACGCGCTTCTCGGCATCCCGATGCTTCATGTCGACGTGAGCGCCGTGCCCTGACGCCGCGACCGTATCAGCAGCGGCGCTTCACGCACGCTTCGCAAGATCGGGCCTTAAAAAAACAACCGACAGTTTCACCAGGCTAAGTCAGCCAGTAGCCCAGGATTTCAAATATGACAACACGAGTTAGAACATTCCGGTTCAAAGGCGCGGAGAGCGGCCATGAATTTACCGGGGAACGCTATCTTCCCGGCGTGGCGGGTCCTATTCAGTACGAACACTACCATCGGTATCTGTTCTCCGCGCCGTTGTGCGAGGGCAAGGAAGTGCTCGATATCGCGTCAGGCGAAGGGTACGGTTCTGCAGTGCTGGCCCAGTCGGCGAAATCCGTAGTGGGCGTGGATATCGACGCCCAGGCCGTCGAAAACGCCCGCAAGCGCTATGGCGAGCAACCGAATCTGCGCTACGAGCATGGCAGCGCAACGGCTATTCCGTTGCCCGACGCTTCGGTCGATCTCCTGAACTCGTTCGAAACACTCGAGCACTTCCATGAGCACGAGGCGTTCATGCAGGAAGCCCGGCGTGTTCTGCGCCCGAACGGCCTGATGATCATATCGACGCCCAATCGGCCGATTTACTCGCCGCCTGGCGCACCGCCGAACGAATATCATGTGCGCGAGCTCGATCGCGAGGAGTTCGTTCAGTGGCTCAAGACGGGCTTCAAGAACTTCGTGCTTTACGAACAGAAGCCAACGGCAGGTTCAATGCTGTTCCGCGAGGGGCGCAAAGGCGCGCGCGAAGTCACGTACTGGTCGGAGACGGACATAGGCGAATACACGGCGACGGAGAGCATGGTCGACCCGGTTTATTTCGTCGCGATCGCTTCCGATGGTCCGTTGCCCGAGCCGAATGACGACGTTCTCGAAGGGAGCTTTTCTTTCGCGCGCTATGACCACTCGCGCAACGGGCACATCGGCAATCAGGCGGTCGAGATCGCACGCCTGACGACCGAGACGATTGCCCGTGGCGACGAGATCGGACATTTGACCGGCGAGACCGTACGCCTTACCGAGGCAGTGCTCGCGCGAGACGCCGAAATCGGCCGTCTTACGCAGGAAGCAGTGCGGCTGAACAAAGAAATCATTATCCGCAACAACGAAATCGAGCGCCTGAATCAGTTGTTGGCGAGCGCAAATGCGAGTGCCAATGCCGCTGCCAATGTGCCGCAGGTTGAGCCGTCCCAGATCTATGAGCAACTGGCCGAATTGACGCGGCAGGTCAAGAACTCAAATGCGGCGTTGCGGGCGCTGCAGACCCAGCGGGCTATCCCGAGCGGCCCATCCGACGAAGCGCTGAGGCTTGAAAACGATAGATTGCGCGCGCAGATCGATGCGCTTGTCCATTCCGCGTCATGGCGTCTTACCGAGCCACTGCGCGGCGTCGTCACGCGTTTGAGGCCCGCGAGGCGCAAACTCGCCCGCGCGCTTGGCCGTGGCAACGCGTTGCCTGCTCATGAAGGCAATTCGCGCGTCGCGTTGCCGGCTGGCCGGCTGCCCGCGATTCCTAAATCGCCGGCCCGCTTTACCCAAGCGGGGCAACCGCGCGCAACCATCTTTGTCCTTGAATCGGGCAACGACGGATCGTTGGCGAAATGTCTGGCCGCACTCAGCGCCCATACCTCTGACGTGCCTTACGCAGTCTCCGTTGCGGGTGCAGCCAATACGGAGCTCGCCGGGCAATACGGTGTCGGCTTCCTGGGCGACAGCAACACGTCCCGGTCGCTCGCGGCGTTGCGTGACGGCATCGGCCAACTGAGCGGCGAATTCGTCGTGCTGGTTTCGGATCGGCTGGTCGCTCACCCCGGCTGGCTTGCCGCACTCGACGAAGCGTTTGCGCGCTTCCCCGATGCGGCAGCGCTCGGCGCACTGATTCTCAAGGATGCCGATACCGTGGAGACGGCCGGCGCCGCCATTGAAGCCGATGCGCGGCTGCGACCGAACTGCGCGGGGCTGACACCGGACGACCCGGCGGTCAACTCCGTCATGCGCGTGACGTGCGCGGGGCCCGGTGTGATAGCGATGCGCGCGGATGCCTGGCGCGCCATAGCCGCGCACTTCGGCAACGACGATCCGTTTCAGGCAGGGTTGGTCTCAATCGGCTTGTTGTTGTCCACGCTCGGCAAGAACACGTACCTGCAGCCTTTTGCGCGCTTCACCCGGCTGCCGGTCTCGAAGGTCGACCGCGCGGCTTCCAGCGACGCAAACAGCAAATGGGAGGACGCGCACCAGCGGTGGTCGGTTCGTCAGCGATTCGAGAAAGTTTTCGCTGCCGCCGGGGCCGATGGGACCGTGCTGAAGCTTGCAGCAAGGCCGAAGATCGTGATGATCGACGCGTTTGTGCCGAAGCCCGACCAGGACTCCGGGTCCGCCGATCTGTTCTGGTACATGCGGATCTTTCATGCGTTCGGCTATCAGGTCAGCTTCATCGCAGCGTTCGAAGAACAACCGCTCGAAAGTTACGCCGACGCACTGCGCCGTTGGGGCGTGCGGGTTCAATACGCGACCGATCTCGATCATCTGAATTATCTCGTACTCGAAGAGTCGAGAGACGCGCAAGTCGTGCTGGTGCAGCGCGTCGTCGTGGCCCGTCACGTGATCTGCGCACTCCGCGAACGGCAACTGAGCGCCAAGATCGTATTCGGCACGGTCGATCTGCATTATCTGCGCGAGGAGCGCATTGCCATTCATGAACGCTCGCCCGAAGCGCTCGACTATGCGTTGACGCTGCGCCGCGAGGAACTCCGTGCGATGTCCTTGTCCGACGCGACCATCGTGGTGAGCCGGCTGGAACACGACATCGTCAAGGCCGCGTTGCCGGAAGTGAATGTCCACCGCATTCCGATTCCGCGGATGCCTGTGCGCTCGGCCAGTACATTTGCCGATCGCTCGGGTGTGGTGTTCGTCGGGGGCTTCGCGCATCGGCCGAATATCGATGCGGTCATGTTCCTCGTCAACGAAATCTGGCCGATCGTGCGCCGGAATTTGCCGAGTGCCGAACTGCGCGTTGTCGGCAGCAATGTGACGCCGGAAATCAGTGCGCTCGACAATCCTGCTGCCGGTGTCAAGATCGTCGGTTTCGTTCAGGACCTGGACGAGGTCATGAGCACGGCCCGGCTCTCCGTCGCTCCTTTGCGCTTCGGGGCGGGCATCAAGGGCAAGGTTGTGTCGAGCCTGCTGCATGGCCTGCCTTGCGTACTGAGCAAGATGGCGAGCGAAGGCATGGGCCTCGTCGACGGCGAGCACGTCCTGGAGGGCGAGACTGCCGAAGAGATTGCGGCGGCCATCGTGCGGTTACACGAAGACGCGCAGTTGTGGCAGCGCATTGCCGACGCAGGTTTTCTCGCGGCCGCCGAGGAATATTCCGTGGAGAGCGTCGCTGACAAGTTCTCGGCGTTGCTCGACTCGGTTGGTCTGATCGACAACTCGCGCGTTATCGAGCCTAGCGCGTTCCACATCCACTAACCGATCGTATCGAACGAACTGCCCCGGGCACTTTATGTTGCAATCTATTTTTTCGTTGTTCAGGAAGCGTCCGCCGCGTCGCACGGACGGCAAGCTAGGTGTGCTGATCGAACTCGCATCGTTCGACAAAGGCGGTCTGGAAAAGGTCGTGCTCGACTCGGCGATAGCTTTCGACCGTCAACGCTTCGATGTGACCATCGTGACGCCCGGCAAGGTTGGCCATTTGGGTGCTGTCGCGCGCGATGCGGGCCTGCGAGTGATCGGCTTGCCGGCCGAAGACCCGCAGCGCGCCTACGACCGGTTATTGGACGAGTTGCCAATCGACGTAGCCATGTCGCATTTTTCGAATGCGGGGTATTCGCTTTTTGCGCGCCACAAGATTCCCAACATCACGTTCATCCACAACGTGTATGCCTTTTTCTCGCCGGCGCAGGCCAAGGCGTTCGCGCGCGACGACCGATACGTCGATTGTTATGTCTCAGTGTCGAACAACGCGACACGCTTTGCGGTGCGAAACCTGGGCGTGGATGCGGACAAGATCGTGACCGTCCCGAATGGCCTCATCATTTCCGAACACGAAGCGCGCGAAAAGAAGCCCGTCAAGCTGACACGCGCAGAACTGGGCCTTGCCGACAGCGATTATGTGTTTGCCAATATTGCGTCTTACAACTTGCACAAGGGCCACTACGTCATGGCGGACGCCATGCGTCATCTGCTCAGGCAGCGCCGTGACGTGAAGATACTTTGCGTTGGAAACGTCGTTTATCCGCCGCATGTCGAGGAGCTCCGTGCGTATCTCAAGGAGCATGGTCTGGACCAGCATATTCTGATGCCGGGCTATTTCCCCGATGTCGAAGACGTGCATCGCGTGTCGGACGCTTTCCTGCTGCCCTCGTTTATCGAAGGGTGGAGCATTGCGATGAACGAGGCAATGTTTTACCGCAAGCCGATGATCCTGACCGACACGGGCGCGTCCGCCGAAGTGATCGAGAACAACGATATCGGCATTCTCGTGCCGAACGAGTACGGCGATACGCCGGATCTGAACTCCAGGCTTCTGGACGAGTTGGCTTACGCGCCGCGCAGTTATGCAATCGCACCCGTGCTTGCCGGTGCGATGAACGACATGGCGTCCAATCGCGACGAGTGGCGCGCGCGAGCCGAGGCTGGCCGTCAAAAGATTTACGAGCGTTTCGACTTCTCGAAGATCGTCAAACGGTATGAAGAGATCATCGAAAACGTGGTTCGGCAAAAGAGCCACTAGCAAGGCGAGAGGGCGACATGCTGGGACGTGCAAAAGAGTTTTATCGCTTCATCAGGTGGCGTTTCAAGCCTGCTGTATGTTTTTATCTGGGCAACCATCTGTTCATGAACTACATGCCGTACGGGATTCGGCATTGGTTTCTGAGGCGGTTTTGCCAGGTCAGGATCGGCCGGGATTCGAGTATTGCGATGGGCTGTTTCGTGACCGGTTATCACATCGCGATTGGCGACAATACGGTGATTAATCGTTACACGTATCTCGACGGCCGCGTGCCGCTTACGATCGGCAACAACGTCAATGTGTCGCACTACACGCTGATCCAGACGCTGACGCATGATCCGCAAAACCCCGACTTTGTGTGCCTGTGCAAACCGGTGGTGATCGAAGACCATGTGTGGATCGGCGCGCGCGCTATCATCAGCCCGGGTGTGCGGATCGGCGAAGGTGCGGTGATCGGCGCGGGCTCGGTCGTGACGCGCGACGTCGAGCCGTACACGATCGTTGCAGGCAATCCGGCCCGCTTCATCAAGGAACGCTCGCGCGATTTGCGGTACAGGTCACGCTATTTCCCGTTCTTCGACACCGATATTCAATAGCCGACGGCGCTATCCGTCGGCACCGTCACTTTTTTCCCAGTCGCCATCATGTCGATCTTCAAACCACGCCGGACATCGCCAGTGCGCACGACCCCGACTATTTCGGTCGTCGTGCCGCTGTACAACCACGCGCGCTATATCGAGGCCGCGCTCGACAGCGTGCTGTCGCAGACTTCGCCCGCCGACGAGATCATCCTCATTGACGATGGCTCGAAGGACAACGGTTTCGTCCTTGCGCAGCAGATGCTGGCGAAATTGCCGCATGCCACCTTGCACAAGCAGGAAAACGCTGGCGCGCACAACACGATCAATCGTGCAATCGGGATCAGCCGCTCGGAATACATTGCGGTGCTGAACTCGGACGACATCTTCGCGCCCACCAAACTGGAGCGAGTGCGGGCCATCGTGCAGGACCGTCCCGGCGTCGGGTTGATCGCGGGCAGACCGGGCATCATGGACGATAACGGCGTGCGGCAGAATGCAGGCGTCGCGATCGACTGGCTGGGCCGCGCCGCGAATTTTCTCGAAGACACAGGGCTGCCGCAGCTCGCGTTGCTCAACGAGAACTTCGTTGCGACCACGTCGAACATGGTGTTTTCGCGTGCGCTATGGGATGCAGCGGGAGGCTTCCAGCCGCTTCGCTATTGCCACGATCTGGATTTCCTGATGTTTGCGTATGCGCAGAGTTCGGTGTTTCTTGATCGCGAGCACGAGCATATCGTTTATCGCGTCCACGAAAGCAACACGATCAAGGAAGACCTCAGCAAGGTGCGGGTCGAAATCGCTGCGGTGATTGCACAGGCGTTATTCGCTTCGGGTCCGCGACTATTCTCGGCTGGTCTGGCCGAACGGGATCTCGCTGCATTCCTGACTTTCTTGCGAAACAAGCAGTTGACTGAACTGCTGTGCTTCTTCCAGACAATCCTGTCTACGTTTCCGACTCGGGCTGCATTTTACAAGTACGCGGGAGATGCCCGAAACGCGGCGGCTTTTCGAGCAGCCGTCATGAACTGAGCGCAGTGGCCCATCAAGAGGGTCATTGTTCGCTGATCACCTGGCGCCAAAGTACTATGAATTCGACGGTATCTTCTCATCAGGACAGTGCGTCGCCGACGCAAGGTTCGCTGCCGCTGCAGGCGGTAATTCTGGCCGGAGGCTCGGGCACGCGCTTGTGGCCGTTGTCGCGGGAGCACTTTCCGAAGCAGTTGATCGGGCTTCTCAGCGAAGAGTCGCTTCTTCAATCGACGGCACGCCGCCTCGATGCGGTTCACGCAACGCGGCCCGTTGCCGAAGAAGTGCTCGTCGTGTGCGGCGAAGACCATCGTTTCACTACGGCGGAGCAGCTCCGGCGCGTTGGCCGACGCGGCGTCATCATTCTGGAGCCGGCGGGCCGCAATACGGCGCCGGCGCTCACCCTTGCAGCGCTCGCGCTGGCGGAAGGCGGCAAGGACGCAATCATGGTGGCCATGCCCGCCGATCACGTCATCGGCGACGTCGCAGCATTCGCCGACGCTGTGGCCAAAGCCGCCGAGTATGCGGCCACGGGGCAGGTGGTCACGATGGGCATCGTCCCTACCCGGCCGGAAACCGGGTACGGCTATATCAAGGTGGGCGAAGCGGTGGGCGAGGGAAGCGGGCATCGCCTTCAGCGTTTCGTCGAGAAACCTGACCTGAGCCTCGCGGAAAGCTACATGCAGTCCGGTGAGTTCTGGTGGAACAGCGGCATTTTCGTCCTTCGCGCGTCGGTCTGGTTGACGCTTGTCGAGCACTATCGTCCGCTTATCGCCGAAGCGTCGCAGCGTGCTTTTGCTGCTTCTGTGACCGACCAGGATTTTCTCCGTGTCGGCAAGCCGGAGCTTATGGCGTGTCCGTCGGAGTCCATCGACTTCGCTGTCATGGAGCACCTCGGTGACGCCGGTTCGCCGGCAGAAGCGGTGGTGATTCCGCTGCGCGCGGGTTGGTCGGACGTCGGCTCGTGGGACGCGATCTGGGATCTGTTGCCGAAAGACAATGAAGGAAACGTTGCACGAGGCAGGGCGATGTTCGATGGAGCGGTGAACACCTTCGCCCATTCCGAAGGGCGCCTGATTGCATGTGTGGGCACGGAAAACCTGGTGGTGGTCGAGACGCCCGATGCAATTCTCGTCGCGAAGACCTCGGAAGTGCAGCGCGTCAAGAACATCGTCGCGCGTATCAAGGCGGAGAAAGGGACCGAGGCGGGATATCACCGCAAAGTCTATCGACCGTGGGGCTACTATGACTCGATCGACAGTGGTCGCGGGTTTCAGGTCAAGCGGATCGTGGTCAATCCGGGCGCGCGCCTTTCGCTCCAGATGCATCACCATCGCGCCGAGCACTGGATCGTCGTGAGCGGCACTGCGCTGGTTACGCGCGGCGAAGAAACGTTTTTGTTGTCGGAGAACGAGTCGACCTATATTCCGCTCGGGCAAAAACACCGGCTCGAGAATCCTGGCAAGGTGCCGTTGGCCATGATCGAAGTGCAGTCCGGCAGTTATCTGGGCGAAGACGATATTGTGCGGTTCGACGACACGTACGGACGGAGCTGAACGTTAGCGTCGCTGCGCGTCAGCGCGCGGCGCGCGTGTTGTGCGCCGCGGCTGACGCGATTGTCCCTGGCCGATCTACGCCCACGTACAACGACGCCTGCGTCAGCAGTCCAGCGACTGCACCAGCATGTCGGTGCAGTCCTCTATCGACGTATTGCCCGTGTCGATCGTCACGTCCGCATGTTCGGGCGCTTCATAGGGACTGTCGATGCCCGTCATGTTCGGCAGCAGTCCATTTCGCGCTTTTCTATACAGGCCCTTTGGATCGCGCTCTTCACAGACGGTCAGCGAAGCATTCACGTAGACCTCCACGAATCGATCTGCGCCGATAAGTTGACGCGCCATTTCACGCTCCTGCCGGAACGGCGAAATGAATGCCGTCAGCACGATGAGCCCCGCGTCCATCATCAGCTTCGCGACTTCCGCCACGCGACGGATATTTTCGACGCGGTCCGCCTCTTCGAAGCCAAGGTCCTTGTTCAGGCCCTGACGAACGTTGTCACCGTCGAGGATATACGTGCGCTTGCCTAATGCGTGAAGCCTGACTTCGAGTGCGTTTGCAATCGTCGATTTGCCCGCGCCCGAAAGACCCGTGAACCAGATAACCTTGCCCGGGTGTCCGTTCTGCTGTTCGCGATCTTCACGCGTGATGGTCAATGGTTGGCGGTGCACGTTTTGCGACCGGCGCAAGCTGTGATGAATGATGCCGGCGGCCACCGTATTGCGCGTGAAATTATCGACGAGCAAAAAGCCGCCTAGCGTCGTCGAATTCTCGTAAGGCATGAAAGCAACAGGCTTGCTCGTGGCGATGTTGCACACCACGATGTCGTTCATGCCGACATCGCGTGCGGATTCGAGCGCGAACGTGTTGACGTTTATCCGGTGCTTGATCGCGGTGATCGACGCGCCGACCCACTGGCTCGCCAGTTTCAGTTCATATTTGCGGCCTGTCAGGCCGCGTTGATCCTGCATCCAGATGACGGTGGCCCTGAACTGATCGGTGACCTCGAGCGGCTGCGATGCCAGCGTCAGCACGTCGCCGCGCGAAACGTCTATCTCGCGGTCAACAACGACTGTAATGGCGTCGCCGGCCTGAGCCTCGTCGAGATTGCCGTCGAATGTCACGATGTCGCTGACGCGCGCACATTGTCCCGACGAAGTCACGCGTAGTTCGTCTCCACGGCGTACCGCACCGGCGGCCACCGTACCGCAGATGCCGCGAAAGTCCGCGGTCGAACGATTGATCCATTGCACGGGCAGAGCAAAGTCTGCTTGCGGCCGCGCGGTCGCATTGACCGTCTCGAGATAACCGAGCAACGTGGGACCGGTGTACCAGACCGTGCGCGCGGACCTCTGCGTGATGTTGTCGCCGTGGAGCGCGGCGACCGGTATGGCGACGATCTCATCGAAATGCAGCGGCCGGGCGAGGCGCGAGAAGTCCTCCTCGATCTTGTCGAACGTCGCGCGGTCGAAGCCGACGAGATCCAGCTTGTTGACGGCCAGCACGACATGGCGAATGCCGAAGAGCGACGCGAGGAACGCATGCCGGCGAGTCTGAGTCTGGATGCCGCGCCGTGCGTCGACCAGCAATATGGCGACCGCGGCCGTCGATGCCGCCGTCGCCATATTGCGCGTGTACTGCTCGTGGCCGGGCGTGTCCGCCACGATAAACTTGCGCCGGCGGGTCGCGAAGAAACGGTACGCGACGTCGATGGTGATACCTTGCTCACGCTCGGCGCTCAAGCCGTCCACCAGCAACGCGAAGTCGATGGCATCGCGTTGCGTGCCGTACATTCTGGACTCCGCTACGAGTTCGGCGAGCTGGTCATCGAACAATTGACGCGAGTCCCACAATAGACGGCCAATCAGCGTACTTTTGCCGTCGTCGACACTGCCACAAGTGATAAAGCGCAACTGGTCGAGTTGCGATTGCTCGGCCAGCCACGCGTCGATATCGCCCGGCCGCTCGACGGTTCGCTGCGGCAAGCCATTAGTCCTGGGATTTCGCGCCATCAGAAATACCCCACTTGTTTCTTCTTTTCCATACTGCCGGGGCTATCGGTGTCGATCTTGCGGCCCTGGCGTTCCGATGTATTTGCATTGACCAGTTCGAGCAGAATGTCGTCGATGGTCTCCGCCTCCGATTCGATCGCACCCGTCAGCGGATAGCAGCCCAGCGTGCGAAAGCGGATCTTGCGAATCTCTATTTGCTCGTCGGGCATGATCTGGCATCGGTCGTCGTTGACCATCATGATCATGTCGGGACGAACGACAACCGGCCTCTGCCGCGCAAAGTACAAAGGCACGACAGGAATGTTTTCCTGGCGGATGTATTGCCAGATATCGAGTTCTGTCCAGTTGGAGAGCGGGAACACGCGAATGCTCTCTCCGGCGTTCTTGCGAGCGTTATAGAGATTCCACAGTTCCGGGCGCTGATTCTTCGGGTCCCAGACATGTGTGGCGGTTCTGAATGAAAACACGCGCTCTTTTGCGCGCGACTTCTCTTCATCGCGACGGGCTCCCCCAATGACTACGTCGAATTTGTAGTGATCCAACGCCTGCTTCAGGCCTTCCGTCTTTGTGATTTCCGTATGCCGGGCCGCACCGTGTTCGAACGGATTGATGTTCTTCGTGATGGCTTCCGGATTGATATGCGTGATAAGACGCATACCCGAACGGCGCGCCATGTAGTCCCGGAACAGATACATCTCCTGAAACTTCCAGCGCGTGTCGATGTGCAGTAACGGAAATGGCGGCTGGCTCGGATAGAACGCCTTGCGGGCGAGATGCAGCATCACGCCGCTGTCTTTGCCGACCGAATACATCATGACCGGATTCTGCGCCTCGGCAATGGCCTCGCGCAGTATGTGAATGCTTTCGTTTTCGAGCCGCTTCAGGTGCGGCGAAATAAGACCACGGCTTGCGCCGTCGTCGGCTGGCTCGATCAGAATCGGCGAGTATGCCTGCGGTACGAATTCGATCGATGGGATCGACGGCATATCTCTAAGCAGTCCAACCAGTTGCCCGGAAGCGAGGACGGTCAGGTCGCGCCCCAGATGCTGCTGCAATTGCGCGAGCGCGTTGCGCACCATGCGGGCGTCCGCGTCGCCGGGCAGCGGCACCCAATAGCGTCCGCCCCTTGCGTCGTTTGCATGGAGACAGGGACGTCCTCCAGGCAGCGGAGCTAGCTGCGAGAACAGCAAGAGCCGGCGCTTGCTTCGTGCGCGTTCGATGACCCAGTTCGTCACCAGCGCGATTGCGGGACGCCCTAGCTCGTCGACGAGCGTTTGGGCATTGAGTTCTTGCGGCAGGATCTCCAGGCTATGCAGCCGCCGTTCAGTCGTGCGCTTGCTTTCTGCGCCGAGCAGCGTACTCAGATGCTGGAAGGCGAGCTCCGTCGTCCACACCTTCTCTTCATCGAGACCCAAAAGATCAATGTCGGTCATATGTCGGAGTTTGCAAATTTGAATCTAATTCTAGCGCTTGCTCGGGTAATTTCCAACGTCTCGCTCGTCTGAATGGCGATAAATGCGAACTGCGTCAAGCATGTCCTAGGAGAATTGCGGAACGTGCTGCACGACAAGCGGAAAAGGCTTCAAATCCTTGCTATTGATCTCGAATCCTTTTGTTGCTGCTATTATTGTCACTCACGCTAAGCGAGTTCTCGCAACTCGCGATGGCGCAAAATCGCTGCGCTTCGGCAAGGGGCATGAAGCCAGCCACCCCTGCGGGGCGCGCGGGCGAGGCCGTGGTCGGTCTGCAGCGTTGGATCACGCGATCCAGTGTGTCTGCCGATCTCGCGGTTATAGAAGCCGCTTTCCTGTCCTGTCGCCGCCCAACTACACTTCGTTGGTTAAACCACCGCATCTGACCGGTGCATACGTACTCGTTGTTGCATGTGAGCATGCGACCATTACCCGTCGTGAGAGTTCTCTTCAAAAAGCATAAGGCGTTCTTCGAATGCAAAAGTTTTCAGTTCATCCGCGCGAGCTAGCGATCAGTCTGTGGCGTAACCGGAGGCTGATCGCATTGTCTGTTCGGCGCGAGGTGCTCGGTCGCTACCGGGGTTCGTTTCTCGGCATCTTTTGGTCGTTCTTCAATCCGCTGCTGATGCTGGCCGTCTATACGCTCGTGTTCAGTGGCCTGATGAAGGCTCGGTGGAACGCGGCCAGCGATTCCAAGACCGAATTCGCGCTCGTGCTATTTGCGGGTCTGATGCTATTTAATCTGTTTGCGGAATGCATAAATCGGGCACCCGGTCTCATCCTCGGTAACCCCAATTACGTAAAGAAAGTTGTATTTCCGCTTGAAATACTTCCTTGGGTGAGCCTAGGGTCGGCTCTTTTTCACGGCGGCGTTAGCTTGCTCGTCTGGCTCATCGCCTATTGCATCTTTTTTGGAGCGCCGCACGCAACGGTTGTCTTGCTGCCGCTCGTGCTGATCCCCTTCATTCTCTTCACGATGGGACTGAGTTGGGCGCTGGCGTCGCTCGGCGTATTTTTGCGCGACGTTGCGCAGGTCATCGGCATCCTGACAACTGTCTTGATGTTTCTTTCGCCGATCTTCTATCCTGCAACAACGTTGCCTGAAAAATATCGTCCGCTGCTCTATCTCAATCCATTGACGCCCGTAATCGAGTCGGCGCGCGATGTACTGTACTGGGGCAAAGTTCCGAGCTTCGAAATGTTAGGAGTCTACTTGGTGATCAGCGCATTCATCGCCTGGCTGGGTTTCGCCTGGTTCCAGAAGACACGCACGGGATTTGCCGATGTCATCTGAAATCGCGATTAAGGTCGAGAACCTGAGCAAGCGCTATCAGATCTACGACCAGCCGAGAGATCGGCTCAAGCAATTCGTTTTGCCCCGCGTACGGAGAATGATCGGCGCTGCGCCTGCCCAGTACTTTCATGAATTCTGGGCGCTTCGCGACGTATCGTTCGAAGTGCGGCGCGGTGAGACCGTCGGAATCATTGGGCGTAACGGAAGCGGCAAATCGACCTTGCTGCAGATGATTTGCGGCACCCTCAATCCCACGCATGGAACGCTCGAAACGAAAGGCCGAATCGCTGCGTTGCTCGAACTGGGCTCCGGCTTCAACCCGGACTTCACGGGTCGCGAGAACGTGTTCCTTAACGCAGCAGTGTTGGGCCTCAGTCACCAGGAAGTGGAAGCGCGCTTCGACGATATCGTTGCGTTCGCAGATATCGGCCACTTTCTGGATCAGCCGGTCAAAACGTATTCGAGCGGCATGGTGGTCCGGCTCGCATTCGCGGTGCAGGCGATGATCGACCCGGACATTTTTGTCGTCGACGAAGCGCTCGCGGTGGGCGACGAGAAGTTCCAGCGCAAATGCTTTGCGCGGCTGGAAGAACTGAAAAGCCGCGGCACGTCGATCCTCTTTGTCTCGCACTCGGCGGCCAGCGTGATCGAGTTGTGCGAACGGTCTCTGCTGCTCGACAGTGGCAGCCGCATCATGTATGCGCCGGCGGCGCAAGCCGTGCGCGCGTATCAGAAGCTGCTTTACGCGCCCAAAGCGGATCACGAATCACTGGTCCGCGAATTTCGCGCGGCGGACAGCGGTGCCGGCGCCGTCAATGGTGCCGCGGGTGCCGCAGGTGCCGCGGCAGACATCGTGCTTGCCGCTCAGGACGCAGCGAGGAACGCCGAGTCCACGTTCGATCCAGGACTCGTGCCGGAGACCACCACGGTCTATCCGGCGCAGGGTGCGGAGATTCAATCCATCGCATTTCGCAGCGAAGACGGGCGCGTGGTCAATGTGCTGCAGTCGGGCGAAACGTATTACCTGGAAATGCAGGGTGTGTTCACGCGGGACTTTGCCGGCGTGTTCTTTGGTAGCCATATCCGCAACATCCAGGGAGCGGAGATTACCGGCCAGCGTTATCCCGAAGAGGGCTCATATGTGCCGGACGCCCGCGCAGGAACGCAATTCAAGGTGAGGTTCGCTTTCAATATGAACCTTATTCAGGGCGCGTATTTCGCTGGTGGCGGCGTGTGGTCGGCGGAGGAGCCGGCATGCGCACATCGAATTGTGGATGCCGTGATGTTCCGGATCACGCCCACCGAAAGGAAAAAGTCGTTCGGTTATGTGGATCTCGCCGCGAGTGAGCCGACGCTCGATCTGAGCGGCTGTGCGATCAATGCGGCGACCCCGACGATGTAATGCATTCGACAACGGATCTGCGCGATCCGCTGGCGCGTATCGAGCGATTGGAAAGGGTGGGAAATGAGTGACGTTGTTGATGGAAAGCTGGCGGCGCAGGAGAAGCTGTTCCAGTTCCTGCGCTGGAACAGCTATCGTTCCGAACGGCACAAGCTGTTTTATATCGCCACGCCCAAGGTGGCGTGCACGTCGTTGAAATGGTGGTTCGCGGCGCTGGAAGGCTATGCGGAGTCGCTGTACGACATTAACGATAGCTCCGAATCCGATCCCGAGCTCGTCGTTCATGAATCGCACAAGGTTGCGCCGCACGTCACGGGTCTGGACAAAGACGCGCTGTATGAAGCGTTGACCTCGAACGAATACTTCCGCTTCGCGGTGGTGCGAAACCCGTATAAGCGCATCTTCTCCGCGTGGCAATCCAAGCTGCTGTTGCAGGAGCCGCTGCAGGTCGGACGCTATACGAAGTTCGAGTTTTTTCATCTGCCGGTCAACTCGAGGCAGGACATTGCGCCCGCGTTCGAGGCGTTTCTCGAACATCTCGCGAGCAACGAGGCACCGTCGTTCTGGGACCATCACTGGATGCCGCAGGCTTCGTTGCTGAGGCCGGACATCATCGAATATTCCCGGATCGCGAAAGTTGAAGACTATGCGCCTTTGAGCGCCGCACTGAAGGAGTGGCTCGGCGGCTACCTGCCTGATCCGTTCGCCGTGCATCGGGCGAACGAGAGCCTCATTCCTTTTCAGCCGGATTTCATCACCGAGCGAAGCGGCGAATTGCTGCGCGCGATGTATGCGGAAGACTTCGATGCATTCGGCTATGACCGAGCGTTGCCAGGGGCCAAGGAGAGCTTCTCCGAAGAGCAGGCCGATGTTGCGCTCAAGGCCGTGCATCTGCTGCGCGCCCGGCACACGCAGCTCGGCGAGCGCTCGGAGCGGTTGGCCGCACTTAGCCAGGCCGTCCGCGAACGCGACACACGAATCGCAGTGCTTGGAAATGCTGCGTCTGAGCGCGACGCTACACGGGCGCAGCGCGACGCCTTGCAAATCGAGCGCGAAGCGCACATCGCGGCCCGGGACGCGGCTGTCGCAGGGCGTGACCAGATAATCGCGAATCTGAATCGCGCCATCGCGGGACGCGATGCGGAGGTTTCCAGGCTCAGTCGGCAAGCGATCCAGAGCAACGCGCAGGTGAAATCGCTGGAACGAACCATCGAGGCACGACAAGCGCGCATTGCGGAGTGCGAGGCGCACATGTGGCATCTCGAGCGCGCGCTCGCGGAACGCGATGGGCAAATTGCCGAAGGTAATCGCCAGATTGCAATGCTTCAGCAAGAAACTGCGGAGAAAGGCGCGCAACTCGAATCGGAGCGCCAACGGCTCGCCGAAATTTTCGGATCTCACACGTGGCAACTCGCCACGCGCATTCGCAAGGGCGCCACAGCGTACCGCCGTGTATTGGGCCGCTCGCGACCGGACGAAATGCGCAGCGCATCGCCAATCGCGCGTGCGCGCCGCGCGTTGCAGACGCGTCTCGCGATCCGCGCCATTCGCGGCAATAACCTGTTCGACGGCTCGTTTTATCTCGCCAGCAATCCGGATGTGCGCGAGGCCGGGCTCGATCCCGTCAGGCACTATCTGACACATGGCTGGCGCGAGCGACGCGATCCATCGCCCGCCTTCAGCACCGCCCAATATCTGTCCGATAACCCGGACGTCGAGCGCGCCCTCGTCAATCCTCTGTTGCACTATCTGCGTTTTGGAAAGCCCGAAGGGCGCATCGTCCAGGCAAGCGCGACGGCGGCATCCGTCGACGTCGCGCATTCGTCGCAAACCGATGGTCAGGTGGCCGCCGTCGACGATCCTCATCGCGAGCCCGCAGACGGCCAGGTGACAGCGCAGAGCGACGAACATGCAATCGTGAACAATGCCCTCGATGCCGAGGTCGACGCCATCAGGCAGTCGGGACTGTTTGACGAGAGCTATTACGTTTCGGTGAATTCGGAGCTCAACCTGAGTCCCGATGAGGCGATTCGCCACTATTGCGAGTCTGGCTGGCGAGAAGGGCGCAATCCGTCGGACGACTTCGACACGCGGTATTACCTCGATACGTATCGCGACATTCGCGAAGCCGGCATCAATCCGTTCTGGCATTACGCCATTGCTGGAGCGAGTGAGGCACGGCGCGCGGCGCCTGCGGCCAGCAATCTGCATGAGAAAGACATCTGGTTCGGACCTATCGAATCGGACGTCAAGTTGATTGCTTTCTATAAAGCGCCCGACTGGTCTGTCGCGCGCGCCGGCCGTCCAATGTTCAAAGGGCATTTGCAGCCTTTTCTGCCGAGCACGCAGCCAGGATTTTATGATCCGCTCGACAAGGACGTCATGCGCTGGCAGGCGCAGGCGGCGCGACGTCATGGCGTGTACGCGTTCTGTTTCGACCTCGGCACAGACGCCGACGGTTCAGTACCGCCCCAGCCGGTAGACAGCTTGCTCGCGACTGAAGACGCGGACATTCGTTTTTGCGTCCAGTTGCACGCAAAGTCCGACGAACAGTCGCGTGCAATCGCCGGCAAGCTCGCGTTTTGTTTCGCCGATCGTCGTTATATCCACATCGACGACAGGCCGGTCGTGCTGGTGTCCGTAGCCGAAAACGCGCAGCAGATGGGCGAGTTCATCGCGAGCTTGCGTCAGCATCTTGCGCAACAGGGCGTGAACGCACCGAAGTTCATCGGAGCCTGGTCGGCGGATCACGACGACGGTTCGCGCGCGGAACTGACCGAGCTCTTTGAGGCGTCGCTGGATCTGTCCGTGGCCGGGGAAATCGGCACCTTCACGCCCCTGTCCAAAGGCGGTATCAATGTCGTTCCCTACAGCGTGGTTGCGGCCAACGGTGTGTCGCGGCTATCGCAAGACCGTGCGCCTGACCATTTCTCTTATCCTGTCGTCACGCTGGCTCGCGATAATTCCGCGGTCCGCGGCGCCGATTCGATCGTCTATTCCCGTTTCCATCCCAAAGCGTACCGGCGGTGGCTGGATGCGGCGATCAGCAATGCGAGAACGTCTCAACCCGCGGATCGGCGCATGGTTTTCATCAACGCGTGGAACGACTGGAACGAGGGCGTCGCGCTGGAGCCGGACCATAGAACGGGCTTTAACCGTCTGAACGAGACGGCGCGGGCGCTCACGGGACACGAGTCGGGCAAGAAGATGCCTAAGGTTTCCGTCATCGTTCCGAACTACCGGCACGAGCAGTTTCTCAGGCGCCGCCTCGACAGCGTGTACGGTCAGACCTACAAGAATATCGAGGTGCTGTTGCTCGACGATTGCTCGCCGGACGAAAGCCGCGCAGTAATGGACGAGTACGCAGCGGCCTATCCGGAAATCAGCCGGACGTTATACAACGACCGGAACTCCGGCGGCGTATTCCGTCAATGGGCCAGAGGGATTCAGGCCGCAACTGGCGATTTCGTCTGGATCGCCGAAAGCGACGATTTCTGTGACGCTTCGTTCCTCGAGACCCTTGTTTCGACCTTTAACGATGAAGCGGTGATGCTGGCGTATAGCTTCTCGCTATTCGTCGATCGCGATGAAAACCCCATCGACGGTAATTTCGAATGCTACGTAAGCGATCTCGACAACCCGGAAAGGTGGAATAGCAGTTACGTCGAAACTGCGCATAACGAAGTGAGGACGGCGCTCGGCATCAAGAACACCATCCCGAACGCGAGTAGCGTTGTCTTCAGGCGACCGGTGGATATGCCGCTTCTTAACGACGAGTCGTGGCTGTCCATGCGCGTGGCGGGCGACTGGGTGTTCTATCTCCATCTTTTGCGCGGCGGGAAAATCGCCTTTTGCGCCGATGCAACCAACTTTTTCCGGCGCTACCCCGGCAGCACGGCCGACACGACCTATAAGCGCGAAGTTTTCTATCGCGAAGTCGGCATGGCGAGTCGTACCGTTGCAGAACTTTACGATGTGCCACTCGAAGTACTCGAGCGTTGCCGCAAGGGATACGAAGACTTCTATTTGCGCGTTGTCGGCGGCGATAGTGAAGAGTTCTTGCGTTGGTACGATTACTTTTCGATATTGCAGGCACGCCAGCGGCGCTTGCCGAACGTCATGGTCACGACCATGGGCTTTAGTCCGGGTGGTGCTGAGATCCTCCCCATCCGCATCGTGAACGAGCTGAAGCGGCAAGGTCATTCCGTGCTGCTCCTCAATACCGGCTTGATGGTGCACGACGACCGCATTCGTGAAATGGTCCGCAACGATGTTCCGGTCGTCGAGGTATCGGATGTGACGGCGACGAGAGAACTTATCCGTGCGTTCGGCATCGAGGCGTTGAACACGCATCAATGGCACTTGCAGAAGTATCCGTCGCAGGTGCCCGACGTATACGACAGTTTGCGCGTGCACGTTGCGTCGTTGCACGGAATGATCGAGCACGGCGACGCATTCGGCGCGACGGAAGAGCAACTTCGTCTGGCCGACGAGAAAGTCACGACCTGGGTCTACACGGCGGACAAGAACCTGGGGCCGTTTATCGACTGCGGACTGTACGACGAGACTTCGACCCGCTTTGCGAAGATTCCGAACGGAATGATGCCGCCGACCATCGTGCCGGTGAGCCGGTCGAGCATGGGCATACCCGAAGATGCGTTCGTGTTGTGCTGTGTGAGCCGGGCGATTCCTGACAAGGGTTGGGCCGAGACCATCGAGGCCGTGGAGCGGGCCCGAGCACTGTCGAACCGCGACATTCGCCTGATTCTCGTGGGCAACGGTCCTGTGTACGACGAGTATTGCCAAAGCGGGGCGTTCGACTTCGTTCACTTCGCGGGTTTCTCGGAGAACTCCGTGGGCCATTACGCGGCGGCGGACATGGGCATCATGCTGACGAAGTTCAGGTCCGAAAGTTTTCCGTTGACGATCGTCGACTGCCTGTTTGCGGGCAGACCCTACATTGCGACGGACGTCGGGGATATCCGCAACATGCTCACCGAAGGCAACGAAGTTGCCGGCGCGGTCATCGAACTCGAAGACTGGGCCGTGCCGGTGGATGCGGTCTCGCAAATTATCGCAGCGTTCGCGTCCGACGAGCAGAAGTACCAGAGAACTCGCGCTCTCGTGCGAGAGGTCGCTAACCGCTACAAGATCGATATGGTGACGGCGAAGTACGTTGAGCTTTTCAAAATGTCGCACGGCAAACGACGGATAGGTTCCGAAGAGCGCCGGTGCGATCTCCTAGAACTCAACTGACGGTGGACGAATATGCATAGCCATGCCAGTCGTGAGATTGCAGCCAGCACGAAGCGGTGTCTCGTCTTGGGGGGAGGAGGCTTTATCGGATCGCACTTGACGCGCGCGTTGCTCGAGCACGGTTATTACGTTCGCTGTTTCGAGCGTCCGCACACGGGCGCGAGCTGCGCACAGGCGATTGAGCATCCGAATTTCGAGCTTTTCCAGGGCGATTTCGTTAATCCGCTGGATCTTGCATGTGCGCTCGAAGGCGTCGACGTCTGCTTTCATCTCGTGTCGACCACGTTGCCGAAATCGTCGAATGCCGACCCTGCGTTCGATGTTGAAACCAACCTGCTCGGCACCGTTCGTCTGCTCACGCAAGCGGTCAAGTCGGGCGTGACCAAAGTGATTTTCGTGTCCTCCGGCGGGACCGTCTATGGCGTGCCGCAAGCGGTGCCCGTCCCCGAAACGCACCCGACGAATCCCGTGTGTTCGTACGGGATAGCCAAACTCGCAATCGAAAAATACCTCGCTTTGTTTCATCAGCAACACGGCCTGGATTACGCGGTATTGCGATTGGCCAATCCTTTTGGCGAAGGTCAGCGCGCGGAGTCGGGGCAAGGGGCCGTCGCCGTCTTCCTTGGCCGCATCCTTCGGGGCGAAACACTCGAAGTGTGGGGCGACGGTTCTGTCATCCGCGATTACATCTACATTGAAGACGTCGTGACTGCGCTGCTGCTCTCGATCGACCTGAAAGGCAGCGAACGCCTGTTCAACATCGGATCGGGTCGAGGACACAGTATCAACGAGGTGCTCGATGTGCTCGAGCGCACGGTGGGCCAGCCTGCTATTCGACGCTATCGGCCGGGCCGGTCGTTCGATGTCCCGGCGAGCGTGCTCTGCATCGAAAGTGCGCGCCGTTCACTCGGCTGGTCACCGAAAGTCGATTTCGAAGAAGGCGTTGAACGCTTCGCCGCCTGGATGAAGCGCGAATTGGCGGCGCAGTCGTTGCTGGCAATCGGAGGATACTCTGGCTAGCAGCGCAAGCGGCGACGGGGCATTGAAGCAGGTGTTCGGCGTGGCCGACTCCGCCCAGGGCGTCGCGACGACCATTGCGATCATCGGCGGCGGATTCAGTGGCGCGCTGACGGCAGTCGGCCTGCTGCGCGGCGCGCGGGCGAGCACGCTTCGCGTCGTCCTGATCGACAACGGACCGGGTTTCGGGCGGGGGCTCGCTTATCGCACTGCACACCCCGAGCTTCTGCTGAACGTGCCGGCCGGCAACATGAGCGCGTTCCCCGATCGGCCTGGAGACTTCGTCGAATATCTGGAGCGTCTCGATGCGCGGTTGAACGCCGGGTCGTTCGTCCCGCGCACGGTATATGGCGACTATCTGGAACACACGCTCGCGCAAGCAGAGCGAATGTGTCCCGATGTCCTTACGCGATACCGGGGGCAAGCTGTCGCTTTGCACCTGGAGCAAGAGCCCAGACGGTATCGGATCGAATTCGAAGACGGGCAGATCCTGCACGCGCAGCGGGTCGTGCTTGCAACGGGGCACTTCGCACCGGATGCGCCGCAGTGCTTCTGCAGCGACGTCGCGCACAGAATCTTGCAGCCTTGGGACTTCGATGCAATCGACGCGTTAAATCCGGCAGCGCCCGTTGCTGTCATGGGCATGGGGCACACCGGCATCGACACTTTGTTGCGCCTCGTGCGGCTGAGCCCCGAGCGCAAGGTCTTCATGTTCTCGCGCCGAGGTCTCGTGCCTCACACGCACCGTCCGAACCCCAGGTTGCCAATCAAGGTCGGATATCCGGAGCGGTTCGCGTCATTACCTCCCACCATCAGGGCTTACGCAAAATCACTGCGCGACTGCGTCGCTCAGCGCGTCGCTCGCGGAGAGGATTGGCGAGACGCGCTGAACGAGTTGCGCCCGCACACATCGACGCTATGGCGCAGTCTCCCGCCTGCGGAGCGCGCGCGCTTCCTCCGCACGCTTTTGCCCTATTGGGACATCCATCGGCACAGACTTGCGCCGGTTATCGGTCAGCGCCTCCAGTATCTGCTGAAGGCCGGGCACGTTGAACGTATCGCCGGAGCGGTTCGCAATGCGTATGAACAGGACGGCATGCTTCATGTCGCGCTGGGCACGCGCCCGTTCGGCGCGATCCGGCCGCTGACGGTCAGCGCCGTGATCAATTGCACGGGACCGAACTATGACCTCGCGAAGGTGGGTTCTCCTCTGCTCGGGCAGCTCTTTCACGCGCGCCAGATTCGTCGCGACAAGCTCCGCTTGGGGCTCGATGTCGACGATCGATACCGCGCGACCGATGCGAGCGGTCACCCGGCTGACAATCTCTTCTACGTCGGTCCCATGCTTCGGGCCATGTATTGGGAGGCGATTGCCGTGCCCGAATTGCGGCAACACGCGGCAGCACTGGCCGATCAGCTCCTGCAGGATCTGGCTTCTGCGGTGCGCAGCGGAATCTGACCGGGACTGCCGTCCGCTCTCTATTTGCCGCGCCGCGCCCCGTCACGAGCTGACGGCTTGTCGCGCCGCCTTGGCCCCTGCCTGGTAATGAGATAATTGCGGGCCCGCCGATCACGAACGTAAAGCCGACTTGCCGGAACCGGCAAGCTTGAGCAAACTTTTGTTCGGCCAAACAACGGCATTTCGACCGACGTGCCCGCCACAAGACACGCAGTTACAACTCATGAAAGCTACAGCAGAGCCGCATTCCGGACTGGAAGGACTGTCCGTGTCGGTGGTGGTCTATCGCCCGGATATAGAACAACTGAACGCCACGCTTGCCGGCCTCGCGGCGGCGAGCGAGAGCTTGCGCGCCGGTCGGCCGGGCGTGCCGGTCAGCCTGTACCTGGTGGACAACGGCGGCCTGCCTGACATGCGGGCCACGCTCGCTGAACTGGAACGGCACGGAGTCTCGACGACCGTCATTTCCGGACATGGCAACGTGGGCTACGGCCGCGGCCATAACCTCGCGATCGAACGCAGCGCGAACCGCTATCACCTTGTGCTGAACCCCGACATCGATCTTGCGCCCGACGCATTGTGCAAAGCCTTCGATTTCTTCGACGCCCATGCGCAGGCCGGGCTTATCACGCCCTGGATAGGCGATGAGCACGGCCATCAACTATTCCTTTGCCGACGATACCCCACGCTCCTGGATCTATTCGCGCGCGGTTTTCTGCCTGCACGGTTGCGGCGGTGGTTCGCGCGGCGCCTCGCACGGTATGAGATGCGCGACATGATCAACGCGCAGGACGTCGTTTGGGACCCGCCGATCGTCAGCGGCTGCTTCATGATGTTTCGCACGAGCGTATTGAAGCAACTGGCGGGCTTCGACGCCCGATACTTCCTTTATTTCGAGGACTACGATCTAAGCCTTCGCGCCCACGACGTCACGCGGGTCGTCTACACGCCCTCGGTCCGGGTTCTGCACCACGGCGGTGGCGCGGCGAACAAAGGCTTCGCTCATATCCGCATGTTCGTGGCTTCCGCCTACAAGTTCTTCAACCGCTTCGGATGGAAGTGGCTATGAGTCACATACTCGTTACTGGAGCCAACGGGTTTGTCGGTCGCGCGCTGTGCCGCGCCTTGTGCGATGCGGGGCACACGGTCACCGGTCTCGTCCGGCGCGGCGGGGGCGTCGAGCCGGGTGTCAGCGAGTGGATCGAGCCGAGCGCGGACTTCGCGGCGCTCGAAGCGCAATGGCCGGCGGGGCTCGCTGCCGATTGCGTCGTCCACCTGGCGGCGCGCGTACATGTCATGCACGAAGTTTCGGAAGATCCCGACGCCGCTTTCCATGCGACGAATGTCGACGGCGCGCTGCGCGTCGCGCGCGCTGCGCGGCGACATGGCGTACGGCGTTTCGTCTTTGTCAGCAGTATCAAGGCGATCGCGGAAGCCGACAACGGCCGTCCGCTGACGGAAGACGATGTGCCGGCTCCCGAAGACGCTTACGGCCGCTCGAAACTGGCCGCCGAGCAGGCGCTCGTTCGTTACGGTCGCGGGTCGGGCCTCGAGGTGGTGATCGTGCGTCCGCCGCTCGTCTATGGGCCGGAGGTGCGCGCCAACTTCCTGCGTCTGATGGACGGCATATGGCGCGGGATGCCACTGCCGCTCGGGGCCGTGCGCGGACGACGCAGTCTCGTCTATGTCGAAAATCTCGCCGATGCGCTGATGCGCTCTGCAATCGATCCACGCGCCGCGGGGCAATGCTTCCATGTCGCGGACACCGACGCGCCGACGGTTGCCGAATTGTGCCGCGCGCTGGGCCGTCACTTGGAGAAGCCGGCGCGGCTCGTTCCAATACCTGAGAGCCTGCTGCGTCTCGCAGGCCGGCTGACAGGCCGCTCCGCGCAAATAGACCGGCTCGTCGGCGCATTGCAGGTGGACACCACGCGGATTCGAACCGTGCTGGACTGGCACGCTCCGCATTCCACCGACGAAGGGCTGGCCGCGACCGCCCGCTGGTATCGCCGCACAAGAGGAGGCAGCGGGTGCTGAGATACCTTGCCTCATTACCGGCCTGGTCGGCTGCGGTCCTGATTGGGCTGGGAGCCGCTTGCGCTTGCGCCGCGATCCTTTGGACGTTGCTGCGAACCGGACTTGCCTGGCGTCTCGCCACGGACGTCCCCAATGACCGTTCGCTTCACCACGCGCCCACGCCGCGAGTCGGCGGCTGGGGCATTGTTCCCGTCAGCGTGACGGCGATGTTGCTGTTAGCGCCGGGGCTCTGGTGCGCGGCCTTGGGCACGGCGTTTCTCGCGGCTGTTTCACAGATCGACGACCGCCGCGGTCTGCCCGCGCGGGTCCGCTTCGCGGCTCACCTGGTGGCCGTCGTCGGCCTGGTCGCGGCGTTCCCGGCCAGCGTACCCTGGTGGGCGCTTGCAGTCCTGGCGTTCCTGATGTTGTGGCTGGTCAACCTCTACAATTTCATGGACGGCGCGGACGGGCTCGCGGGCGGAATGGCCTTGTTCGGCTTCGCCGGCTACGCCGTTGCCGCTCTGCTCAGCGAGCGTGCCTTGCCGGAACTGGCGTGGTCGTCCGTCGCGGTGTCCGGTGCTGCTCTGGGTTTCCTCGTTTTCAACTTTCACCCGGCGCGCATTTTTCTCGGCGACGCAGGATCGATATCGCTGGGCTTTCTCGCCGGGGCCTTCGGTTATTGGGGCTGGCGCGGCGGCGTCTGGCCGGTGTGGTTCCCGGTGATGGTATTCGCGCCTTTCATCGCCGACGCGTCGGTCACGCTCGCTCGCCGCCTGCTGCGCGGAGAAAAATTTTGGGAAGCGCACCGCGAGCACTACTATCAGCGTATGGTGCGTAGTGGGATTGGGCACGCGAGGACAGCCCTCGCATGGTATGCGCTCATGGTCACTGGCATAACGCTTGCTATAATTGCCCTTGGCCGCGCTACCGTTTTTCAGTGGTGTATCGTCGCCGCCTGGGTGGTTGTTCTCTTTCTGGCAGGCGTGGTCATCGACATGCGCTGGCGTCATTTCCAATCAACACGGTCAGACAAGTAAGGGATGCCGCTGATGTTACGAAACAAGGCCGCTTGGCTGTCTTTCAGCGCTTTCCTGTTCGATCTTTCCGCAGTTGCCGGATCGTGGCTTGTCGCGTATCTCCTTCGCTTTAACGGCTCGATTCCCTACGACTTCCGCGTCGGCGCTCTGCGGTCGCTGCTTTGGGTTCTGCCGGTCTACGGCATGATGTTCCGCATCTTCGGCCTGTATCGCGGCATGTGGGTGTTCGCGAGCCTGCCGGACCTCGTTCGGATTTCGAAAGCCGTGATCGCGGGCGCGCTTGTCGCGATGGTTGTTTCCGTACTGGTGCAGCCCTCGCCGATCGTGCCGCGTTCGGTGCTCGTCGTCTCGCCGCTCTTCCTGTTCCTCGCCATGGGCGGATCGCGGGCGCTTTACCGAGCGACCAAAGAGTTCTACCTGTACGGCGGCCTCGTCGCCCAGGGCAAGCCCGTGGTCGTGCTCGGCGCCGGCAACGCGGGCGCGAGCCTCGCCCGTGAGTTGTCGCGCTCGAGCGAATGGCGTCTCGTTGGACTGCTCGACGACGACGTTTCCAAGCACGGTCGCGAAATCTACGGCTACAAGGTGCTCGGGCCGATCAGCGAATTGCCGCGCATGGCCGAGGAGTTGAAAACCGAGTACGCGATCATCGCCATTCCTTCGGCGTCGGTCGACGTCCAACGCCGCGTCGCAACGCTTTGCGTGCGAGCCGGCGTGCGCGCGCTCGTGTTGCCGGCGTTGACGGCAGTCACGCAAGGCCAGGCCTTCCTGTCGCGCGTCCGCCAGATCGATCTCGAAGACCTGCTTGGCCGCGATCCGGTCATGATCGACACCGACGACGTCGAAGCATTGCTGAAGAACCGCGTCGTCATGGTGACGGGCGCGGGCGGCTCGATCGGCTCCGAACTGTGCCGGCAGATTCTGCGCTTCGGCCCGGTGCAACTGGTCGCGTTCGACGTCTCGGAGTTCTCCATCTATCGGCTGAACGAGGAGCTTTGCGACAAGTATCCGAAGGTGTCGGTGGTGCCGATCATCGGCGACGTGAAGGACTCGCTGCTGCTCGATCAGGTGATGGCGCGCTACAGCCCGCATATCGTTTTCCACGCCGCGGCCTACAAGCATGTCCCGCTGATGGAAGAGGTCAACGCGTGGCAGGCCGTGCGCAACAACGTGCTCGGCACCTATCGCGTGGCGCGTGCGGCGATCCGTCACGACGTCGCGCGCTTCGTGCTGATTTCCACCGACAAGGCCGTCAATCCGACCAACGTGATGGGCGCGAGCAAGCGCCTCGCGGAGATGGTGTGTTCGTCGCTGCAACAGCAGGGCGCGCGGCGCACGCAGTTCGAGACCGTGCGCTTCGGCAATGTGCTCGGCAGCGCGGGCAGCGTGATTCCGAAGTTCCAGGAGCAGATTGCGCGCGGCGGTCCTGTCACGGTCACGCATCCGGAAATCACGCGGTTTTTCATGACGATTCCCGAGGCGTCGCAGCTTGTGTTGCAGGCGTCGAGCATGGGGCGCGGCGGCGAGATTTTCATTCTCGACATGGGCAAGCCGGTGCGCATCGCCGATCTCGCGCATGATCTGATCCGGCTTTACGGCTTCACCGACGAGCAGATTCGCGTGGTGTTCACGGGCCTGCGCCCCGGCGAAAAGCTCTACGAAGAACTGCTCGCCGACGACGAAACCACCACGCGCACGCCGCACCCCAAGCTGCGTATCGCGCGGGCGCGCGAAGTGCCGGACAGCCTGATCGACAACCTGCTGCCGTGGCTGATGCAGCACCGCGTGCCGACCGACGACGAAGTTCGCCGCGACCTGCGCCGTTGGGTGGCCGAATATCAGCCGGCGACATCGACCACGTTGCGCAGTGTGCAGACAGCGGGTATCCGAGCCTCGTAAGCATCGAGCGGCGGTGTGCAAAGGAGATCTCTGGCCGCCAAAATCGCTCGGCGAGGGGCTGCCGCTCGAGCGTCGGGCGTCCGCCCGTCAGCAAGAAGCGGTCGGCCTGTCACGATTCCCGCAAACCCATTGGGGGCGCTTCGCTATCGGGGAGCCAGAAACGACGACGACTTTTTCCGAGTGCCGCCCGCCGCTCAGACCTGCATCCGCAAGCAAGAGACATGCAGCCGGCAACTCTGCGAACGGATTACCCAGCGAGAAGAGCAGTTTTGTCTCGCGCAGAGGAGGTGCTTTCCTCCGAGCAGGGATAAGTTCAAGGATCGCGTCTTCGTCGAGGCCGAACATATCACCGGCACCGAACGCGACGACGTTGACGCTGGCGCGTGTAACAAGGCGTGCGTACTGCCCCTGATGCGGGGCTGCCAATAACGACACCGTGCTCCATCTTTTTTCTGAAGATCGCGAAATGGTGAATGACCGCACGGCGAGCTTATGCCGGATTCATATGCGCGACACCGGTTCGTCTATCAGTATCCCCTCGGCGATGACTGGCATCATTGCTTTTACGTGAAAGAGGTCACTCAAACGGACCGCGAGCCATACAGCGAAGCGTTATGAAACGTGATTAGGCGATGACTTTGATGCCCCAACTGCTTGACCGAGGGGCCGCCAACCCGATGCTGATGGGCATGGCGTTGAGCAGCTGGGCCAAAAGTAAACAAACCTGAAGCCCTGCTCTCCAAAACATCTCACTATCCAGTGTGGTTTAAAGAGCGCTTACGACTCTGCGAGGGTGTGCAAGCCACAGCAGTGCCGCAATGGCGTGTCCTGTTGTCCGCGGTAGCCCGTCGGCGTCTACCATCCTACGTGCCTGGAGTGGCGCGCCACCTTTTTTCAATGCGTCTCTAACCGCTTACGCAGTCGGGGGCTCCGCTGCGCTCTTGGTGGGACCCCGGCACACCACGATCCGGACACTCCTCGCCGCACTCTCACCTTGGTACTGCCTTGACTTTTCAATGACGTCGGCAACATGGAATCACATCAGCCGATCTCATTGAAACATGGACCCTTTCACGAAGCGTTATCCCAAACCCAATAGAGATCAAGAACCACAGAGGAACGGCGCCTCAGCGACTGCTTGTCGCAAACTTCCCGCCATGCTCGCCGACTCAGAACTCGCTCATCTGGAAACCGTCGCATCTTACTTGTTGAACACTGAGTATCGAGAGCTGCCCGGCTATCTGGGACCTGCATATTGGATTGCTCGCGCCGTATCGATCGGGGAGCAGTTCGAGCTCGTTTTACCTCAGCGGCGACGGCTAACCGCGTTGCTCGCGATGTTCGTGAGCCTGGCGCAATCGAGTCGGTGTGCGCCTGAAGAAGTACCGCAGCGTGCGGTCAATGATGCTCGCTGACCGGGATTGCGTCATTTGAACCTGTCAGATCCTTTGCACTAGCCGGCATCGCATGTCTTGCGCAAAGCATAATCGTGGGCACGTTTTTGCGCCGCGTTTTCCCAGCCGTGCGAGATCTGTAATGCTGCGACGAAACCGAGTTTTTGCTTTCGCCTGACAGTCGCCAAATATGCAAGGTTTCTTTTTCCTTCGCTTAATCCTCCATCGTCAGCTCAACATCTGTTACGCCCAGTGAGCGATGCCTAGCGGGCGGGGCAGCCACGGGGCCTTGTCGTTTGTTGAGTTAGGCTGATCCGACGCGGCGGAAGACGCGACGCAGTTAACGGTGAAGCGTTGGGACTCTGCGTTCCTACGTCGTGACCGCGTATTTGGCGACGCCGGCGCGGTGAAGGCGGACGTTGCTAAGCAGCAGCTGTCTTCACCGAAAAAAAATACCGAAGTGCAATAAGTACTCCAAAATAACCTTCATCCCGTGAGGCAACATGGGTGGACATCTCAATTGACAATCTGTACCGCTCGCCAAACAGTCACGCGAAGGGCCAACTCCTCTTTCGTGCTCCTCGAAGCAACGCGCTGCAGTTGTTGGTCCACGATGCCACGTCGTTTCGTGAGTTCATGCAGACATTGGCACAATTCCCCTTCCAGCGAGCACCGCCTCACCAATCAGAACGAAGCCCTTCGCATTTGCGTGTGAGGGCGTGTCTAGGACGTCGATGCGTGTCCGGGGGAAGGCGGCGCGAACCGCTGTCTCGTAGAGGTTTGCTCCGCCTCCTGTCAATACGACCGATCTCAGCCTGGAGGGATAGTGGATGCGATCACGGATTTTTGCCACTGCAGCGTTCACGACGGCTTGTAACCTTTCAAGAAACGAAGCGAGGTCGATGTCCTTACCGTAGTGCAGAAGTGGCCTCTTGTCGCCAAGGCATCGGCCAATGCGTTCCATATTGTCTACAGGGCAGCGTTCCTGGTTCGCGATCAACGATCCAATGGTTCTATAGACCTGCCATGCACCGCCCCGGACGCTGCCCGAACAGTGGTCATCTACCCTGTGGTCATGGTACAGCAGCCAGTTAGTCTCGGAGTAGCCTACATCGATGAGGAGATGGTCGTGCTCGGGATCAAAGCGGGCATCGCCAGAATCATAGAAGATTCTGAGCGATCCGAGCAGCGGGGGAACGACCTTTGCCGAGCGGACGTGGATCGAACCTTGGCCGAAATCGAGGGCGCCTGTAAATGCATCGCGAAGATATCGAGAGTATTTCCAGCTTAAGTGGGCCGGCAGGCCAAGCACCATGCATTCGATGTCGGTTACACCGGCGGAGTGCAGTGCTCCGCCGAGCAGCGCCGCGAACATGGGCGTCAAACAGAAACTGTCGAACAACGTTCGCGTTATGCGTGAACAAACTGACAACGACTCTACTCCGGGGCCGACTGCATAATGAGAGCCTTGCACCTCCATCAAAACAACGCTCGACTCGTTGCCCACGCGTTTTCTGATTGGCGGTAACTCAAGTTCGGATACAAGAGGCGCGAGCGATGGAAAGCTCACAGTTGAGATATCGGTTCCTGTGCGGAACGCCCCTTTGGTGTGGCCGTAACCGATGTCGACGCCAAATGCTGAAACCTTCATTAACGCTCTCCGTTTCGATGAAACCCTGCTGATTTCGGAGGCTGACGGTGCACACGATGCTCCTCGGCCCGTTCTCGCGCTACCGTTGCCTACTGTTTGTCGAAGTCAACCGTCTGTGTTCAACCAACTGTATCTGGTCGATCAGCCTGCCGTGCAGGCAAATGGCGACATATTCGGCGTAGCTTTCGATGAGAGAGTGCGATTAAATGTAGGCGCCTTCCAGTTGTGTTCCTTCAATCAAGACTTGGCCAACGGTTTCAAATCGACGACGTTCCTTCGTTGTCGTCCGGCTGCGTACACTGCAAACCGGACGCTTGCGCGGGATAAATGCTTCGGGTGCCCGATGTCGGTAGCCGGCCGCTAAGCATCCAAGACAGCTTCTGAGAAGATGGGCCGAGCACCCCGGGCTATCTCCTCGACCGTGCCCAGTCGACAGCCGTTTGGCGCATGCTTCGTTTCAGGCTGTCGGTCACTCAAATGTCGTGCTACCGGCAGCTGGCTAACGGTAGCGGCAGCCATGCGGCCGTTACCGCAACCTATTGATTTTATTCGTTAAACGAGCCAATTTGCGAAATTTCTATTACTCGATCAACAGCACAGAACTCCCAAATCGGGAGCCGCGCACGCCGCGTCTTACACAGAAAGGATCACGCTCCGCCGACGCACCGTACCCGACAGTAGACCCCAACGACGGCGCTTCGCACCGGGTGGACGCTCTTGCAAAGCACACGTTCCTGGTCCGTCCAACTTGGTGAGCCGACGCGA
Organism: Paraburkholderia strydomiana; assembly: GCF_031456815.1. NCBI lineage: Bacteria > Pseudomonadati > Pseudomonadota > Betaproteobacteria > Burkholderiales > Burkholderiaceae > Paraburkholderia > Paraburkholderia strydomiana. The sequence goes on from NZ_JAVDVL010000004.1 coordinate 239,750, forward strand.
TTGAACCGGCGCCGCTGAGCAGGGCCAAGCGCTGCGCGCCAGAAAGAACCAGCCGTGGAGACTACCCCGCGTGACACCCTTATGTGAGCCAACACGCGGGCATGGCAGTTGACGCCCCCACACATCAACACTTGACCAAACGCCGTCTTAATGTCCGACGGAGTACAAGCCGGCGTCGACTGGCGCACATGCTGGCGTCAACGGAAAATTGATCTCGAGCGAACTAGGACGAGCATAGGCCTCCGGTTGCTAGCACAGGGCCCCGGGTTGTCAGGGTCAGTTTTGCGTCGGCGCTAACATTTATGTGCTATCCGCGGCGTGCACCGTATTTGCGAGCCTTGCGCCGTTGATCAGTCAATCGAGGTTTCGCAAACCAGCCTGTTTCATCAATTAAAACGGAACGATGCGGTCGTGGGGCGCTGCCGATGCTACCGTGAGCCGGCTCATGGGGCGGCAGTACATTTATAAGACAGACGCCCCAAAACCGGCGCCTGCCGGGTCGCGCTGCCGTCGACTCGGCAGGGCCGACAAGATGGACCGAAGCGCTCCGCTCTTTGTCGCACAACCTCGCGAAAGCACGAAAGAAGCATCGGCATTGGAATGACATCTGGGCGCCACAAGTATGCAATCCACGCATGCGTGCCCTCCTGCATCCAAACAGGCTCGGCATCCGGCGGCTACGCAGGTCATGCCTCCAATGCCATGTGACTGCCCGATGTTTCGACAACTCGTCGTCTTTTTTTGAAAGAGGGCATTTTTGATGCGCCATTCGGTCGCCATCTGAGCGGCAAGTCGCGTATCGTAACGTTTTGCCTGCAGATGACCGCAACACCGGATCAAGCGTGAGACGACCCATGACTCCCGATGGACTGCTTCGACAACTCAAAAAGCGCAATTGCTTCATTATTGCTCATTACTATAAAGACGGACTGGCAAAAGGGAAATGGACTACGCAAAAGGGCGCACTTAACGCGCTTGGCGTTAGTCAGGCCGAACTTTCGCTGGCGCTTAAGGTGGCTGCTCTGCCCACCGCGATAGTCAACTTGTTTGAGTCGGCCACCGGGGTAACGCCGTATTCCGTGCGGGTGATACGCGAGGTTATCGCGCGGGATGGTCTTCAGACCGTGTTTCAGCGAATCGGCGAACACGTTGCGGCTGGCAGAACGCTCCCAGCGCGAGCGGTGCTTGCAACGATAAACGGGCAAGGGGCTGCGTCCAGGCGCGCGCTGCGCTACTTGGGCAACCCTGAGAACAAGGTACTGAGTAAGACGCTGGACTCACCGAAAAACATCTCCGATCGATATCACCTGGGTGTGACCAGAGGGGAATGGACCACTTACAGTGGCTGCGCCCGCGCACTTGACATTTCACGAAAGAACATACGCGATGCGGTGTATCTGATGGCGCTTCGGGGTAGCTTGCCCGTTAGTTTCAGTGAGGCCGAATTGACTTTTGCTGTTGGACGGAAACTACTGGCGCTAGACAAGGAGTTGGGCAGGCAAACGCTATTGCAGCGTGTGAGAAATCTAAGCCCTGGAGGGAGCGAGGCAACGCCCGAAACTGTTCTTAGGGAGTTAAACGGCGTGAATGTGCTGACATCGGACCATTATCGCATTCGCATCAGGAAGGGTAGAGGAACCCGGCGACTCATCATCGAGTGCATTGATGCCGGTGCTCTCTTGCCATACCGACGCGACATCGAGCGTGCGATCCGAAAGGTGGTGAAGAGAGTTACCGTTAGTCCGGAGGAGATCGAGGTGATACGCTCGATCTTCAATGATCGCGAACTTTAAAGTGATGTTCCACCAAAGATCTATCATAACAAAGGCAACTTCCATCTCAGCCCTTACCCTCGCGTATCAGCGGATGACAGCAGCTGAAAACTACAACACATAGCGAATCTATTCCTGCCTAGGGCGCGCCATGGTTTCGACCGGGTTGTAGCGCTTGCTGGCCAGTGTGCAATGCCGACAGCGTTTCGTCGCCAGTTTTTTCGACGGCGTGACGTGTCCGGCAAAGTGCTGTTTTCAGACACTGTCCAGTTCGCTCCTGCCTGATTCTGTCCTCTTCGCAGGCCTCACGCCCCTGTTGTTTCGGGATGCCAATAGGTCAACTCCCTTCTCTGTCACGTGCTAAGCGCTAACGGCCCTGACTGGATGGCAGGCACTAGGGCTCATGACCGACGCTCTCCAGTTGCTTCTTGTTCTTGTCTAAAAGTGTTGCCTTGACTTCGGACTGCAGATGACAAGCTGGAGTTATCGGCAATCCTTTTGATCTGCGACGCAGCATCACGCCAATCTGCTGGTGCATTGACGGTTGTATTCGTCGGCCGTCGAAGTCGTGAGTGAGTCGCCGTCCGATAACCCTCTTCAGTCCACGAAAGGAGAACAAATGAAACAGGGCAAGACGTTGTTTTCTGTTGGGAATATAGATGCATACGGTGTTGCCGCGTGCTCCCATGAACTTGCGCCGGACTTCGGGCGACTGGCCGACGATCGCGATGGCTGGATGGCGCATCGACGCCGTTTGTCCCTTTCCTTGTCAAAAAGCGTTGCAGCGCTACTGCGGACAATGTCCGACCGCGCATTCGTCGTACGCCGCGGCGTGATGCTTGAGCACGCACCCGGAACGCGTAATCCGATGACGTGGGTGGATTGTCTTGCTGTGACTGGGTTCGGATCATTTGTCATTGGCCGGTACGATTGGACGGGCATTGTAAAGCGCTCTTTAAACGACGACGAACTCCTCGTCCATGACAAGGTCGGTGTCGTTTCTGTCCAGACGTCTCCACTACGCAGGGCAAAGCCCGCTTTGCGACACCTGCGTGCGTTACTCGCTGAATATGGATGCCCGGTTGAGTCCATTGCAATTTTCGCCTCCTCGCAGTGCGTGCTCGATCCTGCGCTGCCCGAAGCGATCCTGTATCCATCTGAACTTCACCATTTTATGCGCACACGATTGAACCGCTTTCGCGCGAGCCATCTTCAGCATCTCGATGCCGTGAGACTCGCCGCCCATTTGGAACTGCGATGTGTGGATTGGGGCGAGAGTTGACACAGGCAAACGGTGGTTGCTGAGCCGTCGGAAGAAGAGCGTGCTACGCAGCCCTCCGATGCGCCGCCGCGATCTCAGGCGCGAACAGAAAACCCAGAGCCAGCATCGATGGCCGTTTCTATCGCAAGCGGCGCGTTGGCCTCCACCGATTGCGACCGACCTCAGTAGTTGCTCTGATCGATGGCCTGAATGCGCTGCTCGATCATCGCGTGGACGGTACTTTTTCGGTCATCGTCCCGGTCACGAATGTCGAGCGAAGCTGTCAATCATCCCGGTCGCAAAGGCGTGGAGTAAGGATCAGAGGCAGCAGTTCGGTCGCTTCTGTCACGCGCTCTCTGTCGCTTCGCTGGTGAGTTTCGTTGGGTATTGGCACTCAACCAGCAGTTGGACGTGGAGCGCTATTCTGAACGAGGCCGCGCTCGCGGCGATCATTGTGCTAACCTTTACTGAGGGCATGGATTCCATGAACGGAGAATGACTATGGGCTTCGGTGTAGTTGCGCTAATCCTGACGATCGCGATTTGTGCGTATGGCAAGTACATGAGCGACCTCGGCCGCAAGGCCGACCGCGAACGCCGGCATCCGCGCGTTCCCCGCTGATTGTTGATGCGGACCGGCTTCAACCGGTCCTTCTTTTCTTGAAAGGCTGCACCTTCGGGTGTGGCCTTTTGCTTTTTATGGCCCCTCTATGTCCGAAACCCTTGATTTGCCGGCCGCGCCGGCTTTGTATTCGCGCATTCTCATGAACTCAACCCGGTTGCCGCAGCCGGTTCTTTTGTCCCGACGGATCGATACGCGCAATACAAGGCGGTTCCATAAATTACAAGGTCAGTGCGAGCAAGCGTTGGGCTTGAAAGCCTTGCTGGGCAAAGGGCGGCGGGTTTTTGCGCGTCGCGAGGACCGTTAGCCGGCTAACGGTCCCGTTGCATTCATTAGGTCGAAACGTTTGCGCGAGTTTCATGCCTTTATGAGATTCTCCCATAGAGCCGTCCCGAGTTGGAGGCCGTGTAGGCGTGACGAGGCATTAACGTCTGTGTCTCTCGGAAACCTCAGGCTGGTCCAGGCGAGGCGCCAAGCCAACATCGCCCGGGATTGCGGCGTCATCAGGCATGTCCCTAGCGTACCTAACGTGATCAATTGCCGGATGCAACGCTATGCTGGACGAAAAGCTATGCGGTTTTGCGAAGCTTTTCGGGTTAAGGCCGTGAGCCGGCTCGTCCACGGGTCTGGATTCGGGGAGGCGACGTGCGCACTGTGCGCATCGAGAAGGGCTCGTTGTTTCAACGCGAAAGCGGATCATGATCTCGCTCGGCTCCCTTAGCCCAAGATCGAGTACGTTGCCGAGCTAAGGTCTTCGTTGCCCTCCTGACGCGCACATCGCGTTCGCGCCGACAGTGTACTGATAATGTCCGTCGACCATTTCGTACCACGGTAGGCAACGGACTGCGTCAAACATCCTGTCATTCGCGCGCGGCTCAGTTGTGCAGCGCTTCCTTGACTTCCGCCTGCCGTGTGTATGATGAACTAACAGAAAAATCTCATCCTGCACTCGTCATCGCTAGCGTTTTTGCCGTCGCGGGTCTGCGCTCAAGGAACCGACTTTTGCGACCTGGTGCTTGACACCGCTAGGCGGTCGGGGGCATACGGTGAAGTACAGATCATCGGCGATCCAATACGCCAATCGCTCATATCGCCGGCGTCATAACCCGGCGCCGAATGCGGCGCCCTGAAACGGTAGTACGCTACGTCTGCAATACCGACGTCCTCGATGCCGAATAATCTCGGCGTGCGCGCTGTTCGTTAAACTGAATGACCTTGCCGGTTCTACTCCATGAAGAGGCCCGTTGCGTCGGGGCGCCGCTTTTTGATTGAATGTCATGCACAACCAGGCGGGAAACAGCGCCGCCAGCAGTGGGCCGTTTCTGCCGCGCACGTCCTGCTGCTTTTTTCCCTGAAGGCACAGTATGGAGGCCATTTGACGCTGGCCTGCGCCGCATCACACGACAAGACGAGGTGTTGTCAACAGTTTCGTGCTAACGTTCACTCATGAAGTGATTTCGAGCGAAAAGGAATGAGCATGGATATCAGCTTTGTAATACTAGGTGCCGCAGTTGCCATGTGTGGACTTAGCGCGCTGATGGAGCATAACGCGCGCAAGGCCAAGCGGCAACGACGTCGTCTGCGCAATACTCACTAGTCATCGAGTGTAGGCTTCCGCTGGGGTAGTCGCCCTTCAGTCTTGCTTGCGCCCATGAGATGTTTTGTCTGGCGGTAAGACGACACGTACCGGGCCGCCGGCGCGATCTACGCCGGATCTTCAACGTGCTGGCTCTTACGCGAGTTCGAGTTTTGCGGGGGCGCCGTGGGCAGACCGTCTTATGCCGCGCAGTTGACTGTGCGGGTCCGAGCTGTCGAAGTAGCACTCGCTCAAATAGAACGTAACTATTCTTGGGGTCGAGCTAGCACCGAGGCATCGTAGGTGCCAGCGGCAATGTGACGGAATGCTGGTTTACAGTCGCATCGCCCATCGCCGGTTTTGCTGTCTGTACCGTCCATGTAGTTCAAGCCATGATTTATCCCAGACCGGAGGGCCGGATCTCATACAGCCAGCGGGAATGCTTCCGCAACTAACCATGAGCAAGCCGGATTCATGTATGCAGACCATTTCCGGTCATCACCACGGGCTTGCGAGGGGCGTCGGATGTATATCCATGAAAACCTTGCTCACGGCTGGCTCAAGCTCCAGGCCGGATTGTCTGATCCTCTGATTACGGCACAGCCTTGGCAGGCTATAGTTCGCCAGCGGGGTACGCAGCACGCGAAGGCTGCCGCATTTCGTGCCTCCCTGTCCGCTGGTCGAACGCAGTCTGAGCGTCAAGGCCAATAAATTGAATCGAAGATCCTTTACTCAAGGCATCTGCGGCGAAGAGCACGGTGCGGATTTCCAGAGTTGGTCCTTCCGTCGTGTGACGTTTTGAAGCGTTCGATGTCACCGGTGATGACCAACGCTTCGGACATCATTTGTCTGGAACGGCGCGGCAAAATATCGGCATCTCCAACCGCTTGACCAGTCTGCGCTCCACGGCGCAATCCTGTCGCTCACGGCCTTTGCCGAAAAGTCAGCGTGCGGGAAAGTCCGGCGAAATGAAGCACTCATGGAAGCGGTGCGCAGCTTATTGCTTGTAAAAAGAATGTCATCGCTTCGGTGGCACCGCGATAATTTGAAACGACTTTCCTTAATGAATTCCACGCGATTGCGCGACAACGAACGCTCAAATTCCGTGGAAGAAACGACACAATCGAAGGCGCGCGTGCCCGACCTCGTCCGTCTGGGTCCTGCCAAAAACGTGGACCTCAGGCCGGGCTGTGGCCGGCGGCGCCTGTTCGCGAACAAGGCGCACGACGACGTGGTGACATTCCTTTATATCAGTGGCGCCGCCCGGAACCTCCCCCCGCGCTTCGTCAAGTCTGTCCATGATCAGGGCATGTGGCGGCCCTACATGCTCGACGATTCGATCCTGCTCCGCGGTACCTGAGCTTGCCGATGACCGTTTCGCTCGTCATCCGATCATGTTGCGGCCGGCATCGCATCCATAGCGTGCCCGAGCGGCACATCGTCCGATAGAGGCGGACGCCCCTTGCCGCGCGCTTGCGCCTGTCCTCCTTTACCGGAATGGACAGATCTGACTCCTGGGACGGCAGCGGCGCTTGACGTTGCTGACCGAAGATGTCCAGTTGCCATCCGCTGATTTGCTCGCTTCTCGCCGCGAACACGCGCTGCAGCGCGTTGTTCTCCTTGGTCCGAAATTCGGCAGCACCTGCTAGTTTTCGCCAGAGACGAGCCATCTTCACTGAGCGCAACGCCTTGGCCGAAAGCTACCGCAAAATCGCGACCTTTTCGCCCGAACTCTCGCGTCGAGAAACTTAATATGACTACACCTATCTGCGTCAGTGACGCATCGACCTGAGTGCAGCGCACTCCATTTCCTGAGCTAGTCGCCCGGTGGGGCGTCCACCTTCTGCATGGCAGTTAAGCCAGAGCCGGCGTCGCAGGTCGCGTTGGGGAAACTGAGTTCTCCGCGACCCGCATGGCGGCTGGTCTCCTGACCAGATTGCAATTCTGTACTGACTGAGAACACGTTCGTGCGGACATCGCGAACGTCCAGACCTGCTTTCCGTCAACGGCGTAAAGCCATGCCTGACTCACGCGATCCGATATCAATGCGACCGTGGTGAGCAGGCTCTCCGAACGGGAAATCACTTGCACGTTATGTGCGGATTTCTAATCCCATTCCTCTCGGCCCGCGCAGCCGAAAAAGAAAAGCGCAACAGGAATTGCCTGGCTCGACAGACGTGAGTCTGCGGTCGGGTAGCCTCGTGCCGGCCGATGCCGGCTCGAGGATCATCAGGCGGCAGTGCTTCCCTGCGCCGGGTGAATCAACTCTCTGATCTCTAAGATCCCGGAAAGCAAAGCGTGCAGGTCCTCATCAACCCGCGGCGTCCTCTTGATAGGGGAGGATGCCGCCTTTCACGAAAACGACTGTGAAGATCCAACTGAACTTCTCGGCGCTGATGGAAAACGCGGGGCTTCCGCAACGGCTTACGAACGAACTGGCGGAGCTTTTTCAACGACATTTAACAAAAGCGCACAGCAAAACCCGCGTTACATCGAACGCCATATCAATCAAGACCCAAAAGTATCGCGTCCAGAGTCTGGTCGCCGGCTTCCGCGAACTTCGAAAAGGAGGCTTCGCCATCCAGTCGCCGTGGAACCTCGCAGAGAAACACATCGGCTATCTCGTGACCCTCTGGATCAACGAAAAGAAACAATCGCCCGGGACGGTCGAAAACAAGCTCACCTACTGGCGTACGCTAGCCGCGTGGATGAAAAAGCACCAGCTCGTCGGCACAATGGACGACTACATCCAGCGTCCCGAAGGGTATCGTCGCTATTACGTTGCGCGGGAGGACAAGTCATGGGAGGCGGCGGGAGTCGAGCTCGATGACGTGATCGCCCGACTATGCGAGCGCGACCGGTGGGTCGCCATGCAGGTTGAGCTTCAAGCGACATTTGGCTTACGTGCACAGGAAAGCATGCTCCTGCGTCCGCTGCAGTGTCTTCGAATTTCAGGCCACCTCCAGGTAATCGATGGCACCAAAGGCGGACGTCCGCGAGCTGTTCCCATCGATGCTGAGTGGCAATACGAGGTGCTTATCCGCGCCGCAAGGCTCTCGAACCCCCGCACGGGGTCAATGATTCCGGAGCCGTGGTCATTGAAAAAGTGGTATCGCCACTTCTACCACGTCTTGCAGAAAGAGGGGATCACCCGCAGCGCCCAGGGCGTCACGGTTCATGGGCTTCGCCACGCGTACCTGCAAAAGATGTACGAACGGGCAACCGGCGTACCCGCGCCGATCAAACGGCCCGATCACCGCCCTGATCCAGCGCTTCACCAGGCGGCGATGCAGCGGCTCGTCGAGGCGGCAGGACATAGCCTCGCCGCGAAGGCGACTGCCTACATTTCGACTTTTGCCATGGTCGAACGTCTGTCGCGGCCCGTCATTTCCGCGGAACAGGCGATAGCGGCCCTTACCGCGGCAAACGGTAACAAGTCAGAGGCGGCCAAAAACCTCAACATCTCCCGGCAGGCACTCTACCGGATCCTGGCGAAGTGCGCCCATCTGCCCACTGCGCCGCTTTCGTGTGGGGGCTTGATCGTCTTGGGCGATTCACAGGCCGACCTCCAGCGTTGACTCAGGTCGGCAACAGTCGGCGAGGCGACCGTGACAGCCGGCGGGAAAAATCAACGGAGCGGGCGCCTTGGGTATCTCGAGACGTGCTCTTTATCGGCGCGTTGACCCGACCGATTCGGTCAAATGCCGCCCATTTAGCGACTCTCCACAATTGGTGGCTCGATGAAAATGGAAAAAGCGTTGGAAAAACAAAAGAGTGGCCGACCGCGGGCAGAGCCCCTGCTTTTAACGCGTGCAGCAGGGAACGGAAACACAGCTTCTGAAAAGCCATTCGACCAGCGGACTTGTCAGTGTGTGGTACGTGACGATGACGCCGGGGCGAGCAAAGTGAGCAGTTTAGGTAACGGCTCTTCCGCGGTGGCGGTGCACGGCGCGGATGGATTCGACATGACGCATGTCTTCCCCGGTACGCGGCCGTCCAAGCCCAGCTCCAATGCCTTGAGCACCATGAGCGCCGCCGGTTTTGCGAACTTTGTGTGTTGGGTCGGTTATTGCGTTTTTCGCAAATCAGTCCGTTTTGCCAACCAAATCAGGACCATGCGGGCGGGCAGGTTATGAACGCACGAGCCTGATCCGGCTAACCGGCGGCAGATGTTTTGGCACGCGAACGTCTGCAACGATGCGGCGCAAAGCGGACTTACTGCCGACTCGCCGGACGCGAGATGTGGGATTCGTGCGCTTCCTTTCGCATGAGGGACGGCAGTGCGGCCTTTCGGACGCTGCGCAGGTCGCTCGCGAAACGTGCGAAGAGCTCGACGGCTTTGCATCTCGTTTTTTGAAAGACGGTGTTTTCATTGCGTTCTTCCGTCGCCATTCGCAGCGCAAGTCGAGTTTGGTATTGATTGGACCGCAGACGACTGCAATACAGGTGTTGCAGAAACGGCGCCTTGCTGTGATGCCCCGGTCGTATATCGTTGCTTGCCGGCACCATGCAAGATCTGCGATCCATCATGGAAGGCGCAACGACTGCGTTTGCTTGCACCTGATGTCACTGAATCGTATTTCCAGCGAATGGGGACGTGTACCTTAAAGTCGTGACGCTGACATCGATCGCCTCCTTCACGCGACATTGAGAATGAAGACAAAATCTGCTCCACACCGAGGATGCGTTGAGCTGTTGATGCGTATCAATGACTGGCCATTGCACGCGGGTCCCCGGCTGCGGTAACTGACGGCCGCTTCGCTGGTTTGATGGACGCGGATCCGCAAGGTGGCGCTGTCGTGTGCCCGAATACAGGGCGGGAGCTACCGTGGTGAGGCGTTCGTATAGCTGCTTTGCCGTGATGCTTGGCTCGATTTCAAGCCATTTCCTGTATCTTTGGCCAGGTATGTTGGAACGGATGTTCGCGAGTGCGCTAGTCGTGTGGACCGCGAGCTTTGTGGTGGGTGTTCGTCGGATTTTTCCTTCCTGCCACGCTGTTCCAAGACTTGATAGGACATTCGGGCGTGATACTTCAATCGTTGTCTTCCTCGAGTCTTGTGGAGTATCAGATGCGCCACATTGCGCAACGCGTGGTTGGACTTGGCGCATTGGATGCAGCAGGTCCAACGGATGGAACGTATGAAATCGCGCATGAAGGCGACGCTTGGCTCCCGCGGGAATAGATGCTGCCCGCCGAACTCGCTCAAGCGGGGTCAAGGGAGCTTCATAGCGCCTTGACCACCTGCGCCAGTAAATCGCCGTTTGCCTTTGCCCGTCCGGAATGCTGCCGGCCCAATATGATTGCACATTGCGACTATGCGCACATAAATCGCTGAGTGAGGTAACAGCATGGTCTTGCCAAGCGGTTTTCTAGCTGGTCGTCCGATTACTAGCCGTTTTTTGCGATTCTGTTGCATGGATTGCGCAGTCTAGTTGCCGTTTTTTAAATATCGGAATCGTAATCGACCTACTACGCCGACACCGTATCCGCGAATTAATTTAACGCAAGCTACAGATATGCCACTCGCATATTAGATTCAAATTCATGCCGCTTTACAATTGCTGACATTGAATGACTGGTCGATTCATCTGAAGTTTCGTAAAATCGCGCAGAGCGCGGTCGCTCGATCAGCCATTAAAAAAGAGGCAGTATGGGAGCGCAGGACATAATCGGGGCAGTAACCAGCGGACTCGTCCAGAGTGACCGCCTCCTTAGACTGGATAGCTCGCTGGGTAATAGTATTCTGCTCCCGCAGCGGGCTGTCGGTTATTCGCGGATTGGCCGCCATTTCGATTTCACCGCCGATGTCGTTTCCACATATGCAGCGATCGAACTTAAAATCCTGATCGCCCAGCCTGTCACGCTTTGGATGCAGCAGACTGACCGGTCCTATCTGCCTTACCACGGCTATGTACACACCGCCCGCCGTCTTGGATCGGATAGCGGTCTCACGAGTTATCAGATTGGCTTCGCATCGTGGATGCACTTTCTGCGCTTTCGCAAGGATGCGCGGATTTGGCAAGACAAGCCCGCGGACGAAATATTGACCGAAGTCTTCAACATGCATCCGCAGGCCCAGGGAGCATTTCGTTTTGTGTTGAGCAAGCCGCTCCCGTCGCGCTCGTTCTGCATGCAATACGAGGACGACTGGAACTTCGTCCACCGGCTGATGGAAAGCGAAGGCTTGTTCGGCTACTTCGAACAGGGCAGCGACGGCAAATCGCATACCCTTGTCGTCACAGACAATCTGGATACATTGCAGCCGCTTTCGCCCCAAACCGTCGAGTTCTATCGCGCGGGCACGAATAGCGAAACTGATGCCCTGGTGCAGTGGTCGGGCACGAGAACACTCCAAAGCACAACACTCACGACCCGCACCTTCGATTACAAGGCGCCGGCTTCGTCCGCGAGCCCGAAAGGCACAAATATTCCGACGCTTCCCACGCAGGGAAACCTGCCTCAGCAAGCCGAGGTATATGAATATACGGGCGCTTATACCTACGGCAATCAGGACCGGGGTGTTGCCCTCTCAAAAATCCGCATGGAAGAATGGGAATCGCGGGCGAAGCGCTTTTACGGTGCCGGCGGTGTGCGGCGGATGGACGCCGGTCGCTGGTTTGAACTGGATGACCACCCGGATCACGCCACGGATAGCGGGCAGAACAGGCAATTCGCAATCATTGAGGTAGCGTGGTTCATTGAAAACAACCTGCCGGTGTCCAGTCAGGCCGCCGATTTCCCGCACAGCCTGAAAGGCGAACTGGCGACGGTCAGATCGAGTCACGCCTCTGAAGAGGGGTTGAAGGTCAGGCATGCCGATGGCAGTGAAGGCTTTTTCCTCGTTGAAGTAGAAGCGCAGCGCAAGGTTGTGCCGTATCGTAGCCCGTTTGAACATCACAAGCCGGTAATGCACTTGCAGTCGGCGATTGTCGTCGGACCGGCAAACGAAGAAGTCTATACCGACCAACTCAATCGCATCAAGGTCCGCTTTCATTGGGACCGGCTCAATGACGGCGACGAAAAAGCATCATGCTGGGTGCGGGTTGCCATGTCCGATACCGGTGGCGGATACGGAGGCGTGCATGTCCCAAGAGTCGGCGAAGAGGTTCTGATCAACTGGGTGGACGGCGATTGCGATAGGCCGCTAGTCACCGGCCGCGTCTATAACGGCGCGACACGACCGCACTGGCATTCCAACGGGTTGCTCTCTGGCTACAAGTCCAAGGAATATCAGGGCAGCGGCTACAACCAGATTGTGATGGATGACTCGACGGGCCAGAACCGCGTCCATCTCTACAGCAGCAGCACGAATGCGCATTTGCACCTGGGCTACCTGATTGATCAGACGGCCAACACACGCGGGCCGTATCTGGGCACCGGCTTTGACCTGAAGTCCGACGCATACGGCGCAGTGCGTGCGGGGCAGGGCCTGTATGTTTCCACGCATGCGAAATCAGCAACGAGCCAGCAACTCGACGTGCGCGAAGCGAACGCGCAACTGGTGAATTCGGAAAGTATGCTTGAAGCGCTGTCTGATGCGAGCACAACGCACCGGGCGGAAAGCCTCAAGGAGGGCTACGACTCGCTCAAGTCATTCACCGACGCGATACAAGGCAGCGTTGCAGGATCAGCGTCGGGCGGCAAGACCGCAGGCGGCGGCACGGGCAATGCCAATGCATTCAAGGAGCCCGTCATGCTGTTTGCGAGTCCGTCTGGTGTTGCCCTGTCCACGCAGAAATCGGCCCATGTGTCCGCGGACCAGCACATTAACTTCGTGAGCGGTCAGAGCACGCACATCGCGACTGGCAAATCGTTGATCGCGAGCATCGCGGAAAAACTGAGCCTGTACGTACAGAACGCCGGGATGAAGCTCTTCGCGGCTAAGGGCAGGGTCGAAATTCAGGCGAACTCGGACAACATCGAATTAACCTCGCAGAAGACGTTGAAGCTGCTTTCGGCAACGGAAAAGATCGAAGCCGCCGCAAAGCAGGAGATCTTGCTGACGTCAGGAGGTGCCTATATTCGCGTCAGGGACGGCAACATCGAGATTCACGCGCCCGGCAAGATCGATATAAAGGGTGCCGGGCACTCGTTTAGCGGGCCTACGTCACATGCTGAACAAATGAACACCTGGCCAGATATGCCCAACGATGAGCAGTTTATTCTTCGTCATCGGGGCACAGGCGAACCCATGGCGAACCGAAAATTCCAGATTACGCGTGGTGATGGGACTCTTATTACCGGTCGCACCGATGCGGAGGGACGGACGGGCATACAGAAAAGCTCGTCCTACGAGCAACTCGTCCTTAAGTATCTTCCTGAGGTGGACTAATGGCCGATCAGAATCGAACTCTGGTTCACTATCACGACGACGACGGCTTGCCTTGCTGGTTATCTGAGACCTCGCCGGTCAGCATGACCGCGCGCGCAGAATGTCTGGTACCTCCCGACCGGATAATCCCGGTTGTGTTCGTGCCCGGTATCATGGGGTCCAACCTCAAAGCCATTGACGCGTCGAAAGCACAGCAGGTTTCGAACATATGGAGGCCAGATGCCACGAGCGCGGTCCTCAAGATCATCAAGCTCAGCCCTGCCGACCGTCAGATTGTGTTTGATCCCCGAAACACCAAGGTTGATGACGATCTGGTTGTGAACGGGACCAGAGTCGTTAAGCCCACCAATGGGTTCAGCGATGCACTGCTAAAGACTCGCGGGTGGGGCACGGTTTACTGGAGCAGCTATGGGCCATTCCTGGAATATCTCGAACGCGAGTTGAACAACGTGGTGAAGTGGAATCCCGCGTTCAAGCAGGTGCTTCCTGAAGCCAGCTGGTTGCCTTTTCAGGGGGACGGCATCAATGTCCAAAGCGACGATAAAGCCCATCCGTTGAAGCTCGGCACCGACGAATTGAAACAGGTCGGAAAATACTGGTATCCCGTGCACGCGGTCGGATACAACTGGCTGCAATCGAACGAGCAGTCCGGAAAGTACCTCGCCCGCGAGATTGACAATATCCTCGCTCACTATCGTAGTAAATGGGGAAGTAAGGCCGTTAAAAAGGTCATTCTCGTTACGCATTCGATGGGAGGCCTCGTTGCGCGCGCTGCGGTGCATCCGAAAATGGGTGACGCTCAGGACCGTGTCCTCGGCATCCTGCATGGCGCGATGCCGGCACTGGGCGCACCGGCTGCCTACAAGCGAATGAAAGCAGGCAATGAACGCGCTAGCATGTCCCCGGTTAGCTTCGCAACGTGGCTTTTCCTCGGAGCGTATGGTTGGGATGTGACGCCGGTATTGGCGCAGGCGCCTGGCGGTTTGCAGCTATTGCCGAATCAGGATTATCCGGGTGGGTGGCTGACGATCAAGGTCAATAGCGACGTTTATCGCATCGATGGCAACCCGTACAAATCAATCTATTCGGAAAGAGATAAATGGTGGCGCCTGGTGAATCCGGCGTGGTTAAATCCCGCCGACATAGGTGGCGCACTTACGCCAACGGGGCAAACACGAGCCGGCGGCGGCGACGATGTTGCGTGGGCGAAATACATGAATTGTCTGCGGAGCGCCGAGGATTTTCACGCAACGCTCCAGAATAGCTATCATCCCCAAACCTATGCATTTTACGGGGCCGATTCGGCGCACCAGTCGTGGGGGAAAATCCAGTGGAACATCGGCACTGAGCGCTATGTCATGCGTGGTCCGATGTCAGTGTTCGACACAGACGCCGAGCTCAAGACGTTGGCGCTGAATGGCAAACCCCGAAACGACGACGGTGCGGGAACGGTCGAAGCGACTGCCAATGCCTCGTGGATGGGAGACATTCACGAGCGATTCGAAATTCAGCCTGCAGGATCGAACGGTGACGGCACCGTACCGCACGAGTCCGGGCTCGCGCCCGGAAAAAACGGCAGTGCTATCGAGCAATTTGCGCTCAAGGGTTTCGATCATCAGGGTGCGTACATGACGGAAATACATGACGTGATGGCCGTGTCAAAGTACGCGATTGCCAAGATCGCGCAGAAGGCCGATTGGGGAGATGCATGAATCGTACGAGCCTTGTTGTCACAGTATTGACAGTATCATTTCTAATCCCTTTGCTGGGTTGCAGTAACCGTCAGGATCCCGCCATGAGTATGTCTTCTACCACCGCCAACGCTGCGCCGCTCAGGACGGTGTGTGTGGGACGGTACACAATAGATATCCCCCATTCGGCAACGAATGTGCGTCTGGTACAAAGCTTTAAGGGTATCAACATCGATGTGTTCTACCCTGTGAATCAGCAGCAGCTTCATGACGAAGCGGCGCATAAGATTGCAAGCGACGCCGAAGTAACCGACTTCCAGCCCAAGCAGGTTGTCTTACAAGGCGACAATGCGGCCGACCCAGTTCAGGTCTGGCAAAGCGGAAATGATCTCTACAGTGTGCGTGGAACCACTCTGAAGCAGGACACGGGTTTCCTTTTCAGTATCGAGGTAACAAACGATTCTGTTCAAGGCGCGAAAGTGGCTATCTCACAGCTCATCCAGCAGGTCCGGCTTCGCGATCCATTTGCTGTCCCAGCTGAGCAGGGGTTTTGCATCGAGCGAGGTTTTATTCCGGGTGGTTACGCGGGCGGCGAGACGGCATTGATTTCGGTCGATTTATCGGGTCCCGATGCGTCGCTTATGATGAGCACCAATACTGAGGCCAAGAATACTGGCGGCAATCTTCTTGCCCGTATGAGCAACCTGCCAGTGCCCCTTGCTAACCTGGTGTCCAATGACACAGAAATCTTGCGACGTGGCGGGAAGGTCGTTGCAGGACGGGAAGGCGATGAATATGGCTACGCGGTCAAGCAGTCAAAAGACGTTTCGCTGGAATGGAGCGTGATTACTGGCAACGATCACGCGACCGAGCCGACCATAAAGATTTCCATGGATACGCACTCTGCAGTGCCTGAAAGCGCACGGCCGATGTTGATTGCGGTCTGGGATGATGTACTGAAATCTGTGAAGCGTCGGTAAGCGAACAAATATCATGGAACGACATCTCATCTTGAACGGGGACACGACGACAGCTAACGGCACCGTCCACGCTACGCCGGCCGCGATTTAACTGAACGGGCAGGATGTTGCACACGAAGATGACAGTGTGACGTGCCCGGCCTGCAACACGATACGCAAAATTGAATGCGACGGCCCTCGCCAGATGATGACTGCACCTGATGGACGTCATGCCGCGCTCAGTGATAATCTGGGTGTACGCTTTTGCACACCCAGCCCTCGCCTTGCCGTCGCAAGATACGTCCTACGTCAACGCGTAACGTCGTAAGGCAAGCAATAATAATGTGGGGCGAGTGCCGTGCCCTCCGGCTTGGAGATACGTATGCAGTCGCTCCGCACTCGCAATTTCCTGTTCGTTGCGGCGTTTACAAAGCTTACGTTCAATGGAGCCCATTCCCATGGCTATTTCACGCCGCGGTCATGGTCTGAGTTCGATGCGAATTGCACCTCTGGGAGAGGATTTGCTACTGACGCAGCAAGGAGGTCCGCAGTTCGTGATTATCCGGAAACCGTTGCGAGGATGTCCGAAAGCTTCTGGGACGTCGGATGACCATTTGGCTGCAGTTCAGTCCGCAGTAGCGAAGGTGCAATAGCCCAAGGGCAATTATCTGGATGAGAACCGCACCAAACCGACGGGTTCAGGGTTGCGGTGTAGCTTTTATGCTGGCCGCCGCGTGGCTGAGTCGCCACGCGGTCGCATACAGTCTGGACGATGCACCGCAGCGGCGTGCAGGGTGGACGCCGTGCGCGCTCTACATTTGAAGTTCCCGTGGGAACGTCAAATTGCGTACTCATCTGAGCGCAATGATATCGCTATTTCCTAAACCATCTCGACGCCATACCTTTGCTCTCCTGCATAGCCTCTTTATCTTGCAGGTAACATCGCGAACGCAAGCCGGCACGCGATTCGGCAAACTCGGTCCGACGCCGATGCTTCCCAAAAGTCATTTTGCTTGCGTTGGTATGCCTTCGGGTACGCTACAAATCGCGGCGTGTCATCGCGAAAATTCACACTCACCGGCGCGAGGCTGAACATAGCGGGCCGGCGTGCCCGCCAAGCGAAGTCGCCGGGCTCCATGTGACGGTCGGGTCAGCGAGTCTCTTAAGACTTGAGCCGAACGCACTGTTGCAGGATGGCTCACGACCCAAGCGCGGCACAGCGATAGGGTTGCGCTCGATGTGATAACCCAATCGCGGTCCGAAGCGTTGGCATGCTGAAGTCGTCGCAGCATTCTCGAAATTTTGCTACAGCTCCATCACCAGCTTCGGTAGCCACGATGGAAACACCATCCCCTTGCGCCAATCCCTCGCCAAATCTCTGGGGATGATCGACATGAAGCAGCTCGGAAAACGGCAGGCGATCCGAGCTGCTTGCATCCGCATTGTCCGCTGGAGCTGTCCTCAATCATGCAATCTTCACGTTCCGGTTGCGAACGTAAGGCAGCAAGACGTTCCGCAGCACTCAATTTCCCACATAGCCGCCAAGATCATGACAGACTCCATAATCGTCAGCTGGCATAGTGCCTTTCACTCTCCGCTGTGAATTTCCAATTGAGACGCCTTTTCCGCAGCGCTGGGTTCAGCAGTCGAAATTGTCGACGCCTCACTGCTCGTGCTTCCTAGAGGTGGCTTGATTACTTCCCTTTCCTCACCACCATCCACCGCGGCGACTTGAACCGGACAATGCTCACGTAGAGCCACACGTAGGTCGCCGCGAACACCACCACGAAGCAGAACAGATGCAGCGTATGCCGCCAGAACAACGTGGCCGGCACCACCGCGATCAGACATAGCAGCCACAAATAAGGCGACGTCAGCGAATTGCGCCGCGTCAGTTCGCGTGCGGTACGCGCGCCGACCGCCCAACGCATCAGCCGCTTATACACCAGCATGTGCAGATGCACGCCATCCGGAATGCCGGGCGACATGCCACGAATAAACTTCTTTCGATAAATCGAGAAACACGTCTCGAAGATCGGGTACATGAAAAGCAGTACCGGATACCACGCGGACACGTCGCGGTTACGCATGACCAGCATGATCGACAGTTCGGCAAGCATGAAGCCGATGAAGTACGCGCCGCCGTCGCCGAGAAAAATCAGCCCCGCGGGGAAGTTCCAGATGAAGAAGCCGAGCACCGCGCCCATCATCATGAACGACGCCGACAGCACGATCGGATCGTGCACCTGGAAAGCGACATAAGCGAGCGACGCAAACATCATGAACGCCACCATCGACGCAAGGCCGTTGAAGCCGTCGATGATATTGATCGCGTTCGCAAGCGCCGCCACCGCGAGCACCGTGACCGCGCACGAGATCACAGTATATGAGAGCAGGAAGTCGAGCGGCGGCACGCTGATGCGCGTGACTGCGACGTCCAGCAGAAAATACGCAAGCGCCGCTGCCGCCATCGTGCAGACGAGGCGCGCGAGCGGCGACACACGCTTGGTCAGGTCCTCGACGAGACCCGAGCCGAAGGCCGGCATGCCGCACGCAATGAGCCCGAGGATGCCGCCCGATACTGCCGGATAGGCATAGCGCAGTTGCACGGCCGAAACGATCAGCCCGACGAGAATGCCCGTTCCGCCGATGCGCGGCACCGGGCGCACATGAAACTTCTGTACGCCGGCCAGATCGGTGTCGGTCGAAAATTTTTCATGCAGATGCGCATAGCGCACGATCAACAGCGTGATCAGCAGTGAAACGATAAAGCCGAGCGCAAAACTAAGCATGAAAGTGGGCCTGAGCGAAGACGCCGAATTATACAAACGAAACGCGAGACGCCCGGAAAAGCGCCGGGCTCCCGAGAGCCGCAACGAATCCCAGATAGTGAGGCACAAATCGCGCGCAAACCAGCGCCAGTCATGGATTTCACCTATGTAGCGAGGGTCGCGCCGCGTCGTTAACCTGGATGCGGCGACGTGTGCGCTATGCGGGCGGATAGAACACTCGCCGCGGATCGACAAGACGGTTCCGGAGACCCAATGCTAAATAACATCACAATTCGTGGCGGCCTGACGCTGGTGATCAGCGTATTCGTTGTCTTCCTGCTGACCGTAATCGGCGTTGGATATGGCGCACTGAAGCTTGCCAACAGTAGCCTCGACGACACGCAGCGCAGCGCAGCGGCGCTCTCGCATCTGAAGGCAAGCTCCGAAAAGCTGCTGCAGGTGCAACTCGCGCTGGGCTCTTATCAAACGCTCTTCAGCGTCGGCAAGCAAACCGACGACCTGCTGCCCGCCGCGCACAAGGTGCTGGTCGAATCGAACAAGGACTTTCGCAATTACATGGCGGGGCCGTTCTCGAGCGACGCGGAGCAGAAGCTCGCGCAGAACGTCGAGCAGGCCCGTAACGCGCTGGTCGATAAGGCAATCGAACCGGAGTTCAAAGCGCTCACCGACTTCGACTTCAATACGTTCCGCAATATTCAGGGCGAGACGGCGAACGGGTTTTACTCCACGTATTCGAAGGCGATCGACGCGCTCGAACATGCGCAGACCGAGAACCAGCACCGCCAGGCCGGGACCGCCGCGCAACGCTTCCAGATTGCGACGCTTCTCTTTGCAGCAATCGGCGCACTCGCCATCGTGATCGGCGTGGCGGCGCGCGTTGCGTTGTCGGCGGCGCTCATCAAGCCGGTCAATGCCACCGTCAAGCACTTTGAGCGGATGGCCGCAGGCGATCTGACCGTGGCGATCAAGAGCCAGTCGCGCAATGAAATGGGCCAGTTGCTGAGCGCGCTAACGAAGATGCGCGACGGTCTTGTCGACACGGTGTCGCAAGTGCGCGGCAGCACAACGGCCATTACGCAGGGCGCGAACGAAATTGCCTCGGGCAACGCAGACCTGTCCGCACGCACGGAGCAGCAAGCCGCGGCGCTTCAGCAGACGGCCGCGAGCATGGAGCAGCTCTCGGCGACCGTGAAGCAGAACGCAGACAACGCGAAGCAGGCCAACCGGCTCGCGCACGGCGCGCTCGACACGGTTACGCGCGGCGGCAAGGTGGTGTCGCGTGTCACGGAAACGATGGACGGCATCAGCGAGTCGTCGCGCAAAGTGACAGAGATTATCGGCATGATCGAGGGCATTGCGTTTCAGACCAACATTCTCGCGTTGAACGCGGCCGTGGAAGCGGCGCGTGCTGGCGAGCAGGGGCGCGGCTTTGCAGTCGTGGCGTCGGAAGTGCGCAGCCTCGCGCAGCGCTCGGGCGCGGCGGCGAAGGAGATCAAGGAACTGATCGGCGATTCGGCGGCTCAGGTCGAGCAGGGCGCGTCACTCGTGGCCGAGGCGAGCCGCACGATGAACGAGGCGATGCAGTCGGTCGAGCGCGTGACCGGCATCATGGGAGAAATCGAGGCCGCCGCGCTGGAGCAGAGCGACGGCATCGAGCAGGTCAACAAGGCCGTCTCGCAGATCGACGAAGTCACGCAGCACAATGCCGCACTCGTAGAGGAAGCGGCTGCGGCGGCGAAATCGCTGGAAGAACAGGCCGCTGTTTTGCGGGAGGCGGTTGCGGTGTTTCGGGTGGGAGAAAGTCCGTCGGGAGCGGGTACTGGTGTCCGGGCGAACGTGGATTTCAGCATCACCAGCCGTGCGCTGCTACTGGAGACTGTTTGAGTTTCGATAGCGCAGGCCGACTGTAACAAACGGACAAAGTTACAGGGATCGGGGACTTCGCGCGGCAACGCCGCACTTGTCGAATATAAGAGGCCCGCGGAATATTCGCCCGAGTCGGTACGCGACACTTCGCGGTGCAGCAGATTGCTCATCTCCAACATGCGTCCGCCCGCAAGCGCCCAGATGCCGCGAATTGTTGTTGCGTCTCGCCAACTGCTCTCAATAGTGAGGCGCCGAAGCCGTCCATAAATCGAAAACGCGGTACCGCTCGTGCGTTAGCGCGACCGGTTGCAAGGCCGCCCCACTTTCCCGATGGTTTCGCCAACATCGCAAAAGTCATTCCGCTTTTATGCCGGTATGTCGTCATAACTGCGAGTTTGACGCTTCGATCAAGCGCGAACAGCATCCACCCGTCGCCGCGATGCTGCAACGTCTGGACAGCAACAATCCCGCAGTCGACACCGTGCATACTTACGGCGTACTTGCTACCAACCACGTGCAGCTTGGGCTTCGATGCCTTCCGATCTATCGCTTCGATGCCTATCACCACCCGGGGCGTGGCAGTCAGTCCGCTTCTTTTACCAAATTACATGGCACGCCATCCTGCCGAGTTGCGAACGATTCTGCGGCGGGGAGCGGCACCGTGGCTCCATTCGCCACGGTGCAAGTTCGTTGCGCTCAACGAAACTCTATTAAAATAGACCACTTACTTGGCGAGTTATCCGCTCAATCCGTGGCTGCCTGTGCCGCTGCGGAACGCGTGGTCCCGTGCCGTAACCCGAGCATTTCTCTATCACAGAATGTCCGCACAAACTGCACATCGCATTGCCATTCTCATCCCTTGCCTTAACGAAGCCGCAACGATCGCTGCCGTAGTGCGGGATTTCAAAGCTGTCGTGTCCGGATGTGAAGTGCACGTGTTCGACAACAACTCGACCGACGCAACGGTTGAAGTGGCGAAGAATGCTGGCGCTCATGTCCGGACGGTGGCGCTGCGCGGCAAAGGAAACGTCATCCGGCGAATGTTCGCCGACGTCGAGGCAGACATCTACGTGCTCGTCGACGGCGATGACACCTATGATGCGAGTGCAACGCCGGCAATGATCGACGCCCTTCTTGCGGAAGGGCTCGATATGGTCGTTGGCACTCGGGTTTCCGAAGAGCACGCTGCCTATCGATTCGGGCATCGTTTCGGGAACGTCCTCCTGACACGCTGTGTATCGTCCATCTTTGGCCGGACTTTCACAGACATGCTCTCGGGGTTCCGGGTCTTCTCGCGTCGATATGTGAAGTCGTTTCCTGCTCACGCATCGGGCTTCGAGACAGAAACGGAACTGACGGTCCATGCGCTCGAGCTGCGCATGCCCGTAGCGGAGACGGGTACGATATACAAATCTCGTCCCGAAGGGTCAGCCAGCAAGCTCAACACCTACCGCGACGGCTTCCGAATCCTCATGACGATCGCCAGGCTCTTCAAGACAGAGAAGCCATTGGCGTTTTTCTCGCTCGGATCCGGATTGTGCGCCCTCATTTCCATCCTGCTCGCCATACCGTTGTTCGACACGTTCATCCGCACAGGTCTCGTACCGCGCTTGCCGACAGCACTGATGTGCGTCGCCCTGATGCTGTTCGGCGCAATCCTGCTGGTATGCGGTATCGTCCTTGATACCGTCACGCACGGACGAGCGGAATCGAAGCGCCTCGCCTACCTGGCGATCCCTGGTCCCCGTCGGGCATGATGAAGTCGCAGGTCATCCGATTCGCCATTGCAGGCGCCATCGGATTCGCAGCGGACGCTGGTGTCCTGTACTTCGCGCTTGCGTGCCGATCCGGTCCATTCTTCGGCCGGGTCGTGTCGTTTCTAGCCGCCGTGTGGGTGACCTGGCGGATCAATCGTCAATACACCTTCCGTGACCGGGGGCAGCGTTCCGCGTGGGCGGAATGGTGGCGCTACCTGCTGTCCATGTTGAGCGGCGCAAGCATCAATTACGCGGTGTATTCGCTCATCATCATCAGCGGGCCTCGTAGTTCATGGCTGCCGCTGATCGGGGTCGCCTGCGGATCGCTCGCAGGGATGTTCGTCAATTTCTTCGCAGCCAAATTTTGGGCCTTCCGAAATTAGGCCGTACCTTACGCACCCAAATGAATACCACGACCGTGCAGAACCGAACGCATTGGCTTCGAGGCCTCAGCATCAACAGCCCTCGCGCCGTAAAGCATGCGTGTTGGATCGTTCCGATCATCTTTGGACTGTACTCACTGAGTAAGGGCGCTGATTCAAACTGGGACCTGCGCAACTATCACCTATACAACGCCTTTGCATTCGTTCACGGGAAGTTATCGATCGATCTTGCTCCCGCCGGGATGCAAAGCTATTTCAATCCGCTGTTGGATATTCCGTTTTACTTCATGGCGATGCATCTGCCCGCGATGGTTGTCGGGTTCGTGATGGGCGTCGTTCACGGGCTGAATTTCCCCCTGCTGCTCGGTATCTGCCTTATGACGCTAAGTCATGTTCCCGAGGCAACCCGTTATCGAACGGCATTCTGGCTTGCACTCGCGGGCTGCGTCACCGCCAACTTTCTATCAGCGATCGGTAACACGATGGGCGATAACACGACATCGCTCGCAAGTCTCGGTGCTTTGCTCATCGTGCTGCACGTCTGGCCGCGACTGGCGCAGTTCCGCATACCCGTGATCGCGACACTGCTTCTCGCCGGTTTCGTGTCCGGGGCGGGTGCCGGACTCAAACTGACGACAGCTGTCTTTTCTGTTGCGCTATGCGGCGGCCTCCTGTTCGCGCCAGTGTCGATACCTTCGCGCCTGCGCGCGGCATTCGTATTTGGCGTTGGCGTGCTAGCTGGCCTTGCAACGACCGGCGGTTTCTGGTTCGCCGAACTTTGGCACCGGTACGGCAACCCGTTGTATCCGCAATTCAGTTCCGTTTTCCCTAGTGCGCTGACCTCGCCGGTGTCAGTTGTTGACACTGTCTGGCTTCCGAAGAGTTTCCTCGAAGCGATCGTCTTTCCTTTCATTTTCTCGCTCAATCCTTACCGTGTCGGACAGGCGCGCCTGCATCAGGCGATATGGGCCGTAGCATACGCGTGTTTCTGGTGCTGGGCCCTGACCGTGGCGGTTCGAAAAGCGAAGGGAGTCGCAGCGCCTCAATTGCCAGGCCGGGGTCGGTACGTGGTCGCGTACGTCGCGATCGGGTATCTGGTATGGATGAAACTGTTTAGCATTCAACGGTATCTCGTTGGAATCGAACTGTGCTTACCGCTCGTCGTCTATATGTTAGTCGGCCAGATGCTTACGTACCGGAGAGCGATTGGCGTCTCGAGAACGATGCTCGTCATATGTTCGCTCATCGTGTTGATTGGCGGTGCGCGTTCGTGGGGCCACGAGGCATGGAGCAAGAAGACATTTTCGATTGACCTGCCGCCGCTTCCAACGCCGGAGAACACGACGGTGCTGTTGACCTCGGGCGACCCGCCACTCGGTTGGATGGTCGCGCTCTTCCCTGAGAACGTTGCGTTCGCCGCTGTCGTGTCAGCATTTCCACAGGCAAGGCCAGCGTACGACAATAAGGTCCACGCCATGGCTCGCACAAGGGGAGGACCGCTGTACGCCCTGATTCCCGGCTACTGGACACATGGAGAGTACGACCAGGCCAAGAACTTGACTGAGATCGTTAATTCTAAAGCTGTCCTTGCGAACTATGGATTTGTGCTCGACGCCAGCTCCTGCAAGCTTTATAAAGCCCACATCGGCGCGGGCACTTCTCCCTATCAGTGGTGCCGCGTCACCAGCATAAGATAATCAACGAGGTGAAAGCTGACCGACGCATCGGGCAAGCAAGGCGACGGAGTACGACCGATGTCTTTAGCGCTAGGCCTCAGAGCCCTTCCCATGTTGTCTCCGACATCGCACCGCGGTATGCGGTTGTTAAGGGTCCGACTGCTGCCTTATAAGACAGCATCGACGGCGAAGCGCCTAGTCGGCTCGTCTTTGGAGCGAGTTCGGCTTCGAACGGTCCGCTTCCGTCTGTTTGGCTAACTGATAGTCTGCTGTCTGATCTGCCTCAACTTTGCTCCAGGTGCGCAGTTTGGCAAGGAGGCATCCAGCATGAGCTCAGTTGACCGACAGTCGCTTCCTACGCGAGACAACTGTATCACTGGCCTAACGTTGACGCGTTCGTGTCAACGCCAACGGTGACGATGTGAACTCGAATCAAAGTTCGGCTTAGGGGGTTCATCCAAATGGTCTTATTCTGGCTGTTAGCTCGAACCGATAGGCTCCAGCGATAGTTGCATCGTTTCGCATTAGTAACTGCCTCGCGCGGTGCAGGATTCGAAAGTTGGTTGCTCGCATTAGACCATACGGCGTTCCAAAAATGACTGGGCGGTCGGCTTGGGCTGACTCTGTTCTACGGTCCATCGGATAGCGGCTTAACCAGAGTGCGGCGGCGCATTTGAAGGAGTAGGGAAAAAGGTAGCGCTGGAGTTGAACTGGGGCGAGGAAGAATCCAGTAGGCAAAGCGGGACGTGAAGCGGAAAGAGGCGGACATGCCGTCTTTCACCGCATGCCCGCAACCTTCTTGCGACCGAATCAGTTAAAGCCGTCCGGATTCGCCGACTGCCACCGCCAGTGATCCGCACACATTCTTTCGATGCCGAACTCCGCGCGCCAGCCGAGCAGTTCCAATGCGGCGCGCGGATCGGCAAAGCATGACGCCACATCGCCCGGACGGCGCGCCACGATCTCATACGGCACCGGCCGCCCCGACGCCTTCTCGAACGCCTTCACGACGTCGATCACGCTGTAACCCTGGCCCGTCCCCAGATTCACGACGAAGCTCGCGTCGCGTTTGACGAGCGCATCGAGCGCGGCCAGATGCCCGCGCGCGAGATCCACCACGTGAATATAGTCGCGCACACCGGTGCCGTCGGGCGTTTCATAGTCGCCGCCGAACACGCGCAGCTTGGCGAGCTTGCCGACCGCGACTTGCGCGACATACGGCATCAGGTTGTTGGGAACGCCCGCCGGATCTTCGCCGATCAGCCCGCTTTCATGCGCGCCGACCGGATTGAAATAGCGCAGCGTGGCAATGCGCCAAGAGGGATCGGCCACTTCGAGATCGCGCAACACCTGTTCGGCAATCAGCTTCGACTGACCATACGGATTCGTGGCCGACAGCGGAAACGACTCGTCGATGGGCGAGCTTTTCGGCACACCGTACACGGTCGCCGAAGAACTGAACACGAACTGCTTCACGTTGCGATCGCGCATCACGCCGAGCAGCGCGAGCAGGCTGCCCACGTTGTTGCTGTAGTACTCGATCGGCTTCGCAACCGACTCGCCCACCGCTTTCAGCGCGGCAAAGTGGATGGCGCCGGTAATCGGGTGCGCGTCGAACACACGGTTGAGCGCCGCCTCGTCGCGCGCGTCCGCTTCGTAGAACGCAACGGCGCGGCCTGCGATTCGCTCCACGCGTTGCAGCGACTCGCGGTTGCTATTCACAAGATTGTCGATTACCACGACGTCGTAGCCACCGTTCAGCAGTTCAACGCAGGTGTGCGAACCGATGAAGCCCGCGCCGCCCGTTACCAGAATCGTGCCCTTCGTGGTCATGCTGTTGCTCCGTTAAAGTAAAACGCCTGTCATTTTTTGCACCAGGTCCTTATACGTTTCGACGACGACGCGTTCGTCGAACTCCTGCGCGACTTTCTGCCGGCCGCGTTCTGCCAAGGCGCGGCGCTCGGCGACGCTCATATCGAGCATTCCGGCGAGCGCCGCGGCGAGGCTTTCTGCGCTGCGCGCTTCGCAAAGCAGTCCATTGACCCCGTGTGCTACCACCTCGCGGCAGCCCGGCACGTCGGTCGTGACAATCGGCCGGCCCATCGCCGATGCTTCCATCAGCGTGCGCGGCACGCCTTCGCGATACGACGGCAAGACGACGCAATCCGCATCGGCGATAAAAGGCCGTACGTCATGCGCCTCGCCGAGATAGTCGATGATGCCTTCCCGTTCCCAGGCCGCCACTTCGTCGCGCGTGATCGCGCTCGGGTTGTCGACGCCGACCGGACCGAGTAGCTGAAAACGCGCTTGCGGATAACGTTGGCGAAGCTGCCGTGCAGCCTCCACGTATTCGCCGACGCCTTTGTCCCACAGCAAACGGCCAATCAGAACGAACTTGAATTCCGCGCGCTCGGGCAGAGGTGTAAAGCCGAACTGTTCGAGATCGACGCCTTCACCGTGCAACAGCCGGGCGCGTTCAGGATGCACTAACAAATTCTGTTCGACAAACGCTGTCTGATCGTCGCGATTCAAAAACCAGATTTCGCGCGGAAAACGGAACGCGAAACGATACAGCTTTTTGGCCACCAGCGCGGCGCGGCTTCGCTGGATGAACACATAACCGAGCCCCGTCGTCACCGCAACCGACTGCACGCCCGCCAGTTTGGCCGCTATCGAGCCATAGATATTCGGCTTGATTGTGTAATGAAACACCACGTGCGGGCGAATCGCGCGATAGCGCCGGTACAGCGTGTACAACGTGCGCAGGTCGTCGCGCGGATCGGTGCCTTTGGAGGCGACCGGCAATTCGATGCAGCGGCAGCCCATGGCCGTGAGCAACTCGAACGTGCGGTCGCGCGGCGCGAGCACCGTCACGTCGACGCCGCGTCCCACCAGCATGCGAATCAGCCCTTGCCGATACGTGTAGATTGCCCAGGCGGTGTTACACACGAGTGTAATGCGCAACGCGGGCGTCGACTTCAAGGCTGGCTTCATGCGGGAACGTGCTCGGCGGTGAATGAAAGGACGAACGGACGTGACAAGGCGGATCAATGACTCGCGCGCGGCGCGAGCAGGCTGCGTTTGACCCGCTGCAACGCGCGGTACGGTGTCACGAGATGCAGCAGATTTTTGGCGAGGCCAAACCAGTCGTAGGGATTCGCGACGTTGAAGTAGCGCAGTTGCAGCCGCAGTGTCGAGAGCACCTGGCGGCGGCGTCTCGTCGCGCTGATGCCGCCTTCGTTCAGTTCGTAGTAAAGACCCAGTTCCGGCAGGTTCGCGCAGTCGTAACGTTCCATCAGACGCACGAACAGATCGAGGTCTTCCGCCGACGGATAGGCCGCGCGGTAATTGCCGACGGCGCGCACGGCGTCGATACGCAGCATCATGGAAGGATGCGCGAGGCATGAGCGGAAGAACCGCAGTCGGCGAATTGCCGCAGGCTCGGCGGGCGGCGTCAGCATGAAAAGGGGTGCGCCCGCACGCGTGACCACCTGCGTCCACATGCCGAGCCCGGCCACTTGCGGATGCGCTTCCATGTATGCGCGCTGCTTCGCAAGCCGTTGCGGCACGCTGCGGTCGCCCGCGTCTATACGAGCGGCATAGCGAAAGCCGCGCTGCGCGAGCGCGTCGATACCGGTTTGCAACGCACGCTCGATGCCGCCGTTCTGCGGCATGCGCAACACTTCGATTTGCAGGTTCGCAAGCGTTGGCGCGACGATGGGCGGCGTGCTGCCGTCATCGACGATCAGAACGTGCACCAGCGCACTTTCATTGAACGACGCGAGCGTAAGATCGACGTCGGCCTGGCCGTTGTAGGCGGGCATCAGCACCGCGACGTCATCGAGGCAGTGCGGCGGCGTGTCGACGGCGGTAAGCGTCATGGGTGCAATTTGAAACGGATGTAATAAAGATTAACCGACGCCGCCGCGAGATAACCGCATGCAAGGCCCACGAGCGCGCCATAAGCGCCGAGCCGCGGAATGGCCAGCAGATTGACGACGAACGCAACGGCGAGCGCGAGCAGCCATTTGAACAGCAACACGAACTTCGCCTGATATTTGAGAACGACCAGATTGCCGATTGCCTCGATGCCGGCGGGCACGGAGAGCCAAACCGCCCAGCGGAAAATTTCGATCGCGCCTTCGAAGCCCGGCCCGAACACGCGGCGAATGATAAAGCCGGCGAGCAGATCGAGCACCGCGGCGCCCGCGACCATCAACGCGGCGGTCATTGCGGTAAGGCGCCAGACGTTGCGGCGCAACTGTGCGGCCTGCTGCACACGGTAGACGAACGCCGGCGCGATGGTCTGCGCGAGCATCAGCGCGAGCGTGATCCAGTTTTCGTTCAACTGCTGCGCTGCCGAATAGCGGCCGAGATCGGCGAACGAAATGGCCCGCTCCAACATGAGCCGATCCAGTTTCAGGAACAGATACATACAGATCAGGCCGAGCCAGAACACCGTGCCCGCGCTCGCGAAGTGCTTGAAGAGAGAGCGGTCGAAATGTAACCGCAGCTTGCCGCCATGCCGACGAATGTAATAGACCACCAGTACACTGCCGATGGCCGCAGACTCGAGCGCCCACAGCCAGCCGAAGCGCGCCGGTTGCGCAGCGGCGCGCACGAGCAGATAGACGAAGCCAGCCTTGATAACCGCCGTACTCATGCTGGTGAGCAATTGCGGCTTGCTGTACGTCATGCTCTGCAGCCACGCATTGATCACGCCGACGAACGGTTCGCGAAACAGCATCGTGACGGCGAGTCCCGCGAGCATCGCGCCGACGAGCGGATCGAACAGATTGAGCGCAATGCCGAGCCACGTCAGCAGCAATGCTGCGACCGACACCGAAAAGCGCAGTGCGAACGCGCTGCCGAGCACGGTGCCGAGCTGCGCGGGCGGCCGCTCGACGATGGTGGGCACGAGAATCTCTGCGCCGCATACCCAGGTGACAGGCGAGAGCACCAGCAGCAGTGTATTGGCGTATTGCCATTTGCCGAACGTGTCCGGCCCGAAGTAACGCGCGAGCATGCCGCTGATTGCAATGGCCACGCCGATTTGCGTGAGCCGTTCGAGGCCAAGCCAGACAATGTTCGTGAAGGCGCGCGTGACGTCGGGATTGGCAAAGCGCTTGAGCGTCAGCATCCGGTAAGTGCCTGCCAATGCGTTCGGCGCGATTCTGCCCACCTGGCTGGCCGTCGAGGCACGGGCGGCCTTGGCAACTTTACAAATGGAGGGCGTCTAAGCATTAGAATGGTGTTACCAGGCTGGTCCTAAAAGCGCAATTATAAGTTGGAACCGGATTGCTTCCGGCAAGGGCGCAGCATCATGTCCGATCGCTATGATTTACCGATTCAGCATGACTGCGCCGGTCAAAATTTTCCATTGCACGCAAGTGAGCCAACATGATCTCCAAATCTATTTTCAAGGCATATGACATTCGCGGCGTAATCGGCAAGACGCTCGATGCCGATGCAGCGCGTTCGATCGGCCGTGCGTTCGGCAGCGAAGTGCGTGCACAAGGCGGCGACGCCGTGGTGGTCGCGCGTGACGGTCGCCTGTCGGGCCCGGAATTGATCCAGGCATTGTCGGACGGGCTGCGTGCGGCCGGCGTCGACGTGGTCAATGTCGGCATGGTGCCAACCCCGGTCGGCTACTTTGCGGCGAGCGTGCCGTTGCAACTCGAAGGCGGCGAACGGCGTATCGATTCGTGCATCGTCGTGACCGGTAGTCATAATCCGCCGGACTACAACGGCTTCAAGATGGTGCTGCGCGGCTCCGCGATTTACGGCGACCAGATCCTCGCGCTGCATCAGCGCATCGTCGACGAAAACTTCTCCGAAGGCAGCGGCACCTACGCCGAGTACGACATTGCCGATGCGTATCTCGAGCGCATTGCGAGCGACGTCAAGCTCACGCGCCCGATCAAGATCGTCGTGGACACCGGCAACGGCGTCGCCGGCGGCCTCGCGCCGAAGCTCTTCAAAAAGCTCGGCTGCGAACTCGTCGAACTCTTCACGGAAATCGACGGCAACTTTCCGAACCATCACCCCGATCCGGCGCATCCGGAAAATCTTCAGGACGTGATTCGCGCACTGAAGGAAACGGACGCGGAAATCGGCTTTGCGTTCGACGGCGACGGCGACCGCCTCGGCGTCGTCACCAAAGACGGTCAGATCATTTATCCGGACCGCCAACTGATGCTGTTCGCCGAAGAAGTGCTGTCGCGCAACAAGGGCGCGCAGATCATTTACGACGTGAAGTGCACCCGCAATCTCGCGAAGTGGGTGAAGGACAAGGGCGGCGAGCCGCTCATGTGGAAGACCGGCCACTCGCTCGTGAAGGCGAAGCTGCGCGAAACCGGCGCGCCGCTCGCGGGTGAAATGAGCGGTCACGTGTTCTTCAAGGACCGCTGGTACGGTTTCGACGACGGCCTGTACACGGGCGCGCGTCTGCTGGAAATCCTCACGCGTGTGGAAGACCCGAGCAAGCTGCTCAACTCGCTGCCCAACTCGAACTCCACGCCCGAACTGCAACTGAAACTGGAGGAAGGCGAGAACTTCGAACTCATCGCACGCTTGCAGCAGAACGCGAAATTCACCGGCGCCGACGACGTCGTGAAGATCGACGGCCTGCGCGTCGAGTACCCCGATGGCTTCGGCCTCGCGCGTTCGTCGAACACCACGCCGGTCGTGGTCATGCGTTTTGAAGCCGATAACGACGCGGCACTCAAGCGCATTCAGGAAGACTTCCGCCGCGTGATTCTCGCGGAGAAGGCCGACGCAAAGCTGCCGTTCTAAAGGTTCGAACGGCGGGGCTTGCGCTGGCATTGCTGGCATTGCTGGCGAGCCGTGGTCATCGGCCAGAACGCGGCGCGGGTTTCACTTACCGCGCCGCGTTTTTTCATGCCGGTCTGCCAGGTCGCGCTAGAATTGCCGTCCTGGTGACATAACGTCTACGTTCTGTCGTCTCTCGCTGGAAGTCTCACGCGAAGCGCTAGGTTTCGTTGGACTTCTTTCAATGCATCTTCGGGCCGGATAACCGGTTTTCCCACTCTTGAGCGTGCAAAAGATATTGATCGTGAGGGTGTCGTCGTTGGGCGACGTCGTTCACAACATGCCGGTGATCGCCGACATCCGGCGCCGTCATCCCGAGGCGCAGATCGACTGGCTCGTCGAGGAAAGCTTCGTGGGGCTCGTCGAACTCGTGACCGGCGTGCGGCGCGCGATTCCCGTGTCGCTGCGCCGTTGGCGCAAGCGCATCTTGTCGATCGGCAACTGGCGCGAGATAAGTGCATTCCGACGTGCGCTCGCCGCAGAGAACTACGATCTGGTGATCGACTGCCAGGGGCTCATCAAGACCGCGTGGGTCGCGAAGATGGCGCGCGGACCGCTCGTCGGCCTTGCAAATCGCACTGACGGCGCGGGCTTCGAATGGCCGGTGCGCTTCTTTTACGACAAGCGCGTGCCGATCGAGCCGCGCACGCATGTGGTCGAGCGCACGCGGCAACTGGTGGCGGCGGCGCTGAACGACCCGAAGCCGCAACCTACCGACGAAATCGATTTCGGCATCGACACGCGGCGGGCCGCGTTGGCGTTGTCCGCGGCGAATCTCAATCTTCCGGTGCCTTACGTGGTGTTCGTGCATGCAACCTCGCGTGCCGACAAGCAATGGCCCGACACCGCGTGGATCGAGTTGGGGCAGTCGCTTGTGCGGCGCGGCGCGTCGATCGTCTTGCCCTGGGGCAGCGAGGCGGAGCGCGAGACGAGCGAGCGTCTCGCGAAAGAGTTCGGCGCGGCGGCCATCGTGCCGCCCAGGCTGTCGTTGCCGGCGGTGGTCGGTCTGATTGAAGGCGCGGCTGCAACGGTCGGTGTTGACACAGGTCTGGTTCACATCGCGGCGGCGCTTAAGCGGCCCACGGTCGAGTTGTACAATTTCGCGACCGCGTGGCGCACCGGCGGCTACTGGTCGCCGAACGTCGTCAATCTCGGCACGGCAGGGCAACCGCCCACGCTGCAACAGGTGAAGTCCGCGCTTGCCGGCTTCGGACTGTTGTGATTCGTCCGGTGCGCTTCGCCTCACGCGTCATCCGTTTCCAAGGGCGATCATGAACGAAACCCAGATCATCGAAGTAGCGAATGCCGACTGGCACGCGCGCAACCTGTCCGTGCCGCGAGAGACGCTGCTCGCCGGAGTCGAACGCGGCAAGGTGCTGTATTTCCCGAACCTGCGTTTCGCGATTGAAGGCGGCGAGCAGGCGCTGCTCGACCCCGCGCTGGCCGATCCGAACCGCAAGAACATCAGCCTCGAACCGAATGGCGGCGCATTGCATGGCGTGGCCGGCAACGCGGTCACGCAGTCTGCGGTGCGCGCATTGATCGCGCGTTATCAAACGAATGCGCGCACGCTCGTCGACGGGCTCTTTCCCGAATACAACGGCAAGCTGCGCGTCGCGCCCACGAGTTTGCGGCTGCATCAGGTCGAAACACGGCAAACGTCATGGCGCAAGGACGATAGCCGCTTGCATGTGGACGCCTTTCCGTCGCGGCCCAATTACGGCGAACGCATTCTGCGTGTGTTCACCAACGTCAATCCGAACGGCGTGCCGCGCGTATGGCGAGTCGGCGAACCGTTCGAGGACATGGCCAAACGCTTTCTGCCGCGCATCAAG
Source organism: Paraburkholderia strydomiana (assembly GCF_031456815.1). Classification (NCBI taxonomy): domain Bacteria; kingdom Pseudomonadati; phylum Pseudomonadota; class Betaproteobacteria; order Burkholderiales; family Burkholderiaceae; genus Paraburkholderia; species Paraburkholderia strydomiana. The sequence goes on from NZ_JAVDVL010000004.1 coordinate 273,103, forward strand.
CCGCAAATGCCGGGCGCGGCGTGGCTGCTGAATCTGTTGCACGTAACGAAATCGCCGCGCAGCGAGTACGACCATCTGATGCTCCATCTGCACGACGGCATGAAGGCCGACATGGAATATCAGAAGACAAGTCCGCAGGAGACCATGCCGTTTCCGCCGGGCAGCGTGTGGGTGTGCTTCTCAGATCAGACTTCGCACGCGGTGATGTCCGGTCAGTTCATGCTCGAGCAGACGTTCTTCCTGCCGGTCAAGGCAATGGTGCAACCCGAATGTGCGCCGCTCGGCATACTTGAACGCCTGAAGGGCAGGGCGCTGGTTTGAGCGCCGCGGTTCGTTCGGGCTCGCCAGACTTTGTGCACCGTCGCGCGCCGATGGCTGATCATGCGGCTGCGCCTGCTCCGTTGCATCCGCACGGTATTTGCGAGCTGCCTGCTGTGCGCTTGCATCATGCGGAGCGCCGATGCTAAGGGCAATCTATAACGCGCTCTGGTGGATCATCGCGCCGGTTGCGGTGCTGCGTCTGCTGATCCGTTCGCGCAAGGAGCGCGGTTATCGGCAACATATCGGCGAGCGCTTCGGCTATGTTCGCGGACGTTTGCCCGAAGACGACGCGCCGTTGATCTGGGTGCACGCGGTGTCGGTCGGTGAGACGCGTGCCGCGCAACCGCTGATCGACGCGCTCATCAAAGCGCGTCCGGACGCACGCATTCTGTTGACTCATATGACGCCCAGCGGTCGCGCGACCGGCGAGCAGATCTTCGGCGACCGCGTGTTGCGCAGCTATCTGCCGTACGACATGCCGCACGCGGTGCGGCGCTTTCTGCGCGCGTGGCGGCCGTCGCTCGGTCTGGTAATGGAAACCGAAGTGTGGCCCACGTTGATCGACGAATGCCGGCGCGCCGACGTTCCATTGGTGTTGACCAACGCGCGGATGTCGGCGCGCTCATATAAGCGGGCCGCCAGATTCGGCGGCGCGACGAAAGACGTGTTCGGCGGCTTTGCGCGTGTGCTGGCGCAGAGCCCATCGGACGCGGAACGGTTGACGGCGCTCGGCGCGCGCAACGTCGCGGTACTCGGCAATCTTAAGTTCGACATGAGCACGCCGCCGGAACTGGCGGCGCGCGGTCATGCGTGGCGCGCGGCAATCGGCGCGCGACCCGTGTGGGTGGCGGCAAGTACACGCGAAGGCGAAGAGGAACTCGTGTTGCAGGCGTTCGCGACCCTCGACGTTGAGAATGCGCTGTTGATTCTCGTGCCGCGCCATCCACAGCGTTTTAATGAGGTTGCAGCGCTCGTCGAGAAAGCCGGGCTGCGACTCGCGCGACGTTCGACGTGGGCACCCGATGCGAAGGTTGCGTCAGCGGCTGTGAGCGGCGGTGTGCCCGCTTTGCCGGCGGACGTGAATGTGCTGCTCGGCGACTCGATGGGCGAACTGGGCGCTTATTACGCGGCCTCGGACCTCGCGTTTATCGGCGGCAGTCTGTTGCCGCTCGGCGGACAGAATCTGATCGAAGCCTGCGCGGTGGGTGTGCCCGTGCTGATCGGGCCGCACGTGTTCAACTTCACGCAGGCCACGGCCGATGCAGTCGCCGCAGGTGCGGCGGTGCAGGTGCAGAATCCGGCCGATCTGGCGCGAGCGCTGCGCGAACTCTTCAACGACAAGGCGCGACGGCTCATGATGGGCGGCGCGGCCTCGGCGTTTGCCGCGCGTCATCGCGGGGCAACCGCGCGCACCGTGGATGTGTTGATGGCGTTGCTGCCGGAGTGAGGACAAGCAAGTGCTGAGGAGGCTCAGCGCTTGCCTTCAAACTTTCAACAGCCCCTTTCGCTCGATAAACCGCACCACGTCGTCCAAGCCGTCGAGCGCCTTCAGATTACTCATCACGAAAGGCCGCTCGCCGCGCATTTTCTTCGCGTCGGACGCCATGACGTCGAGATTCGCACCGACCATCGGCGCGAGGTCCGTCTTGTTGATCACGAGCAGATCCGACTTCGTAATGCCTGGGCCGCCCTTGCGCGGAATCTTCTCGCCGCCTGCCACGTCGATTACGTAAATCGTCAGGTCCGACAGTTCCGGGCTGAAGGTCGCCGCGAGGTTATCGCCGCCCGATTCGATAAAGACAATGTCCGCATCCGGAAAACGCGTGAGCATGCGATCGACAGCTTCGAGGTTGATCGACGCGTCCTCGCGAATCGCGGTATGCGGACAGCCGCCCGTCTCCACACCCATGATCCGCTCGGCCGGCAACGCGCCCGCCACGGTCAACAGGCGCTGATCTTCTTTCGTATAGATATCGTTGGTGATCGCGACGAGGTCGTACTGTTCGCGCATCGCCTTGCAGAGCATTTCGAGCAACGTGGTCTTGCCCGAGCCGACCGGGCCGCCGACGCCCACGCGCAGCGGCGGCAGTTTCTTCGTGCGGACGGACGAGTGAGCGGGATGATGAGGTGCGTTCATGATGGATCGTTTTATGAGCGAAAAAGCCGCGAATATTGCGACTCGTGACGCGCCGACAGAATGCCGAGTTGCGGCGCGAAAGTATTGATATTTTCCGGCGACGTGGCTAAAGCGCGCTCGACCGCCGCATTGATCGGCTCGCGCAACGCGACGATGATGCGTTGCCCCGCCAGTTGTCCCAACGGCACGGCTTTCAATGCGGCGGCGGCCTGGTTCTCGACCCAGCTGAACGCGTACGCGGCAAGAGCGGCGTCGACGGCGGCATCGTGTGCATAGGCTGCAAAAGCGAACGCGGTGGGTTGCGCGAGCGGCGTCATCGAGGCGAGCGTCGCGCGCCGCGCCGCATCGCCCCATTCGAGCGACGTGCACAATTGCCGCAGCGACCAGCCCATCTGTTCGGTCTCACGCCGCAACTCGGCCGACTCGCGGCTCGCGAGGAACTCGCCATTCGCCTGCGCGAGGCCGGGCGCGTCGTGTGTGCGCCAGCGCTCCATCTGGTGCGCGAGAAGCGGCAGTTCGCCATGCGCGAGCACATCGGTGAGGCCGCTCGCGATCCAGGCGCGTGCCGAATCGGCGTCGGTGATCAGTTGCGCTTCGATCGCCGCTTCCAGACCCTGTGAGTAGCTGAAGGCGCCGATAGGCAGCGCCGGTGACGCGAGGTGCAGTAGCGCCGTGAGCTCAGCGATGCGCATGGTGATGGTGATGGTGATGCGCGTGGCCGCAAGATTCGTCGTGGACGTGGCCTTCGTGCCCGTGATCGTGCGCGTGGCCATGCCCGTGCTCGTGATCATGAGAATGCTCATGCCCATGATGCTCGCCGAACACCTGCTGCGCCAATGCGTAGTCTTCGGCAAACGTCTCGTCGTGGCCGTGCTTATGGCCGCCGCCGTATGCGCCAGACTCCGGCTGGAACGGCATCGAAACCTGATCGACCGTCGCGCCGATACGCTTCAGCATATCGGCCAGCACCGGATCGTATTCGAGCTTCAGATAATCCGCGCCGACTTCCACAGGCGTATGACGATTGCCCAGGTGATACGCCGCGCGCGTGAGCGTCAACGCGTCTTTCGCACGGACCACCAGCACGGCTTCCGGCGCGGCGACTATTCGCACGAGACCGCCATCGTCGGCAACGAGCACATCGCCGTCGCGCAGCACGGTGCCGCGCGGCAGCAGTACCGCCACTTCTTCGCCGGTGTCGAGCGTGGCAGCAAGTCTGCTCTTACGACGCTCGTCGAAAGCAAGCGTTAGCGTCGGCGCGCGCTTCACCAGCACCGGCGCGAGTTTGAGATGCGGTGCAACCAGTTTGTCGAGTGTGCGCATGGTCAGAACAGAAAATAGCGTTGCGCCATCGGCAGGACAGTCGCCGGTTCGCAGGTCAGCAGTTGACCGTCGGCGATCACCTGATAGGTTTCTGGATCGACGCTGATCGACGGGCGCCACGCGTTGTGAATCATGTCCGCCTTCGTAATGTTGCGGCAGTTCTTCACAGCCACGATACGCTTGTTCAGGCCATAGCGCTCCGCGACGCCTGCATCGGCGGCGAGTTGCGAAACGAAAGTCAGCGACGTGCGCCCGAGTGCCCCGCCGCGCGTAGCGAACATCTCGCGATAATGCACCGGCTGCGGCGTAGGAATCGACGCGTTCGGATCGCCCATTTGTGCCATTGCGATCATGCCGCCTTTGAGGATCAACGACGGTTTGATGCCGAAAAACGCCGGCTCCCAGAACACGAGATCGGCCCACTTGCCGGGCTCGATCGAACCGACTTCATGCGCAATGCCGTGCGTGATTGCCGGGTTGATCGTGTACTTCGCGACATAGCGCTTCGCGCGGAAATTGTCGTGGCGTGCGGTGTCCTCGGGCAGCGCGCCGCGTTGCACTTTCATCTTGTGCGCGGTCTGCCACGTCCGGATGATGACTTCGCCCACGCGGCCCATCGCCTGCGAATCCGACGACAGCATGGAAAGCGCGCCGAGATCGTGCAGGATGTCTTCCGCGGCGATGGTCTCGCGGCGAATGCGCGATTCGGCGAACGCAATGTCTTCTGCAATCGACGGGTCCAGGTGGTGGCAAACCATCAGCATGTCGAGATGCTCTTCGAGCGTGTTGACGGTGTAGGGCCGCGTCGGATTCGTCGACGAAGGCAGCACGTTCGCTTCGCCGCATACCTTGATGATGTCGGGCGCGTGGCCGCCGCCTGCGCCTTCCGTGTGATACGTATGAATCGTGCGGCCTTTGAACGCCGCCACGGTCGCTTCGACGAAACCCGCTTCGTTCAGCGTATCGGTGTGAATGGCGACCTGCGTGTCGGTGTCGTCGGCGACGGACAGGCAGTTGTCGATTGCGGCCGGCGTCGTGCCCCAGTCTTCGTGCAGCTTCAGGCCGATCGCGCCCGCCGCGATCTGTTCGAGCGCGGGCTCCGGCTGGCTCACGTTGCCCTTGCCGAGGAAGCCGAGGTTCATCGGATAGCCGTCCGCTGCCTGCAGCATGCGTTCGAGATGCCACGGGCCCGGCGTGCAGGTGGTCGCATTGGTGCCCGTTGCCGGACCCGTGCCGCCGCCCAGCATCGTCGTCACGCCGCTGGCGAGCGCTTCTTCGATCTGCTGCGGACTGATGAAGTGAATATGCGTGTCGATGCCGCCCGCCGTCACGATCAGCCCTTCACCGGCGATCACCTCCGTGGATGCGCCGATCGCGATCGTCACGTTCGGCTGAATGTCGGGATTGCCCGCCTTGCCTATCGCTGCGATGCGGCCGTTCTTGATGCCGATGTCGGCCTTCACGATGCCCCAATGGTCGAGAATCACCGCGTTGGTCACAACGGTATCGACGACGTCGGCATGCACGCGTTGCGACTGGCCCATGCCGTCGCGAATCACCTTGCCGCCGCCGAACTTCACTTCTTCGCCGTACGTGGTGAAGTCGCGCTCCACTTCGATCAGCAACTCGGTGTCGGCGAGACGCACGCGGTCGCCGGTGGTGGGGCCGAACATTTCCGCGTATGCGCGGCGGCCAATGCGTAAGGTCATGATGTCAGTCCGGAATTGAGCAGGGCGGTGCAAGCGGATGAGCGCGCGCGGCGCGTCACAGCTTGCCCATCACCTTGCCGTTGAAGCCATAGACGATGCGCTCACCCGCCAGTTCGACGAGTTCGACGGTGCGCTCCTGGCCGGGCTCGAAACGCACGGCGGTGCCCGCGGCGATGTTCAGCCGGAAGCCGCGTGCGGCTTCGCGGTCGAAAGCGAGTGCGTCGTTCACTTCATAGAAGTGGTAATGCGAGCCGATCTGCACCGGCCGGTCGCCGGTATTCGACACGAGCACCGTGACGGTGGCGCGGCCCGCGTTGAGTTCGTGTTCGCCGTCGTCGGTGATGAGTTCGCCGGGAATCATGGGCGTGCCTTAATAGGTTTAGCGGGATTCAGCGGATCAGGGAATCGGATGATGAACCGTGACGAGCTTCGTGCCGTCGGGAAACGTGGCTTCGACCTGGATGTCGGGGATCATCTCGGGCACGCCTTCCATGACGTCGTCACGAGTGAGCAGCGTCGTGCCGTAGTGCATGACCTCGGCGACGGTCTTGCCGTCGCGCGCCGCTTCCATCAGCGCGGCGGTGATGAACGCGACCGCTTCTGGATAATTCAGTTTGAGGCCGCGTGCGCGGCGCCGTTCGGCAAGCAGCGCGGCGGTGAAGATCAGCAGCTTGTCCTTCTCGCGAGGTGTCAGCTTCATCGAATGAGTGCGGTGGGTTGCGCCCGATCCGAAGGAATCGGGCTGCGACAATGATATGCGTTGCGGGTCGCCGATGCGACCCATGCAATGCCGGACAAAACAGTGACGCTATCAAGCCCGGCTAACGACGCGCTTACAGATCCGCGGGCAGCGCTGCGCCGAACCACTTCTTCGACATCGTATTGAGCGTACCGTCCTGCTTGGCTTGCGCAATGGCGGCGTTCACCTTCTGCTGCAGGCGCGGTTCGTTCCTGTTCATACCGACAAAACACGGCGAGTTCTTGATGACGAACTTAGGCTCAGGACGGCGCGGCGGATTCTTAGCCAGAATCGCGGCGGCGACGATGTTGCCCGCAGCGATCAACTGAACCTGGCCCGACAGGAACGCGGCAATGGTCGCGTTGTTGTCCTCGAAGCGTTTGATCGTGGCGTTCGGCGCCATTTGCGTGAGACCGAGTTCTTCGAGCGCGCCGCGCGTCGCGCCGACCGTCTTGCCGGTCAGATCGGCGGGGCCGCTGACCTTGATGTCGGCGGGGCCGAACACGCCCTGATAGTACGGCGCGTAGGCGTTGGAGAAGTCGATCACTTTCTCGCGATCGGGCGTCTTGCCGAGCGAGGAGATCACCAGATCGACCTTGTTCGTTTGCAGATAGGGAATGCGGTTCGCGCTGTTCACGGGCACCAGTTCGAGCTTCACGTTCATCGACTTCGCGAGCAGCGCGGCGGTGTCGATGTCATAACCTTGCGGCTTCATGTCTGGGCCGACCGAACCGAACGGCGGATAGTCTTCCGGCACGGCGACCTTGAGCACGCCTGCCTTGGCGATGTTGTCGAGCGTATCGGCGTGGGCCGCAGGGGCGGTGATTGCGAGGACGGGCGAAACGAGCAGGGCGGCGAGGAGCGTGCGGCGGGCGGAACGAAGCGTTGGTCGGTTCATTTGTAGTAGCTGTGGTGGTGGCGGGCAGGCGGCTGGCGGCGAGGAAGCGGCAGCATCGGCCGCTAGCAACGCAAGGTGTGTGCCATCGTGGTGCGGCGGGGGCTGCTGGGGAGGTTTGCCAGACGACGCACCAGATAGGGGCTCGAGATTGCTTCGAGTTGGTGCGGACCTGCCTTACGCGGTGAAAGCGGGTGTGATTGCGGGTGTGGTTGGTTAAGAAGCTGCGGCGCTGCCGCGTGCGACTAAGGCGTGGTGGTTTTGCGCAGGTAGCCTACGTCGTCCAGATTCTCAAAGGCACCGCCTCGACGCCATGCACGACGGGCCGCAGCTGCAACCAGCATTGCGTCAACGCGCGCTGCAACGTCTCCATCGAGCGCGACACGGCGCGCACGAGCAATACGCCACTGGTCACGCAGGAAGCCGCTGCGCGCACGGCGTCGTCGAAGGGAAGCTGCGCGGTCAGCGCTTCAGCCAGCGCGTCGTCGCAAGCCGCGCCAACGGCCCATAGCGTGCCATACGCAGGAAAGCCGCCAAGCCCCTGAGCCGCGTCGCGCAACGGGTCACCGGCAACGAGGCTCGCCCGCTCCAGCCATAACAACTCGCCGTGAGCCCGCGCGATACGCGACACCGCCCGCAGGCTTCCATCGGACCACCGCTCGCCGGCCGCTTGCCGCCCGAGCTGCGTCGCATCCCAACCGATCGCCGTTGCGCCTTCGTCGAGTGTCAGCGAAAAGTCGAGGTCTGCTTTTGCGTGATCGAAAACGATATTGTTCTGCGGCAGCCAGTCGAGCCTCGCACCTTCGCCGACGCGGACAGCGATATGCTGCCGCGCGGAGCGTCCGTTGGATTTGTACCACTTGGTCGCGCCGGGCGTCGTGATCACAGCATGCGCATGAGCACCCACATTCACTTCTATATCCAGTTGATCGCCGCCCGCGATCCCGCCCGGCGGATGCACGATCACTGCGTGACAAACAGCCTGACCTTCCGGATACAACGGCCGTTGGACACGCAGCGGGCCATCGTGCAGCCGATGCTGCAGGACGCTGCGCTCGCCATGCCTGACGAACCCAAGTTCGAGCCGCGCGCGCCAATGCGCATGCGGCTCGGCTTTCGCTTCGGGTTGCACAGTAGCGAGCGTGGCGTGATTTTCGTGAAGCGACATGCGAATGAACGTGCGATCGACGTGTTGGGTACAAGAAGGTACAGGAAGAGAAGCCGCAAGGGTAAGGGCGTGGAGACCCGGCCCGAGACGCGCCGAGCATAGCACGCTCACCCACGCGAGAGCGTCACACCGCGATCAGCGCACGCACGCCATCCGCATCCATGTTCGCGCCTTCGCCGCCCGCGACGATCTCGCCGCGGCTCATCACCCAATAGCGGTCGGCAATGTCCTTCGCAAAGTCGTAGTACTGCTCGACGAGCAGCACGGTCATGCCCATCTCTTCGACCAGTTGACGCAGCGTGCGCCCAATGTCCTGAATGATCGACGGCTGAATGCCTTCCGTGGGTTCGTCGAGAATCAGCAGTTGCGGGTCGCTCATTAGCGCGCGGCCGATCGCGAGCTGCTGTTGCTGACCGCCCGACAGATCGCCGCCGCGACGGCTGCGCATATCCTTGAGCACGGGAAACAACTCATAGATGCGATCGGGAACCTTCTTCGGTGCCTTCTTGCTGGCGGCACCCACCAGCAGATTTTCTTCGACGGTGAGCCGCGGAAAAATATCGCGTCCCTGCGGCACGTAGGCAAGCCCTTTCTCGACGCGAGAATAGGTGGGCAGCTTCGTGATCGGCGCGCCGCGCCAGGCGATCGAGCCGCTCTTCGTCTGCACGACGCCCATCAGGCAACGCAGCAACGTCGTCTTGCCCACGCCATTGCGGCCGAGCAGCACGGTGAGTTTGCCATCGGGCACGGTGAGCTTCACATCGCGAAGAATGTGGCTGCCGCCGTAGTACTGGTTCAGGTTTTCTACTTCTAGCATGTCCGTTCGACCCTTTGACTGGCCTGTCCGCTCAGCGGCCAAGATACGACTCGATCACCGTCTCGTCGCGTTTCACTTCGTCGAGCGTGCCGTGCGCGAGCACGCGCCCTTCGGCCATCACCGTGACCTTGCCGGTATCGCCCGATAGAGCTTTCACGAACTCCATGTCGTGTTCGACGACCATCATCGAGCACGTGCCTCGCAGATGGTTGAGCAGGTCTGCCAACTGCATCGTCTCGTCATCGGTCATGCCCGCGGCAGGTTCGTCGAGTAGCAGCAGCGCCGGTTGCTGCATCAGCAACATGCCAATTTCCAGCCGCTGCTTCTGTCCGTGCGACAGTTCGCCGGCAAGACGCCGCGCCTCGGATTCCAGACCGATCAGCACGAGCGTTTCTTCGATGCGTGCTTGCGCTTCGCGATCGAGCCGCGCGCGCAGCGACGCAAGCCATCCCTTGTCGGTCTTCATTGCGAGTTCGAGGTTTTCCCACACGGGATGCTGCTCGAAAACCGTCGGCTTCTGGAACTTGCGTCCAATGCCGGCACGTGCAATGGACGGCTCGTTCATCCGCGTGAGGTCGATCGACTGGCCGAGAAACACCTTGCCCGAATCGGGCGAGGTCTTGCCGGTGATCACGTCCATCATCGTCGTCTTGCCGGCGCCGTTCGGTCCGATGATGCAGCGCAATTCGCCGGCGTCGATAGAAAGCGTCAGCGCATTCAACGCACGAAAGCCGTCGAAGCTCACGGTCACGTCTTCGAGATACAGGATCGTGCCGTGGGAAATGTCGATCTCGCCGGGAACGACGACGTGCCCCATGCTCGCGACGCCGCTCAACGCGTGTTCAGAAGGATGTTCGGGCAAAGCCAGGTCGGGAACCATCGGGTTTTCGTTCATGAGCGGTTCCTCTTGCGCGTCACGAGTTCGACCAGTCCCATGATGCCGCTCGGCAAAAACAGCGGGACCAGCACGAAAATCAGACCGAGGAAGAACAGCCAGTATTCAGGAAAGTTCGCCGTGAAGAAGCTCTTCGCGCCGTTCACCGCGAAGGCGCCGACAATCGGCCCAATCAACGTGCCGCGTCCGCCGACGGCCACCCAGATGGCCATTTCGATCGAATTGCCAGGCGACATCTCACCCGGATTGATGATGCCGACCTGTGGCACGTACAACGCGCCGGCAATGCCGCACAACACGGCGGACACGGTCCATACGAAGAGTTTGTACGCGAGCGGACTGTAGCCCAGGAACATCAGGCGCGTTTCGCCGTCGCGCACGGCGGTCACGACGCGGCCGAGCTTCGAGGTGACGATGGCCCGCGCGCCGAGGAACGCGACGATCAGCACCGCAAACGTGATCAGCAGCAGGGCAGTGCGCGTTCCAGCATGCGTGATTGGAAAGCCGCCGATGCGCTTGAAATCGGTGAAGCCGTTATTGCCGCCAAAGCCCGTCTCATTGCGATAGAAGAGCAGCATGGCAGCGAACGTCATCGCCTGCGTGATGATCGACAGATAGACGCCCTTCACTCGCGAGCGGAACGTGAAGAAGCCGAACACCCATGCCACCACGGCCGGCACCAGCACCACGAGCAGGAGCGCATAGCCGAGATGCTGCGTGCCTTGCCAATACCACGGCAGTTGATGCCAGTCGAGGAACACCATGAAGTCGGGCAGATCGCTGCCGTATTTGCCGTCGTGGCCGATTGCGCGCATCAGGTACATGCCGATCGCGTAGCCGCCCAGTGCGAAGAAGAGCGCGTGTCCGAGACTCAGAATGCCGCAGTAACCCCACACCAGATCGAGTGCGAGCGCCGCGATCGCGTAGCACATGAACTTGCCGGTGATGGTCGTCGCATAAGCGGACAGATGCAGCGGACTCGCTTCCGGCACCACTAGCGTAGCGAACGGCACGCCGAGGCCGAACACGACGATCAGCGCGATCAGCGCAAGCCATGCACGGCGCGACAGCAGCGCGGGACGCGGCGGCAAGCCGAGGGCAAAGCCCGACTGCGCGACGCGGTCAGCTGAGTTGCCGGCCGGGTTGCCATCCGTTGCACCCACATGAGCCGACGCGGCCGAAGAAGAAGTTGCAGATGTCATCTCATGCCTCCGCGCTACGGCCCTTGAGGGCGAACATGCCCTGCGGACGCTTCTGGATGAACAGCACGATCAGCACGAGCACCGCGATCTTCGCGAGCACGGCGCCCCAGAACGGCTCGATCGCCTTGCTCACGAGTCCGAGCCCGAAGCCGCCGATCACCGTGCCCGCCAGTTGACCCACGCCACCGAGCACGACCGCCATGAACGAATCGATGATGTAGCTTTGCCCGAGGTCGGGCCCGACATTGCCGATCTGCGATAACGCGCAGCCGCCGAGTCCCGCAATGCCCGCGCCGAACGCGAACGCATACGAGTCGACCCGTGCGGTCTTCACGCCGACGCATGCAGCCATGCGGCGGTTCTGCGTGACGGCGCGCACGAAGAGTCCGAGGCGCGTCTTCGTCAACACGGCCCATGCAATGCCGACGACGATCAGCGAAAACGCGAGAATCGCGAGCCGGTTGTACGGCAGGATCAGGTTCGCCATGACGGTCACGCCGCCGCTCATCCACGAAGGATTGACGACCTGCACGTTCTGCGCGCCGAACAGCATCCGCGTCGCCTGAATCAGGATCAGGCTGATGCCGAAGGTGGTCAGCAGCGTTTCGAGCGGACGGCCATACAGATGCTTGAGCACGAGCCGCTCGATCACGATGCCGACCAGTGCCGCCGCAACGAACGACGCTGGCACCGCGACGAGCGGATACCAGTCGAAGCCGCCCGGCGCGAAGCGCTGAAAGAGGTTCTGCACGACATACGTGGCGTAGGCGCCGATCATGAGGAATTCGCCGTGCGCCATGTTGATGACGCCGATCAGGCCATACGTGATGGCAAGCCCGAGTGCAGCGAGCAGCAGCACGCTGCCGAGCGAGAGACCCGCGAACAGCGTGCCGGCGATTTCACCGCGGCGCTGGATTGCGTCGAGTTCGTCGATACCGCTTTGCGCCGCGGCCCGCACGCGAGCGTCGGCTTCCGCGAATGTGCCGTCGGGCTTTTTCGCGACGAGCGGTCGCAGCAGTTCGTTCATGTCGAGGTCGTGCCGCGCGGCGACGAGCTTCACTGCTTCGAGACGCTTAGCCGCGTCGGCGTCATGCAGCGCGGTCATTGCCCACAGCGTGTCGAGGCGCTTCTTCAGAGCCGGGTCGGTTTCTTTTGCGCGGGCCGTATCGACGAGCGGCTTGATCGACGGGTCAGGGTTTTTCAGCAGCGCGTTGATGGCTTGCTCGCGCGTCGCTTTATCCGGCGAGTCGAGCTGTAAGCCCGAGAGCGCGCCCGCCACTTTCGAGCGCAGCAGATTATTCAACGTGACGGGTTGTGCGTCGCTTGCGGCGACCGTCTTGCCGGTGACGGCATCGCGCGTCGCGTCGCCGTCCTGCAGCAGGACGGCGCCTGAGTCGGTGGCGAGCACGCCGTCTTCGGACAACGCCTTCAGCACCGCGACCGACTCCTTGTCGTGATTGGCGATGAGTTTGTCGATGGCTGCGGACTTCGCGTCGAAGTCGTCGGCGGCAAGCGGCGCGACATCGGCCGCGGTCAACGCGAACGCGGCATGCGGCGTCAGCGAGCCCAACGCAATCAACGTGAGCAACGCAAAAGCGGTGCTGCTGACGCTGCGTCGCGCGAACCGCTCTGCAAAAGTGAGGAATGAAAACGCCATGATGGCCTTTGAAGAATGACCGGCGACGCGCTTTGCAATGCTCGCATCGCGCCGGTTGAATGCGGGCCGGTGTTGTGCCGCACGCTGCACGGCTTCGCTCAGCCGCCGAATCGCATGGGGCAGTGTCGAGCGGGACGGGTCGCGAGCATTACGACCGTGATCGCTCGCCAGGTGCGCGCGAGTTTCGATTGCGATTGCTGCGCATGCCGGATTCGCGGCGAACCCATTGCGCGTGCCGGAACACGCTAACGGTCGCCGGGAGTTCACCCGGAATTCGCCCGAGTTCGCCCGAGTTCGCCCGAGTTCGCCTCGACACATGACGGCGGCCACTCGAGCCGCCGTCATACGCGGTGCCGTTAAGCGACCCGCGAGCGCTTCAGAAACGCCGGGATCGAGCTGACCACATCCGGCTTGCCTGCATTGCCTGCGATGAACGGGCTCCACGGCTGCGCGCGAACCGCGGTCTTGGTGCGCCACACCACGTTGAACTGACCGTCTGCGCGCACTTCGCCGATCATCACCGGCTTGTGCAGATGGTGGTTGCCGTCCATTTCGAGCGTGAAGCCCGACGGCGCTGCAAACTGCTGGCCGATCATCGCCACGCGCACCTTGTCGACTTCGGTGCTCTTCGCCTTCTCGACAGCCTGCTTCCACATGTGGATGCCGACGAAAGTCGCTTCCATCGGGTCGTTCGTCACGCGCTTGGTGCCGCCAGGCAGATTGTTCTCCTTGACCCACGCGGCCCATTGTTTCTTGAACTTCTCGTTGGCCGGGTTGCGCACGGACATGAAGTAGTTCCATGCCGCGAGGTTGCCCACCAGCGGCTTCGTGTCGATGCCGCGCAGTTCTTCCTCGCCGACCGAGAACGCGACGACCGGCACATCGGAAGCCTTCAGCCCCTGGTTGCCGAGTTCCTTATAGAACGGCACGTTGGAGTCGCCGTTCACCGTCGAGATCACAGCCGTCTTGCCGCCTTGCGAGAAGGTCTTGATGTTCGCGACGATGGTCTGGTAGTCGCTGTGGCCGAACGGCGTATAGACCTCCTGGATGTCGGCCTCCTGCACGCCCTTCGACTTCAGGAACGCGCGCAGAATCTTGTTGGTCGTGCGCGGATACACGTAGTCGGTGCCGAGCAGGAAGAAGCGCTTCGCGCCGCCGCCTTCCGCGCTCATCAGATATTCGGTTGCAGGGATCGCCTGCTGGTTCGGCGCAGCGCCCGTGTAAAACACGTTGCGCGACATCTCTTCACCTTCGTACTGGACCGGGTAGAAGAGCAGCCCGTTGAGTTCCTCGAACACCGGCAGCACCGACTTGCGCGACACCGACGTCCAGCAGCCGAACACCACCGCGCACTTTTCCTGCGTGATCAATTGACGCGCTTTTTCGGCGAAGAGCGGCCAGTTCGAAGCGGGGTCGACCACCACCGGCTGAAGCTGACGGCCCATCACGCCGCCGTTCTTGTTGATGTCAGCGATCGTCATCAGCGCGGTGTCTTTCAGCGATGTCTCGGAGATCGCCATCGTGCCGGACAGGGAATGCAGGATGCCAACCTTGATCGGGCCGCTCGCGGACTGTGCGTGCGCGAACGGCGCGCGACCTGCAAGCGCGAGCGCGCCGGACATGGAGCCGAACTTCAACAGACTGCGACGTTTCATGTGTATCCCCTTGCCATTGATGATGAATGTTTATGGGCGTCGATTTCAGCCACGGGGCTTGCCCCGCATGACTTGCCGCTCGTGTACTGCAAGGCACATGCCATGTGAGGGATGCGGGGCGCTCCGCGGCTTCGCGCGCTGCGGCGCGCCTCCATGCGAGCGGGCTTATGCTGCTTGGCGTACGAATCTGGTGCACATGGCTTCGATGCGCCTCGTTCAGGTGCGCGCCGCGCCGCGACGAAGCGTGACGATCGGCCAGCGGGCTTTGGCGGTGCACATGCGCCGCTGCTTTGTGCATGCGCTGTGTTGTGCCTACACTGAAAGACCGCTTACTGGCCTTTGCATGGGACGGGACTAAGCGCTGAAGCGCTAATTCCTGTCGACAGTTCTGCATGGAGATATGAGATGACTGAATCCGCCGGCGCCAATCAACCCGATATGTCCGCGTTCTGGATGCCCTTCACCGCCAATCGCCAGTTCAAGAGCGCGCCGCGTCTGCTCGCGAGCGCGAAGGGCATGTACTACACCTCGCATGATGGGCGGCGCATTCTCGACGGCACCGCGGGCCTGTGGTGCGTGAACGCAGGGCACTGCCGCGATGAAATCGTGGCCGCCGTGCAGGCTCAGGCTGCTGAGATGGATTTCGCGCCCACGTTCCAGATGGGCCACCCGAAAGCATTCGAAGCCGCGACGAAAATCGCGCGACACACGCCGGGCGATCTGAAGCACATCTTCTTCGTGAACTCAGGCTCGGAAGCAGTCGACACCGCGCTGAAGATCGCGCTTGCCTATTACCGCTCGCGTGGCGAGGGACAACGCACCCGCTTCATTGGACGCGAGCGCGGCTATCACGGCGTCGGCTTCGGCGGAATTTCCGTTGGCGGCATTGCGCCCAACCGCAAGGCGTTTTCGGGCGCGCTACTGCCGTCGATCGATCATTTGCCGCATACGCTGAACATCAAAGAGGCCGCTTATTCGAAGGGCCAACCGGCGTGGGGCGCGCATCTCGCCGACGAACTCGAGCGGATCGTCGCGCTGCACGATGCGTCGACGGTTGCGGCGGTGATCGTCGAGCCGGTGGCCGGATCGACAGGCGTGCTGATTCCGCCGCAAGGTTATCTTCAACGGTTGCGCGAGATTTGCGACAAGTACGGCATTCTGCTGATCTTCGACGAAGTCATCACGGGTTGGGGCCGCCTCGGCGCGCCGTTCGCCGCGCAGTATTTCGGCGTCACACCCGACCTGCTGACGATGGCGAAGGGCACCAACAACGCGGCCGCTCCGATGGGCGCGGTGGCCGCAAGCGGCCAGATTCACGACTCGATCGTGAACGGCGCGCCGGGCGGCATCGAGCTGTTTCATGGCTATACGTACTCGGGACATCCGATTGCGGCTGCGGCGGCATGCGCGACGATCGACCTCTACGAGCGCGAGCAGTTGTTCGATCGGGCCGCGCGGATGGCGCCGCTTTTCGAGCGCGCGATTCACAAGCTGCGCGGTGAACGGCATGTGATCGACGTTCGCAACCTCGGGCTGGTGGGCGGCGTCGAGCTTGCGTCGCGCGACGGCGCGCCTGGCACACGCGCTTACGACGTGTTCGTGCGATGTTTCCAGAAGGGTGTATTGACACGCTATACCGGCGACATTCTCGCGTTCTCGCCGCCGCTCATTATCGAAGAGGCTCAGATCGACGAGATTTTTGCGACGGTGGCCGAGGTGTTGAGGGAGACGGATTGAAGCTTCGGGCGATGGCTTTATGCGCTGACTTTAGGAGTTCGCCGTAGGGGTTGCATCAGGTCTTTGCATCAGGCGTTTGCATGAGGCCAGCGCGTGCCGCGCCGGCCTCATGCATTGCGCGTGGTTTGCGTCAGTACGCTAGAACGCGACGAACGGTCCGCTCTGGTTACCGACCTTCGCGTTCCCCATTACTGTGTAGACGTCCCGGCCATAGAAAAACGGCAGCCCCCACAGGAACATGCCGTTTTTCCCGCTGTACGCGAAGTTCACGCCGGCGTTGCTGAGAGCGTAGTAGCCGGATAATCGCAGGTTGCTCGTATCAGCAATGGAGAACGGCATATCGAGCGGCTTGCCTGTGCCGTTGGTGGCCTCCATTGTTGCGCTCATATTCAGCGGCGTGGCAGGCGTGTACCAGCCGTCCGCACTCGTCGCGATGGTGTCGTCGGGGAAGGCGTATGCATTAGTGCCGCTGTCGATCACGCTGCGGGTAAAGACTTTGCCGCGATACTGCGTCGTGAAAGCGCCGTATTTGTCGATGGCGAGCACGGTCGCGCTCGGCGGCAACGCGTTGTTCTGCTGCGTACCGATGCCGAACACCAGTTGCCCCGTGACGCTCGTCTGGCCGCCGGCCGGCACAGCGGGCAGGCGGATGATCGTGCCGTTGTTGTCCGTGGCGAATGCGGCTACGGGGTTCTTCACTTCCTTGCCGGCTAGCATGCGTGTGCTAATGCACGAGTTCTGCGACGGGCAGTAGTAGTAATTGCCAGGAATCGCGGTAGTGACCGCGTCGGCTGAGTCTGTAGCGAAACTGTCGACGCCGAGAATACCGTTAATGCCAGCGAAGGCGCCGCCGCCCAGGTCGGCACCGTAGTTCGTGCAGTCGTCGGGGGCGGCGAATGCGTTGTCCGCGTACACCTGGATTGGAAGGTTGCTCGCTGTCTTGCTGCCGATCGTAATGTCGGCGCGTTTGACCGAGCCCCACGTATAGCCTGAGGCGAACGGCATGCATTCGACGATGGGGGCGGAGCCGCTTATGTCGTCGACTGCGCCGACTTGCATGAGCAGCAGCGGGGCCAGTGTGGGAATGGCGCGCGCGGCGATCCGCACGCCGGTGGAGCCGGTGTCGACCAGCATGTTGTCGACGGTCACGCATTGCGGCGCGTTCTGGGTGCCCGGCACGCATAGCCTGATCGAGGCCTTGAGCAGGTTGACGCCGCCCATCGTATTGTCGACGCGGATCGTGACCGTGTTGTCGCCTGTAGCGGGCGGCGATGAATTCCCCGAACCGCCGGAGGCGCCGGACCCGTGCGGTGTCCATTGCGGCGTGGCGTTCCAGCCTGCCGAATTATTGCCCTGAGTGCCGGAGCCGGCACTCCCGCCGCCCCCGCCGCCACAAGCGGCAAGCGTCAGGACGCCGATGACCGCCGCGAGCGACAGCGTCTTTTTCAATGTATTCATGTGTTTTCCCGGGAAGCGCATGGCTGTTATTCGAGATCGCCCGGACGCACGCCCGCGGGCATCAGACGCGGCACCCAGGCCATGCCGAAGAAGCGCCCAAGGCGGCCTGCGGATTCGATGCGGAAGTCGTCGTTGCCTTCGATCAGAGGACCGGAGCCGCGCACGCCGCTTTGCCCGGATGCAACGTAATTCGCGAAGTAGCTGCCGAGCAGCGCGCGCATGTTCGGGCGCACCGGGCCGTCCCAGGTCACGGCGAAGACGACGTTGGCGCTCAACACGTATTCGCGGATCGTGGCGCCGTTCGCGTCGTTCGACTGACGCACCGAGTAGGGCGCCGCGCTAACGAGCCCGCCGGCCGGCTGGCTGCTTGCGGACGCCGGAGCGGACGCCGAAGCGGACTGCGGCGTGGCGGCGCGCAGCATGAGCGGCATGGACGCTCCCGTGACCGGCGGGCCGCCGAGTGCGGCATACGACGCCAACGGCAACACGGTTGCGGCCAGCATCGCTATCTTCATGAGTCTCATCACACGGCTCCCGAAATGGACCGAGCATGGTGCCTGTCTGGTATTCGGGAAACCCTGCGAAATTTCTCAATCGGGTGGACGAAGCGGCGCAATAAATTGCGACGAGAGTGAGCGTGCCAAGAGGCGATTGATGGCAGCGGCGCAACGATCAGTTCTTTTCATCGCGCTTCCATAACGCGGCGCGTGTCAGTATTCTCCTTTCAGCGCGTTGCCAGATTCGCTCCACAGTTTGTTGCCACCATGGTGGCTTTCGTAACACTCGCGCCGGATCATCCAGTCTGCTATTGCCCAAAACGTGAAACAGGAGAAACGACCATGCCGTACGTGACAACGAAGGACAATGTCGAAATTTTCTACAAAGACTGGGGTCCGAAGGACGCGCAGCCGATCGTGTTCCATCACGGCTGGCCGTTGTCTTCCGACGACTGGGATACGCAGATGCTGTTCTTCGTTCAGAAGGGCTTCCGCGTGATCGCTCACGACCGGCGCGGCCACGGCCGCTCGTCGCAAGTCTCCGACGGACACGACATGGACCACTACGCCGCCGACGCGTTCGCGGTGGTCGAAGCGCTCGATCTGCGCAACGCCGTACATATCGGCCATTCGACTGGCGGCGGCGAGGTGGCTCGCTATGTGGCGAAGCACGGCGAACCGGCTGGCCGCGTCGCGAAGGCGGTGCTGGTGAGCGCCGTGCCGCCGCTGATGCTCAAGACCGAAGCAAACCCGGAAGGTCTGCCGCTTGAAGTCTTCGACGGCTTTCGCAAGGCGCTTGCCGACAATCGCGCGCAGTTCTTCGTCGACGTTCCGGCGGGGCCGTTCTACGGCTTCAATCGTCCGGGCGCAACGGTCCATCAAGGCGTGATCCAGAACTGGTGGCGTCAGGGCATGATGGGCAGCGCCAAGGCGCACTACGAAGGCATCAAGGCCTTCTCGGAAACGGACCAGACCGAAGACCTTCGCTCGATCAGCGTGCCGACTCTCGTGCTGCACGGCGAAGACGACCAGATCGTGCCGTTTGCCGATGCGGCGCTGAAGTCGATCAAGCTGTTGAAGAACGGAACATTGAAGACGTATCCGGGCTTCCCACACGGCATGTTGACGTTGAACGCAGATGTGCTCAACGCTGATCTGCTGGCGTTCATTCAGGGGTAAATGCAAGGCTGCGAGTCCGCGCAGAGCGGACTCGCAGCCGATGTGGCGAAGGCGGGGAGCCTTGCCGCCTTGGTTACGAATCGAGATGGACCTGAACGCCGGTTGATGAGTAGACCGGCGTGGCTTTGAAGCCATCAACGGAAACAGCGGAGAACTTCACGTTCGAACCATTGCCGCTGATCACAGTGATCGTATCGCCCGCCTTGGGTTTGAAGCCGTCGACGAACTTCACATGCAGCGTTCCGCCGAGAACCGTGGTCTGAGCGCCGACCTTCATCGAGCCTTGTCCATTGGCGCCGAGATTGAGCTCCAGCGTCGTATTTGCAAGCTGCGTGAATTTGCCGACGACCGAAACCACACCGGGCGCATTGACGACCAGCGAGCCCGCACCTAGATACACGTCACCTGTTCCGAGCGCGGACGCCGAGTCGGCTTCGAGCGTGCCGCCTGCAATCTGCGAGCCACCCGAGTAGGTGTTGGCTCCGGCCAGTCTCAGCGTGCCGGTTCCTTGCAAGGTGAGCTTGCCCGTGCCCGAGATCGGGTTGCGCCAGGTGTCGAGCGCGTTGAAGCCGCCTTGTGTCGCGTCCATCGAGACGATCACATTGCCGTTGAACGCGCCATAGCCGTCCGCGGCTGCGAACATGTTCAGGCGGCCCCAGCCCTCGGCATCGTCCATGACGGGATACCCCGACGGAAGTTCGGTCGTCTTCAGCACGACGCGGCGTTGATCCGCGCTGAGGTACGGAAAGCGGGTTTCCAGCAGCAGTTCCGCACCCTTCGGAACCACCGGCGCTGCATCGGTCGCTTCGATTTGCGCGAAGCCGAATGTCATCCGGCGCAAGTAGTCCGACCGGTTGGCCGTGTAGTCGGCGAAACGGTCCGTCGCGGTCGTGCCCGAATGCGCGAACGCGTTGAACGTGTTGTTCGTCGTGCTGGTTTGCGTCATCAAAGCGCTTTGGGCCTGCGCGTAGGCGGCGGCCTTCAAAGACGCGTTGGCCGGGTTATACAGATTGGCAGCCACAACCGCCAGGCCCTGCATCCGTCCACCTGTCACGTCGAGCGGCGAATGCATGCCTGCGACGATACGGTTTTCGCCCAGTTCCATCGCACGACTCATCATTTCCTGGAAGCGCTGCGGGACCACGTAAGCCATGGCCATCGAGTCGCGCATTGCCTCCGCCGTATGGCCGCTGATGAAGCCGCCATCGGTGGCGGGCGTCGTGCTTTCGGCCGGCACGAGTGTCGGCACGACCACCACCGAACTGCTCCAGCGGTACGGCCTCGCGTATTTGTAGAAGCGCTTCGCAGGTTCTGTCGAACCGTTCGTGCTCATTGCGTTGACAAAGTCGACCACGGTGCCGAACGCGGCATTGGCCGGACGGCCAACGCCCGTGTTGTTGCCTGCGTCGTTGTACAGCGTGGTGGTCGCATTCGCGGGAATCGAGGTGATAGTGGTGGTCTGCTGCGTGAGGCCGAGCCATGCGCCGGTCAACGGTCCCATACCGTCTGTCACGCTGTATCCCTTGTTGCGGCGGTCGTCGAAATACGCTGCGTCCGCTTGCGCCTGGGTGCGCGAGACCGTCTCGTTGACGACGAACTGTGTGTTCTGATTCAACACGGCCGCATTGAGGACCGTGCCGCACGCCGTGCCTGAGTTGATGAGACCCGAGCATGTCGAGGCAACCACGGCGGGGAAACCGTCGACTGCAGGCGCGGACGCTCCCGCGTCGACAATCATCGTCGACGGCTGCCACAGGTCGAGGAAGCGCGCGACCACACGTACGCCGGCATTCGTATCGAGGGTCGCGAAGTGCGCGTCGTTTCTTTGATTGGAAGCAGCATTGTCGACGAATGCCGGCACGGGAGGAATGGAGGCACTGTCCACAAATCCAGGATCCGCCGGCGGGGCGGGCGCGACGGCCGCACTGCTCTGGAGGTCGTCACTGCTGCCGCACGCGCCCAGCGCGAGCAGGGTGCATAAAGCAACGAAAGTCGATAACGGGCGGCGTGCGGGTGGTTGGAACAACATAGGCTTCCTGATGTCGGTTGTAAGAGATCGAATGGGAACGGATCTTGAGTAACTCAAGTTAAGCCCCGATGACATTCAGAAAGATGGGAGAGGGTTCAAAGCGGCCGCACGCGAGGACAAATGCGAGAGTGAGGCCGCACAGTTGGGTCCCGTTCTGCAGGAAGATGCGTGGAAGATCGTCGTTGAAGCGCGAGCGATTTATATGCCGGGTGAACGGTACAGTCCGCGAATCGGTCCGCGGATCAGCCCGGCTTTGAACTGCAGCAGCGGCTATTGCGTTGTGGCCGTACCGGACAACCCCCGCCGCCCGAGCTTGCCCGCCGCGCCCTTCGCCGCGGCGCCCGGATGCGGCACTGTGGGCGCTTGTGGCAGCGCGGTCAATGCGCCATCGTCGACGGGAGATAGCAGCGAGCTCAGCTGCAAGACGTCCTGATCGGTGAGGTTCGCAGTGGCGGCCTTCAGCTTGAGACTATTGATCAGCGTGTCGTAACGCGCCTTTGCCAGGTCGCGCCGCGCGGAGAAGAGCTGGTCTTGCGCGTTCAGCACATCGATGTTGATACGCACGCCGACCTGATAGCCAAGCAGATTCGATTCGAGCGACGTGCGCGCGGAGCGCTCGGCAGTCTGCAGCGCACGCACTTGCGCGAGCCCGCTGACCACGCCGAGAAACGCCTGGCGCGCGGAGAGCGCCGCGTTGCGCCGGGCAGTGTCGAGATCGGCGGCAGCCTGGTCCTCGAGTGCGAGCGTCTGGCGAACGCGGCTTTGCGTGGCGCCGCCTGCGAAAAGCGGAATCGTGACCTGTACGCCGATCGTGCTGTTCGTGTACGAGGAGCCCAGGTTGCCGAGTTCAGCTGCCAGCGCAGGCGTGCCGGGCGAAGGCGTATTCGCGCCGCTGCCGAAGCCGCCGCCGAAATTCCCGCCGAAGTTGCCGGCTCCCGCCGCGCCCAGGCTGCTATGCGAGCGGCTCGCGACCAGATCCACAGTCGGCAGATGGCCGGCTTTCGCCTTCGACGTTTCACGCTGCGCGTTATCGAGCGCGATCTGTCTGAGTACCACCTGGTAGTTCGCGTCGCTCGCCGCATCGACCCATTGGTTGATGTCCGCGGGCACGGGCGGCGGAAGCGGAGCCCCGGCCGCGAGACCGTCGATATGCTCGACCGGATGCCCGACGATCTGCTGCAGCGCCGCCAGCTTGACGGCGAGATCGTTCTGCGTGGCGATTTCCTGCGAGACCGCCTGATCGTATTTGGCCTGCGCTTCGTTCGTGTCGGTGATCGTCGTGTTGCCCACTTCGAATGAACGCTTTGCCGATTCTAGTTGTTGCGCGATCGACGCCTTCTGCGACCGCGCGATGGCAACGCTGTCTTGCGCGGCGAGCGCGTCGAAGTACGCCTCGCCAAGGCGCACGATCAGATCCTGGCGCGCCTGCGCGAACGAGGCCTGCGCGGACGCGACCGCGAGCTTGCCCTGCGCATAGCCGTACCAGCTGTCCACATGAATGAGTGGCTGCGTAAGCGAGACCACATAGCCGTAGGTGTTGCCGTACGACGCCGGAAAGCCACCGCCGAAGTCGGTGCTCTGACGGCTGCCATTGAGCGACGCCGAGACTTGCGGCAGCAGCTTCGCGCGTGCGAGCGGCAGTTCCTCGCTATTGGCGGCGAGCGCGGCGCGCGCGCTTTGCAGAGGCGCGTCGTTGGAGAGCGCTTCGTCGTAGAGTTGGGAGAGATCGACTGCTTGCGCGAGCGGCGCGTGCAACACGCAGGCAAGCGCGCAAGCAAGCGCCAGAGCAGACGCCAGGAGCGGCGCGTGCTGACGCTTCATTGCCCGTGGGCTCAGTAAGTGGGAACTGACGGGTCGACCTGGCGCGACCATGCGTCGATCCCGCCTTGCAGATTGAAGACGTTCGCGTGGCCGCGCGATTCGAGGAACATCGCGACCTGCGCGCTGCGTGCGCCGTGGTGGCAGATGCAGACGATTTGCGCGTCGTCGTCGAGTTCTTCGCTGCGCGCGGGAATTTCACGCATGGGAATCGACACGATGCCGGCCATCGCCGCCGTCTGGATTTCCCACGGCTCGCGCACGTCGAGCAGCACGGGTGCGGGACGCGACGTGTCGGCGAGCCATTCGGCGAGTGCGGGAGCGGTCAGGTTTTGCATCAGCGAGACTTCCGTTCAGAGGACGGCGGCGCGCCGGCCGTCCGTGAAAAACACGCGAATCAGAACTTGAAGCGCGGCGGCTGCACCGCGTTGACGAGCGGTTCGACGTAGGTTTCGAACACGTCGGCGACGCGGTACTGCTTTTCGTCGATACGCGTGATGATCTGCGCCTTCATGACCGGCGCGGTGCCGACAAACGCTGCCAGACGGCCGCCGATCTTCAGGTGTTCGAGAATTTCCTGCGGCAGCACGGGCAGTCCGCCCGACACGCAGATCACGTCGTACGGAGCAGCGGCGGCCCAGCCGCGCGCGGCGTCGCCGGTCGCGACTTCGGCATTCAGCACGCCATTCGCGATCAGGTTGTTCTTTGCCAGTTCCGCGAGTTCCGGTTCGATATCGACTGTCAGCACGTGTTGCGCGCGGTGCGCGAGCAGCGCCGCCATGTAACCGGAACCGGCGCCGATTTCGAGCACGCTCTCATGTTTCTTCACCGCCAGTTCCTGCAGCGTGCGCGCCTCGACGCGCGGCGCCAGCATATGCTGACCGGCCGGCAACGGCACTTCGAAGTCGGCGAAAGCCAGATCGCGGTATGCGGCGGGGACGAAGTTTTCACGCTTGACGATCGACAGCAGATTCAGCACGTCCTGGTCGAGCACTTCCCAGGGGCGGATCTGCTGTTCGATCATGTTGAAACGCGCTTGCTCGATGTTCATGGTGGGTTTGGCGGTTCTGGTTTGGCGAGTTTTGCGATTTTCCCACTGCGCGGCGGCTTCGGCGGAGAGCCCGCTGATGTCAGCACTAACACTCGATGCGCAAGCCGCGGCAGGGTAACTGCGGGATTGTACCAAATGGTGCCGGCAGTCCGGGGCCGAGGCGGGCATCGCGCCGAGCGGGCTTTCGCAGGCGCCGCCCGGGTTCGCGCATTCGTCGCGGAGCTCGTGTGTTCGTCGCCGCCTCGCTTTTCGCCGATGCCCCCGTGTAAATCCCTAGGAATCCGGCCTTGCACTTCCACACTCGTTCGCTAAAAAATGTAATCGATTACATTTCCGGAAGCCGCTGCCTTGTCCAGATCGACATCAAAAGCGAAGCCCGCAGCGGTGTCCGCAACCGGCGACGAGTCGCGGCCGCAACCGCTTTCGCGGGCGTCGCGTTCGGCGGAAGGGCTCTCTATCGCGGGCGTGGCGAGGCAGGCGGGAGTGTCGGTGGCGACTGTGTCACGCGTGCTGAATGCCCACGAGAACGTGCGCCCCGCGACTCGCGACAAGGTGCTCGCCGCCGTCGACGCGAGCGGCTACCGCGTCAACGAGCTCGCGCGCAATCTGCGCACCGCCGAAAGCCGCCTGTTGCTCACCATGGTCCCCGACTTCGGCAATCCGTTCTACGCCGAGATCGTCCGCGGCATCGACAGCGTTGCGCGCCAGCACGGTTACTTCATGCTGCTCTGCGACACGGGCGCGGACGCCGGCCGCGAGCGCGGCTACTTCGACCTGCTGCGCCGCCGCCGCGCCGACGGCGCGATCTGTCTCGACCCGGCGACGATCCAGCAGGCACAAAGCGATGCATCCGGCGCGTTGCCTTGGGTTGCATGCTGCGAGTTCGATCCGGCGGTGGGCGTGCCGTATGTGGGCATCGACAACTACCGGGCCGCGGGCGACGCCGTGCGGCACCTTCTGTCTCGCGGACATCGGCGCATCGGCCTCATCAATTCCGACATCGACTATCTGTACGCGCGGCAGCGTCAGCAAGGCTATCTGGATGCGCTGACCGACGCCGGCATCACGCCGCTCGACGGCTGGCGCATGAACCTGAACAGCCTTGACTATGAGGCGGGTGCGTCGGCGGCGGCCACGCTGATGCTGCCGCCCGACGCACCGACCGCAATCTTCGCCGTGTCCGACACGCTCGCGACGGGCGTGCTTCACGGCTTGCGAAGCGTCGGCAAGCGCGTACCCGACGATGTCGCCGTGGTCGGATTCGACGACATCTCTATCGCCGCACAAATCGATCCGCCGCTGACCACGATCGCGCAGCCCATGCGCGAACTGGGCGAAACCGCCGCGCGCCTTCTGCTGCAGCGGCTTGCCAATCCGCTCGCCAACGTGCCGGGTGTGCTGCTGCCTCACCGGCTCGTGATTCGCGGGAGCACGTGACTCATGAGCCTCGCTATCCGCTTCGACGACATCCGCAAAGACTTCGGCCCGGTTCGCGTGCTGCATGGCGTGAGCTTCGATCTCGCGCCGGGGCGCATCTACGGTTTGCTCGGGGAGAACGGCGCGGGCAAGTCCACGCTGATGAAAATTCTCGCCGGCTATGAAACCGCGACCTCGGGCACATTGCTGGTGGACGGTCATGCGCAACACTTTGCCGGTTCGCGCGACGCCGAAGCGCAAGGCATCGTGCTGATTCATCAGGAATTCAATCTGGCCGAGCATCTGACGATTGCGCAAAACATGTATCTCGGCCACGAGAAGCGGCGCGGCTGGTTCGTCGACGATGCAGCGATGCGCGCCGACGCCGCGCGTTACCTCGCTCAGGTCGGACTGGACAAGGCTCCGGACACGAAGGTGCGCGAACTGATCGTCGCGGAAAAGCAGATGGTGGAAATCGCGAAAGCGCTGTCGCGCCGCGCCCGCCTGCTCATCATGGACGAGCCGACGGCAACGCTCACGCCGTCCGAAACCGAGCGTCTCTTCACGCTGATGGCAAAGTTGAAGGCCGATGGCGTGACCATCGTTTACATCTCGCACAAGCTCGATGAAGTCGAGCGCATTACCGATGAAGTCATCGTGATGCGCGACGGCCGCTTCGTCGCGCGCAATGAAACCGCGGCGCTGGCGCGGCAGCAGATGGCCAACCTGATGGTCGGCCGCGACGTGTCCGACATGTTCCCCGAGAAGATCACGGTATCCGCCGCCGCGCCGGTCGCGCTGAAAGTGCAAGGGCTCGCCGTGCCGGAATGGGTCGACGATCTGAGCTTCGACGTGCGTGCCGGTGAAGTGCTGGGCTTCGCGGGGCTCGTCGGCGCGGGGCGCACGGAAGCATTCGAAGCGATCATCGGTTTGCGCAAGCGCACGGCTGGACGCATCGAAATCGCGGGGCGTCCCGTCGATCTGAAAAGTCCACGCGAAGCAATGCGCCACGGCCTCACGTATCTCAGCGAAGACCGCAAAGGCAAGGGCCTGCACGTGAACCTGAGCCTGCAGGACAACGTGACGCTCATGACGCTCGAACGTTACGCGCATCCGCTGCTCGACATGAAAGCGGGCCGCGACGCATTGAAAAGCGCGGTGAGCGAATTCGGCATACGCACGGGCGACCTGTCGAGCCGCGCGCGCATGCTCTCCGGCGGCAACCAGCAGAAGCTTGCGCTCGCCAAGTTTCTACAGCCGGAGCCAGACGTCATCGTGCTCGACGAGCCGACACGCGGCGTCGACGTCGGTGCGAAACGCGACATTTATTTCCTGATTCATCGTCTCGCCGCGCAGGGCCGCGCGGTGATCGTCATTTCATCCGAACTGATCGAGCTGATCGGCTTGTGCCATCGCGTCGCCGTCATGCGCGCGGGACGCCTGCAAGCCACGCTGACGCTCGACCATCTGACCGAAGAGGAGTTGATCGCCCATGCGACCGGCACCCACTGAAGCCGTGCAATCCGGCCGCGCGTTGCGCTTCGCGCATCGACTGTATGCACTCGGACCGCTCGTCGGTCTGGTCGCGCTGTGTATCGTCGGCACGGCGTTGAATCGCGATTTTGCGACGCTCGACAACATGATGAACGTGCTGACGCGCACGTCGTTCATCGGCATCATCGCGGTGGGCATGACGTTCGTGATCATCTCGGGCGGCATCGATCTGTCGGTCGGCTCGATGGCGGCGCTGATCGCGGGCAGCATGATCTGGCTGATGAACGGGCTTGCGGCGGGCGTCGGCGGCCACACTTTTGCGCCGCTCGTCATCGTGACGCTTGGCATCGCATTCGCGTTCGTGCTGGGCGGACTGTTCGGCTGCGCGCACGGGCTGCTGATCACCAAGGGGCGCATCGAGCCGTTCATCGTCACGCTCGGCACGCTGGGCATTTTTCGCGCGGTGCTGACATGGCTCGCCGATGGCGGCGCGCTGACGCTGGATAATTCGTTATCCGATCTTTATGGTCCCGTTTATTACGCGAGTCTGTTCGGTGTGCCCGTGCCGATCTGGGTATTTCTCGTGACGGCGGCGGGCGGCGCGCTGATTCTGAATCGCACCGCGTTCGGACGTCATGTGCAGGCGATCGGATCGAATGAACAGGTCGCGCGTTATGCGGCCATACGTGTCGATACCGTAAAGATCGTCACGTATGTGCTGCTCGGCATCTGCGTTGGCGTGGCCACCGTGCTGTATGTGCCGCGCCTCGGCTCGGCGACGCCGACCACCGGTTTGCTATGGGAACTCGAAGCGATTGCTTCGGTGGTGGTGGGCGGCACCGCGCTCAAGGGCGGAGAGGGACGCGTGATCGGCACGGTCATCGGCGCAATTCTGCTGTCGGTCATTGCCAATATTCTGAATTTGACCAGCATCATCAGCGTGTATCTGAACGCGGCGGTGCAGGGCGTGGTGATTATCTTCGTCGCGTTCGTTCAACGCGGACGGCGGTAGGTGTAGCGCTGCAAAGCGACACAATGGCAGGGGCGCACGAACGCCTCACAACAGCACAAATTGGAGACACAACCATGAAGCAGGTCATTCGAGCGATCGGCGCCGGCATGCTGGCGTTGGGGATACTGGGCACCGCGGGCGCTGCACGAGCCGATGACAAGGTCACGCTGGGCGTCGCGATTCCGACAGCCGACCACGGCTTCACGGGCGGCATCGTCTGGTGGGCGAACAAGGCGAAGGCCGATCTCGAGAAAGAACATCCGAATCTGAAAGTCATCGTGAAGACAGCGGCTGGAGCGCCTGAACAGGCAAACCAGTTGCAGGATCTGGTTACGGTGAACAAGATCAATGCGCTTGTAATTTTCCCGTTCGAATCGGCTTCGCTCACGCAGCCGGTCGCGCAGGTAAAAAAGAAGGGCGTGTATGTGACGGTGGTGGATCGCGGCTTGACGGACACCAGCGCGCAGGACGCCTACGTGGCCGGCGACAACACCGCGTTCGGCAGAATTCCCGCCGAATATCTGGCGAAAGCGCTCGACGGCAAAGGCGACATCGTCGCGCTGCGCGGCATTCCGACGACGCTCGACAACGAACGCTGGACAGCGTTCACCGGCGTGCTGAAGGGCTATCCGAACATCAAGATTCTCGACGCGAAATACGCGAACTGGAATCGCGACGACGCGTTCAAGGTCATGCAGGACTATCTGACGCGCTTCAAGCACATCGACGCCGTCTGGGCCGCCGACGACGACATGGCGGTCGGCGTGCTCAAGGCGATCGACCAGGCGAAGCGCAGCGACGTCAAGATCGTTTTCGGCGGCGCGGGTTCGAAAGGCATGGTGAAGAATGTGATGGACGGCGCGCCACGCATCCAGGCGGACGTGTCGTACTCGCCGAAATTCATCTACGACGCAATCAAGCTCACCGCCGAAGCACGCCTGAAGGGCGAGAAGCTGCCGGCCACCACGATCATTCCGTCGGTGCTGATCACGAAGGAGAACGCGCAGCAGTTCTATTTCCCGGACTCGCCGTTCTGAGCCTTTGCACCGTCTATTGGCAGCGGGGCGCGTAGTGAGACAGCGCACCCCGCTAAAGGAACCATACGATGAGAACCATCAAAGGTCCGGCGATTTTTCTCGCTCAGTTCATGGGCGACGAAGTGCCGTTCGACAACCTCGCGCATCTGGCTAGCTGGGCTGCGGGGCTCGGTTTCAAGGGCATTCAGGTGCCGTGCGATGCGCGCCTGATCGATCTCGAACAGGCAGCGTCGAGTCAGGCGTACTGCGACGAACTGCGCGAGACGGTCGAGAACGCTGGCGTCACGATTACCGAGTTGTCGACGCATCTGCAAGGGCAGCTCGTGGCCGTGCACCCCGCTTACGATGCATTGTTCGACGGTTTCGCCGCGCCGCATGTGCGTGGCGACCCGGCAGCGCGAACGCAGTGGGCCATCGAGCAATTGAAGCTGGCGGCGAAGGCGTCGCAGCGCCTGGGGCTGACCACGCACGTGTCGTTCTCCGGCGCGCTTGCGTGGCCGTATGTGTACCCGTGGCCGCAGCGTCCAACCGGTTTGATCGAGGCCGCGTTCGACGAACTCGCGCGCCGCTGGACGCCGATTCTGGATGCCTTCGAAGCAGCGGGTGTGGACGTGTGCTACGAACTTCATCCCGGCGAGGATCTGCACGACGGCGTGACCTTCGAGCGCTTCCTGAATGGAGTAAAACAGCATCCGCGCGCGAATATCCTCTACGACCCGAGCCATTTCGTTCTGCAGCAACTCGACTACCTTGCGTTCATCGACATCTATCACGAGCGCATCAAGGCGTTTCATGTGAAGGACGCGGAGTTCCGGCCGAACGGCAGGCAAGGCGTGTACGGCGGTTATAGCGGCTGGGTGGAGCGCGCGGGACGCTTCCGCTCGCTCGGCGACGGCCAGATCGATTTTCGCGCGATCTTTTCCAAAATGGCGCAATACGATTTCCCGGGCTGGGCAGTGCTCGAATGGGAATGCGCGCTCAAGCATCCACATGACGGCGCGCGCGAAGGCGCGGAGTTTATCCGCGAGCACATCATTCGCGTGGCCGAGCATGCATTCGACGATTTCGCGGGCAGCGGCGTCGATGCAGCGCAGTTAAAGCGCGTGCTCGGCATTTAAGGGCGCTGATCGCAACGGTGAGCCAGCGGTAAGCAAAGGAGCGGACAAGATGCCATCCAGAAGACTCAGATTGGGCATGGTCGGCGGCGGACAGGGCGCGTTCATTGGCGCGGTGCATCGGATCGCGGCGCGCCTCGACGATCGTTTCGAACTCGTCGCCGGCGCGTTGTCGTCCGATCCCGAACGCGCGCGCGCGAGCGCCGCTGAGGCGGGCATTGCGCGAAGCTACGCTGACTGGCAGGAAATGGCGCGAGCGGAAGCAGCGCGCGACGACGGTATCGACGCCGTCGCGATAGTGACGCCGAACCATCTGCATGCGCCGGTTGCCACCGCGTTTCTCGAAGCGGGCATTCATGTGGTGTGCGATAAGCCGCTTGCAATTTCGCTTGCCGAAGGCGAAGCGCTCGCCAAACTCGCGCATCAGAAGAACAAGCTTTTCGCGCTGACGCATACGTACTCCGGCTATCCGCTGGTGCGTCACGCGCGCGAGTTGGTCGAAGCGGGCGAGCTTGGGCAGATACGCGTCGTACAGGTCGAATACGCGCAAGACTGGCTGGCCGAGCCGATCGAAACGGGCGGCTTGAACAAGCAGGCCGGCTGGCGCACAGACCCGGCTTTAGCGGGCCCGGCGGGCTGTCTCGGCGATATCGGCACGCATGCGTATCACCTTGCCGCTTTCGTCACGGGTATGACGCCTGCCGCGCTTTCTGCCGAGTTGCACACGTTCGTGCCGGGGCGCCGCATCGACGATCATGTGCAGGCGATGCTGCGTTATGAGAACGGCGCGCGCGGCATGCTATGGGCGAGCCAGGTCGCGAGCGGCGCGGAAAACGCTTTACGTCTGCGCGTTTATGGGACCAAAGCGGGCATATCGTTCGACCAGGAGCAGCCCAACGAACTGTGGTTCACACCGCTCGGCGGGGCAGCCGAACGCCTGACGCGTGGACGCGTAAGCGGCGCGAGCGCGATTCATGCGACGCGCGTGCCGCCGGGTCATCCTGAAGGTTATCTCGAAGCATTCGCGCAGTTGTATAAAGACGCCGCGTTGCAGATCGAAGCGTTGGATGAGGGCCGCGCGTTGCCGGCGGAAAGCCTGCTGCTCACCACGGTGGAGGACGGCGTGGCCGGTCTGCGCTTTATCGATGCGGTGCTCGCGAGCAGTGCTGCAGATGGGCAATGGCGCGAGATCGAGAAGTCGTAGAGCCACGCGGTCGCTGCATGGCTTTACGCTTCATCCGCCTTTGCTCTTCTTGATCTGGGCTTCGAACGCAATGTCGAGCTTGCTCGCCTTGCGCGGTTTCTGCGGACCGTATGCATCGACAAACTTGACGAAGTCGTCGAGCCCGAGCGGATCGGAGACTTTCTTGTCGGTGCCGCCCGATTTGTCGACGAGATAAAAGAGGCCGCCGGAAAGGCTGATCGCGGCGAACTGCGGATTGCCGCTGCGCGTTTTCAAGCGCTCGACAGCGTGGATGGCTCGCGTAGTGCGCATGGTGTGGGACCGCTGATCAGGGAAAGACTATTACTTTAACAATTTCGCCGACGCCCTGCGGCTCAGCCCGCGCGGCGCCGCAACTTCCGGCGCAACCAGCCCGCCCAATCTTCCAGTACGGTGTACACGACAGGCACGACGACGAGCGTCAATATCGACGACGTAATTACCCCGCCAATCACTGTCTGCCCCAGCGGCCCGCGTTGCTCGCCGCCTTCGCCGAGCGCGGCGGCGAGCGGCAGCATGCCGAAGATCATCGCGAGCGTGGTCATCAGAATAGGTCGCAAGCGCACGCGTGCCGCTTCGAGCAACGCCTCGCGCCGCTCCATCACGCGGCCTTTGCCCGAGGCGTCGAGCAGCGTGCCGCGCCGCGCCTGGTTCGCGAAGTCGACGAGCAGGATCGCGTTCTTGGTGACGAGCCCCATCAGCATCACGAAGCCGATGATCGAAAACATGTTGAGCGTGCTGCCGAACAGCAGCAGTGCGACCAGCACGCCGATCAGCGTAAGCGGTAGCGACGCCATGATCGCGAGTGGCTGCGCGAAGCTCGCGAACTGCGAGGCGAGAATCATGTAGATAAAAATAACCGCGAGTGCGAGCGCCTCGACTGCAAACACCAGCGACTCGTTCATGTTCTTGGTCGAACCCTCGAAGCGGTAGCGGTAACCGGCGGGCAGATGCATCGCGTCGAGCGTCTTCGCAATGTCCGACGCGACTTCGCCGGATGAGCGGCCGTTCACGTTCGTGGTCAGCATGACCTCGCGCTGCAGGTCGCGGCGATTCAGCACGTCGGGGCCGGTCGTCTTGACGATGTCCGCGATCTGCCGCAGCGGCACGAGCACCGGTGCACCGTTCGAGTCGGTGCGGTTGGTGGCGATCATCAACCGTGAGAGATCGTCGATGCTTTCGCGTTGCTCTCGCGGCAAGCGCACGCTGACGTCGTAGTCCTGATCGTCGGGCGCCCGCCATGTGCTGATCGCGTCGCCCGAAAGCAGTGGCCGCAATGCAGTGCCGATATCCGCCACGCCCACCCCCAGGTCGGATGCGAGTTCGCGCTTCACATTGATCGCGACGATCGGCTTGTCGGCCTTCAGGCTTGAATCGAGATCCACGAGGCCGTGGATCTTGCGCATGCTAGCCTGCGCCGCCTCGGAGAGCCGGCGCAATTCGTCCATGTTGTCGCCCTGCAAGCTGAGCTGGATCGCCTTCGTACTTCCTGCGCCGTCCGGCATGCCGATTTCGGTCACGGTCACGCCCGCCACCGATGCGAGCCGAGCGCGGAACATCTGATTCAGTTCGGCCACGCCGCGTGTGCGGTCGCGCCGGTCTTTCAGCCGCACGGTAATGAGCGCGTTGTTCTTGCCTTGCGTGTTGCCCGAGTTGACCGTTGCATAGGTGTAGCGCACTTCGGGATAAGTCGCGAGAATCGCCTCGACCTGCTGGACTTTCTTCGACGTGGCTTCGAGCGACGTGCCCACCGGCGTGTTCAAGCCGATCTTCGTGATCGAGAAATCCGCGTTCGGCACGAACTCGGTGCCGACAAAAGGCACGAGAAACAGGCTGCCGAAAAAAGTCGCCGCGGCCACTACGAGCGTGATCGCCCGATGTTCGAGCGACCAGCCGAGCAGGCGTTGATAGAGCGCGCTCAGCTGCGCTATCTGCTTGTCGAACAGGTGTAGCGAGCGTTCGACGAAACGGCCGTAACGATAGCCTTTGCGGCCTGTATCCGCGTCGTGGAGATCGGGGTCCGGCCAGATCGACGAGAGCATCGGATCGAGCGTGAACGAGACGAACATCGAAATCAGCACGGCGGCGGCAACCGTGATGCCGAACTGATGGAAGAAGCGGCCGATGATGCCGCCCATGAAGCCTACCGGCAAAAACACGGCGACAATCGAGAAGGTCGTTGCAAGCACCGCCAGTGCGATTTCTTTCGTGCCGTCGAGCGCCGCCGTGCGATGGTCGGCGCCGAGTTGAACGTGCCGCACGATGTTTTCGCGCACCACGATTGCGTCGTCGATCAGAAGGCCCACGCATAGCGACAGCGCCATCAGCGTGATGACATTGATCGTGAAGCCGCACGCGTACATCACCGCGAACGTGCCGATGAGCGCGATCGGCAGCGTAAGACCTGTGATAACCGTGCTGCGCCACGAGCCCAGAAACAGGAACACGATGAACACCGTCAGCAAAGCGCCTTCGAACAACGTGCGCTTCACTTCATTGACGCTCTCTTCGATGTTGATCGACGAGTCGTCGGTGATGTCGAGCTTTACGCCTGGCGGCAACTGCGGCTGCAAGCGCGCGACTTCCGCGCGCACGCCATGTGCGACGTCGACCGTGTTCTCGCCTTGCGCCTTGATGATCGACAGAAACAACGCGCGCCGGCCGTTGAGCAGCGCCATGCTGTCCGCTTCCTGCTGACCGTCGATCACGTCGGCGACCTGATCGAGCGTCACCGGCTGGGAGGTGGACGAAGCCGTAGGGATCGCCGACTGCGCGCCGCGCCGGGCGACGATGATCCGCTTGAAGTCGGCCGGCGTCTCGAAGCGGCCCTTTACCTGCACCGTCTGCTCGACGCTGTTCGACGTGAGCGGCCCGGCTGGAATCTCCTGATTCTCGTTTTGCACCGCGCGGATCACCTGATCCACGCCGACCGAAAGCGCCTGCAGTTTCTGCGGGTTCACGTCGATTTGCACTTGCCGCTTCACGCCGCCGACAAGCGACACCGAGCCGACACCGCGCACGGTCTCCAGCCGCTTGCGCACGATCTGATCGGCGACGGTGGTGAGATCGCGCGTGGACAGCGACGCGCCCGGCGCATTCGAGACCGCAACCGTCACGATCGGCATATCAGCCGGGTCGTAGCGCGATACGCGCGGCTCCTTGACGCCGTCGCGCAGGTCGGGGCGGATCAGTGCAATCTTGTCGCGCACGTCCTGCGCGGCCTGCACCGCATCCACCGCGAGATCGAACTGCACGATCACGACCGATTGCGCGTCGTACGAACGCGACGTGATCTGATCGATGCCGCTGATCGTGTTGACGGCTTCCTCGATCTTGCGCGTGACGTCCGACTCGACCGATTCGGGCGATGCGCCCGGATACGCCGTCTGCACGACGACGATCGGGAACGTGATGTCGGGGAACTGATCGACCTTGAGCCGCTGATACGAGAAGAGGCCTATCACGAGGAAGGCCATCATCATCATCGTGGCGAGCACCGGGTTGCCGATGCTGATGCGGGTGAACCACATGGGCGAGGGCTCCGCTCAGCGCTGGCCGGAGCCGGGCGCGCCGGTCACCGGCGCTGGCGCTGGGCTTGGAACTGGAATTGGAGCTGGCCTGGACGCAGGCGCCGTAGCTCCCGCCGCGGGCACCATATGCACGGTGCTGCCGATGCGCAACGAGCCGAGATTGTTCTTCACGATCTGCTGGCCGGGTGTCAGTGGGCCGCCGACGATCTCGGTCCACGTGCCGCCGTCGGCGTCGCCGGTGATTCCGGTCTGCACCGGCTGTTCCACGAGCTTGCCGCCGACGAGCGCATAGACGCTATGGCGCGCGGCATCGGTACGCACGGCAGTGGCGGGCACCGCCAGCACGTTTTCCCTGCTGCCGACCGAGATCGTGCCGGTGCCGAACATGCCCACACGCAATGTGCCCGAAGGATTCGCCACCCTGACATACACCATGATCGAGCGCGAACCGGGCTGCGCGGCGGGATTGATGCGAGTGATTGCGCCTTGTACCGGCCCGTCGATGCCGTCGAACATGATCTGCACCGGCTGGCCGATCCGTACGCGGCCGATCTCGCCGACCGGCACCGGCGCTTCGAGTTCGAGAGTGCGCAGATCGACCACGTCGAAGAGCTTGGTATCCACGGCGACCTTTTCGCCTGGCTCGACCGAACGCGACGCAATCTGCCCGTTGAGCGGCGAGCGCACCACGGTGTCGGCGAGCGACAGATTCGACGACGCGAGCGCCGCGCGCGCCGCATCGAGATTCGCACGCGCTATCTCGTACTGGCTTTGCGCAGTGTCGAACGCGTTCTTCGAAATGAAGCCTTTCTCCACCAGTACGCGATTGTTTTCGAGCGTTTGCCTTGCGATGTCCAGTTGCCCCACCATCGCGGCCATCTGACCGCGGCTTTGCTCGGCGCGCGCCACGTAGTCGCGGGCATCGATCTTCGCGAGAATCTGGCCGCTCTGCACGGCGTCGCCTTCGCGCACGGCGACTTCCAGTACCGAACCGGCGACCTTCGATTTGACGGCGGCTTGCGTGACGGCGCGCAGCGAGCCGGTAAGAGGCAGCGTCTGGACGAGCGAGCGGCGGCTGACCGTGGTGAGATCGTCGGCAGAGAATTCGATCACGGAAGGTGCCGTGTCCGCCGTGGTGGCGGGCGTCTCGCGCTTTCTGATCGCCTGGGCTATCGCGATGGCGAGAATCACGACGGCAACCACGGCGGCGATGATGATGCGTTTTCTGGTCTTTAGCATGCGCGATCTGACGGACTTCACGGATTGGCGATACACGCGGATTCGGCGGTGGCCCGAGAGCCGGTGGCCTGAGGCACAGGCGCGCCGCGCGCTCGTCGCGCAATCGGCAAGTTAGCCTGAGCCCGCGCTCACCGCAAGCTGGCCGTCAGCATGGTACACGGAGGTTGCGGCGCGCGAGACCGAGCCCGCGGCGCCGCTCGAGCGTGCGCACGCAGAACAAGGCTTACTGACTCAGATAAACGAACTTGCCGTTCCTGATGATGCCCATCACGCTCGCGCGCTGATCCAGTCCCACGTGGTCCTTCGCGCTCGTATTGACGACGCCGTTCGGCACCACCAGTTCATGCGCGTGTTCCAGTTCGTTGCGCAACGCCACGCGGAAGGCCTCCGTGCCAGGCTGCGCGGTCTTGAGCGCGCGCGTCACCGCGTCCTGCAAACGCGGATAGACGCCCGCTGCATCGCCCGCGAATTGCGTGACGCTGCCCGGTCCGTACTTCGCCTCGTACTCGTTCGCGAACGCGAGCGCCGCCTTTTTCGCCGGATGATCGGCCGGCAACGTGCGCGCGACGACGACCGGCTGCGTCGGAAACAGGGTGCCTTCCACGTCCTTGCCGCCGAGCTTGATGAATTCCGGCGTTGCGATGCCATGCGTCTGATAGATCGGCCCTTTGAAACCGCGCTCGATCAGCGTGCGCTGCGGCAACACGGTCGGCGTGCCCGCGCCTGCGATCAGGATCGCGTCGGGTTTCGCGGCCATCAGCTTGAGACCCTGGCCGGTCACGCTCGCGTCGGTGCGGTTATAGCGCTCGGTCGCGACCAGTTGAATGTGGCGCAGCGCCGCGAATTTGCTGAACTCGTTGAGCCAGCTCTCGCCGTAGCCGTCCGCGAAACCAATGAAACCGACTGTCTTGACGTTGTGGTTCGACATGTAGCGCGTCATCACGTCGGCCATCGCGCTGTCGGTCTGCGCCATCTTGTACGCCCACACCTTCTTGCCTTCCTGCGGCTCCACGACGCTCGCCGAGCCGATCAGCGTGATCATCGGCGTCTGGCTTTCGGCGACCGGATCGAGCGCGGCCATCGCCGCGGGCGTGATGTTCGGGCCGACGATCACGTCGACGTGATCTTCGTTGATCAGCTTACGGATGTTGCGCACGGCGGCGCCGGGGTCGGAGGCGTCGTCGAGAAAAATGTAGTCGGCTTTCTGGCCGGCGATGGTGGCCGGCCACATCAGCATGGCGTTCTTGCTCGTAATGCCGATCACCGCGGCGGGGCCGGTGCTCGACAGATCGATGCCGACCTTGATGTCGGCGTGCGCGGCGGTGGCGAACAAAAGAGCGCCGAGAGCGGCGAGGCCGCGAAGTTTGTTGTTATGCGACGTCATCGATGGGTCTCCGTAGCGGGATAGCAGGAAGCGGTGGTGAGTTCAAAGTTCGTAGGTTTCGTGTTCGCCCTTGAGCGCCTGTTCGATCAGCTTGCGGTTCATGCTCGGCGACAGCAATTCGACGAGCGTGTACACATAGCTGCGCAGATACGCGCCCTGTTTGAGCGCGACTCGCGTCACATTGCTGCCGAACAGGTGGCCGACCGGCATTGCCCGCAAATGGCGGTCGCGCTCGGCGTTGAATGCAATGTCCGCCATGATGCCGACGCCGAGACCCAGTTCCACGTAGGTTTTGATCACGTCGGCGTCGATGGCCTCCAGCACGATGTCCGGATGCAGCCCGCGCAGCCGGAACGCCTCGTTGATCTTGGTGCGGCCGGCGAACGCGTTGTCGTAGGTAATCAGCGGATACTGGGTCAGATCGTCCAGCGACAAAAGTTTGCGGTCGAGCAGAGGATGGTCCGGCTGCATCACCGCCACGTGGTGCCACTGGAAGCACGGCAGCGAGACCAGTTCCTTATAGTTAGCGATCGCTTCCGTCGCAATGGCGAGGTCCGCCTGGTCGTGCAGCACCATCTCGGCGACCTGCGTCGGGCTTCCTTGCAGTATCGAAAGGTGGACCTTGGGAAAGCGTTTCTTGAATTCGGCGATGGCGGCCGGCAGCGAGTAGCGCGCCTGGGTATGCGTGGCGGCGATCACGAGGTTGCCCTGATCCTGCGCCGCGTAGTCCTTGCCGACACGCTTCAGGCTCTCTACTTCCTGCAAGATCCGCTCAACCGACTGAAGAATGATCCGGCCCGGCTCGGTGAGCGAGCGAACGCGCTTGCCGTGGCGCGTGAAGATTTCGACGCCCAGTTCGTCCTCGAGCTCGATGATCGCCTTCGAAACGCCTGGCTGGCTTGTATACAGCGCCTTGGCTGCTTCGGTCAGGTTGAAGTTCTGCCGCACAGCCTCGCGGACGAAGCGGAACTGATGCAGGTTCATATATAACCTCTCCGCATATCAAAAGAATTTTTTAGTCGTTTGAAATATAAGGCGAGTTTATTACGATCTGTCCATCTTTTTCAATATGGATATCTGTATTTGTTATAAGCAAATGAGAGATAGGTCTAAACCCTGACTCGATCCAGCTGACAAACACAGATGTTCAGAGCGCGGCGAAACCGGATCGCCTCGTGTCACGCGGTAACGCAAAAAAATTGGGGTCCCCGAATGTACCAATACGATCAGTACGACCAGACCATCGTCGATGAACGGGTCGCGCAGTACGCCGATCAGGTTCGCCGCCGTCTGTCGGGCGAATTGAGCGAAGAGGAGTTCCGTCCGCTGCGCCTGCAGAATGGCCTGTACTACCAGCGCCACGCGTACATGCACCGCATCGCGATTCCGTACGGCAATCTGCGCAGCGACCAGCTTCGCATGCTCGCGCAGATCGCGCGCGAGCATGACCGGGGCTACGGCCACTTCTCCACGCGTTCGAACATCCAGTACAACTGGATCAAGCTCGAGGAAACGCCGGAGATTTTGCGCAAGCTCGCGTCGGTGCAGATGCACGGCATTCAGACCTCGGGCAATTGCATCCGCAACATCACCGCCGATCAGTTCGCGGGCGTGGCGCCGGACGAATTCGTCGATCCGCGTCCCTGGGCGGAAATTCTGCGTCAATGGTCGACGTTCCACCCCGAATTCGCGTGGCTGCCGCGCAAGTTCAAGATCGCCGTGTCCGGTTCGCACGAAGACCGTGCCGCCGTGCAGATTCATGACATGGGCGTGTATGTGAAGCGCAATGCTCAGGGCGAACTCGTGGTCGACATTCTGGCGGGCGGCGGTCTGGGCCGCACGCCGATCGTCGGCGCGGTGATCCGCAGAGACCTGCCATGGCAACACCTGCTGACGTACAGCGAAGCCGTGCTGCGTGTGTACAACCGCTACGGCCGCCGCGACAACATGTACAAGGCGCGCATCAAGATTCTGGTGAAGGCGCTCTCCCCGGAGAAGTTCGCCGCGCAGGTCGAGGAAGAATGGCAGCACCTGAAGGACGGCCCTTCGACGCTCACGCAGGCCGAGTTGGATCGTGTGTCGCAATATTTCCAGCCGCCGGTGTACGAGAAGCTGGCCGACACGGACGCTTCGTTCGAAAAGCATCTGCTGGAAAACCGCGCGTTCGCCCGCTGGGTCGAGCGCAATGTGCGTCCGCATAAGGTCTCGGGCTATGCAGCGGTCACGCTGTCGCTGAAGAACGGCGTAGTCGCGCCGGGCGACGCCACCGACGCGCAAATGGAAGCGGTCGCCGATTGGGCCGACGAGTACTCGCTGGGCGAGATCCGCGTGTCGCACGAACAGAACCTGATTCTCGCGAACGTCAAAAAGCGCGACCTGTTCGCGTTGTGGGAAAAGGCCAAGGCACAAGGTTTCGCAACGCCGAACATCGGCTTGCTGACCGATATCATCGCGTGCCCGGGCGGCGATTTCTGCTCGCTCGCGAACGCGAAGTCGATTCCGATTGCGCTCGCCATCCAGGAACGTTTCAACGATCTCGATTACGTGTACGACCTGGGCGACGTATCGCTGAACATCTCGGGTTGCATCAACGCTTGCGGTCATCACCACGTCGGCAATATCGGCATTCTGGGCGTCGATAAGGACGGCTCGGAGTGGTATCAGGTGACGCTCGGCGGCGAGCAGGGTACAGGCGCAAGCGGCGCTCAGCTGGGCCGCGTGATCGGCCCGTCGTTCTCGGCGGAAGAAATGCCGGACGTGATGACGAAGGTGATCGACACGTTCGTTGAAAACCGCCACGAAGGCGAGCGTTTCATCGACACGTACACCCGCATCGGCATGGCTCCGTTCAAGGAACGCGTGTACGCGTCGCGTCAACCGGCTCACGCGTAACCGCGCAAAGGATAAAGAACAGATGGCTTCTATCATCAAGAACCGCGCGATCGTCAACGATGACTGGGCGCTCGTGCGCCCGGCGGAAGACGGCTCGCTGCCCGCGGTGACCGAACTGCCGGCTGGCCGCGTGCTGGTGCCGCTCGCGTTGTGGAAGGCAGAGCGCGATGCGTTGAGCGCTTCGCGCAGCGCCGCTGAGCTCGGCGTGTGGCTCGCGCCGGACAGCGAACCGGCGGACATTGCCGGCGACTTCGACAAGCTTGCAGTGATCGCCGTGGACTTCCCGGTGTTCCGTGACGGCCGAGGTTATAGCATCGGCCGCCTGCTGCGTGAGCGTTATGGCTACAAGGGCGAACTGCGCGCGATCGGCGACGTGCTGCGCGACCAGGTGCGTTTGATGTTCCGTTGCGGCTTCGACGCTTTTGCGGTGCGCGCGGACAAGGACATCAGCGACGCGCTGAAAGCATTCGACGACTTTACCGTGCAATACCAGGGCGCGTTCGACGAGCCGGCGCCGCTGTTCCGCCGCCGCGCAGCTTCGTCCTCTGCTTCGCAGAAGGCTTCGGCATGAGCGCCGCCTCGTTGCAATCGCTCACACCGGAACTCGCCGCGAAGGTCGAGCGCCTTGACGCGCTGCTCGATTCGATCGCTGCTCGTCACTCGAACGTGAAGCTCGCAAGCAGTCTCGCCGCCGAAGACATGTTGCTCACGCATGCGATTTTGTCGCGCGGCGTGAAGATCGGCATCTTCTCGCTGAATACGGGCCGCTTGCATGCCGAGACGCTAGGCATGATCGATCGTGTGAAAGAGCGCTATGGCTACGACATCGAGCAGTTTCATCCGCAGGCTGCCGCGATTGACGAATACGTCGCGTCGCATGGGCTAAATGCTTTCTATGAGAGCGTCGATCTGCGCAAGCGCTGCTGCGAAATCCGCAAGGTCGAGCCGTTGAACCGTGCGCTGTCGGACGTGAGCGCGTGGGTGACGGGCCAGCGTCGGGAGCAGTCGGTGACGCGTGCCGAATTGCACGAGGAAGAACACGACGCCGCGCGCAACATCGCGAAGTTCAATCCGCTGACCGACTGGACCGAGGCTGAGGTTTGGGACTATCTGAAAGCCTTCGACGTGCCGGTGAATCCGCTGCATGCGCGCGGTTATCCGAGCATTGGTTGCGAGCCTTGCACGCGTGCGGTGCGTCCGGGCGAAGATAGCCGGGCCGGACGCTGGTGGTGGGAATCGCGCGATACGAAGGAATGCGGACTTCATATCACGACGATTATGCCGATTGCAGTCGACCGCGGCGAGAACGCTCCGGCCTGATGCATTGCCTGAATTGTGTTGCGTCGAGGACTTGGCTTTGCCATTTCACGCCGCACATACCGAATTGAATATCAGCGCTTTCACGGGCAACCGCTCGACAAGCGAATCAACGAAGGACCCAAACATGAGCACCACGCTCGATTCCACTGTCAACGCTCCGCTTGCCAACACGGCGAACCGGATGGATCACCTCGATTGGCTCGAAGCCGAGTCGATTCATATCCTGCGCGAACTGGTTGCCGAATGCAGCAAGCCCGCGCTGCTGTTTTCGGGCGGCAAGGACTCGGTCGTCGTGCTGGCGCTCGCGCTGAAGGCCTTCGGCATCGGCGCAAATCGCAAGACCGTGTTGCCGTTCCCGCTCGTGCATATCGACACCGGTCATAACTACGACGAAGTGATCGACTTCCGCGACCGTCGCGCGAAAGAGATCGGCGCGGAACTGGTGGTCGGCCACGTTGAAGATTCGATCAAGCGCGGCACGGTGCGTTTGCGCCGAGAAACGGATTCGCGCAACGCGGCGCAAGCCGTCACGCTGCTCGAAACCATCGAACAGCACGGCTATACCGCGCTGATCGGCGGCGCGCGCCGTGACGAAGAGAAAGCCCGTGCGAAAGAGCGCATTTTCTCGTTCCGCGATGAGTTCGGCCAGTGGGATCCGAAAGC
This sequence comes from Paraburkholderia strydomiana, assembly GCF_031456815.1. Taxonomy (NCBI): domain Bacteria; kingdom Pseudomonadati; phylum Pseudomonadota; class Betaproteobacteria; order Burkholderiales; family Burkholderiaceae; genus Paraburkholderia; species Paraburkholderia strydomiana. The sequence continues at coordinate 315,714 of NZ_JAVDVL010000004.1, forward strand.
GCAGCGCCCGGAACTGTGGAGTCTGTACAACGCCCGTCTGCACAACGGCGAGCATCTGCGCGTGTTCCCGATCTCGAACTGGACCGAACTCGACGTGTGGCAATACATCGCTCGCGAAAAGCTCGAACTGCCGTCGATCTACTACGCCCACCAACGCGAGATCGTGCGACGCAATGGCCTGCTCGTGCCGGTCACGCCGCTCACGCCGATGCGCGAAGGCGAAGTCAGCGAAACGGCACAAGTGCGCTTCCGCACCGTGGGCGACATTAGCTGCACGTGCCCGGTCGAGAGCGACGCGGACGATCTGGAGAAGATCATCGCCGAAACGGCCGTGACGGAAATCACGGAACGCGGCGCGACACGGATGGACGATCAGGTCTCCGAAGCCGCGATGGAACAGCGTAAGAAGCAGGGTTATTTCTAAGCACACGAGGCAATGCAATCATGAATATTCATCAACCGGAAGACCTCGGCGTGCTTCGCTTCATTACCGCTGGCAGCGTGGACGACGGCAAGAGCACGTTGATCGGCCGCCTGCTGTACGACAGCAAAGCCGTTTTGAGCGATCAGCTTTCCGCACTGTCGCGTGCGAAGAACAAGCGCACCGTGGGCGACGAAATCGATCTGTCGCTGCTGACCGACGGCCTCGAAGCCGAGCGCGAGCAGGGCATTACGATCGACGTCGCCTATCGTTACTTCGCGACCGCGAAGCGCAAGTTCATCATCGCCGATACGCCGGGCCACGAGCAGTACACGCGCAACATGGTGACGGGCGCGTCGACCGCGCACGCGGCGATCATTCTGGTCGACGCAACGCGGGTGACGTTCGTGGACGGCGTCGCCCAATTGCTGCCGCAAACCAAGCGGCATAGCGCGATCGTCAAGCTGCTCGGCCTGCAGCACGTGATCGTTGCCATCAACAAGATGGATCTGGTCGAATACAGCGAAGCGCGGTTCAACGAGATCCGCGACGCGTATGTGGATCTCGCGCGCCAACTCGGCTTGAGCAACGTGCGCTTCGTGCCGGTGTCGGCGCTGAAGGGCGACAACATCGTGACGGCGAGCGAAAGCATGCCGTGGTATGCGGGCGAGCCGCTGCTCGATCTGCTCGAAGCGTTGCCGGTCGAAGTGCCGACGGGCCAGGCGCTGCGTTTCCCGGTGCAATGGGTGGCGCGTCAGGACGGCAGCCAGGCCGACGATTTCCGCGGCTACATGGGCCGTGTGGAAGCGGGCGAGGTCAAGGTGGGCGACACGATCGTCGTGTTGCCGGCCAACCGCGAAGCGACGGTTGCGGAGATCATCGCGCCGGTGGTCGGCGGCACGGCGCAAGTGGATCGCGCGTTCGCCGGTCAAACGGTGACGATCCGTCTCGCGGAAGACGTGGACGTGTCGCGCGGCGATACGTTCGTCTTGCGCGAAGCGGCTCCGGAACCGGCGAAGAAACTCGAAGCCGACCTGTGCTGGTTCGACGACACGCCGCTTTCCACGCAGCGCAAGTATCTGCTGAAGCAGACCACCAATACGGTGTTCGCGCGCATCGGCGCGATCAAGGAAGTGCTCGACGTGCATACGCTGTCGCAGTCGACCGATCGCCGCGAACTGGCGATGAACGATATCGGCCGCGTAGCGTTGACATTGCAAAAGCCGTTGGTGTGCGACGTGTATGACTCGCATCAGGGCACGGGCGCGTTCGTGCTGATCGACGAAGCGACTCATCACACGGTCGCGGCCGGGATGATCCGGGCGTTTTCCGCGTCAATGATTGGCGCAGCCGCGCACCGCGAACGCCCCTGACGAACAGGCTGAGGCAAATGGGTAAGGTTTATCTGATCGGTGCTGGACCGGGTGCTGCGGACCTGATTACGGTGCGCGGCGCGCGGCTGCTCGCGACCGCCGATGTGGTCCTGCACGACGCGCTGGTGGAGCCCGCGATGCTCGATTACGCGCCGTCCAGCGCGCGCCGGATTGCGGTGGGCAAGCGCTGCGGACAACTATCGACGGCGCAGCAGTTCATCAACAAGCAGATCGTGGATGCCGCGTTGGAGCACGAGGTGGTGGTCCGCCTGAAGGGCGGCGATCCGATGCTGTTCGGTCGCGCCGATGAGGAGATGCGCGCTCTCGAGGCGGCCGGCATCGAGTATGAGGTGGTGCCCGGCATTACGGCGGCGCTGGCTAGCGCGGCCTCGCTGAAGCGCTCGCTGACGTTGCGCGGCGTATCGCGCAGTGTCGCGCTGGCGACGTTCAGCCGCGCGCCGGGCTCCGACGAAATCCGCGAGCAGGTGAACGCCGATTCGCTTGTGTTTTACATGGGCCGCGATAGCGGCGTTGAGATTGCGCAGCAATTGATCGATGCAGGCAAGCCCGTTTCCACGCCTGTCGCGATTGTCGAGGCTTGCAGTACCGAGCGTGAGCGGATGTTGACGCTGACGCTCGAAAAGCTTGCTGCTGGCGAAGCGCAACGGTGGGTGGATGCTTCGCAGCCGAGTCTGGTGATGATTGGGGAGGCGTTTGCTGAGCGGCAGATCAGCGCGCTTCAGTCTGCGAGTGGGATGTTGGTGGCGGCTTAAGTTTTCGACTGCGTTTCCGATTCAAGGCGCCAATCGGCGGCGCGAACAGCCTTCTTAAACCTGTCGCAAACAATACGCTGCAACTGCGTCCAGAACCGCTTCGTCCTCGCCGACCGCCACCGCACAGCGAATTTCGACAGCCGGGTAGAGCCCCCGGCACCGCTCGATTAACTCGGGCAAATCCTTCCTGATATGTCCGCCTTGCCCGAAGAACACGGGCACCACGGTGACGAGCGTGCAACCTTGCGTAGCAAGCTGTCCGATAGCCGTGGGCAAATCCGGTTCCATCAATTCGAGAAACGCGAGGCTCACTGCCTGCGCGTCTTCATCGTGCGCTCGTGCGGCTATTAACTTCTGCGCCAGCCTCTCAAACGGCTCGCGCCAGCGCGCATCTCTCGCGCCATGCCCGAACAACACCAATCCATGCGTAGCCATGACAAAGGCTCCTAGTGCCGGTCAACCCATTTCAACCCGACGAGACCCAGGACCAGATACACCAGCCCTGGGGTTGCCGCCGTTAGCGGCGCAGGCCAGGTGTTGAGCGTGCCGATATGCGAGAACAGCGTGTTGAACAACTGGAAGCTCATGCCGAGCATGATCCCGCCGAACACCTTCATGCCGACCACGCCGGCCCGCGTATGCAGATACGCGAAGGGCAGCGACAGCACCAGCATGACGAACACGGCAAACGGATACAGCACCTTGCGCCACAGCGCGATCTCGTAACGCTGCGTGTCCTGATGATTCTCGGTCAGATGCTGGATGTAGCGGAACAGATTGAACATCGACATGCGATCCGGCGACACGAGCAGCACCGAGAGAATCTGCGGCGTAAGCTCTGAGCGCAACGAATATTCAGGCAGCGCAACCTGCTTTGCACGATACACAGGATTGAGCGCGTCGGCCGGCGTGCCCGGAGGCGGCGGCACGTCGATTAATTGCGTATCGGTCACGCCGGTCAATTGCCAATGCCCCGGCGGCTGATATACGCCGGACTTCGCAATGCGCACATTCGAGAGCCGGAACTTCGAATCGAACTCGTAAATCCGTACGTTACTGATTGTCGCGTCCGGCTTCAGTTCGCCGACGTTCACGAAGCGCGTAACCTGCTCGCCGTCCGCGCGCGCCGTGAGCGTGTCTTTCACCCACACGCCCGACTGGAAGTTGCTCGATACCGACGACCCCAGCGCTTCCAGCCGCACACGTTCCGACAACTGATCCGTGTACGGACCGACCACTTCGCCGATCAGATACGTGAGAAACACGAGCGGAATGCCGATCTTCAGCAGAGAGCGCAATGCCTGATTGGTGGCAAGCCCGGATACGCGGAAAATCGTGTACTCGGAGTTCGCCGCCATTTGCGCGAACACGTAGATCGCGCTGATCAACGCGGCAACCGGAATAATTTCGTAGAAACGCGACGGCGTTTGCAGCGCGACGCGAAGTACCGCGTACTGGAATTTATAGTTGCCGTGGCCAACCGAATTGAGTTCGTTAATCAGGTCGAAGAAAAAGAACAGGCCCGAAAACGCGAACAGAATGAAGATGAACGTGAGATAGATCTGACGCGCGAAGTACCTTTCATAGATGCGCATCGGTCACGCTCCCTGCGAACGGGTGAACATGGCCCGCGTGAACAGCGGCCGGTTGCGCACGCGCAGCCAGAAGATGAACGCGACAACCGCAGCCACGATCACATGCAGACTCACGAGTCCAACCCCGAACGACATCTTGCCTTGCTCGATCCACGACTGGACGACGTTCAACAGATTCGAATAGGTCAGATAGATCAGCACGGCCATGACAAGATTGATCGTGCGGCTGCGCCGCGGGTTCTGATGCGCAAGCGGAATGGCGAGCAGCATCAGGTTGATCGCGATGAGCGGCAGACCGGCGCGCCATGCGAACTCCGCGAGATTGTCTCTGGTCGGATTGCGCAGCAGCGTGAGCGTGGGCGTGCCGGTGGTGCTCGTCGTATTGACGACCGGCTGGCTCTCGATTTTGACGCCGTAACGCTCGAACTCCATGATGCGGAAATCCGGGTGTCCCGGTTCGCCCTCATAGCGGCGGCCGTTTTCCAGAACCACAAAGCGGTCGCCGTTCTTATGCGTTTCCGTGTGGCCGTTCTTGGACACGACCACGTTGACCTTGCCGTTCTCCGTGCTCGTCACGAACACGTTCTCCACATGGCCCTGGTCGGGCGACATCTTCTCGATGAAGAACACGCGGTGAGTGCTCGCCGATTCGCGGAACTGGCCGGGCGCGAGTAGCGAAACTTCGTCTCGCTGTTGAAAACGCGCGCGGATCAGCTTGCTCTGCTGGTTGGACCACGGCCAGCCGACGAACACGAAGAACATGATGAGAATGATGATCGGCGTGGCGAAGATGCCAATCGGCTTGATGAATTGCGTGAGACTCACGCCCGAAGACAGCCACACGACCATCTCGGAGTCTTTGTACCAGCGTGTCAGCACGAACAGGATCGACACGAACAGTGTGGCGACGAGCATGATGGCCAGATAGCCGATCACGGTCAGCCCGATCAGGACCAGCACGTCGCGCGGGTCGATTTCGCCCTGCGCCGCGAAGCCGACGATGCGGATCATCATCGTGGTCAGCACGAGCGTGAGGAGAACCATGAACACGGCACCAGCCGTATACGCGAGTTCGCGCTGGAGGGAGCGTTCGAAGATCATTATTGATGACGAGAGGGGGCGCTCTCAGCGACGCGCGGGTTGCTTCCCGTCACGCCTCCGGTGCAGCCGCCGCGGGAAAAATAGCGGATAATTGCGGCTTTCATCCTAAGCCCAGATTTTATCCGAGGACAAGCGCGATGGACTTTAGCATAAAAGCCTGTGATTGGACCAAAGGCTCGTCAAACGGTTTCCTCACCGGGAAATCCGATTGCATCGTAATCGGCGTGTTCGAGTCGCAAACGCTCTCGGGCGCGGCACTTGAGATCGACGCGGCCACCAAGGGCCTCCTGACCCGCATCATCAAGGCGGGCGACATGGACGGCAAAGCGGGCACCACGCTGTTCCTGCACGAAGTCTCGGGTATCGGCGCGTCGCGTGTGCTGCTCGTAGGCCTCGGCAAACAGGACGCTTTCAGTCAGAAAGCCTATGGCGAAGCCGTGCGCGCGGCGTGGCGCGCGCTGCTCGCCACGAAGGTCGTGCAGGTCACCTTCACGCTGGCCCAACTGCCTATCCTCGAGCGTACGGCCGACTGGGGCGTGCGCGCCGCGATCCTCGCGCTGCGCGAACTGACCTATAAGTTCACGCAAATGAAGAGCAAGCCGGACAACTCTGCTCGCGCACTGAAGCGCATTGTCTTCAGCGTGAATGCGGGCGACGAGAAAGCCGCCAAGCTCGCGGCAAAGCAGGGCGCGGCGCTTGCCAACGGCATGGATCTCACGCGCGACCTCGGCAATCTGCCGAGCAACGTCTGCACGCCGACCTATCTCGCGAACACGGCGAAGAAGCTTGCCAAAGACTGGAAGCTGAAGGTCGAAGTGCTCGGCGAAAAACAGTGCGAAGCGCTGAAGATGGGCTCGTTCCTGTCGGTCACGGCCGGCTCGGTCGAACCCGCGCAGTTCATCGTGCTGCAGTACCAAGGCGGCGCCGCGAAGGCCGCGCCGGTGGTGCTGGTCGGCAAGGGCGTGACGTTCGACACGGGCGGCATTTCGCTCAAGCCAGGCGAAGGCATGGACGAGATGAAGTACGACATGTGCGGCGCCGGTTCGGTGCTGGGCACATTGCGCGCGGTCGCCGAAATGGGCCTGAACATCAACGTGGTCGGCATCATTCCGGCGGTCGAGAACATGCCCTCGGCCACGGCCACCAAGCCGGGCGACATCGTCACCAGCATGAAGGGTTTGACGATCGAAGTGCTGAACACCGACGCAGAAGGGCGCCTGATTTTGTGCGACGCGCTCACTTATGCGGAGCGCTTCAAGCCCGCTGCGGTGATCGACATCGCCACGTTGACGGGCGCTTGCATCATCGCGCTCGGCCATCACAACAGCGGCCTCTTCTCCAAAGACGACGCGCTCGCGGGCGAGTTGCTCGACGCATCGCGTGAGGCATCCGACCCGGCCTGGCGCCTGCCGCTCGACGACGAGTATCAGGAACAGCTGAAGTCGAATTTCGCCGATCTGGCCAACATCGGCGGGCGTCCGGCGGGCAGCGTCACGGCGGCGTGCTTTCTGTCGCGCTTCACCGACGCGTATCCGTGGGCGCACCTCGACATCGCCGGCACCGCATGGAAGAGCGGGGCGGCGAAGGGCGCGACAGGTCGTCCGGTGCCGCTCCTCGCGCAGTTCCTGATCGACCGCGCCGCGCAATGACGCATCGCAGTAACGTGGCACGCTTGGCATGTGTCCGAGCGATCGCACCCGGCGTCAGCGGGAGTCGCCCATGACGAGAATCGATTTTCACTCGAACGTCGGCGACTCGCTGCTGTATGCATGCCGCCTGGTGCGCAAGGCGTATCAGGCGGGACAGCCCACCATCGTCGTGGCCGAGCCTGAGCGCCTGCGCGCTTTCGACGAACAGTTGTGGACCTTTTCCGCGCTCGACTTCGTGCCGCACTGCATGGCCGGCACGCCGCTCGCCGCGCAAACGCCGATCGTGCTGGCCACGAATCTCGACGACGTCCCTCATCATCAGGTGCTGCTCAATCTGGGCGCGAGCGTGCCCGCGCAATTCGCGCGCTTCGAAAGATTGCTGGAAGTGGTCGGTAACGCACACGACGAGCTCGCTGCGGGCCGCGAACGCTACCGCTTCTATCGCGATCGCGGCTATGCTTTGAACAACTACAAGCAGGGCGGTTAGGTTTCCGTTCCGCGTCGCGTTGTGCCCTGTCGAGGCGATTCGGCGCATACGCGGCCTGCTTTCGCTACGACTCAAATACGGAGGGCGCAGGTGTCCGATCCCAACGATAACTCCATCCCGGTTCTGAGCGAAGTGCTGGTGCCGGGCCATGTGGCCCAACGTCGCGAGCCGCAGGCTGGCGCCGCTGCTCCGGCTGCTGCGCCAGCGGAAACGCCGCTGCGTGAAGCGGAAACGCTTCGTCAGCCGGACGTCACCGCGGAGCCCGAACTCGCGCCGCAGCCGGTCCTCACACCGGAAGAAACGCGTGCGCCGGAGCCGGTGCTTGCGCCGCAGCCTTTGGGGACTGCGGCTAACGCTGCCGTAACCGATAAGGCGCGTTCGACGGCCGATCACGCTCATGTCAAGAACAAACCGCGGCCGCATGTTTCGGCCGAAGCCGACCACACGCATGACGACGCGCTGGCAGCGTCCGCAGCCACGTTTGGTCGGACGGAACCGCCTCCGCCGTTTGAAGCCGCCGCGACGGTGCCGCCGGATATCGCTCAGGAACTTGATACGAACGGCCAATCCGCTGTCGATGCCGAACGCATCGCCGAACGGCTGCGTGAGCGGGTCGCGGGATTCCTCGCGGGCGAAGGGCGCGGTGTCATCGAAGCACGCTGTCGCAGCGCTGTCGAAGAGCACGCAACGCGGCTCGTCGATCAGGTCACGCGCGAAGTCGTATCGACTCTTGAGAACCAGATGACCGGTTGGGTACGCGAAGCGGTTGAAGCGGAGATTGCCCGTCGATCGGGCGGCGCGTGACAGTCGATGCAGCGGTGCCCCGAGCGAGGCGCGACCGGTGGAGTTCCGCTCACGCCCAGGCTAATCAATCAGCCAGGATCATTTAAGCGTGAGCACCCAGCCCGCCAGCGCAGCCGCTTGATCGGGCGTAAGTTGCGTATTCGCGGGCATGGGCACCGGGCCCCATACGCCCGTGCTGCCGTCCAGAATCTTGTGCTTCAGGTAGATAGCGGCGTCTTCGCGGCCGGCATATTTCGCGGCGACATCGTGCAGCGCCGGCCCCATGAACGGACGCGAGACCGAGTGGCAGCTCATGCAGTTCTGCTGTTGGGCAAGCGCGAGTCCCATGGGCGCCTCGGCATGCGCGGCCGGGATGATGCCGATCGACATGGTCACGAATGCAACAGCCGTTGCAAGCACCGTACACGACATTGATTTCATTCTGGTCTCCGCCGGTGCGGTTGCCCGGCTTGTGGTCAGAACATTATAAAAGGAAAGGGGCGCACGGTTTTTCGTGCGCCCCTTTCGCTTTTACGTAGGGCTTGACCGGTCTTCAGGCTCTCGGGTCACCGCAAGTGCGGTCCTGGCTCGTTGCGTCAGCCGGTTATGGCGCCCTTGTTGGCCGGCAGTGCGAGGGCCGAGTACTTCGCCAGCACGCCACGCGTATAACGCGGTTGCGGTTGCTGCCATGCGGCGCGGCGGCGCTGAAGTTCGGCGTCGTCGACATTCAGTTGCAGGAGCAGCTTGTGCGCGTCGATCGTGATCGAGTCGCCTTCCTGCACGAGGCCGATCGTGCCGCCCACGAATGCTTCGGGTGCGACGTGACCAACCACCATGCCCCATGTGCCGCCTGAAAAGCGTCCGTCGGTGATGAGGCCGACGCTTTCGCCGAGACCCTTGCCGATGATCGCCGAAGTCGGCGCCAGCATTTCCGGCATGCCCGGGCCGCCCTTGGGGCCGAGGTAGCGCAACACGACGACGTCGCCGGCAACGATCTTGTCGGCGAGGATCGCTTCAAGCGCGCTTTGCTCGTCGTCGAATACGCGGGCCGGACCCGTAATCACCGGGTTCTTCAGGCCCGTGATCTTCGCGACCGCGCCGTCTTCGGCGAGGTTGCCCTTCAGGATTGCGAGGTGGCCTTCCTTGTACAACGCCTGATCGATCGGAAAGATCACCTTCTGATCCGCGCGCGGTTTGGACGGCACGTCCTTCAGTTCTTCAGCGAGCGTCTTGCCGGTGATGGTGATGCAGTCGCCATGCAGCAGACCCGCGTCGAGCAGGATCTTCATGACTTGCGGAATGCCGCCGGCTTTGTGCAGGTCGGTGGCGACGTACTGGCCCGAGGGCTTCAGGTTGCAGATCACCGGCACCTTTTTGCGCATGCGCTCGAAGTCCTCGATGGTCCACTCGACTTCCGCCGCGTGCGCGATTGCCAGAAAGTGCAGCACGGCATTGGTCGAGCCGCCGGTCGCCATGATCACGGCCACGGCGTTTTCAATCGACTTCTTCGTGATGATGTCGCGCGGCTTCAGATCTTTCTTGACGGCTTCAACGAGTACGCGCGCCGATTCAGCCGCCGAGTCGACCTTTTCCTGATCCGGATTGGCCATTGTCGACGAATAGAGCAGAGACATGCCGAGCGCCTCGAACGACGAGCTCATCGTGTTGGCGGTGTACATGCCGCCGCATGATCCCGTCGACGGGCACGCATTGCGTTCGACGCCCTCGAAATCTTCCTGCGACATCCTTCCCGCCGTGAATTCGCCGACGGCCTCGAACGACGACACGATCGTCAGATCCGTGCCCTTCCAGTTGCCCGGACGGATCGTGCCGCCATACACGTAAATGCCCGGCACGTTCATGCGCGCGAGGCCGATCATGCCGCCCGGCATGTTCTTGTCGCAGCCGCCGATCACGACCACGCCGTCCATCCATTGGCCCTGCACGCACGTCTCGATACAGTCCGCGATGACTTCCCGCGACACGAGCGAGTACTTCATGCCCTCGGTGCCCATGGACATGCCGTCGGAAATAGTCGGCGTGCCGAAGATCTGCGGATTCGCGTCCGCGCCCTTGACGGCGGCCACGGCAGCGTCGGCAAGTCGCTGAAGACCGGCGTTGCACGGCGTGATCGTCGAATGGCCGTTGGCGATGCCGATCATCGGCTTGTCGAAATCTTCTTTCTGATAGCCGAGTGCGTAGTACATCGAGCGGTTCGGCGAACGGGCCACGCCTTGCGTGATGTTCTTCGAACGACGGTTGTAGGGCATGAGGATCTCCGGTCTGTTTGTTTTGCTGGTCGGTCCAGTGTAGTTCGGACCCGTCAGGCAAGAATGCAATTTTGCGATGTGCGTGTCCAATATATTATTGGCTGCCGAATAGGTCGTAAAATGTATTAATCATGCTGCCTGCCGTTCCTGACCTGCGTCAATTGCGCTATTTCGTGACCGTCGCCGAAGAAAAGCACTTCGGCCGCGCGGCCGCGCGCCTTTCAATGACCCAGCCGCCTCTGTCGCAGGCAATCCGTGCGCTGGAGGAAACGCTTGGGGTGCAACTGTTCGCGCGCACCAAGCGGTCCGTTGAATTGACGCCTGTGGGCGCGGATCTGCTGCCAGAGGTGCAGCGTCTGCTGGCGGGTGCGGAGGGCTTGCGGCCGCTTGCACAGAGCCTCGCGCGCGGCGAGGCGGGCGCGCTGTCGCTCGCATTCGTTTCGACGGCGGACTATGGCTTGTTGCCGCTTTTGCTGCGCGACTTTGGCGCGCGCTATCCGCGCGTGCGGCTTGAACTCACCGAAGCAACGAGCGACGTGCAGGTGGACGAACTCGTCGCCGGACGCATCGACGCGGGGCTCGTGATTGCCCCCGTGCCGTCGCGTCATGCCGCGCAGCTATCGTGGCTGCCGATCGCGCGCGAGCCGCTCGTGATCGCCATGTCGACCGACACGGCGGCGCGCGTGGCGGCCAGTGGTGGCGGAGGTGGCGGAGGTGGCGGAGACCCGCATGCGGAATGGCTCGACACGCCGGTCAGCCTGCGTGAGCTCGCCGATGCACCGCTCGTCATCTTCCCAAGACGTTTGGCGCCAGGCTTTTATGACATCATTATGGATTGCTACGGCGTGGCGGGGCTTCAGCCGCGGGTCGGGCAGGAGGCGATCCAGATGCAGACCATCGTGAGCCTCGTGTCGGCCGGCATGGGTGTCGCACTCGTGCCGCAATCGTTGCGTAACCTGCGCCGGACCGGCGTCGTGTACCGGCCGTTGTCCGAGTCGGTGCCCGCTATCGAAACCGGGCTCGTGTGGCGAACCGCGAAAGTGAGCCCGGTGCTGGCGGGCTTCATCGAAATCGTGCGGGCGCATGCGGCGAGTGCCGATGGGCAAGCTGCCCGCGTACCGTAATTAACGTGACTGCGGCGAACGCATTGCATGCGCAGCCGTCCAATGCAGACGGCGCAAGCCGCGCCTTATCGATACAAACTAGTTTCTGAACCCGAACTGCCCATAACAACACGATGCTCATTCACCCGAATTTCGACCCCGTTGCCATTCATCTGGGGCCGCTCGCCGTGCGCTGGTATGGACTGATGTACCTCGTCGCGTTCATCGCGGCGATCGTCGTCGGCCGGCTGCGGCTGCGTTTGCCGTTCGTCGCGGCGCAAGGCTGGACACCCAAAGATATCGACGACATGCTGTTTTACGGCGTGCTCGGCACGATCCTCGGGGGCCGGCTCGGCTACGTGCTGTTCTATAAAGCGAGCTTTTATTTCGCGCATCCGCTCGACATCTTCAAGGTGTGGGAAGGCGGCATGTCGTTTCACGGCGGGTTTCTCGGCGTGACGCTCGCCATGGTGCTGTTCGCCTATCAGCGCAAACGCTCGTGGCTGCAAGTCACCGACTTCGTCGCGCCGATGGTGCCGACAGGACTGGCGGCAGGGCGTCTCGGCAACTTCATCAACGGCGAGTTGTGGGGGCGCGTGACCGATCCGTCGGCGCCGTGGGCGATGCTCTTTCCAGGCGCCGCGCCCGACGACGCCGCATGGCTCGCCGCGCATCCGCAACTGGCCGCGCAATGGAAGCTGAACGAAGTCTTCACGCAATATCACATGCTGCCGCGTCACCCGTCAGAGCTGTATGAGATCGCGCTCGAGGGCGTCGCGCTTTTCTTCGTGCTGTTCTTCTTCTCGCGTAAGCCAAGGCCGCTCGGCGCTATTTCGGCGGTGTTCCTGATCGGTTATGGCCTCGCGCGCTTTACGGTCGAATTCGCCCGTGAGCCCGACGACTTCCTGGGCCTGCTTGCCATGGGTCTCTCCATGGGCCAATGGCTTTCGTTGCCGATGATCCTCGTTGGCATTGCGATGCTCGTGTGGTCGTATCGTCGCAGTCCCGGCGAACCTGCGCACGCGCTGCCGTAGCGCGGCACGTTGTGCTCTGAATAGAAAACGCCACGGCATGCCGTGGCGTTTTTCTTTTGCCGCCGCATGGGGCGGCAGGTGGACAGCGCATTACTTCATCTGCACCGAGCCCGACACATTCACCGTTACCGTCGACGTGCCGCCTTCAATCGGCACAGCGGCCGACATCTTGGCGTCGGCGCCCATGGCGCGCGCGCTCATCATCATGACGGGCCGCGGCATGGCGCCGTTATGTCCGACGTTGACCTCGCGAATCGAATAACCGCTGTAGCCGAACGCCTGCGCGGACGAAGCCGCCTGCTCACGGAACGATTTGATTGCATCGCCAGTCAGCTTTTGTTCAGCGGCGCGCTGCGCCGCGGGCGACAGCGAGAACTGCACATTGCCGACCTGCATGATGGGCGCCATTTGCCCTGCAAGCTTCGACGCCGCGGCGAAGTCGTGCGATTCGAGCACGACCTCCGTGCGGCCGCGCCATGCGGAGATACGGCCATCGCGATCGGTAGACGGGTAAATCGAGAACGAACCTGTGCGTGCGGTCACGCCACTCACGCCTTTGGCTTTTTGCAATGCCGAATCGGCACGCTGGTTCAGCGTTGAAGTAAGAGCCGACGGATCGCTCGCTTCCTGCTCGTAAAAGAGCGTGATTTCGACGACGTCTTGAGGCACTTCCGCGCTGGCCTGCGCGTTCAGCGACAGCACGCCGGCCGGTTGATAGGGCGCGACGCTCTGCGCGCGTGCCATAGCGGGCGTGAGCACGAGGGCTGCAGGCGCGGCGCAGACGAGCGCGAAAGCGAGTGCACGTGCGGTGTTTTTCATCTGTGTGGAACTCCTTGCTTGAACAGGATTGCGCACGATCCGGCAGGCGCGATGCAACGGCACGGCGCTGTGTGCGCCGTTGGTAGTCCGTTTGCAAGTGCGTTAGGCGCTTGTAACCTGAGCTTGGTTCCCCAATTTAACCGTGCGATGAGCATCGGTGAGCGACATCGTTCGTGGCGCCGTTGCAGCAAGCACCGGCGAACTCAGGCGAGTCGCTTCGTGATGAAGCGCCACTCGGCTTCGGTGACGGGCGTGATGGACAGACGGTTGCCTCTCGCCAGCACGCGCATGTCTTTCAGCTCGTCGTGCTCGCGCAATGCGGCGAGCGGAATCAACGGAACCTTCTTCTTGAAGACCACGTCGACGAGCAGCCAGCGCGGCGTTTCCTGCGACGACTTGGGATCGTAATAAGGACTCTTCTTGTCGAACTGAGTCGGGTCCGGGTAAGCGGTAGACGCTACCTCGGCGATCCCGGCGATGCCAGGCTCGGGACAACTCGAGTGATAGAACAGCACGCCGTCGCCGACCTGCATCGCGTCGCGCATGAAGTTGCGCGCCTGATAGTTGCGCACGCCGGTCCACGGCAACGTGCGGTGCGGTGCGTTGGCAAGATGGTCGATGCTTGCTTCGTCCGGTTCGGACTTCATTAGCCAGTAGCGCATGAATCGAAAGGAACGTTAAGGTTGGAAAAGCCGGAGCCCAAACAAAAACGGCACCGGACAGTAGTCCGATGCCGTTCCAAATAAGGTCCCCGCCTTGGCCGCTAGGCCGGCATCCTGAACCGGGGGTTCAGAATTGGTCGCAGTTAGCAGCACTTCGGGTACATCAGACAGAGTGACGCGCACGCCCGTGCTACAAATTTCCGCAACCGTGCACATGGCATTGGTTCAAGGAATATATGACCTTGGCGAACCAGGCAGGGAAGCTAAACCGATGAAGCTAAAACCATTCAGGTGAAACGTTTGCCGAGTGTGCTCGTGCATGCTCTCACGCGCTTTGCTCAGCTGCTACGTGTGCCACCTGGTTGAATCTGCAGCCGACCCGAAGACCGGCCACTTCTACTTCCAGACACGTTGCAAACTTGCTGCTTACTGCATGGTGTACTGCTCGATCACAGTACCCAGTTGTTCGTTCATTTGATGCATTGTACGCCTGATTTCTTCAGCGGGAAATGCTTCTCCGTGACGCACGCTCGATTGCAGCTTAAGCAGTTCCGATGCCAGCGACAGCGCAGCCATGACAGCAATACGATCCGTGCCGCGCACGTTGCTGTTATTGCGGATCTTCGACATTTCGGCGTCGACTCGTGCGACTGCTTCAAGCAGCGCGCCTTCCGTTTCCGGCGAGCAGGCGAGGCGATAGGGCACGCCGAGAATCGATACTTCGATCTGCTTGGTGGTCATGCATTTTCTCCATGGCGAGTGGCGTCGCTCTCCGCTTCGACTTCATGCTGAGCGGGCTCGAGCAGATCGAGCTGGTTGTCCGGCTCGTTGTGCCCGCGAGCGCGCGGCAATTTTTCGAGGATCGCATTGAGCCGCACTTGAGCGTCGTCGATCTTGGCCGACAGCGCGTCGCGCTCCGCTTGCAGTGCATCGCGTTCCTCGCGCACCATGGCAAGTTCCGTGCGCGTGGCTTCTGCCTCGGCGCGCGACTGGGCGAGCTGCTCTTCAAGCGCAACACGCGCTTCGTTGTGGCGCTGGCTGATCGCTATCAGCTTGCCGATATTCTGTGAGAGTGTTTCGAGTTCGGTGAGCATGTGCTGCGTCCTCTAAAGACCTCGCATTTTAGCGCGGAATGCCGCACGTTCCGACATTTGTCTCGTTTCGAGACGTAACAACACCGCTTTATGCAGGCTTTTTTCGACTGAAGATGAAAAAGTACTCGTGTGTCACAGATCGCGTCGGACAATACTCTGCTCCTGTCCGAATCATCGCTGTCGTGACCCGCATTCTTGACTGGCCCCGAGGCCGCTCATACACTGGCCGCACTCTGGTGCCCGCGCGCGCAATTCATTGCGCGTGCAGTTAAACGGGAAGCAGGGCGCGCCGTTCACCTGAACGCGCGAACCTGCGCTGCCCCCGCAACGGTAAGCGACCGCATTCGCTTTGCACTTCGTGCTTTGCAGTTCGCGTTTGCAGTTCGATCCCCATCGCGTGTTCCAGTTCAACATGCGAGTGTGCCACTGCGCGTCACGCGTGGGAAGGCGGGATCGAGCGTCGTCAGCCCGGATACCGGCCAGAGGGAGAGGCGCGCGCCCGCGAAATGAAGTCAAAAGCGCTCGCGCCTCGTTACGCGACGGCCTGCGGGGAAGCGGGCCGCGCACGCCATCCACGGGAAACTTCACTCATGCTGTCCCCTATCGCCCGCGCGGCGCTGCTCGCATTTGCAGGGCTGCCGCAGCTCGCGCATGCGCAAGCCGCCGACAGTTTGCCTGCGCCGTCGGTTGCAGTCGCACCTGTCGCACCAGTCGCTACGAGCGCTGTATCCGTCGCTATCGCCGAATCATCGCCTGCTGTTTTGTCGCCCGTCGTCGTCACCGCCGAGCGCGGACCTCAAGCGCTCGCCGACACGATTCCGCAAACGTCGCTATTCGATCAGCAGGACATTGCCGACACCACCGCAACCGATCTGCCGGGTCTGCTGCAACTCGCGCCCGGCGCGCAAATCTCGCGCACAGGTGGCCCCGGTTCGACAGCAAGCCTGTATTTGCGCGGCGCGTCGTCGACGCAATCGCTGATTCTCATCGACGGTGTGCGCGTCGATTCCGTGAGTCTCGGCACCGCGCAAATCGGGCAGATTCCGCTCGATCAGGTCGACCACGTCGAAGTAGTGAACGGCAACGTGTCGGCCTTGTATGGCTCGGGCGCGATCGGAGGCGTGGTCCAGGTGTTCACGAAAGACGGCGGCGATCATCCGCCGCGTTTCAATTTTTCCGTGGGCTACGGCAGCTACCACACGCAGACGCAACAGGTGGGCGCGAACGGCGCGTTGGATAAGGACGGCCGCACGACCTTCAACATCTCGCTCGCGCGTTCGAAAGACGACGGTTTTTCCGCGCTCAATCCTCGTGAGGCGCCGAACGCGAACCCCAATGCGAACGGCTATCTGAACGAGAGCATCTCCGCTTCGCTGCGCCATAAGTTCACCGACAACTGGGACGCGGGCGTCCGCTATCTGCAGTCGAACGGCAACAACAGCTACGACAATGCGTACGGCGAGCCGACCGATCTGAACAATCTGTACACGAAAGTGCGTCAGTTGTCCGCCTTCGCTAACGGCAAGCTAACGGACTGGTGGACCACGCACTTCATCGTTGCGCAGGGCGACGACCGCAGCGTGTCGAACACCAACGGTCTGTATAACGGCCGCTTCGACACCGACAATCGACAGTACACCTGGCAAAACGATTTCGCGCTGGCCGCGCAGCAGAAACTGCAGGTCGGCTACGAGCATCTGGACCAGAGTCTCGACTCCGATACGTTTGCCGCGCCCACTCGTCATGTCGACTCGGGCTTCGCCGGTTATACGGCACGCTTCGGGCGCAACCAGATCCAGGCCAACCTGCGGCGCGACCAGTACTCCGATTTCGGCGGAGCGAACAGTTACTATCTCGGCTATGGCTTCGACATCACGTCGCGCTGGAAGCTAAGCGCAAGCTATTCCAGTTCGTTTCGCGCGCCGAGCTTCGACGATCTGTACTATCCGCTGAGCGGTAGTCCGTCCATCCAGCCGGAGCGCAGTCATTCGATCGAAGCAGCGTTGCAGTACGCATCCAATGCGCTCGGTGTGATGCGTTTGAGTGCTTTCCAGACGCGTTATTCGAATCTGATCGACTATGAGCAGGTGACGCCGGGGATCTATCTGGCCGAAAACGTGGGCCATGCAAAAGTGCAAGGACTCGAAGGATCGTGGAGCGGACATGTAGGCAAGACCGACGTGCGCGCGTCGGTGACGCTGCAAAACCCGGTCGACCTCGACAACGATACCGACCTCGTGCGGCGAGCGCGGCGTTTCGCGTCGCTGACGGTGAATCGCAGTATCGCAGGATGGCGCGTGGGCGGTGAGTGGATCGTGAGCGGTCCGCGCGAAGACAGCAGCGGCAAGCTCGGCGGCTACGGTGTCGTCAACCTGGCTGCGCGCTACAACGTCACGAAGGCATGGTACGTGGCCGCGCAAATCCAGAATGTGTTCAACAAGGACTATGAAACGGCCTACTCGTATAACTCGCCGCGGCGCGGTGCCTATGTCACGGTCGGCTGGCAACAGCAGTGATGCCTGCGCCGTGCTGGGAACGCGCCGATGAGCCGTCATGAAGGTTCGATGCCCGCCACGCTTCACGCGATGACTGCGAAGCGCGCCGCCGCGATCTGGCTCGTACTTGCTGTCGCCGCGCTTGCCGTATTGATGGCGTCGCTCGCATTGGGCAGTGTGTCGCTCGCGCCCGCGCGCGTGATCGAGGCGCTTTCGCCGCTGCATGCGGGCGCGTCTGATGCGAACTCTGCCGATCTCGCCGGCGAGATCGTGCGCACGCTGCGTTTGCCTCGCGCGCTGGCCGGTTTTGCTTGCGGCGCATTGCTCGCATTGGCTGGCGCGCTGCTGCAGGTGTTGTTGCGCAATCCGCTCGCTGAGCCCTATGTATTAGGCGTATCGGGCGGCGCCGCAACTTTCGCGCTCGTCGCAATGATCGCCGGTTGCGCGTGGTGGCTCGTCGATGCGTCGGCATTCGCGGGCGCATTCGTGTCCATTCTCCTCGTGCTCGGCCTTGCGCGTCGCGAGTTGTGGCGCGGCGAACCGCAGGACACGTCGCCGCGCCTGCTTCTGACTGGCGCCGTCATCGCGGCAGGCTGGGGCGCGCTGATTACCTTGCTGCTCAATCTTGCGCCGGACAATCGTTTGCGCGGCATGTTGTTCTGGCTGACCGGCGACCTCAATGGCAATGCGCTGCCGTGGACCGCACTCGTCGCGCTGGTCGTCGTGCTGATTGCCATCGTGCCCGTTGCGCCGCGTCTGAATGTGCTGTTGCGAGGCGACGCCGCCGCGCAGGCGTTGGGCGTTGCGGTCATGCCGTTGCGGCTGCGCGTGTATCTTGCGGCCTCGCTCGCCGCCGCAGCGGCTGTGACGACGGCGGGCACCATCGGCTTTGTCGGACTCGTGGTGCCGCATATGTTGCGGCTCGCGTTCGGCAACGACCAACGTATGCTGCTGCCCGCCGCGGCTCTCGGCGGCGGGGTGGCGGTAATGGGCGCCGATCTGATCGCGCGCCTTGTGATCGCGCCGGCGCAACTGCCGGTCGGCGTGATCACGTCCATCATCGGCGTACCGGTGTTTCTCTGGATGCTGCTCCGTGCCCGCCGATGATGCCCGCTAACAACCTCGCGCAGTCCACGCTCAGCGCACAACGCGTGAGCTTGCGTGCGGGCGCGCGCACGTTGCTCGACGCGTTCACACATACGTTTTATCCGGGCGAGATCTGGTGCGTGGCCGGTCCGAACGGTGCCGGCAAGACGACACTCTTATCCACGCTCGCGGGTTTGCGTGAACCCTCGGCTGGCCACGTGGAACTCGACGGTGTGCGTATGTCCGCCTGGCACACGCGGCAACTCGCGCAGCGCCGCGCGTTGATGCCGCAAAGCGCGCCCGACGCATTCAGCGCGAGCGTGCTCGACATCGTGATGCTGAACCGCTTTCCGCATTTGACCGGCTGGGGTTGGGAGGGCGAGGGTGACCGCGAGGCCGCGCGTGCCGCGCTGGACTTGCTGGGGCTCACCGCACTAGCCGCGCGAGACGTGCTGTCGCTTTCCGGCGGCGAACGTCAGCGCGTGGCGCTCGCAGCGGTGCTGTGTCAGCAAGCGCCGCTTCTTCTGCTCGACGAACCTTTATCGCATCTGGACTTGCATCATCAGATCGAGTGCCTGGAAGCGCTCAGCGAATGGACGCGTGAGTCGGCGCGGACCCTGCTGTTTTCCTGTCACGACCTGAACCTCGCGCGCCGGTTCGCGACGCACGCGCTGCTGCTCGACGGTGCGGGCGCCGCCTACGCGGGGCGTGTGCACGAGGTACTGACGCCCGCGTTGACGAGCCGCGTATTCGGCTATCCGTTGATCCTGATTCGCGACGGCGAGCACGAGGCGCTCATTCCTGCGCCGCGCTCGCGTCACGAATCCGCTTCGAACCATGACACGTCGTCAAGCTAACGCTCAGAACCAAACATCTTTTATCTTCACGAAACCCATGACCTCTTCGCCAGGCTTGTCCGGATTGCCCCAGGTAGAACCGCTCGAACAGACGTTAGGCAGCGAGCTTCAACACGTCATCGACACGAAGACGAAGCCGCCCGGCAGTCTCGGCCGGCTCGAAACGCTCGCGCGTCAGATGGGCCTGATTCAGCGTACTACGCATCCGGCTGTCCAGCGCCCCGCGCTGATCGTGTTCGCCGGCGACCACGGCATTGCCGCCGAAGGCGTCAGCCCGTATCCGCAAGCGGTGACCGCGCAGATGGTCGCGAATTTTCTCGCGGGCGGCGCGGCAGTCAATGCATTGAGCCGCGTCGCGGGCATCGAGCTCGAAGTGGTCAATGCGGGTATCGCGACGCCGTTGCCGCGCACCGATGGCCTTGTCGACATTCCAGTCGGCGCGGGCACGCGCAACTTTGCGCACGAACCTGCGATGACGCACGAGCAGGCGCTCACTGCGATGCAAGCCGGCGCGGCGCGCGTGCGGCATCACGCTGCACTCGGCAGCAACGTGATCGGCTTCGGCGAAATGGGTATCGCCAACACATCGGCGGCGGCGTGCCTGATGAGCCGCATCTGCGGCGTGCCGATCGACGAATGCGTGGGGCGCGGCACCGGTCTGGACGACGCCGGGCTCGCAAAGAAGCGCAGCGTGCTTGCGGCGGCGCTTGCGCATCACGACGCATCCACGGCTCCTCTCGATGTGCTCGCAACCTTCGGCGGCTTCGAAATCGCGATGATGGCCGGCGCCTATCTTGCCGCCGCGCAAGCGCGCATGACGATTCTGGTCGACGGCTTCATCGCCAGTTCAGCGCTGTTGATCGCGGACGCAATTGCGCCCGACGTGCGTGAATATTGCGTGTTCGCGCATGCGTCGAACGAGGCGGGACATCGGCGCATGCTCGACTATTTCGGCGCACAGCCGCTGCTATCGCTCGACATGCGGCTCGGCGAAGGCACCGGTGCGGCGCTCGCGGTGCCGCTGCTGCGTGCGGCCTGCGCGTTCATCAACGAGATGGCGAGCTTCGAATCGGCCGGTGTAGCGAACCGCGAAGCGTGAACCGCGCCGTACTTCGCATTTCAGTCAACGAGCACGCAAGCCATATATGAAACCGCTGGCCGAATTGCGCTACTTTTTCACGGCGCTGGGTTACTTCACACGCGTACCCGTGCCGCGCTGGGTCGGCTATGAACCGCACTATCTGAACGCGGCGGCGCGTTATTTTCCGCTCGTCGGCGTGTTGGTCGGCGGCATCAGCGCGCTTGTCTATCTGGCGGTGCTGCGCGTCTTTCCGGCGGGGGTTGCGGTGTTGTTGTCGATGGCGTCGTCGCTATTGATAACGGGCGCGTTCCACGAGGACGGCCTCGCCGATTGCGTCGATGCGTTCGGTGGCGCCTATACGCGAGACGATGCGTTACGCATCATGCACGATTCGCGCATTGGCGCTTTTGGTGCGATTGCGCTTGTCGTCGCGCTTGTTCTCAAGTGGCAGACGCTCGCTTCGTTGCCGCCGCTGCGGGCCGCAAGTCTGATGGTTGCGGCTCATGCGGCGAGCCGCGCCTGTGCGATCAGCTATCTCTGCACGCTCGACTATGTGCGCGCCGAGGGCAAAGCGAAGCCGGTCGCGCAGCGCCTGAGCGGCACAGCACTGTTATGCGCCGCCGCATTCGGATTGCCGTGGCTGTTGTGGCCGGACGGACCTCGTGGATGGCTCGCGGCCGACTGGCGGTTCGCGGGCTCGGCGCTCGCGATGCTGGTCGCGTTGCGGTTCACAATGGGCCGCTATTTCGTGAAGCGCATTGGCGGCTACACCGGCGATTGTCTCGGCTTTGCGCAACAGATCTTTGAACTGGGCATCTATCTCCTAGGGCTCGCATGGATATCGTCATGATTCGCCATCCCGCCGTCGCACTCGACGCGGGCGTTTGCTATGGCCACAGCGATGTGGCGCTCGCCGAGGCGGCCGACGTGTCGTCCGCGGCACTTGCTTTAAGACTCGCAAGCTTGCAGGTGCCGGCGCCACGTGTCGTGATGTCGAGCCCGCTGACGCGCTGCTCGGCGCTCGCCGTCGAACTGGCGAACGACTTCGGCTGCGTGCTCAGCCATGACGATCGCCTGAAGGAAATGGATTTCGGCGATTGGGAAGAGCAGCGCTGGGACGCGATCGATCGCGAACTGCTCGACGACTGGGCGTCCAACTTCGAACATGCACGCGCGCATGGCGGCGAGAGCGTCGCGCAGTTCGTCATGCGGGTGCGCGCATGGTTCGACGCGTACGCGCAGACGCGCGAGCTGTCGCCGGCGTATGTGGTCACGCATGCGGGCGTGATGCGCGCGATTGCGTCGTTGGCGCTCGACGTGCCGCTCGAACGTTGCTTGCGATGGTCGCTGGAGACCGCCAACATCGTCTGGCTGCGCCGCGGCGACGAGAGTCAACAGTGGTCGCTCGTAAAGTGGAACGCGTGAGCCTGAGGGCCCATCGGCTCAGGCGTTAATGCACGTTAAGCCCGTTATTGCGCGTTTTGCCTGACGCGCGAGCGAGCGAGATCCAGGTCCTCGCACATCCGCTTCGCCCCTAGCGCGATGCGCGGCGCGGGGCGGTTGATGAGGTCGCCGTCGATCGAGAACAGATTGTTATTCGCCACCGCCGACAGACGCGGCCATGCGCGCCACGCGCCGAGCTGAGGCAAGGTCGTGTCGGGCTTCGTCGCACCGGGCGCTGCCGTGACGATTGCCTGCGGATTCGCCGCGAGCACGGCTTCGGTCGAAACGGTGGGCACGAGCGGTTGCAGTTTCGCGAACACGTTGCGCCCGCCGCATAGCTCGATAACGTCGCTGACCATATGCTCGCCGTTGAGTGTCATCAACGGTTGATCCCACACCTGATAGAACACGCTAACGGCTGGCCGGTCGGCGTACTGCGCGCGCAGGCGCGCAATGTCCCGACGATATGCGGCGGCGGCTGCATCCGCGGTAGACGAGGTGCCGAGCAATTCGCCGAGCTTCGTCAGCGAGACGGCGACATCGTCGAGATGATGCGGCTCGCTGAAGAACAGCGGTATGTGCAATTCGCGCAGACGATCCAGCTGGCGCTGTGCGTTACCGTGCCGCCACACGACGATAAGGTCAGGCTTCAACGCGACGATGCGTTCGAGATCGAGCGACTTGTTGTCACCCACGCGCGGCAGTTGCTGCGCCTCTGGCGGATAGTCGCTGTACGACACGGCACCTACTATCTTGGCGCCGCCGCCAGCCGCATAAAGCAGCTCGGTGACATGCGGCGCGAGGCTGATTACGCGTTGCGCGGGTGCGGGCAGCGTGAGCACGGCGCCCGTGTCGTCGGTCACGGCGATGCCCGCTTGCGCGCGCAATGCGATGGCGAGCAGCATGACGGCGAGGGCGGGGCGCAGCGATCGTGCAGACAAATTCATTGGGTCGAACGTCGAGTTTTGCGTTGGGTGGATCGATGCGCTGCCCTGCATTGCAATGCGACGTGGGCAGTTTGCGCGCGTCAACGGATCAGGCCGGTCGCGTTGCGTCGATCGTCTCGACTGCCGCGCGCAAGCTGTGGGCAAGGCGCGCCCATTCGTCTTCGCTCGCGGGCAAACCGAAACGCACGCTGCCTGACGAGGCGAAAAGCCGCGTCCACACGCCGCGCGTGGCCAATGCCTCGTGCAGGGCTGCGGCACGTGGATCGTCGGTCCAGGCGAAGAGCGGCGTGCTGCGGGTACGAATGCCATGACCTTGCAACAGATCGACGAGGCGCGCGCTGTCCGCTTCGAGCCGTGTGCGCATCTGCTGTTGCCAGGCGTGGTCCAGCAGCGCCGCCTTCACGGCATGACGCGCGGGACCGCTGACGGTCCACGCGCCGAGCACGCGGCGCAAGCTGTCGAGCAGCGCGGGCGCGGCAAGCACGAAACCGGCGCGCACGCCCGCAAGTCCAAAGAACTTCCCCGGTGAACGCAACACGATCAGACCGTCGCGATCCGTAAAGGCCGCTAGCGAAGCGTCGGGCATCGTATCCGCGAAGGCTTCGTCGACGAGCAGCGTGCCGCCGCGCGCGCTCAATTGCGCGTGCCAGGCGAGCAGCTTCGAAGCGCCCAGATGCCCGGCGGTCGGATTATTCGGATTCACGACCGCCACATGCTTGAGCGAATCGGGCAGTACATCCCACGAAACATCGAGCGGCATCATGCGATGTCCGCCCCGCTCGAATGCAGGCGCATATTCGCTGTAGGTGAGCGGCGCGACGCCGGCTACCGCGCGCGGCAGCAACGCCGGCAACGCGCGAATTGCCGCCTGGCTGCCCGCTACCGGCAACACATGCGCCGCGTCCGGCGCGCCGTAGTAGCGCGCGGCGCACTCGGCGAGGTCGTCGCCTTCATCGGGCAGGCGGCGCCAGGCGTCGGCGGGAACGGGCGGCACCGGATAGCCGTGCGGATTGATTCCCGTCGACAGATCGAGCCACTCCGGGTACGGAATGCGATAGCGCTCAGCCGCTTCGTGCAGATTGCCGCCGTGCTCGATCGTTGCACCGGGTGACGCGCACGCGGCCGGCGCTTCACCAGCGTGCCCAAGCTCGTCGATATGTTGAAGTGAGCGCCGCTCGTCCATTCGTTCAGACATGCAAGGGCACGCTCAGCAAGGCCAGCACGATCAGCACCGCGAGCCACAAAATCACCGTACGCTCGACCAGCATGAGCGCGGCCGTAATGTGAGCGGCCTTCGCGGGATGCCCGAAGCCGAGCGTGGGCCGATGTTCGAGCGCGCCGTTATAGACCGCGGGACCGCCGATCAGCACGTTCAGACTGCCGGCGCCCGAGGCCATGACCGGCCCCGCGTTCGGACTGTCCCAACGCGGCGCCTGTTCGCGCCAGCAACGCCACGCGGTGCGCGTGTCGCCGAGCAGCGCATAGCTCGCGGCGGTGAGGCGTGCGGGAATCCAGTTGAGCACGTCGTCCAGTCGAGCGGCGGCCCACCCGAAGCGCAGATAGCGCGGGGTGCGGTAACCCCACATCGCGTCGAGGGTGTTGGCGAGGCGAAATCCGAGCGCGCCCGGACCGCCCGCGATCGCGAACCAGAAGAGCGCGCCGAAGATCGCGTCATTGCCGTTTTCGAGTGCGGATTCGACGGCGGCGCGGGAAAGTGCTGCTTCGTCGGCATTGGCCGTTTCGCGCGAGACGATCCGCGCCGTCAGCAGGCGCGCTTCCGCGAGATCGCGATGCGCGAGCGCCCGCGCGATGGGCTCGATATGGTCGTGCAGGCTGCGGGCCCCGAGCGCGAACCACAGCAAGGCAACGTGCACTGCGCAGGCGGCGAAAAACGGCAGCACGGCGACGAGCCACCACGCCACCAGCACCGGCGGCAGCACGGCAAGCGACCATGCGAGCAGCCCCTTGAGCCGCAAGCGCCGTCCGCGGTTGTAATGCGCTTCGAAACGCGCCGCCCATTTGCCGAAAGCCACCAGCGGATGCGCGCCGCGCGGTTCGCCGAACCAGCGGTCGACGGCCACGCCCGCGGTCGCGAGTGTCACGACAAGAGGAAGCGAAAGCATCACGCGCCGCCCGCAGTTTTGAGCGCGAGCGGCAGGCCCGCGACCATCATGGTGGCCTGCGTGGACAGGGCTGCGACGCGCTGATTCAGGCGCCCGAGTTCGTCGACGTAAAGGCGCGTTGCCGCGCCGAGCGGCACCACGCCGAGGCCGATTTCGTTGCTGACCGCGATGATCTTGCCGCGAGCGCCGGCAAGCGCGGCTTCCAGTTCTTCGATGCGGGCTTGATATTGATCGGGCGGTAGGCCTTCGCCATCGGCGGGACATAGTAGGTTCGCGAGCCATAGTGTCAGGCAGTCGATCAGCGTGCAATGCCCCGGCGCGTCGGCTTGCCTGATGGCGGCGGCGAGATCGACGTCTGCTTCGAGCAAATGCCACTGTGCGGGGCGCCGCGCACGATGATGCGCGATGCGCGCGGTGAATTCGGCGTCGCCGGTCATGCGTGCCGTGGCGATGTAGGTCACGGGCAGCGCGCTTTGGGCGGCAAGCTGCTCGGCGTGCACGCTCTTGCCTGAGCGCGCGCCGCCGAGAACGAAGGTGAGGTCGCGGGAAATCATCGCGTGATTGTACCGGCGTGCAGCGCGGGCTGGCGCGATGGGATAATGCCGCGGTTGGCGAGCAAGGGTGGTGGATACTAATGCCGGGCAGCGGCGGTTACCGGTAATGGCGGACGTAATTCCTGGCCGCGATGCGTGACCATCATCTGGCGCTCAGGTTGCTGCGGTCGTTCCTGCGTTATTGGTGTTCGACTCTCGCTCAATTGGGCGCGGGCGCGCTGTCTGCCTGTCGTTTGCCTCTTGTGTTCGCCTGCCGCTTTAATCGTCCTTTCCTTCGCCGAGTCCGACATTTCCGTGACCATCCATTCGATCTCGCATGACGCCGTACCCGTGCCGCGCGGCACACTGATGATCCAGGGCACCACGTCCGATGCGGGCAAGAGTACGCTGGTCGCCGGTTTATGCCGGCTCGCGCGGCGCGCCGGTGTCCGGGTCGCGCCGTTCAAGCCGCAGAACATGGCGCTCAACAGCGCAGTGACCGTCGACGGCGGCGAGATCGGGCGCGCTCAGGCGCTGCAGGCAGTGGCCGCCGGCATCGCCGCGCATACCGATCTGAACCCGGTGCTGCTCAAGCCCACGAGCGATCGCGGCGCGCAGGTGATCATCCACGGCAAGGCGCGCATGAATCTCGACGCCCGCGCGTATCACGAGTACAAACCCGTCGCTTTCGAAGCGGTACTTGCGTCCTACGCTCGGCTGCAAGCGGCGTACGACACGATTTTCGTGGAAGGCGCGGGCAGCCCGGCCGAGATCAATCTGCGCGAGCGGGATATCGCCAACATGGGTTTTGCCGAAGCCGTCGACTGTCCGGTCGTGCTGGTGGCGGACATCGACCGGGGCGGGGTTTTCGCGCATCTGACAGGAACGCTTGCGTGCCTGTCAGCGAGCGAGCAGGCGCGTGTTCGGGGTTTCATCATCAACCGCTTCCGAGGCGATATCGGACTGCTGAAGCCTGGTCTTGACTGGCTCGAGGCAAAGACCGGCAAGCCGGTGCTGGGTGTCGTCCCGTATCTGCATGGCCTCACGCTCGACGCCGAGGACATGCTGCCGCCCGAACTGCGCGCGGCGCAGCGCGGCGACGCCGCGCGCACGTTGCGTGTCGTCGTGCCGGTGCTGCCGCACATCAGCAACCACACGGATTTCGACGCACTGCGCGCGCATCCGCAGGTCGATTTTCATTACGTCCGAAGCGGCACGCCGCCGCCGCCCGCGGATCTCATCATCCTGCCGGGTTCGAAGAACGTGCGCGGCGATCTGGCGTTTCTGCGTGCGCAGGGCTGGGACGCGGTGCTGCAACGGCACTTGCGCTACGGCGGTCGCGTGATCGGCATATGCGGCGGGATGCAGTTGCTCGGGCGCGAGGTTGCCGATCCGCACGGCGTGGAGGGCGCGCCGGGAACGTCGGCGGGCCTTGGCTGGCTCGACTACTCGACAGTGCTGACGCGCGAAAAGACGTTGAAGAACGTGACCGGCCGCCTCGCGTTGCCGGGCTCGCCGGAGGTGGGCGGTTACGAGATTCATATGGGCGAGACGCAAGGACCGGCGCTGGAATCGCCGGCGCTGCGCCTGGGGCTGCCGGGCGAAGCGCGTCCCGACGGTGCGATTTCCGCGGATGGCCAGATCCTCGCGACATACGTGCACGGCCTCTTCGACACACCGGCTGCGTGCGCCGCGCTGTTGGCCTGGGCGGGACTGAGCGACGCAGACGCAATCGACTACCCCGCGTTGCGCGAAGCGTCGCTGGACCGGCTCGCCGACACGCTGGCTGAACACCTGGATCTGGCGAGCTTGATGGCTGCGGTGGCTTGACGGCGGACTCGCCCGCGTCGCGATCGCGTTCTGCGAAGAACTATCGTGGAGAAGCGGACTTCGCGTCGCGCTGTTGGCGATGTCCCGCGGTTCTATCAATACAGCACGATCTGCGTGCAGCGGAACAGGGCGATCGTCTTGCCGTCGGGACCGGTGACGGTCGCATCCCAAACCTGTGTGCTGCGGCCAAGGTGCACGCCCTTCGCCACCGCGCGGATCGTGCCTTCAGTCGCCGTGCCGAGAAAGTTGCTTTTCAGCTCGACTGTCGTGAAATTGCGTGCCGTTTCCGGCAGGTGAGCAAGACACGCATAGCCGCAAGCGGTGTCCGCGAGACCGATTACCGTCGCTGCGTGAAGAAAGCCGTTCGGTGCGAGCAGTTCTTCCCGCACGGTCAATTCCGCAGTCAGCGCGCCCTCGTCCAGCGACAGCACATGCACGCCCAGCAAGCCTGGCAGCTTGCCCTTCTGGCGTTCGTGCAGTCGTTCCACGGTGTATTCCGGCCGGAGTTTGCTCATTGGATTAGCTTCCTGGAAAGGTTAAATCGGCGATGCAAGGCGACCGATTAGCCGTTCGGGGGCTTCGGCCTCGCTGCATTTGTCGATATTATCAACGGCTGGATCGGCGCACGGACTCGAATCGGTGCAAGTCGGGGCGCCGACATGACAACAGGTACAAACCAAAAGCAGAAGGTTCAGGGCAGAATGCGGCGGACCGGCCGGCGTCGTCCTGGCTTCATTCCGGGAGTATTCATGACGGTAATCGTGGTGGCGAATCCGAAGGGCGGCGTGGGCAAAAGCACGCTGTCGACCAATCTGGCCGGCTATTTCGCCGCAACCGGCGAGTGGGTGGCGCTCGCCGATCTCGACAAGCAGCAGTCCGCGCATGCGTGGCTGTCGTTGCGGCCGGACACGCTGCCGGCCATCGAAACATGGGAAGTCAACCCCGAGACGCCCGCCAAACCGCCAAAGGGCCTGGAGCACGCGATCATCGACACCCCGGCGGGTTTGCACGGCAATCGCATGAATATCGCGCTGGATCTGGCCGACAAGGTGATCGTGCCGCTGCAGCCGTCGATGTTCGATATTCTGGCTACGCAGGAATTTCTGGAGCGTCTCGCGAAGGAAAAAGCGGTCAGGAAAGGTGCGATCGAGATTGGCGTGGTGGGGATGCGCGTCGATTCGCGCACGCGTTCGGCTGAGCAGTTGCACCGTTTCGTCGAGGGGCTGAAGCTGCCGGTGCTCGGCTATCTGCGCGACACGCAGAACTACGTGCAGCTGGCGGCCCACGGCCTCACCTTGTGGGACGTCGCCAAAAGCCGCGTGGAAAAGGATCTGGAGCAGTGGCAGCCGATCATCGAGTGGACGAATGGCGCCGGTAAGAAGGGGTGAGGGCGGGGTGTTGGTGAGGTTTGCGCCGGCTTCGCAACGTTACAGCTGACGTGAGCGTACCCGAACTGCCCTGAGCACGGGAGCCAGCCGTAGCGATCAGGCGGAATTCCGCGCCATCAGCGCCCCCACCGCGAGGCGGCATGTCCGCCCGCTTCGATAGGGCGTGGCGCCGAGCCGGGGGTGGCAACCCCCAGCCAAGCTGAGCTCCGTTACAAAGAACTCAGGCAAGCGCGTCGGTCAATTCCAGGCCTGCGTCGGCACGTGATCGCGGCTGCCCTTGATCTTGTTGTTCTCGTCGACGAACACGAGGTCGGGCTTCCAGCCTGCCTTCAACTCCGCTTCGTCGACCACCGCGAAGGCCGCGATGATCACCAGGTCGCCCAGTTGCGCGCGCCGCGCGGCCGAGCCGTTCAACGAAATCATGCCGCTGCCGCGCTCGCCCTTGATCGCATAGGTCGAGAAGCGCTCACCATTGTTGATGTTCCAGATGTCGATCCGTTCGTTTTCGACGATGTTCGCCGCTTCGAGCAGGTCTTCGTCGATCGCGCACGAACCTTCGTAGTGCAGTTCGCAGTGCGTGACCGCGACGCGGTGAATCTTCGACTTCAGCATGTTGCGTTGCATAGTGTTCCAGACGGCTCAGATTTCGAGGTTGTCGATAAGACGGGTCGCACCGAGCTTGGCGGCGGCCAGCACGACGAGTTCCGCGTTCGCGTCTTGCGGACCCGGCGGCAGCAGATTCGAGCGCTTGCGCACTGCGATGTAGTCAGGCTGCCAGCCGCGGGCGGTCAGTGACGCCATCGCCGCGCGCTCCAGCGCCGTGAAGTCGCGCTCGCCTGCGAGCACTGCGTCGCGCACGCGATTGAGCTCGGCGGCCAGCATCGGCGCCTCGGTGCGCTCGTCCGGCTGCAAATAGCGGTTGCGCGAGCTGAGCGCAAGACCGTCGGTATCGCGCACCGTCTCAGCCGCGATGATGTCGGTCGGCACCGCGAATTGCTGGCACATGCGACGCACGATCATCAACTGCTGGTAGTCCTTCTTGCCGAACACCGCCACGCGCGGTTGCACGCACGACATCAGTTTCATCACGACGGTGCACACGCCCTGGAAAAAGCCCGGCCGGAATTCGCCTTCGAGAATGTCGCCCAGATCGTGCGGCGGGTGTACCCGGTATTCCTGCGGCTCGGGATAGAGGTCGCGTTCTGTCGGCGCGAAAAGCACGTAGACGTTTTCTTTCTGCAGCTTTTCGATGTCCGCTTCCATCGTGCGCGGATATTTGTCGAAATCCTCGTTCGGCCCGAACTGCAGACGATTGACGAAGATGCTCGCCACCACCGGATCGCCGTGCTGGCGCGCGAGGCGCATCAGCGACAGATGGCCCTCGTGCAGATTGCCCATGGTCGGCACAAAGGCAGTGCGATTCTGGCCGCGCAACTGGTCGCGCAATTCATGGATCGAGCTGATGACTTTCATGATCGGACAGGGATTCCTCGCGCGGCGCGAGACTGGGTTGACGCAAAGGCCTCAGGCGATTGCGCGGCCCGCCGCCTCACTGGTAATGACAGGTTCGGAGCGCGGGATTGTAGTGGATTTGGCCGCCGGACGCACCGAAACGAGGCCTGATCGGCCGTTTTTTGGAGCATGAAGCCCGGCCCGCTGCGCCGCAACCGGTTTTCGCTTCAGGCCGGCAAATAGGCGAGGCGCACGTAGATAGGTGCGAACGGCTCGGCCTGAGTAATTTCGACGAGGGATTCGCGGCACAACTCGAGCATTGCGATGAAGTTGACCACCACGACCGGCACACCCTTGCTGGTATCGAACAGGTCGGAAAATTCGACGAAGCGCGCGTTCTGCAGTTGCCGCAGGATCGAACTCATATGCTCGCGCACAGACAGTTCTTCACGCGAAATCTTGTGATGCTGGACGAGCTTCGCGCGCTTGATCACGTCGGCCCAGGCGGCGCGCAGGTCCTCGCTGTTCACGTCGGGAAAACGCGGCGTGATGCTTTGCTCGATATAGACCTCGGCGCGCAGGAAGTCGCGCCCGAGTTGCGGCAACTGGTCGATGCGCTGCGCGGCGAGCTTCATCTGCTCGTATTCGAGCAGGCGCCGCACCAGTTCCGCGCGCGGGTCTTCGGCTTCCTCGCCGCTGTCGGCTTTCTTGACGGGCAGCAGCATGCGCGACTTGATCTCGATCAGCATGGCGGCCATCAGCAGATATTCGGACGCGAGTTCGAGATTGGTCTGGCGCAACTGGTCGACATAGCCGAGGTATTGCACCGTGACATCCGCCATCGGAATGTCGAGTACGTTGAAGTTCTGCTTGCGGATCAGGTACAGCAACAGATCCAGCGGGCCCTCGAACGTTTCGAGGAACACTTCGAGCGCGTCCGGCGGGATATACAGGTCGGTCGGCAGCTTGAAGAGCGGCTCGCCGTATAGGCGTGCGAAAGCAATGCCGTCGACGGTGTCGGGCGTCGAATCGGTGGCGGGCGTGGCAAGCGCGGCGTCGGACGGAGCCGGCGGCGCGCCGTGTGCCTCGTTGGCGGGATTCATTGGTTGCGGGGAGCCGCTCAGAAGTTCTGGTAGTACGAGTAAGGCGTCTGTTCGACGCGCGAAGCTTTCTGCTCGGCGCGCTCTTCCAGGTCGATCGGCTGCTTGTCCCACAGCAAGGCCCGGCCGCGACGTTGCTCGGCTTCCAGGTTGGGCTTCTGCTGCTTGAGCTGGTTCAGGAACTGGGTGATGTCCGATTGATACATGGCTCGACGTCCGTGGTTGGGGCGTGGTTGGGCAAATGGCGGCTTTGCCGCGGTGGTCTTCGCACGGCTGCCGCTGCTATTCCGCAATTTTAGCGCATGCGCCGCGCGCGGTCGAAAAAGCGAGCCGGCGGCTGACGCATCGTCTGCGAAATTGCGTCCGGCGCGGACAGCCGGAACCCGCGCGCCGCGCAGCGCGTCAAAGGCGGGCGCGTGCGCCTCGTGCCATGCGCCGCGCGGGCGTTGGCG
Organism: Paraburkholderia strydomiana; assembly: GCF_031456815.1. Classification (NCBI taxonomy): domain Bacteria; kingdom Pseudomonadati; phylum Pseudomonadota; class Betaproteobacteria; order Burkholderiales; family Burkholderiaceae; genus Paraburkholderia; species Paraburkholderia strydomiana. The sequence continues at coordinate 347,665 of NZ_JAVDVL010000004.1, forward strand.
GGCGCGTTTAGAGATAGCGCGGCGCCGCCGATGTGGTCAAATAGCGAGCTTCGGCGGCACTGCGCCCGAACGACAAAATTCATCAACCATGGCCGGAGGTCCTGTTTGGCGGGGTGTGCGATCCAACAGCCGCGCGGGCGGCGCAGCAAAGCCGGCGGGGGCCGCGGCGTTTCTACGTCAATGCGTACGCCAATGCGGCGCTGGCTGCGCGCGTGGCTCGCCCTCGGCATCCTGATGCTGACGCTGGCTGGCGGTCCCGCATACGCGGCGCGCGCGGCGGCGAGCTACAAGGTCGATGTCGAAGCATCGCCGCGCTCACTGCGCAAGCTGCTGGAAGAACACCTGGACATTGCGCGGTTCGCGAAGCGTCCCGACATCAGCGACGACCAGTTCGAGTTTCTGATCACGGCCACGCCCCAGCAGGTGCGCGATCTGGCCGCCACGCAAGGTTACTTCACTCCGATCGTGCGCACGGACGTGCGTACTGTCGAGAAAACCAGGCATGTGACCGTCAACGTCGATCCCGGCCCGCAAACGGTCATTACCTCCATTTCCCTGTCGTTCCGCGGCCCGGTGCTGACTGAGGACCCAGCGCAGGAAAACGCCGCGCGCTTTGCATTTTCGCTGCACGAGGGCGACCCGTTTTCGCAGGCCGGCTGGGACGACGCGAAGAACGCGTCGCTGAAGGCGTTGCAGGCGCGCCGCTATCTGGGCGCGAAGATCTATCACGCCGAGGCGCGCGTCGATCCACGTACGCACGAGGCCACGCTGTCCGTCGCGTATGAAAGTGGACCTACCTTCACGATGGGCAAGCTGGACGTGTCGGGCACACGGCGTTATCCGGAACAGATCGTCGAGAATGTGAATCCGATTTCGGTGGGCGACGTCTACGACGTGCAGCGCATTACCGAATTGCAGCGGCAGTTGCAGAACACGCCGTATTACGCGAGCGTCGCGATCGACGTGGACAGCGATCCGGCAAAGCCGGTCGAAACGCCGCTGCATGTGAAGGTGTCGGAGTACCCGTACAACAGCATTCGCGGCGGCGTCGGCTATTCGACCGACAACGGCGCGCTGGTGCAAGGCGCGTACTCGTATCTGAACACGTTCGGCAAGGCGTGGCCGTTCACCATCGACGGCCGGGTCGATCAGGTCCAGCAGTACGGCCAGGTTCAACTTGCCATGCCGCCGGGACATCGGGGGTGGACCAATAGTGTGCTGGCGTCCTACACGACCACGGACGTTTCCGACACGCGTATCTACAGCATTCGCGGTGGTGTGCAGCGTACTCGCACTTCGCAGTTCATCGACTACACGTATGCGATCCTGTTCTATCAGGACCGGCTCGACCAGAACGTGGGCGAGCCGACCACGAGCCGCGCGCTGGTGCCGTCGTGGTCGTGGACCCGGCGTAATACCGACGACCCGCTGTTCCCGCGCAAGGGCAACCTGATCCACGTCGAGGCCGGTTTCGCGGTAAAGGGTGTGCTCACCGACCAGACGTTCATCCGCGGCTACGCGCGTGGCCAGCAGTACCTGCCGATCGGCAAGGAAGACCTCATGGTGTTTCGCGCGGAGCTCGGCGGCGTATTCACGAGCGGCAGTTCGAGCGGCATTCCGGCTTCGCTGCTGTTTCGTGCGGGCGGTTCGAACTCGGTGCGCGGCTATTCCTACCAGAGCATTGGTAACAACGTTCAGGGTTCGGTATTGCCGACTAAATATCTGGTTACGGCTTCGGCGGAATACCAGCATTGGTTCACGCACGACTGGGGTGCGGCGGCCTTCTTCGACGTCGGCACAGCAACGGACACCTGGGGCGAGAAAACTTTTTTCCCGGGCGTGGGCGTCGGCGCGCGCTGGCGCAGCCCGGTGGGCCCGGTCAATGTCGACGTGGCATACGGCATCCGCAACAGAAGTGTGCGGCCCTATCTGACGCTCGGTATCGCCTTCTGATGCGCACCTCCTTGTACACGAACCACGCATGACGACGGACGTTTCCGCCCAACCTCCCGTGCAGCCGCCCGGCAACCCGCCGCCGGGCGCTGAACCGCCCGGACCGCCGGAACCGCCGCCGGCGAAGCGCCGCCGCGCCGGCCGCCTGCTGTTGAAAACGCTCGCCGCGCTGGTCGTGGTGCTGGTGTTGCTCGTCGCGTTGGCGCTGGGCCTGCTGTACGGCGCGCTCACCACCGAACGCGGCACCGCCTATGCATGGCAGGCGGCGGTCAAGTTGCTGGGCGGCAAGCTGAGCGGCACGCTGGAAAGCGGAGCGCTCGCGAACGGCGTGCGGCTGCGCGAAGTGCGCTGGCGCGCGCTGGACGGCAGCGGCACGGACATCCAGATCGACCGTGTGTCGGGCCGTTGGGCGCTCATGCGCGAGCCGTGGCGTTTCACGATCGACTATCTGCACGTGGGCACCGTGGACGCGCGCATCGGCGCCTCGCCGTCGAGCAGCAGCGAGCCGCTGAAGCTCCCGCAAGATCTCCGCTTGCCGATGCAGCTGGAAATCCGCGACGTGCAAGTGGACAAGCTGTTGTTGCACCAGGGCACGTCGACAACGGAGTTTTCTCACTTCGCTTTCCATGGACGCAGCGACGGCCGTCACCACGAGGCCGCTGTCGAGCGGCTAGAGACGCCGTTCGGCGCGGTGACGGCGTCTGCAAAGCTCGACGGCGTGCGGCCGTTTCCACTGACCGGCGACGTGGGTTATTCGGGCAAGGTCAACGAAGAAGCCGTGCAGGTGGGCGGGCATCTGAGCGGCACGCTGGCCAATCTCGTCGCCGAGCTCGACGCGAGCGGGATGAAGCTCGCCGGCCACGCGCAAGTCGAGGCGACGCCGTTCGGCGAGGTGCCGCTCAAACGCGCAACGTTGACGTTCGATCACGTCAATCCGCAGGCGTTTGCGCCGGGCGCGCCGCTCGCCGATCTCGCCGTGAGGGCGGAGCTGCAGCCGGTGGGGCAGGAGGCGGGCGGGGTTGGGGCGAGCGCGGCTAGTGGGGCTAGCGGGGCCAGTGGAGCCAGGGGAGCCAGTGGAGCCAGCGTAACGACTTCGCTGAACTCCGCACAAGGCGCAACCGCAGGACATTCCACGGGCGCCAGCCAGCCGCACACGGCCGGCAAGAGCGCCGGCGGTTTGGCAGTGGCGGGCCATATCTCGATTGTCAACGCACGTCCCGGCGCGATCGATCAACACCTGCTGCCGCTCATCGACGCCAACGCCGACGTGCGCCTCGACGCGAGCGCGCAGCGCATTTCGAATCTTGCCGTACGCCTCGTGAAGAGCGCCACGCTGACCGGCAGCGGCGCGCTCAGCGGCAAGCGCGGCCAGTTCGATCTGCAGGTCGCCGGTCTCGACCTGAACGCGCTTCAGGCGACGGTGCGGCCCACGCAGCTGTCCGGCCCGATCGCTATCAGGCTCAACGACGATATCCAAACCGTCACGCTCGATCTGGCCGATCCCAAAGCGGCGCTGCGCGCGCAGGGCAAACTGACCATGGACCCCGCGCGGCTCAGCTTCAACGACGTGCGTATCTCGTCGGGCAAAGGCCGCATCGATCTGTCCGGCGCCCTCAAGCACGACGCGAATTCCAGCTACAACCTGAAGGCGCAACTCACCGATTTCGATCCGTTGACGCTGGCCTCGCAAATGCCGTCTCGCGCGCCAGTCAACGGACCTGCAGTGCCGCAGAGCGAGGCGAAGGGCCGGCTGTCCGCGCAGGCCGCGGCGCAAGCCGGCAGCACGGCCGGCGCCAAAAGCGCAGCTCCGGCCGACAAGGCCGCGGCGGCCGTGAAGAACACAGGCAAGGCCGTCGTGAAGAAAGAGGTGATCGAGCGCAAGACACCCGCGCGGAAGCGCGCTGCGCCGCCAGCGCGCAAGATCGAGGCGAAAGTCAACGGCACGCTGACCGCGACCGGCATGCTCGCGCCCGTTTTCACCACCAAAGCCGAGTTCAAGCTGGGTCCAAGTGTCTACGACGGCCTGCCGCTGACCGGCGGCGGCACGGTGCAACTTGCGGGCTCGCGGATTTTGCCGAGCCGCGCGAACCTTTCGGTGGCGGGCAACCAGGTCGATCTGCAAGGGAGCTTCGGCGCACGCGGCGACCGCTTGCGCTTTCATATCGACGCACCGGCGCTCGAGCGCCTCGGCTTCGGCCTCGCCGGGCTCGTCGCCGCCGACGGCGACCTCACCGGCTCGTTCGAGCATCCGAACGTGGTGCTGAACTACAAGGCCGACAGCGTCGTGTTGAGCAGCAACCGTATCGGTCATGCAGAAGGTCACGCCGAACTGCGCGACGGCGCGAACGGCGCGCTCGTCTTCACGACAGACGCGCGCAACGTGAGCGCTGGCGGCGTCGATCTCGCCACGCTCACCGCGCGTCTCACCGGCACGCGCGCCAGTCACTCGCTCGAAGCCGCGGCCACCGGCAAGCTGCAGGATCGCCCCCTGGATCTGACGCTGGCGGCCAACGGCAAGCTCACCGAGGCGCGCGACGGCACGCGCTGGGACGGCACGGTGACACGTCTGCAAAACCGCGGCACGCCCGCGTTGAATCTCGAGTCGCCGCTTGCCGTGAGCGCCGGGCCGCGCCGCCTGACGCTCGGCGCGACACGGCTCACGCTCGAAGGCGCGGTGTTGAGCCTGAAGTCGTTCTCTTTCGACCACGGCAAGGTTCAGTCGGCGGGCAACCTGACTGGCATTTCCGTGGCGCGGCTGCAGGACTTGCGGCGCGAGATCACCGGCACGCCGCCGGCCGTCAAGACCGATCTGATATTCGACGGCGACTGGGACTTTGCGCTCGGCACCACGGCGAGCGGCCATATCCAGTTGCGTCGCCGGAGCGGCGACGTCACCGTCGAGATTGGCCGCGGGCTGGCGTCGCTGGGTATTTCCGATATCGCCGCGCGCGCCGAGTTCAGCGGCGGCAATCATCTGAACGCGACGGTGCATGCGCAGGCGAGCCGCATCGGCGTGATCGACGCCGACGCGCACACCACGCTGGTTGAGCGCGACGGCTTCCTGAGCGTCAACGAAGAGGGCGCGCTTACCGGCAATGTCAACGCCAATGTGCCGTCGCTGAAAACGACCGGCGGGCTGTTCGGGCCGAGCTATCTGCTCGACGGCCACCTCGCGTTGAAGCTCGCGCTTGGCGGCACCGTCGCCAAGCCTAACCTGACGGGTTCGCTGCTCGGCGACGGGCTTTCCGCCACGCTTGTCGACCAGGGCGTGCAGTTAAAGGACGGCGTCGTACGGGTCGCGCTGTCGCACAACCTCGTCGACTTCGAGCAGGTCGAATTCCACGGCGCGAGCGGGACGTTGCGCGCAACCGGCCGGGTGCGTCTGGACGGAGCGGAGCCCGACCTGACTGCGAGCATCGTCGCGGACAAACTCGAACTCTTTGCGGCGCCGGATCGTAATCTGTCGCTGACGGGCAGCGCGAGCGTCGCCAACGCGGGCGCGCAGGGCGGCATGGCGATCAACGGCAAGTTTACCGTCGACCACGCGCTGTTCGACCTGCCGGAGCAATCCGCGCCCAAGCTCGGCGACGACGTGGTGGTCGTACGCCCGGACGGCACGGTGGCTGGTGAGCGGCCGCGACCGGTGCCGGGCAGCAATAAGCCGGTCGGTCCATTTGCTCCGCGTGCGAACATCGACATCAACCTGGGCAACAACTTCCGGTTTCGCGGACAAGGGGCCGACCTCGGCCTGACCGGCACCATCACGGCGATGAGCGCGCCGAACCTGCCGCTGCGCGCGGTCGGCAACGTGCGCGTGACGCAAGGCTCCACGTACACCGCGTTCGGCCGCAAGCTCAATATCGAGAGCGGCTTCTTCACGTTCAACGGACCGGTCGCCAACCCCGGCATCAACATTCTGGCGATGCGCCGCAATCAGCAGGTGGAAGCGGGCGTCTCGGTCACGGGCACCGTGAACTTCCCGGTCGCGAAGCTCGTGTCAGAGCCGAACGTGCCCGATAACGAAAAACTCTCGTGGCTGCTCTTTGGCCATGGCACCGATCAGGGCAACAACCTCGGCCAGCAGAGCACGATGACGACCGCGCTCGCGTTGCTCGGCAGTGCGAGCGGCAAGCGGATCGCGCAGACTTTCGGTCTCGACGAGTTTTCGATTGGCCGCAGCGAAGTCGGATTGACCGACCCGCAGGTCGTGATGGTGTCGAAGGCGATCAACGAATGGCTCGTGATCGGCTATGAGCAGGGGCTGCAGTCGGCGAGCAACGCAGTCAAGGCGACCGTCAACCTGACGCGCTATTGGTCCGTCGCGGCCTATGGCGGCACATTCGACGGGATCGAGCTGCTATACACGCGGCGCTACGACCGCATCAAGTGGTGATCTGCTTCTGGCCACTCTTGCTGTCTTGAGGAGCGCAATGCGCCGCGCATGAAAGTGCAGGCAAAAAAACGGCACGCCTTTTACAGCGTGCCGTTTTGCTTGTTGCAGCTAACCGTGTTGCGGGTGTGTGCGTACGTATGCGCTTGCGCGTTACTTCACACGCATGCCCGGCTTGGCGCCGCTGTGCGGCTCCAGCACGTAGAGGCCAGGTTCGGCTTTCTCGTCGGTCGCCGACGCCGCCAGCACCATGCCTTCCGACAGGCCAAACTTCATCTTGCGCGGCGCGAGGTTCGCGACCATCACCGTTAGCTTGCCGATGAGTTGCTCCGGCTGATACGCGGACTTGATGCCGGAAAATACGTTGCGCGTTTTCTCCTCGCCGACGTCCAGCGTGAGTTGCAACAGCTTGTCCGAACCTTCGACCGCCTTGCAATCGACGATCTTTGCGACACGCAGATCGATCTTCGCGAAGTCGTCGATGGAGATGACTTCGGGCGTGTCGTCCTTGTCCGCAGGGGTAGCCTTTGCGGCCTTCGACTTCGCCTTCGCGTCCGCAGCCGGCGCACCCGCTTCCGGCGTGGCTTGCAGCGAGTCGCGATTGGCTGCCAGCAAGGCTTCGATCTGCTTGGGGTCGACGCGCGTCATCAAATGCTTGTACGCGTTGATCGGGCGCGCCGAACTGAGCGGTACATTCGCGTCGGCCCACACGAGCGGCTCGATGCCGAGGAACGCTTCAACCGCTTCCGCGAGCTTCGGCAGCACGGGCTTGAGCGCAAGCGACAGCAGGCGGAACGCCTCGATGCTCACGCTGCAGGTTTCGTGCAGCGCGACGGCATTGGCCGGATCTTTCGCCTGGTCCCAGGGCTTCGCCGTGTCGACGTAGGCGTTGACCGCGTCGGCCAGTTCCATGGTCTGGCGCAGCGCGCGGTTGTACTCGCGAGCTTCGTAGTTCGCGGCGATCTGCGGTACGGCGGCGCGCAGCGACGCGAGCAGCGGGTGCTGCATCGCGCTGTCCTGCACGCGGCCGTCGAAGCGCTTGATCAGGAAGCCGGCGGCGCGGCTCGCGATGTTCACGTACTTGCCAACCAGATCGCTGTTCACGCGCGCCTGGAAGTCGTCGAGATTCAGGTCGAGGTCTTCCATCGTGCTGTTCAGCTTGGCCGCGAAGTAGTATCGCAGCCATTCCGGGTTCAGGCCGGTGTCGATCACGCTTTGCGCAGTGATGAAAGTGCCGCGCGACTTCGACATTTTCGCGCCGTCCACGGTCAGGAAGCCGTGCGCGAACACGTTGGTCGGCGTGCGGTGGCCCGAAAATTCGAGCATGGCCGGCCAGAACAACGTGTGGAAATACAGAATGTCCTTGCCGATAAAGTGATACTGCTCGGCCTTCGAGCCCGGGCGAACCCACGCGTCGAAGTCCAGCCCGCGCTTCTGGGCGAGGTTCTTGAAGCTCGCGTAGTAGCCGACCGGCGCATCCAGCCACACGTAGAAGTATTTGCCCGGCGCGCCCGGAATTTCGAAGCCGAAATACGGCGCGTCACGCGAAATATCCCAGTCGGCGAGCTTCGCTTCACCGGCGTCGCCCAGCCACTCGCGCATCTTGTTGGTCGCTTCCGGCTGGGCGAGGCCGCCCACCCACGCGCGCAGGAAATTCTCGCAGCGCGGATCGGACAGGCGGAAGAAGTAATGCGTCGATGTCTTGCGAATCGGCGTGGCGCCCGAGACCACCGAGTACGGATTGACGAGCTCGGTAGGCTGATAGGTCGAGCCGCACACTTCGCAGCTGTCGCCATACTGGTCTTTCGCGCCGCACTTGGGGCATTCGCCCTTGATGAAGCGGTCCGGGAGGAACATTTCCTTGACCGGGTCGTACGCCTGTTCGATATCGCGGGCGTCGATCAAACCCGCTTCCTTCAGCGCGAGATACACGTTCTCACTCAGGACGCGGTTCTCTTCGGAATCGGTCGAGTAATAGTTGTCGAACGAGATCCCGAAGCTGTCGAAGTCGCGCTTGTGCTCCTGCCAGACGCGGTCGATCAGCTGCTTCGGCGTCAAACCTTCCAGTTCCGCGCGCAGCATGACCGGCGTGCCGTGTGTGTCGTCGGCGCCCACGTAATAGACCTCGTGCCCGTGCATTCGCAGCGTGCGGACCCAGATGTCCGTCTGGATATATTCAACCAGATGGCCAATATGGATTTGCCCGTTCGCATAAGGAAGGGCCGACGTGACGAGAACCTGGCGGCGGGCCGACGGCGCGCCTGCAGTGAGATCGGTTGCGGGTGCTGACATAAGGATGGTGGGAGCCTGCGGTGGGACGAAAGGTCGATTCTAGCAGGGCAGGCGCCTGCGGGCGTGGCTCGCGCGGGCGCGCAGATGCCGCGCTGCCTCGGGCACTGCGAAAAGCGAGCGCCCAAAAAAAACCGGGGCGATTAACCCCGGAGCAACAACGACAAGAGGAGAATGGTGACGCGGCGGCTTCGCCAGCCACGTACCGTAAAGACAGACAGCGGAATTTCGGGAGAGTTCGAAATTTTTTCGTCCTCGCGAGAGATTTTCCGCGCGGCGTTTTTACAGCCGGCTCAGCATCAGGCTGCCGGCCACCGGATAACTGAATCGGCAACGCCGGTCAGCCCGGTGCTGCGAATCTCCGGCCCCAATTCCCCTGCTCAATCGTGCGTTGCTGTTATTGCGTCGTGTGCTGAGCCGTGGCGCGCAGATAGATTTCCACGCGACGGTTTGCTGCACGGCCGGCTTCGGTGTTGTTGTCGGCGATCGGCTGGTTCTGGCCCATGCCTTGTGCCGACAAACGCTGCGGCGCGACGCCGCGTTGCGCCAGATAGCCGGTCACGCTTTGCGCGCGATTGACCGACAGCGTCTGGTTATAAGCCGGTTGACCCGTGCTGTCGGTGTGGCCGACCACTTGGGCGATCACTTCCGGATTCTGCTGCAGCGTTTGCGTCAGCTGATCCAGCACCGGCGCGAACGACGGCTTGATCGCATAGCTGTTGGTGTCGAACGTGACGGAGCTCGGAATGTTCAGCTTGAGTGAGCCGTCCGGCTGCTCGGTGATCTGCGTGCCCGTGCCCTTGGTGGCGCCCGACAGCTTGTTGTGAATGGATTGCCAGTTGTAGCCGGTGATGCCGCCCACCGCTGCGCCGACGCCGGCGCCAATAGCCGCGCCCTTGCCGCCGCCGAAAATTGCGCCCAGCGCCGCGCCGGTGCCGGCGCCTACGCCCGTACCCACTGCCGTGTTAGTGCCCTGCTGGCTGGCGCAACCTGCGAGCAGGGAGCCCGAAACGGCGAGAATGGCCAGGCGAGTCGTGATTTTTGCATTCATTTTTGATTCCTTTCGAGTAAAGCGAATGACGCGAATAAAGCGCGCGAGTAACGCGCGCGGGTGAAGCGTCCGTGGCGCTAGAGCCTGCGTGGCGAACGTCACGGCACCAGAACAGACTGCTCGACAGTGCGAACAACCCAAGGGACACGCAAGCCAGGCGGAAAACCCCACGCGTTCTTCAGTCCCGGTCCGACAATGAAGAAGGGTCTTCCGGCAGCGCTCGACGTGAGCCACTACAATAAAGCCTGGCGCACGCAGCGATGCGGCCCCACGGCGACCGCCGGCCCAAAGGGTGCCCGGCACGCCTGGTTTTCGCAATGCTGTCTAACAATTTCTTGCAATTCCGGCGCGTGGCCGAAGCTTCGATTGCGCCGCGCCGCAGGTGTTCCCTTGGAGTGTCAATGAGTATCGATCGGGCTTTGGTCGACGCTGCCCTCGCAGCCGTCACTGACCCCAACACCGGCCGGCCGTATGCCGCAGCCAGGAACATTAAAAACGTAGCCGTGGAGGGTGACACGGTTAACGTCGCGGTGGTACTCGGCTATCCGGCCATGCGCCAGTTCGAGGCCATCCGCAAGCAGTTCGCCGACGCGTTGCAGGCCGTGCCGGGCGTGGCGCAGACGCACATTCAGTTGTCGCAGGAAATCGCGGCGCATACGGTGCAGCGCGGCGTGAAACTCTTGCCGAATGTTAAAAATATCGTGGCCGTGGCGTCGGGCAAGGGTGGCGTCGGCAAGAGCACGACCGCCGTTAACCTCGCGCTGGCGCTGGCTAGCGAGGGCGCGTCGGTCGGCATACTCGACGCGGATATCTACGGACCCTCGCTGCCGCTGATGCTGGGCATCGAAGGGCGCCCCGAATCGCCGGACGAGAAGACCATGAACCCGATGACGGGCCACGGTCTGCAGGCCAACTCCATCGGCTTTCTGATCGAGCAGGACAACCCGATGGTGTGGCGCGGCCCGATGGCTACGTCGGCACTGGAACAGCTGCTGCGGCAGACCAACTGGCGCGATCTCGATTACCTGATCGTCGATATGCCGCCGGGCACCGGGGACATCCAGTTAACGCTCTCGCAACGCGTGCCCGTGACCGGCGCGGTGATCGTCACCACGCCGCAGGACATTGCGCTGCTCGACGCCCGCAAGGGCCTGAAAATGTTCGAGAAAGTCGGCATTCCGATTCTCGGCATCGTCGAGAATATGGCCATGCATATCTGCTCGAATTGCGGCCATGAAGAGCATATCTTCGGCTCGGGAGGCGGCGAGCGCATGGGTAAGGAATATGGCGTCGACGTGCTCGGCAGCCTGCCGCTCGACATTGCGATCCGCGAGCAGGCCGACTCTGGCCGGCCGACGGTAGTGGCCGATCCGCAAGGGCGCATTGCGGAGATTTACAGCACGATCGCGCGGAAGGTCGCGGTTCATATCGCCGAGCGCGCCCGCGACATGACGTCCAAGTTTCCCAACATCGTCGTGCAGAACACCTGACGAGCCCTTCAAACGACGGGCGAAAGGGGGCCGGGGGCGTCTATTTGCGCCTGGTCTCGCGGTATCATGTCGACTTCACAGGTTCGGCTCGGCAACCGCAGGGGCGGCCGCCAGCCGGCACGAGGATCGCATGGGAAAACGAATCGACTGGCAGGCGGTGCATGCTTTCATCGTTCTGACTGCCAGCAGTATGCTGTTATGCGGGTGCAGCGCTTTCCTGAGACCACAGGAAAAGCGCGCCGACGCGCAGTTGCTGCCCACCGTGGGCAATCAGGCGCGCGGCCTCGTTACGTTCATCGAGCGCTCGGACGGCGTTCAGGTTACCTACAATCTCGCGGGCTTGCCGCCTAACAGCGATCACGCGCTTCAGGTTCACGAGCGCGGCGACTGCAACGCAACCGACGGCTCCAGCGCGGGCCAGGTGTTCTCGCCGGCTGCCGAGCGTCTGAAGGCGGGTGCGCGCGTCGAAGGCGACCTCGGCAACATTCATGCGGACGCGAACGGCGTGGCAACCGGCTTCATCGTCGCCCCGGACGTCTCGCTCGACGGTATCCGTTCGGTCCTGCAACGCGCGGTGCTGCTCCATCACGACGCAACCGATCCCTACGCGTATCCGCAGCATGGCGCGGGTCCCGCACTCGCTTGCGGTTTGATCCGCCAATGACGGATCACCGCGTAGTTGCCCTGTTGCCCCTGCCTGTGGCCAGGCTGCCTGAAGCGGCCGAAACGCGGACGAGAGCGGATCAAAGCAAACCCAGGCGGCTCCCTCGCGCTCATCAGTGGCGCGTATATGCGGCACCATCCTCGTGATCGCGTAAAATAAGCGCCTTTCGCCGCGGCGGCCGGCCGGCGTCATCGCCAGTACGGCCCCGGGCAGCTTCTTGCGGAGCGCACCGGCAAAACCCGGCCTTGAAAGTGGGACAACCGGCCGCAACGTGCCCGGCACGCGCCGGGTTGTTATCCGTCACACTCCTGTTATTCACGTCGAGCAGCGTTCACCTATGACCATCAAATCCGACAAGTGGATCCGGCGCATGGCCGAGTCGCACAAAATGATCGAGCCGTTCGTGCCCGATCAGGTTCGCGTCTCCGAAGACGGCCGGAAGATCGTCAGTTACGGCACATCGAGCTACGGCTACGACATTCGCTGCGCCGACGAATTCAAGATCTTCACGAACATCAACTCGACCATTGTCGATCCGAAAAATTTCGACGAGAAATCGTTCGTGGACTTCAAAGGCGACGTCTGCATCATCCCGCCTAATTCGTTCGCGCTCGCCCGCACGGTCGAGTATTTCCGCATTCCGCGCTCGGTACTGACCGTGTGTCTCGGCAAGTCCACTTACGCGCGCTGCGGCATCATCGTGAACGTCACGCCGTTCGAGCCGGAATGGGAAGGTCACGTCACGCTCGAATTCTCAAATACGACACCTTTGCCTGCGAAAATCTACGCGAACGAAGGCGTCGCCCAGGTGCTGTTTTTCGAAAGCGACGAGATTTGTGAAACGTCGTACGCGGATCGCGGCGGCAAATATCAAGGTCAGCACGGGGTCACGTTGCCGAAGACGTGACGTCGGCAGCGCATTGACCCACCAGGTACACAGGGTGACCGCTGCAATCTATCCAGTGCAGCGGTCGTTCTTTTTGGAGAATCGCCCATGAAGTTCCGTTTTCCCGTCGTCATCATCGACGAAGATTTCCGCTCCGAGAACATCTCGGGTTCCGGCATCCGGGCTTTGGCCGAAGCAATCGAGAAAGAAGGCGCGGAAGTGCTCGGGTTGACGAGCTACGGCGATCTGACTTCGTTTGCGCAGCAGTCGAGCCGCGCGTCGTGCTTCATCCTTTCCATCGACGACGACGAGTTGCTGCCCTACGTCGAAAACGTCGTGGTCGAAGGGGAAACGCCGGAACTGGCGGCCGCCATCGTCGCGCTGCGCGCGTTCGTGACGGAAGTGCGCCGCCGTAACGCGGACATTCCGATCTTCCTGTACGGCGAAACGCGTACGTCCCGCCACTTGCCGAACGACATCCTGCGCGAACTGCACGGCTTCATCCATATGTTCGAGGACACGCCGGAGTTCGTCGCGCGCCATATCATCCGCGAGACCAAGGTTTATCTGGACTCGCTCGCGCCGCCGTTCTTCAAGGAACTGGTGCAGTACGCGGACGAAGGCTCGTATTCGTGGCACTGTCCCGGCCACTCGGGGGGCGTTGCGTTCCTGAAGAGCCCGCTCGGCCAGATGTTCCATCAGTTCTTCGGCGAAAACATGCTGCGCGCGGACGTCTGCAACGCCGTGGACGAACTCGGTCAACTGCTCGATCACACCGGCCCCGTTGCGGCTTCCGAGCGCAACGCCGCGCGCATCTTCAGCGCGGACCATGTGTTCTTCGTGACCAACGGCACGTCGACCTCGAACAAGATCGTCTGGCACGGCACGGTCGCGCCGGGCGACATCGTGCTGGTCGACCGCAACTGCCACAAGTCGATCCTTCACGCGATCACGATGACCGGCGCGATTCCCGTTTTCCTCACGCCGACGCGCAACAACTTCGGCATCATCGGCCCGATTCCGCGGTCGGAATTCGAGCCGGAAAACATCCGCAGAAAGATCGAGGCGAATCCGTTCGCACGCGAAGCGCTGGCGAAAAATCCCGACCTCAAGCCGCGCATTCTGACGATCACGCAAAGCACGTATGACGGCGTGATTTACAACGTCGAGATGATAAAGGAAATGTTGGGCGAGTGGCTCGACACGCTTCACTTCGACGAAGCGTGGCTGCCGCATGCCGAGTTCCACGAGTTCTATCAGGACATGCATGCGATCGGCGCGGGCCGCCCGCGCATCGGCGCAATGGTCTTTGCCACGCACTCCACGCACAAGCTGCTGGCCGGCATTTCGCAGGCGTCGCAGATCGTCGTGCAGGATTCGAAGAACAGCCGCTTCGACAAGCACCGCTTCAACGAGGCGTATCTGATGCATACGTCGACGAGCCCGCAATACGCGATCATCGCTTCGTGCGACGTGGCCGCGGCCATGATGGAAGCGCCCGGCGGCACCGCTTTGGTCGAAGAGTCGATTGCGGAAGCGCTGGACTTCCGCCGCGCGATGACCAAGGTCGACACGGAATACGGCGACGACTGGTTCTTCAAGGTCTGGGGCCCGGACCAGTTCGCCGACGAAGGCATCGGCTCGCGCGAAGACTGGATGCTTCGCCCGAACGATTCCTGGCACGGTTTCGGACCGCTTGCCGAAGGCTTCAACATGCTCGATCCGATCAAGGCGACCATCGTCACGCCGGGTCTGGACATGGACGGCGGTTTCGGTGAGACGGGCATTCCGGCCGCGATCGTGACGAAGTACCTCGCCGAGCACGGCATCATCGTCGAGAAGACCGGGCTGTATTCGTTCTTCATCATGTTCACGATCGGCATCACGAAGGGCCGCTGGAATTCGATGGTGACCGAGCTCCAGCAGTTCAAGGACGACTACGACAACAACCAGCCGCTATGGCGCGTGTTGCCGGACTTCGTCGCGCTGCATCCGACTTATGAGCGTGTCGGTTTGCGCGACCTGTGCCAGCAGATCCACAGCGTCTACCGCGCGAACGACATTGCGCGTCTCACGACCGAGATGTACCTGTCGAGCATGGAGCCGGCGATGAAGCCGTCCGACGCGTTCGCGAAGCTCGCGCACCGTGAGATCGACCGCGTACCCATCGACGAACTCGAAGGTCGTGTCACCTCGATTCTGTTGACGCCGTACCCGCCGGGCATTCCGTTGCTGATTCCGGGCGAGCGCTTTAACAAGACCATCGTCAACTATCTGCGATTCGCGCGTGAATTCAACGAGCGTTTCCCGGGTTTCCACACGGACATTCACGGGCTCGTCGGCGAGATGATCAACGGACGCATCGAATATTTCGTCGATTGCGTACGCGTCTGACAATGCGCTTCATGACGTTCCTCGGAAGCGACCGAGGCCGGCGACGCGAGTCGCGTGCGTCGGCTTGGGTGCGAGCGGCACAGCGCGCGCTGATGCGCACGTTGACCTGCGCGCTGCTGCTCGGCGTCGCGCCGCTCGCCGCGCGTGCGGAAGTCGCCGCAGCCGATCCGATCGATGCGGCGATGCGCACTTGTCTGGCACGCAGCGATATGTCGTCGACGATGGGGCAGGTGCAGTGCATGGAAACTGCGCGTATCGGCTGGAAGACCGCCATGGACAACGCATGGCAGCAGCTGCAGCCGGAGTTGCCGCCGGCGCGGCGCAAGCAGTGGGAAAAGAGTCAGGCAAGCTGGCAGGCTTCGCGCGATGCGGAAACTCAACTGCTCGCGGCGGTATTCGCCACCACGCGCGGCACGATGTATGTGCTTGCCGAAGCCGATATGCAATTGCAGCCGGTGCGTGACCGGGCTCTCGCGCTGCGCAGTGCGGTCGCGAAAGCGGGTGCGGGTGGCGGCGATCCTCCGGGCCGTCTGCGCGCTTGCCGTGCGGACGCGCGCTGCGAACACGCTATGTTCGACCTGAATCGCTACTATCGCCGTCTGCAGGCAAAGATGCCGGCGCGCTCGCGTCCCACGCTGACGCGCGCACAGAAGGCGTGGACCGCGTATCTGAACGCGACGACGCCGGTCGTCGACGAACGCGGCCGCATCGACATCATCGGTGCGCGTGTGGCAACGCTCAAGCGTTTGTCGGAAACAGTCGGCAACGACTAGACCTGCGAGCGGACAACCGCTGCCTCATCGAAACGCTCAGGTTAGCGCGTAGCTTTCGGCTTGCAGGTCGGGCAGCGCGACCGCGGGTTCGCCGCGCATATCGCGCAGAGCGTCTTCAATGATGAGAGACATGGTACTCAGCGCAAGGTCGTTGTCGTCGGTGCCGAACGGCTCCTCGATTTGCGACGCGATTGCTTCGTGCGCCATGAACGTGTACGCGACGAACACCGCGAACACCGGCGTAAAAATGCCGATGCTGTCGACGAGTCCAAACGGCAACGACGCGCAGAAGAAGTACACCGTGCGGTGAATCATCACCGAGTAGGCAAACGGCAACGGCGTCGACGCGATGCGCTCGCACCCACCGATCACATCCGACAAGCCATTCAGATTCCGGTCGAACGCGAGTACGGCCATCGCATCAATTGAGCCCTTTTGCGCCTCGCGCTGCACCCATTCGCCAAGAATCAACATCAACGTTGCCGGTTTGTAGCGCGATGTCATAACGCGTTCGAACAGCGCAGGCGGCAGGCGTGCGGCGAGGTCATCGCGCGGATCGCTCCTGCGAAGCTGATGGCGCAGTGCGTGCGGCAACGCGCCCAACGCGGCGAAAAACTCGGCCAGGTTTTCTTTCGGCAACTGCGTCGTTCGCAAGGTCAGTGCCTGGCGAGCGAGCGAACGCGCGTCGTTCAGCAATTGGCCCCAGAGCTTCCGCGCTTCCCACCAGCGGTCATAGCTGGCGTTGTTTCGAAAGCCGAGAAACACCGCGAGAGCGATCCCAATGAGCGAGAACGGCGCAGTCGTGTTGAGGTTCAGCGAGATGGGCAGCAGATGATCGTGCGCCGCGACCGCAACGACCGAGATCGCGAAAATAAGGAAGAGCCGGGGAAGCAACTGCGGAAGCACCGAGCCGCGCCAGGCGAGCAACATGCGGAACCAATGGAGATGCGGACGGATGATCATCGGTGTGCTTTGCCGTGAGCGATGGAGTTTCTATTATCGCTTGTTGTTCGAGTCGCGCCATTGAAGCGCGTACTCGCACACGCAATGCTTCGGTCCGGATTTCAGAAGTTGGGCGAAGGCCACGGCATGGCGCGGCCTTCATACAAAGATCAAACCGGCATCAGTCGCGCGCCGACGAAGCCGCGCCGTGACTGAGCCAGTCGAGCACTGCGGTCGCGTCGTCGTCGGCACCTTGACGTGCTTTCGCCACCGTCTCCGCCACGTCCGCGCTCGGCACTGCGCGGCGAATTGCCACGCCGACCGCGAGAATATCGATCATCACCAGATGCAGAATTCGCGAAATCATCGACAGTTGCGACTCGCGAATTTCAATGTGATCGGTTTCGAGCGCGACCGTCGCGCGCTTGGCGAGCGGCGTGTTGCTCGACGTAATCGCGATCACCTTCGCGCCTGCCTGCATCGCGACGTCGAGCACGCGCAGCAGTTCGGGCGCGCGGCCCGACTTCGACACGGCGACAATCACGTCGCCCTTGCCGAGCAACGCAGCCGAAGCGGCCTGCATGTACAGATCGCCGTACGCAATGGTCGGAATGCCGAAGCGGAAGAACTTGTAGTGCGCGTCCTGCGCGACGATGTTCGAATTGCCGAGTCCGTAGAACTCGATGCGCCGCGCGCCGTTCAACAGATCGATCGCGCGTTCGACCTGGTCGAAGTTCAGATGCTCGCGCAATTGCAGAATGGCCGACACGGTGTTGTCGAGGACCTTCGCGCCGAAGTCCGTCGCCGTATCGCCGAGATGCACCTGGCTGTGGCTCACCGGAATGGTGCCGGTCAAACCCGTCGCAAGCTTCAGCTTGAAGTCCGACAAACCCTGACAACCGAGCGAGCGGCAGAAGCGGATCACAGTCGGTTGGCTGACGTCGGCCTTGCGGGCGATGTCGACAATCGGGTCGTTGATGATCGAACGCGGATGGTTCAGCGCGAGATCGGCGACGCGGCGCTCGGCCGGCGTCAGCGCGTCGCGCATTTGCCGGATTCGCTCGAATACCGCCGACGAACTGCCGCCCGCGCGATTCGACAACTGCTCGGCGAGGATCGCGGACACGCCGAGAAACGCCGGATATTCCGCGGTAATCACGTAGGTCGGCACGTTCTGCAAATATGCCTCGAAGCGGCCTTTCGCCTCGAAGCGTTTGCGAAACGACGAGCGCGCGAAAAATTCGCCGAGCCGCGGGACGACGCCGCCGCCGATATAGATGCCGCCGAGCGCGCCGAGCGTCACCGCGATATTGCCCGCAAAGGTGCCGAGTATGCCGCAGAACACGTCGACGGATTCAGCCGCAAGCGGCTCGCCTTCCAACGCACGTTTGACGATCTCGACGGTATCGACGTTTGCCGCGACGCGCTTCTTGTCGCGGCCTGCCAGCGCACGGTAAATGACTTCGATGCCGGGCCCCGCGGCCACGCGTTCGAACGACACATGCGACCATTTCTTGCGCGCGTACTGCAACACGATGTCTTCGCGCTCGTCGGCCGGCGCGAATGTGGCGTGACCGCCTTCGCTGCCAAGCGCGATCCAGCGGTCGTCGGCAGGAATCAGGCCCGACACGCCCATGCCGGTGCCCGGACCGAGCAGGCCGATCACGCTGTTCGGACGGCGCGTGCCGCCGCCGACCTGCACGCGTTGCGCATCCGTCAGGCCGGGCAGGGCCATGGCGAGTGCGGTGAAGTCGTTCACGACGAGCAGCGTGTCGAAGCCGAGCGCACGGCGCGTGGCTTCGATCGAAAAGCTCCAGTCGTGATTCGTCATGCTGACCTGATCGCCGTCGACCGGGTTCGCAATCGCGATCGCCGCGTGATTCACGCGGCCGATCTTCGTGTCTTTCAGGTACTTCTTGATAACTTCAGCGACGCCGGGGTAATCCGCGCACGGGTAGACGTGCACCGAGCCGATCTCGCCCGGTCCGGTTTCCAGCGCAAAGCGCGCATTCGTGCCGCCGATGTCGGCCAGCAGCCTCGGTCCATCGGCGTGCTGGCCCGCGCCCGGAACAGCCTTAGTTTGCACACCAGTAGACATCGAGTCTCACTCCCTTGTCGTTTGCCAACTGCGAGATGGCATTTTTTTGTAGCGAAGATGCGGCGGCGTTCAGCACGTCCATCTTGCGCGGTCCGGCAATCAGCAAAAACAGGTGCTTCACTTCCTTGAGCGCGGAGAGTGACCAGCTCACGCGTGCATGCGGCGCGCTGCCGGGATGCACGGCGACGAAGCGCTCAGTCGTGCTGATGGCGTGATCCCATTCAGGCGCATCAGCGAAGATCGACGCGGTGTGGCCGTCTTCGCCCATGCCGAGTATCGCGACGTCGGGCACGTTGGCGAAACGCGCGTCGGCGTTCAGCGCGGCGACGTGGGCGTGCAGATCCTGCGAGGTGTCGACGAGCGGCCAGAACGTCGCGTTCTTCGCGGCGTTCTGCAGCAACGTGGCGCGCACCAGTTGCGAGTTGCTCGCGCTGTCCGTCTCGGGCACCCAGCGATCGTCGACGAGTGTCACCGCAATGTGCGGCCAGTCGAAGCTTTGGGTGGACAACGTCTGCAGGAAAGGGCGCGGACTGCTGCCGCCGGACACGGCGAGCAGGGCCGGGCGCACGCCGGCTGTGGACGTACCGGCTGTGGACGCGCCGGATATACCGGCGTCTGACGTTGCCGTCTGTGCGGCCAGCGATGCATGCAACGCGTCGCCTACGGCCTTCGCCAACGCGTCGGATTGGGCGCGTTGATCGTCGAAAGCGTGAAGCTCGATCACTTCTCCTCCGTGCTGCTTTTTTGTTAGAGCTGCGAAAATCCGCCGCGAATCAGTTCTCTTCTTCGAGCCAGCAGGTGCCGTGCTGCGCAAGCATCGCGCTCGCGGCGGCAGGACCCCATGTGCCCGCAGCATAAGGCTTCGGCGGTTTGTTCGAAGCCTTCCATTCGTTCAGAATCGGTTCGACCCAGCGCCACGCGGCTTCCTGTTCGTCGCGCCGCACGAAGAGTGCGAGACGGCCGTTGATCACGTCGAGCAGGAGGCGTTGGTACGCTTCCATCTGCCCTTCGCGGAAGAACTGGTCGAACGCGAGATCCAGGTGGACGCTTGCGAGATTCATGCCTTCGCCGGGCTGCTTCGCAAGACAGTACAGACGAATCGTTTCGTTCGGCTGCAAGCGGATCACCAGACGATTAGCGCCTGCGCGCAACGCCGAAGCACCCAACGCCGAATGCGGCACCGCACGGAAGTTCACGACGATCTCCGCGACGC
Source organism: Paraburkholderia strydomiana (assembly GCF_031456815.1). Classification (NCBI taxonomy): domain Bacteria; kingdom Pseudomonadati; phylum Pseudomonadota; class Betaproteobacteria; order Burkholderiales; family Burkholderiaceae; genus Paraburkholderia; species Paraburkholderia strydomiana. The sequence continues at coordinate 367,808 of NZ_JAVDVL010000004.1, forward strand.
GGTCCGCAAGCCTTTTGCCCGTGCGCAGGAAAAAGGGCACGCCGGCCCAACGCCAGTTTTCTATCTCGACCTTCAACGCGACGAAGGTTTCGGTCGTGCTGTTCGGCTTCACGCCCGGTTCCGTCGCATAGGCGGGGACCGCGGTGCCGCGAATCACGCCGGAATGGTACTGGCCGCGCACCGCGACCTTGCCGATGTCGAGCGGATTGATTGGCTTCAACGCGCGCAGCACGCGGAGCTTTTCGTCGCGCACCGAGTCGGAGTCCATCGAATGCGGCGGTTCCATGGCGACGATCGAAAGCAGTTGCAGCAAATGGTTCTGCACCATGTCGCGCAGTGCGCCGGTATTGTCGTAGAAATCGCCGCGCGCCTCGACACCGAGTTCTTCCGCGATCGTGATCTGAATGCTTTCCACCCACTCGCGGCGCCACAGCGGTTCGAACAGCGCATTGCCGAAGCGCAGCGCCAGCAGGTTCTGCACGGGTTCTTTGCCGAGGTAGTGGTCGATACGGTAGATCTGTTCTTCAGCGAAGATTTCGCCGACCGCATCGTTAATTGCATTCGACGACTTGAGGTCGTAGCCAAGCGGCTTTTCCAGCACGATGCGCGCGTTTTCGTTAAGGCCCACCGACGCGAGCGCGCGGCAGATCGGTACGAACAGCGACGGACCGGTAGCCAGATAAAACACGCGAATGCCGGGCAGGTCTTTCACCGCATCGCGCAGCAACGCGAAGTCTTCCGGATTGCCCAGGTCGATCTTCACGAACTCGATGCGTTCGAGAAAGCTGGACCATGCCGTTTCGTCGACACCGTTCTTCGACACATGCGGCTTGACGTGCTCGTTGACCCATTGGATGTACTCGCCGCGATCCGCAGCATGGCGCGCCACCGCGACGATCTTGCCGCTGTCGGCCAGCATGCCACCCGCACGGTGCGCTTCATACAGTGCGGGGAGAATCTTGCGCATCGACAGATCGCCGGTTCCGCCGAAGAGAACGAAGGTGAAGCTTGAATCGGTTTGCATGAGTCTCCGTCGATGTCCTGGGGCCGCCGCGCTGACCGTTCACTGCCGTGAAAAAGGCGACCGTAGTCCGATAAAATATTTTTTGACACTGAATTGTAGTTTAACTACAATCCAAATCAAGAGGTAGCGCTAATTCGATGAAAAAAGCGTGCGCTGTCAGGTCAGTTGCGCGTTTTCGCGAATCGGCAGGCGTCCCCTGCATGTTAACGGACATTGCGTGCCGGCATAGGCCAGCCTGTCCCGGCAGCCGTTACGGAAAGCCGGGCAGTGCAGGGCCGGCAAGCAGATTCCTCGGTTGACGTGCAAGGCACCTCGAGTCTGCCGCGCGAAGCGGGCAGGCAAAAATCAAAAGAGGAGACAGTCAGTTGCATCCCGAACCACTCATCTCTTGAGCTTCCAGCGGCCGGACATCGGTCCGCCGGCACATGCCTCGCGCATGCGCCCGACCGTGCTCGATCGCCCAGTGTTTTGCCTGTTTGAACCAACCACAGCACCCTGGCGACATCAGGGGCCATTTGTTTTTTGTTCAGGTGTCTGGAGGAGATAAGCAATGAAATTTCGCGCGATCATGGGCGCTTTGTGCGCCGCAGGTCTGATGTGTGGCGTCTCGGCCGTGCAAGCTGCCGAGTCGGTCGAAGTGTTGCACTGGTGGACTTCGGGCGGTGAATCGAAAGCCGTCGGCGTCCTCAAGGACGACATGACGAAGCAGGGTTACACGTGGAAGGACTTTGCGGTTGCAGGTGGCGCGGGCGCGGCTGCCATGACGGCACTCAAGACGCAGGTGATCTCGGGCAACGCACCGAGCGCTGCGCAGATCAAGGGCCCGCTGATTCAGGATTGGGCTTCGCAAGGCGTGCTGGTGCCGATCGACTCCGTCGCCGGCGACTGGAAGAAGAATCTGCCGCCGGAAATCGACAAGATCATGCACGCGGACGGCCACTACGTCGCTGCGCCGTTCTCGGTGCATCGCGTGAACTGGCTGTACATCAACAAGGCAGCGCTCGACAAGGCGGGCGGCAAGGTGCCGACCACGTGGCCTGAGTTCTTCGCCGTGGCCGACAAGATGAAGGCGGCAGGCATCCAGCCGATCGCGATGGGCGGCCAGCCGTGGCAAGACTTGACGCTGTGGGAAGACGTGGTTCTGTCGCAAGGCGCGGACTTCTACAAGAAGGCGCTGGTCGACCTCGACGAAAAGACGCTGACTTCGGACAAGATGGTCGGCGTGTTCGACACGGTCCGCAAGATCCAGGGCTACTTCGACGCGGGCCGCACGGGCCGTGACTGGAACCTGGCTACGGCAATGGTCATCAACGGCAAGGCCGGCATGCAGTTCATGGGCGACTGGGCGAAGGGCGAATTCGCCAACGCCGGCAAGAAGTCGGGCTCGGACTACGTGTGCGCAGCAGTGCCGGGCACGGAAAAGGCTTACACGTTCAACGTCGACTCGTTCGTGTTCTTCCAGCAGAAAGGCCAGAAGGCAGCAACGCCGGGCCAACTGGCGCTCGCGAAGACCATCATGTCGCCGGAGTTCCAGGAACAGTTCAGCCTGAACAAGGGTTCGATTCCGGTTCGTCTGGGCGTGTCGATGGCGAAGTTCGACGACTGCGCGAAGAAGTCGTATGCGGATGAACAGGTCGCGATCAAGTCGGGCGGCTATGTGCCGTCGCTTGCACACGGCATGGCTCAACCCGATGCAGCAGCCGGTGCAATCTCCGACGTGGTCACGAAGTTCATGAACTCGCAGCAAGATTCGAAGAGCGCAGTTGCGGCGCTCGCGAAGGCAGCGAAGACCAAGTAAGTGAAGTAGCGAAGCGGCGCGTCCGGGACCGGACGCGCCGCTTCGCGCCGCTGAGGGATCGGTTCGCGTCGCGCGATGTGCGCTTTAGCCGATGCAGCCCGATGCAAGCGGTTTCACTCTGGGTTTCATAGAGTCACACCTATGCCGTTGCGGCTTCGCGTTTGTCACGTTCTCACGTTGCCGGTTGGCCGTGTGCGTCGATGCGAGTGGCCAGGCGGTACAGTTTCAGCAGGAGTCGAGTAGTGACTGCTTCTATCAGCGGAAACGGGAAAACGGCCAGCGCCGCCCGCCGCGTGTCGCCCATGGCGGCCCTTGCCGATCGCTGGATCCCGAAGCTGGTGCTCGCACCCAGCGTCGTGATCAGTCTGGTATTCGTCTATGGTTTTATCGCCATCACAGGCTATCTGTCGCTGTCCAATTCGCGGCTGATGCCGCGTTATGAATTTGTCGGTCTCGACCGTTATCGCGAACTGTTCGATAACGACGTGTTCTGGACGTCGGCAGCCAATCTCGGCTGGTTCGGCATTCCGTTCATCGGCATCTGTATCGGCCTCGGTCTCTTCCTTGCGATCCTGCTCGATCAGCAGATCCGCAATGAAGGCGCGCTGCGCGCCGTGTTTCTTTATCCGATGGCGTTGTCGTTCATCGTGACCGGCACGGCGTGGCAATGGATCATGACGCCGAGCATCGGCCTCGAAAAGGTTTTCCACGACTGGGGCTGGACGAGCTTTTCGTTCAGTTGGCTCGGCGACCCCGACAAGGCGATTTTCTGCGTCGTTATCGCGGCGGTGTGGCAGTCCACCGGCTTCGTGATGGCGCTGTTCCTTGCCGGTCTGCGCGGTGTCGACGGTGAAATCTTCAAGGCCGCGCAGATGGACGGCGCGAATCTGCCCACCATCTACCGCAAGATTGTGATTCCGAGCATGCGTCCGGTGTTCTTCTCAGTGCTGCTGATTCTCTGCCATATCACGATCAAGACATTCGACCTGGTCGTCGCCTTGACGGCGGGCGGTCCTGGCACCTCGTCGTCGCTGCCTGCCATTTTCATGTACACGTTTTCGTTCAATCGCGGGCAGCTCGGCGTCGGCGCGGCATCGTCGATGATGATGCTCGCAACCGTCGTGGCCGTGCTCGTGCCGCTCATGTATCTGGAATCGAGGAGCACCCGCAATGCAGCCTAAGATGACGATCAGCCGTGCCGTCATTTACGCGGCCTTGGTCCTGTTTGCCCTGTACTTCCTGTTTCCGCTGTACGTGATGCTGTCGACGTCGTTTAAGGACATCGACCAGTTGCGCACCGGCAACCTGCTTACGCCGCCTTCGCACTGGACCGTGGAGCCCTGGATCAAGGCGTGGAGCGGTGCGTGTACCGGCGTGCGCTGCGACGGCATGCAGCCGTTCTTCATGAACTCGGTGCGCATGGTGATTCCGGCCGTGCTGATCTCGTCGATCATCGGCGCGTTCAACGGTTATGTGCTCACGCACTGGCGCTTTCGCGGCGCCGATCCGATCTTCACGATGCTGCTGGTCGGCTGCTTCATTCCGTTTCAGGCGATCCTTTTGCCGATGGCGCGTTTCGAAGGCTTTCTCGGCCTGTCGAACACCACGACCGGTCTGGTGGTCGTGCACGTGATCTACGGTATCGCGTTCACTACCATGTTCTTCCGCAACTTCTACGTCAGCATTCCGGCTGAACTCGTGAAGGCGGCGCGCATCGACGGCGCGGGTTTCTTCACGATCTTCACGAAGATCCTGCTGCCGGTCTCGCTGCCGATTTTCATGGTGTGCCTGATCTGGCAATTCACGCAGATCTGGAATGACTTCCTGTTCGGGATCGTGTTCTCCGGCGTCGATTCCATGCCGATCACGGTGGCGCTGAACAACCTCGTGAACACCTCGACCGGCGTGAAGGAATACAACGTGGACATGGCCGGCGCGATCATCGCCGCGTTGCCGACCTTGCTGGTCTACATCGTCGCCGGGCGCTATTTCGTGCGCGGCCTGACGGCAGGCGCGGTGAAGGGTTGAACCCAGGCTAGACCATCCGAGCGCGGCGGCTGCTTCGTGCATGAAAGGCACCTAGCACCGCCGTCACCGACAAGACGTTTTCAAGCAGTACCAGAGACAAGAGGATTCACAGCATGGCAAGCCTTTCCATCCGTGACGTGTACAAGACTTACCCGAACGGGGTGCCGGTTCTGAAGGGTGTCAATATCGACATCGAAGACGGCCAGTTCCTGATTCTCGTCGGCGGCTCGGGCTGCGGTAAGTCGACGCTGCTCAACATGATCGCCGGTCTCGAAACCGTGACCAAAGGCGAGATTCAGATCGACGGCAAGACCGTGAACAACCTGTCGCCGAAAGATCGCGACATCGCGATGGTGTTCCAGTCGTACGCGCTGTATCCGTCCATGACGGTGCGCGAGAACATCTCGTTCGGCCTGAACATTCGCAAGGTGCCGAAGCAGGAGCAGGCGCAGATCGTCGACCGTGTGTCGAACACGCTGCAGATCACGCACCTGCTGGATCGCAAGCCCGGCCAGCTGTCCGGCGGCCAGCGTCAGCGCGTGGCAATGGGCCGTGCCCTCGCGCGTGACCCGGTGATGTTCCTGTTCGACGAACCGCTGTCGAACCTCGACGCCAAGCTGCGTATCGAGATGCGTTCGGAGATCAAGCTGCTGCATCAGCGTCTCGGCACGACGATCGTCTACGTGACGCACGATCAGATCGAAGCAATGACGCTCGGCGATCGCATCGCGGTGATGAAGGACGGCATTGTGCAGCAGTTCGGCGCCCCGCAGGAAATTTACGACTCGCCGTCGAACCTGTTCGTGGCGGGCTTTATCGGCGCGCCGCCGATGAACTTCATCCAGGGCAAGCTCGTCGAGCAGGGCGCGGGCGTCGGCATCGAACTGGATACGGGCGTCACTCGCACGGCGTTGAACCTGCCGTTCGATTCGGCAAAGGTCAAGTCGCATGTCGGACGTGACGTGATTCTCGGCTTGCGCCCGGAGCGCATTACCGATGCGCGCGGCGCGCACGGCGACCACGCACGGCTGCAACAGATCGAAGTGAAGGTCGACGTGATCGAGCCGACCGGTCCGGACACGCTCGTCTTCGCGCAAGTCAACGGCAAGCGCGTGGTGAGCCGCGTGCACCCGGCTTCGAACCCGCAGCCGTTGACGAACACGACGCTGCTGTTCGATACGTCGAAGGCGGTGTTGTTCGATCCGTCGAATGAAGAGCGGATCGCCTGAGCCGGATCTGACTGCTGCTGTCGGTCTGAATGAAAAAAAGCCCCTTGTGTCGCGAGACACAAGGGGCTTTTCGCTGAAGGGCGTCAAGCGTCCGGTATGCGCAGATCCGGGTTGTTGCGCACGAGCTCCGTCACCCATTCGGTGAATGCGCGCAGCCGCGAACTCAGATTACGGCGATGCGCGTAAAGGATCGACAGCGGTGTGCTGGGGCTCGTGTAGTTCGTGAGGATTTCCTTGAGTACGCCACGCTCGATGAGATGCGCGACCATGAAGCGCGACGGCTGGATAATGCCGTGGCCGAGCGCCCCCGCGCGAATATAGACCGAGCCGTCGTTCACCGCGAGCACGCTTTTCATCGCGACCTTGACGATCTCACCGTTCACTTCGTATTCGAACGGAAACGTCTTGCCGGTTCGCGCGGAAACATAGTTGACTGCGTGGTGTCCACTCAACTCATCGAGCGTGGTGGGCGTGCCGTGTTTCTCCAGATACGCCGGCGACGCGCACGTCACGATGCGCGCCTGGCCGATACGCCGTGCGACGAGACTGGACTCTTCCGGCGTGCCCATGCGAATGACGCAATCTACGGCGTCCTGTATCAGGTCGATGTTGCGGTCGGCGAGACCGAGCCGCACGTCGATTTCAGGGTAGCGCTGGTAGAAGTCGTCGAGCGCGGGCAAAAGCAGCGCACGGGCGAGGGTGCCGGACGTATCGACCCGAATCGTGCCCACCGGATTCTCGCGCTTGTTCGACAGCGACGACTCCGCGTCGGCGACTTCGGCCAGAATGCGCACGCAGCGGTCGTAGAAGAGCGCGCCGTCTTCGGTAACGCTGACCTGGCGGGTCGAGCGGTTCAACAGCCGTACGCCGACGTGTTCTTCCAGCGCCTGAATCGTCCGGCTGACTTTGGCGCGCGGCAGGTCGAGCGATTCGGATACTTTGGTGAAGCTGTTCGCTTCCACCACACGCGTAAATATCTCCATCGCTTCGAAACGGTCCATGTTTGGCCTTGTGAGTGATTGGCGGAAATAGGTTCGACGTGAAGTGTATAGGCTCGAATTAATGTTGTCCGCATCGGGTGTGGCGGGCGGCGGCTAGAGCTAATGCGGCAATCGCACGTTGAACCGGAAGGTGGCGAGCCGCGACAGCAGAATAAACGCGGTGGCGATCAGCACGCTATACACGGTGTCGAAATTCACATAATCCAGCAGCACATACAGCCAGCAGCCGACAAAAGCGCATGTCGCGTACGGCCGCGAGTCGCGCAGGATCAACGGCACTTCGTTGCACAGCACGTCGCGGATCACGCCGCCGAACACGCCCGTTGCCACGCCCATCAGCACGGACGTGAACCACGGCATCTGGGCGTCGTGCGCGATCGAGGTCCCGGCAATGCTGAAAAGCCCGAGGCCGATCGCGTCGGCCACCAGCAGTACGCGCTCGGACAGCAGGCGCGAGGTGGCTTTCAGCAGTGTGGGGGCGAACAGCGACATCGCGAAAATCGCGATCAGATATTCCTGATGCTCGACCCAATAGAACGGACGGCGCTCGAGCAGGACGTCGCGCAGTGTGCCGCCTCCAAACGCGGTGGCGATGGCGACGAGAAAGGTGCCCACGGCGTCGAGCCGACGGGTCTTGGCCTCGATAAAACCGGAGATGGCGTACGCGAAAATCGCCAGCGCCTCCATGAAGGTCAGCGCGAGCGTCAGCCTGGGATGGATCACCGTGGCTCCGCCAAAGCTCTTGCGTGAGCCGGCGTAGCGCCCGGCTGCAGCAGCACGACCACAGCGCCTGCGCCGCCGTCATGCGGACGTGCCTGGCAAAACGCGATCACTTCGCTCTTCTGCACGAGCCACGCGCGCACTTTGCCCTTGAGCACGGGTTCCTTGCCGATCGAGCCCAAACCCTTGCCGTGAATCACGCGCAGGCAGCGCAAGCCGCGCTTTACCGATTCGCGGATGAACTCAGCCAGAGCCTCGCGCGCTTCCTCGCGCCGCATTCCGTGCAGGTCGATCTGAGCCTGCACGATCCAGTCGCCGCGCCGCAGTTTTCGCACGACTTCCTGGCTCACGCCCGGGCGGCAATAGGAGAGCGTTTCGTCAGTGTCGAGCAAGACCTCGGGGTCGAACTCGTCGGAAATCGCTTCGTGCAGCACGGCTTCTTCGTCGAGCCGGGTTTGCACCGGCAGCGGCGGCGGAGGATTGCGCGGCAACGATGCGCGCGGTGGCACCGCGAGCGGCGCGACTTCACCGATTTCGCGGCGAAACAGATTGGCGTCTGCAGCCGCTTCGCGCTGTGCAGCCGCCGCGGCTGCGCGTTCACGCTCGCGCCGCTCGCTGTCGACCTTCAACGCATCGCGCAGCGCGCCTAGGCCCGCCAGACCCGCAGCCGGCTCGATTGCCGGCCTGGCGGCGGAGGCCGCCGGTTCCGGCGCGGGTCGCGCGGCGGCGCTGGCACGCTTGGGCTCGTTCGGGTGAGGCTGGTTCTTGGGCATAGCGGCAATACACGCGGAAAATGAGTCGATCGAGAATCGATCGAAGGTAGATCAAGCGGCGTCTTGCATGGCCGTGGCGCAGCTCTGAATGCAAAAGGCCGCTGGCTGGGGAGCCGCGGCCTTTGATCGAGCGAGCGGCCGGGCAAGGCCCAGCCGCCATTTTACCGTTGCGTTCGCGAAGAGACGCAGCCGATCAACGCTCCGCTTCCTGGCTCATTGCGTGCTCGCCGGCCATCTCGTTGATGGTTTCCAGATAGCGTTGCGCGTCGAGCGCTGCCATACAGCCGGTGCCTGCGCTCGTGATGGCCTGACGATACACGTGGTCCTGCACGTCGCCGGCGGCGAACACGCCCGGCACGCTGGTAGCGGTTGCGAAGCCGTTCAGGCCGCCCTTCGTGATGATGTAGCCGTTCTTCATCTCCAGTTGGCCTTCGAAGATGTCCGTGTTCGGCTTGTGGCCGATCGCGACGAACAGGCCCTGCAACGCGATGTCGGTCGTCTCGCCAGTCTGCGTGTGCTTGATGCGCAAGCCGGTTACGCCGGATTGGTCGCCCGTGACTTCGTCGAGCGTATGGTTCCACTTGATCTCGACGACGCCTTCCTTCTCTTTGGCGAGCAGGCGGTCGATCAGGATCGGCTCGGCGCGGAACTTGTCGCGACGGTGGATCACCGTGACCTTCTTCGCGATGCCCGACAGATACAGCGCTTCTTCGACGGCGGTATTGCCGCCGCCGATCACGGCCACATGTTGTTGCTTGTAGAAGAAGCCGTCGCAGGTGGCGCAGGCCGACACGCCCTTGCCCATGAACGCTTCTTCTGACGGCAGGCCGAGATATTGCGCCGACGCGCCCGTCGAGATGATCAGCGAGTCGCACGTGTATTCGCCCGAATCGCCGATCAGGCGGATCGGCTTTTCGTTCAGCTTGGCCGTGTGAATGTGGTCGAAGATGATTTCGGTGTTGAAGCGCTCAGCGTGCTCCAGAAAGCGTGCCATCAGTTCCGGGCCTTGCACGCCGTTGGCGTCGGCGGGCCAGTTCTCCACGTCGGTCGTGGTCATCAGCTGGCCGCCTTGCGCGAGACCCGTGACGAGCACCGGCGCGAGGTTCGCGCGCGCCGCGTAGACCGCTGCCGTGTAACCGGCGGGACCGGAACCGAGAATCAGAACCTTGGCGTGTTTCGTGGAAGTTGCGGGCATGATCGAATCCTTTTACGGCGCGCTGCTCGCCCATGCGAGGCTGCGCGACTTGGCTGAAACTGTAGATGGGTATCAGTCGGGCATTATAAAGGGCGGGGCGGCGGGCTGCTCCATGAAGCTTTCTGATCGCGGCGATAGCCCATAGCGCGTGCTCTCGAGCCGGTCGCGCGTTGATTGGGACGCCTGCGTGTGGCCAATCGGCCAGGTTACCGTCATTTACAGCCTCGCGCGGGGCACTGCGTTTACAATAGGCCGGATCGAAGTTTCGGGTCGCCGGTGTCGCGCCCGCAGCCGCGTCCAGCGCGGCTCGGCTGCGCCCCGCCACACCGGATCGGCCACACAAGCAACAGGATCAATGGCAAAAGCTCCTTATACCGCGAGCGCGCAGGCATTGCCGCACCGCATGTCGCGTCTCTTCACCGAAATCCGCTGGATTCTGCAGGTCGCGCTCGGCGTTTTCCTGCTGATGGCGCTCGTCAGCTACAGCCGGCGCGATCCGAGCTGGACGCACGCCGCGCAGGTGGATCACATCGCCAACTGGGCGGGCCGCGTAGGCGCGTGGACCTCGGACATTCTGCTGCTGCTGTTCGGCCTCTCCGCTTACTGGTGGATCGTGCTGCTCGGCCGCCATATCTCCGCGAACTACAAGCGCATCACCCGTCACGAAGAGTTGCAGGAAGACGCGCCGCGCGATGCCAGCTGGCTCGCGGACGCCTTTGCGTTCATGCTCGTGCTGCTTGCCTGCGACGGCATCGAGGCGCTGCGTATGTGGTCGCTCAAGGTGCAATTGCCGCGCGCGCCTGGTGGCGTGATCGGCGAAGCGGTCGCGCGCGGCGTGTCGCATGCGCTCGGTTTCACGGGGGGCACCCTCGCGCTGCTGATCGTGCTCGGCATTGGCTTGTCGTTGTATTTCCGGTTTTCGTGGCTGTCGGTGTCGGAGAAGCTCGGGGAGTCCATCATTTCGGCTGTGACCTTCGCGAAGCTGCGCCGCGAGGCGGGCCGCGACCGCAAGCTGGGCGAAGCCGCGGCGGTGAAGCGCGAAGGTAAGGTCGAGAAGGGCCGCGTGCGTATCGAGGAGCACGAGCCCGTCGTGATCGTGCCGCCGGTCGTCACGCCCGCCAAGTCGGAGCGGGTCGAGAAAGAACGGCAAGTGCCGCTTTTCACCGATCTGCCCGGCGATTCCACGCTGCCGCCTATCTCGCTGCTCGATCCGGCGCCCGCCGCGCAGGAAACCATCTCGGCGGATACGCTCGAATTCACCTCGCGTCTGATCGAGAAAAAGCTCAAGGACTTTGGCGTCGAGGTGAGCGTCGTCGCCGCGTATCCGGGTCCGGTCGTCACGCGCTACGAGATCGAACCGGCCACTGGCGTGAAGGGCAGCCAGATCGTGAATCTCGCAAAAGACCTCGCGCGTTCGCTGTCGCTGGTATCGATCCGCGTCGTCGAGACGATTCCGGGCAAGAATTTCATGGCGCTCGAACTGCCGAATCAGCGCCGCCAGACCGTGAGCCTGTCCGAAATTCTCGGCTCGGCGGTGTATGCGGACGCCGCATCGCCGCTCACCATGGGGCTCGGCAAGGATATCGGCGGCAAGCCCGTATGCGCGGACCTCGCGAAGATGCCTCACCTGCTCGTCGCGGGTACGACCGGTTCGGGCAAGTCGGTCGGTATCAACGCAATGATCCTGTCGCTGCTCTACAAGGCGAGCGCCGACCAGGTCCGCATGATCCTGATCGATCCGAAGATGCTCGAAATGAGCGTCTACGAAGGCATTCCGCATCTGCTCTGTCCGGTGGTGACCGACATGCGTCAGGCGGGTCACGCGCTGAACTGGGCGGTCGCCGAAATGGAGCGGCGCTACAAGCTGATGAGCAAGCTCGGCGTGCGTAACCTCGCCGGCTACAACAACAAGATCGACGAAGCCGCCAAGCGCGAAGAAAAGCTGCCGAACCCATTCAGCCTCACCCCGGACGAACCGGAGCCGCTCACGCGCCTGCCCAACATCGTCGTCGTGATCGACGAACTGGCAGACCTGATGATGGTGGTCGGCAAGAAGGTCGAGGAACTGATCGCGCGAATTGCACAAAAGGCGCGCGCCGCCGGCATTCACTTGATTCTCGCCACGCAGCGTCCGTCGGTCGACGTGATTACCGGGCTCATCAAGGCTAACGTGCCGACGCGGATGGCGTTCCAGGTGTCGTCAAAAATCGACTCGCGCACGATTCTCGACCAGCAGGGCGCGGAATCGCTGCTCGGTATGGGCGACATGCTCTACCTGCCGCCGGGCAGCGGCTTGCCGGTCCGCGTGCACGGCGCGTTCGTGTCGGACGAAGAAGTGCACCGCGTCGTCGACAAGCTCAAGGAGCAGGGCGAGCCGAACTATATCGAAGGCATTCTCGAAGGCGGCGTGACCGGTGAGGGCGACGAGGGCTCGGCGGGCGCCGGAGCGGGTGGATCAGGCGACGGCGAATCAGATCCGCTCTACGATCAGGCAGTGGACGTGGTGCTGAAAAACAAGCGCGCGTCGATTTCACTGGTGCAGCGGCATTTGCGCATCGGCTATAACCGCGCGGCGCGCCTGCTGGAGCAAATGGAAAATTCAGGCGTGGTGTCGGCGATGTCGTCGAACGGTAATCGCGAAATTCTGGCACCGGCGCGAGAGGCGGAGTAGGCGTTATGGCGGGAAGTTTTTTCCGCTTGCCGGGCCTGCTTCGCGGATGGGCTTCTGAGGCGTGGTCCCAATGGCTGCAGCGGCCTGCTTCATGGTCGGCTTTGAACGTCCGCTTTCAATGTGGACATCAAAGGTCCGCTTCAAAGGTCCGCTTCAAAGGTCCGCTTCAAAGATCCGCCGCGAAGAACCAGGTTCAGGGTCCTCTTCGACGCCGACTTCTAAGGCTCGTTTAAGCCTGCCTGCCTAAGCTCGGTTTGAGGCTCAGCGCAACAGACCGCAGGGACCGAAGTCTCATGCGTTCACCCCGAGCCTCGCACAGCAAGCGTCACGTTGTGCTCACGGCCATCGGCAAACACTGCTCATGTCGATGCGCCGCAATCAGAGCCGATCAGAGTCAATCAAGGCCAGACAAAGCAGTCGCTCAACGAATTCAAATCAAGGGAGAAAAATCATATGCAGCTATTTGTGCAGCAGCATGCATCCAGCAGCGTCGGCCGGTTCGCCCGGGCAATCGCACGCGGCGTCGGTACAGCCGCGATCGGCGCGACGATGCTCGTCGCTTCGCAGGCGTTCGCGAGCGGCACAGAGCAATTGAAGGCGTTCGTCGCGCAGGTTCACTCGGCGCGCGGCACCTTCGTGCAGCAGGAAGTACGCGCGCCCAGCAAGGCGCAAGCAGCGAGCGGCGCAAGCGGCGTGCTGTCCACCACGGGCGGCGGCAAGAACGGTACGTCGAGCGGAACATTCACGTTCGCGCGTCCCGGCAAGTTCATCTGGCAATACGAAAAACCCTACTCGCAATTGCTGCAGGCGGACGGCGACAAGCTTTACGTGTACGACAAGGATCTGAACCAGGTGACGGTGAGAAGCCTCGGCGGCGCGCTCGGTGCGAGCCCGGCGGCAATCCTGTTCGGCAGCAACGATCTGGACAAGAACTTCACGTTGCGCGATGCGGGTGTCAAGGCTGGCATCGACTGGCTCGAACTCACGCCGAAAGCGAAAGACACGCAATTTCAGCGCGTGGGCATCGGCTTCAAGGACGGCAATCTGCAAGCAATGGAATTGCACGACGTATTCGGCAACGTGACGTTGCTGACCTTCTCGAACATCCAGAAGAATCCGCCGCTGCCCGCGGATGCGTTCAAATTTACCGTGCCGAAAGGCGCTGACGTGATCAACGGCTAACCGCTCGCCGTGCATTGATGTTTGCGAGAGAAGCCGCGCTGAACGCGCGGCTTTTTTATTACCGGTACAACGCAGCGACCGCGCTACGCTTTCGCTTCGACGGCATGGGCTGCCTTCATATCGTCGATGAACGCTTCGACAATGTCCGTTCTATGCTGCCGCGTCCGCGTGACCATATGAAACGCGACGCGATAGCGCATTAGCTCCGGGTTCAACGCGGCGAGCAGTCCTTGCTCGACGAACGGCGCCGCGAAGTGCCCGGGCAGGTAGCCGAGGTGATGCCCGGATAGCACGAGCATCGCGACCGCTTCCATGTTGTCCGCGACCGCGGTGACGTTGTGCGGCGTGGTCGAACTTTCGGCTTCGGGCAACGGATAGCTGCGCCACGCCCATTCGTGCGTCGCAGCTTGCTCGGGCGACACGCCACCCGCTGAAGCAAACAGCGGATGTCCTTTCGCGCAATACGCGAACTGGTCTTCGGCAAACACCTCGGTGTATTCGAGCGACGGCACGCGATGCCAGAAATACCCGATGCCCACCTGAATCCGCCCATTGAGCAGTAACTCTTCGAGCTCGCCGGGTGAGCGCACCAGAATCGAAAATCGCACCGACTGATCGCGCAAGCGAAACCGGCCGATCGCGTTGCTAATGCGCGCACTTGCCGATACGGGCGTGTGTCCGATCATGCCGATGTCGAGGGTGCCCACGAGCTTGCGTCCGACATTGCGCGCCTGCATGCCGAAGCTGTCGACGGCACCGAGCAGCGCGCGAGCCGCGTCGGCGAACTGTTCGCCGCGCGCGCTCAGCCGAAAGCCACCGCGGCCGCGTTCGCACAGCCGATACCCGAGGCGCGTTTCGAGCGTGGCGAGTTGCGTGCTGATGGTCGACTGGCCGACGTTGAGCGTGGCCTGGGCCGACGAGACGCCGCCCGCGTCGACGATCGCAAGGAACACGCGGATGAGTCGTAAATCGAGGTCGGTTAGTTGAGAGAACATGCGTCAGGATACATCGCCGCAGATCGATGTAAAGGTTACTGCGCGGCTATTTTAAGTTGACGGGAAGTGCTCAAGAATGGAGATTCACCCGGCTTTCAGGCGTTCGGAGTGCCTTCGGAACGCATGAGCGCACGCAATATAGCCGGTTCTCAGATTCCGAAAAGCTGCGTCTCCTTTCCATTGCCGAGCCACGATGAATACTTCTTCTTTCATTTCTCCTGAAGCCGGTGAACGGCCGCAGCCGCTGTCCGGCAATGCAATGCCGCGCTCTGGCGGCATTGCCACGATGATGCGCCTGCCGAACGTGGGCTCGGCGGAGGGATTCGACGCATGTTTCGTCGGCGTGCCGTTCGACCTGGGCACGTCCAACCGCACTGGCGCGCGCTTCGGACCGCGCCAGATTCGCAGCGAATCGGTGCTGCTGCGCCCTTACAACATGGCAACGCGCGCGGCGCCATTCGATTCTCTGCGCGTGGCCGATCTGGGTGACGTCGCGATCAATCCGTACAACCTGCACGATTCGATCGCCCGGATCGAAACCGCTTACGACGAGATACTTCAGCACGATTGCAAGCCGGTCACCCTTGGCGGCGATCACACCATCGCGTTGCCTATTTTGCGGGCGATTCATCGCAAGCACGGCAAGGTTGGCCTGATTCACGTCGACGCCCACGCCGACGTCAACGACACGATGATGGGCGAGAAAATTGCCCACGGCACGCCGTTTCGTCGCGCGGTCGAAGAGGGGCTGCTCGACTGCGAGCGCGTCGTGCAAATCGGTCTGCGCGGCACGGGCTACGCGGCAGAAGATTTCGACTGGTGCCGCGATCAGGGCTTCGACGTCGTGCAGGCCGAGGCATGCTGGAACCAGTCGCTTGCGCCGCTAATGGCGCGCGTGCGCGAGCGCATGGGCGACGGCCCGGTCTATATCACGTTCGACATCGACGGTATCGACCCGGCCTTTGCGCCCGGCACCGGCACGCCTGAAATTGCCGGACTGACCGTGCCGCAGGCGCTCGAAATCATTCGCGGCGCGCGCGGCTTGAATATCGTCGGATGCGATCTGGTGGAGGTGGCGCCGCCGTACGATCCGTTTGGCACGACGGCGCTGCTCGCCGCGAACCTCGCGTTCGAGTTGTTGTGCGTGCTGCCGGGCGTCGAGTACCGGACTGCTGCTCGCTGAGCTTGGTCGCCATCCGCTGCGATGCGCGGCGGATGCAACAGAAAAGGCCTGCAAATGCAGGCCTTTTCTTCAATTACGGCGCATTGAGCCGCTCACGCGTACGCGGTTTTACGCGTCGACACGAACGCGAGATAACACACCGCGCCGATCACCAGCGCGGGCAGCGTCGCGCCGAGGTTAGGCAGCCATTGGTTGATCGCCTGATAAGCGGCAATGCCGATCGCCCACGCAATGAACGCGCTCAGATGCCAGCCGCCCGAGAAGCCGTAACGGCCGCGTACGTCGGCGAGCATGGCGGCTTCTATACGGCGCTTGCGCACGATGAAGTGATCGACCAGCACCACACCGAAAAGCGGCGCGAACACCGAGCCGATCAACAGAAGGAAGTTCTGATACTTCGCCATCGGTATAAGCAGCGCGATCAATGTGCACAGCGCGCCGAACGCCGCCGAC
The DNA here is from genome assembly GCF_031456815.1 of Paraburkholderia strydomiana. Taxonomy (NCBI): domain Bacteria; kingdom Pseudomonadati; phylum Pseudomonadota; class Betaproteobacteria; order Burkholderiales; family Burkholderiaceae; genus Paraburkholderia; species Paraburkholderia strydomiana. The sequence continues at coordinate 384,060 of NZ_JAVDVL010000004.1, forward strand.
AGCATAGGCACACTGCCGCGCGCCCAGAAGGTGCCCGTCGACACCGCCGCTGAATGAATGTCGGCGAATGCGTTGTCCACTTCGTCGATCAGAATGAGCAGCAACGCAAGCCCGCCGCCGGCTTGCGCAAGCGCGCTTGTCAGCAGCGCGTCGCCGCCACCGGCGGCCAGACCGTAGATCGCGCCCAATGCATAGAACCAGATGTTCGCGATGCCATAGCCGAGCAGCGTGCCGCGGAACGTGTCGCCGGCGCGGCGGCCGAAGCGCGTGTAGTCCGCGATCAACGGTAACCAGGAAAGCGGCATCGCCACCACGAGGTCGATAGCGCCGCCGAACGACATCTCGCCAGTGCCGGGGCGGCGCATCATCGCGCTCAGATCGTGCTGCGCGAGCAGGCTCCATGTGAGCCATGCCGCGCCGGCGAGCAGCAGCCAGATGCCCCACGTGCGCAAAAAGCGCCGCACGAACGAGAGCGGGCCGCTGATTGCGAGCAGCGTCGCGAGCAAGCCGAAGATGATGGTCCAGACGAGCGGCATGGAAAGACCGAATGCCTGCTTGGCAAGAGCGTCGGCGGAATCGCGCATGACAATGACTTCGAACGAACCCCAGCCGACCAGTTGCACCGCGTTCAGCACAGCCGGCACCGACGCGCCGCGCACGCCGAGCGTCGGACGCAGCGAGGACATCGCCGCGAGCCCGGTGTCCGTGCCGATCACGCCCGCGAGCGCGAGCAGAACCACGCCGATCGCGCTGCCGATCACGATGGCCAGCAGCGCGTGCGGCAGCGACAGCCCCGGCACTAGCAGCGCGCCGGCTTGCGCGACCAGCAGGCCGATGCCGAGCGAAAACCAGAGCGCGAACGCGTCGCCGGTACGGAAGGCGCGGCGCGCGTCGGGGACCGGCGTGAGCGGCGCGTAGGTGGAACCGGCGTCGCCGGCGAGTGGATCTTGTGCCATCGGGTCTTGTCCCTGAGTCGTGTTGCTGTTGCTGTTCCGGTTGCTCTTGTATGCGAGTCAGCGTGCATGTTCAGAATGCGCGCCGCTCGTCCTCGCGCGGTCACTGTCATAATGCAGGACGTTTCCCACGCCTCGCGCCTTGCTCGTGCGGGTTTTGCGCTCTCGTCCGGCAGCATGCCGCCTTCAGGCCGATCATCACACGGTCCATCGTGCGGGCCGCGTCCGGAAAAGCCGAGATTATCCCCAAAACGTCATGTTCGAAGAAACCCGTGCCAATGTTCCGCTCGCCGAACGCCTGCGGCCCCGCAATATCGACGAAGTAATCGGTCAGAAGCATCTGCTCGGCCCGAACAAGCCGCTGCGGGTCGCATTCGAATCCGGTGAAGCGCATTCGATGATCCTCTGGGGCCCGCCGGGCGTCGGCAAGACCACGCTCGCGCGGCTCATGGCCGACGCGTTTCACGCGGAATTCATCGCGTTGTCGGCGGTGCTGTCCGGCGTGAAGGATATTCGCGAGGCGGTCGAGACCGCGCAGATTCATCGCGCGAACGGGCATCAGACGCTAGTGTTCGTCGACGAAGTGCATCGCTTCAACAAGAGTCAGCAAGACGCGTTCTTGCCGCATGTCGAGTCGGGGCTCTTCGTGTTCATCGGCGCGACTACGGAGAATCCGTCGTTCGAAGTGAACAGCGCGTTGCTGTCGCGCGCGGCCGTCTACGTGCTCAAAAGTCTCACCGAGGAAGAGTTGGGCGAACTGCTCGAGCGCGCGCAACAGGAACTCGGCGGCTTGACGTTTACCGACGAAGCGCGCGATGCGCTGATCGGTTCCGCCGACGGCGACGGCCGCAAGCTGCTAAACAACCTTGAGATCGTCGCGCGCGCGGCTTCGCAGCAGAAGACCACGGAGATCGACGGCGCATTGCTCGGCAGCGCGCTCGCCGAGAATCTGCGCCGCTTCGACAAGGGCGGCGACGCTTTCTACGACCAGATCAGCGCGTTGCATAAGTCGGTGCGCGGCAGCAGCCCGGACGGCGCGCTCTACTGGTTCTGCCGCATGCTCGACGGCGGCGCGGACCCGCGCTATCTGGCGCGCCGCATCGTCCGGATGGCGTGGGAGGACATCGGTCTGGCCGACCCGCGCGCCGCGCGCATTGCGCTCGACGCCGCCGAGACCTACGAGCGACTCGGCACGCCCGAGGGCGAACTGGCGCTCGCGCAGGCGATCATCTACCTGGCCGTCGCGCCGAAGTCGAATGCCGGCTACAACGCGTACAACGAGGCGCGCCGCTTCGTGAGCAAGGACAAGTCGCGCGGCGTGCCGGTGCATCTGCGAAACGCGCCGACCAAGCTCATGAAGGAGCTCGGCTACGGCCACGAATATCGCTACGCACACGATGAACCGGATGCATACGCGGCCGGCGAGACGTATTTGCCCGAGAACATGCGCGATCCGCATTGGTACACGCCGACGCCGCGCGGCCTCGAAGGCAAGATAGGCGACAAGATGGCGCGTCTTGCCGAACTCGACGCGCAGTGGCGCAACGAGAACAAGCCCAAGAAGAGTTGAGCCTGTCCGGTGCCGCCGGTGCGCTAAAATCCCACCTTCATACAACGAATACCGCCCCATCCCATGCTCGACATCCAGTTGCTGCGCAAAGACCTCGACGGCGTCGCGAAGCGCCTCGCCGACCGCGGCTATACCCTCGACGTGGCGGCCTTTACCGCGCTCGAAGCGGAACGCCGCGACACCCAGACTCGCACCGAAGAACTGCAGGCGCGCCGCAACAGCCTGTCGAAGCAGATCGGCGCGATGAAAGGGCGGGGCGAGGACACTTCGGCCGTGATGGCGGAAGTCGGCGGCATCGGCGACGAGATGAAGGCGTCGGCGGCAAAGCTCGACGACATTCAAAAACGTCTGTCGGATCTACTGCTTGGCGTGCCGAATCTTCCGCATGAGAGCGTGCCGACAGGACGCGACGAAGCGGACAACGTCGAGGTACGCCGCTGGGGCACGCCGCGTCAGTTCGATTTCGAAGCCAAGGATCACGTGGATGTCGGCGCGCCGCTCGGCCTCGATTTCGAGACCGGCGCCAAGCTGTCGGGCGCGCGCTTCACGATGCTGCGTGGGCAGATTGCACGGCTGCATCGTGCGCTCGCGCAGTTCATGATCGACACGCACACGCAGCAGCATGGCTATACGGAGATTTACACGCCGTATATCGTGAATCCGGAAATCCTGTACGGCACCGGCCAGCTGCCCAAGTTCGCCGACGACATGTTCCGCGTCGAGAAGGGCGGCGGCGAAAACACGGTCACGCAGTATCTGATCTCCACGTCGGAAATTTCGCTGACGAACACGGTGCGCGACAGCATCGTCGAAGCGGGCGCATTGCCGATCAAGCTGACCGCCCATTCACCGTGCTTCCGTTCGGAGGCGGGCTCGTATGGGCGCGACACGCGCGGCATGATCCGTCAGCATCAGTTCGACAAGGTTGAAATGGTGCAGATCGTGGCGCCGGAAACGTCGTATGACGCATTGGAGCAGATGGTCGGCCACGCCGAGACGATTCTGCAAAAGCTGGAATTGCCGTACCGCGTGATCACGCTGTGCACGGGCGACATGGGCTTCTCGGCGACCAAGACTTACGACCTCGAAGTCTGGTTGCCGGCGCAGAACACCTATCGCGAAATTTCGAGCTGTTCGAACACGGAGTCGTTCCAGGCTCGCCGGATGCAGGCGCGCTACCGGAACGCGCAAGGCAAGCCGGAACTCGTTCATACGCTGAACGGTTCGGGTCTCGCGGTGGGACGCACGCTCGTGGCCGTGCTCGAGAACTTCCAGAACGCCGATGGCTCCGTGACGGTGCCGGCGGCGCTGCGGCCATACCTTGGCGGCGTCGAGCGGCTGGAAGTGCAGGCGGCCTGATTCGCGTCGGGTGGACGCCAACCGCGTGATTTGATCGCCGGGATTCGTCGAAATTTTTTCGGCGAGGTACTTGGAAATCCAGATCAGCTGTTCTATAATCTTTCTCTCCCAAGCAGCGACCCGCTTGGATCTGGCAAAACCGCCTCGTTGTGGCAAGTCGGAAAACACGGAAAGGTGGCAGAGTGGTCGAATGCGCCGGACTCGAAATCCGGTGTACCTTTAGGGGTACCGTGAGTTCGAATCTCACCCTTTCCGCCAGATTCAGAAAACAGGCCCTTCGGGGCCTGTTTTCGTTTCGGCGTGTCAAATGATCCGTCGTTCTGACGTCGGATATGAGTCTGGCATTCATAAGCGATGCTAACTTATCGCTGCGCGCGGGGAATTCCACCTGCCGCTGAGTCGTCAACCCGCTGACTCATCATCCTCTTCCCCGCTTTGCCCGGCCCCCGCGCCGATCCTCTGTACAATTGGCCGTTCGATTGAATATCGACCTACCTGCGAACCCATCGACCGAATACATGGCCATTACCTACAAGACTCCTGACGACATTGCCAAGCTGCGTATCTCTGGCCGCCTTGCGGCCGACGTGCTGGCCATGATCGCCGAGCACGTGAAGGCCGGTGTCTCCACCGACGAGCTGGACGCACTGTGCAATGACTACATCGTCAACACGCAAAAGTCGATTCCGGCCAACGTCGGTTATCTGGGTTTTCCAAAGACGGTGTGCACCTCGGTCAATCAGGTGGTTTGCCACGGCATTCCGAACCGCAGCGAAGTGCTGAAAGACGGCGACATCATCAATATCGACGTGGCAATCATCAAAGACGGCTACTTCGGCGACACGAGCCGCATGTATTGCGTCGGCCAGCCGAGCACGGTGGCTCGTCAACTGGTCGACACGACCTATGAGGCAATGCTTGCGGGCATTCGCGAAGTGAAGCCGGGAGCGACGCTTGGCGATGTCGGCCACGCGATCCAGAAGGTCGCGCAACGCGATGGTTTTTCGATCGTGCGCGACTACTGTGGCCACGGCATCGGCAAGGTTTATCACGAAGACCCGCAGGTTTTGCATTACGGCCAGCCGGGGCAAGGCATACGTCTGAAGCCCGGCATGGTCTTCACGATCGAGCCGATGATCAACGCGGGCCGCGCCGGTACCACGGTATTGCGCGACGGCTGGACGGTGGTCACGAAAGACCGCTCGCTGTCTGCGCAGTGGGAACACATGATCGCGGTCACCGACGACGGCTACGAACTCCTCACGCCCTGGCCGGACGGCACCGGCGGCTACGCAGCACCGTGAGGCAAACGCGCTGCGCATGACGTCGACGGGTATGGCGCCAGTCGCCAGGCGCCGGGCGCGCGAAATGCTCGGGGTTGCCTGCGCGCTTTGCGTGAACCGGCTTGCGCGATAAGATCGCCCGTCAAAGAATGAATTGACTCTCGCGCCGGTTCGGTTAAAGCTACGGCTTAAGGTTTCAAGGGGTTTTCGTCTGCATGAGTCCGTCACTGACCGTTCGCCGTATCACCGCTGATCAGGGCGCCGTTTTTCGCGAACTTCGTACAGCGTCCCTGCGTGAGGCGCCCTATGCGTTCGGCGCAACGCTAGAAGACGCATTGTCCGCGGACGCCGCGAGCTTTGACGCCGTCGCCGCGGAACACGCGGTTTCTGCCGCCATCAGCACTTTCATTCTCTACACCGAGGGTCATCCGGCCGGACTGGTCGAAGCGCACTTCGAAGAAGCCGATGAGCGCCGCGCGTTCGTGTGCGAACTGTGGGTCGCGCCTGCGGTCCGGCATCTGCGCGGTGGAGAGTTGCTGGTCGATACGGCTAGCGGCTGGCTTGCCAACGAGGGCGCGGCGGAAATCTACGCATGGGTCGCCGACTCGAATCGCAACGCGATGCGCTTTTACGAAGCGCTCGGTTTCGGGCCGACCGGCGAACATCGGCGCGTCGCGCGTGCGCCAGAGCAGGTCGAAAGTCTGCTGGTTCGCCACGTGCCGTCCACGTCGACAGCAGTCGACCAGTGAACTGCCGAGTAGCGCAACCGTCCGCCGCCTGTTTCGAATTCCCGTCCGCGTCGCTGTCCGCATCGCCATCTGCATTTTCATCCGCATTTCCGTCCGCATTCCAGCAGCGTTCCCGCCTCGCCCGTTCATGTGCCGCGCGGTTCGATCGTTTCCGCGCAGGCACATCTGAACATCCAGCCGCTCGTTGTCCGGCAAAAAATCTCGCCGCGCGCGCGGACGCCTGTAAAATACGCAAAATTTTTGCCGAACGTTATGTCGCCCAAGAAATCGCCCTTTTTCGAACTCCGCAGCGGTTCCGTCGACACGCTCCTGTTTGTGGTCAAGACAACCGACCTCGATGCCATGCGTGCCGAGCTGACCCGGCGCTTCGAGGCGACCCCCGAATTTTTCGCTAACGACGTCGTCGCGATAGACGTGCGCCGGCTCGCCGGCAACGAACGCGTGCCGCTCGCCGAGATCGCGCAGTTGCTCGAGAGCGTGCGCATGCGTCCCGTTGGCGTGGTCGCCGACACGCAGCAGTCGTGGGCTGCGGAGTCGGCGCTGCCGTTGCTCGAAGCGCGCGACCGCCGCGGCGCCTCCGCAAAATCGGCTGACGAAGAAGCCGCGGGCGCATCGGCGGCGGACTTGGCCGACGCAGCAAACTCAGGTGCGAACTCAGGCACAACCGCAGGCACAAGCACGGCGCCTGCGAATCAGACGGCCGCACCCGCATCGGTTGAGCCCGCGCCTGCGCCGGCCGCCGAGCCGGTGCGTCTTGCCACGTCTTCGCAAACCATGGTGGTGGAAAAGCCGCTGCGCTCGGGTCAGCGCATCTACGCAAAGGGCGATCTCGTCGTGCTCGGGCTCGTGAGCTACGGCGCGGAAGTTATCGCTGAAGGCAACATCCATATCTATGCACCGTTGCGCGGCCGTGCGCTCGCAGGCGTGCAAGGCAATCACGACGCGCGCATTTTCTGCACGTGTCTCGAACCGGAACTCATCTCGATCGCGGGCATCTATCGGACGACCGAGAACCCGCTGCCGGCCGATGTGCTCGGCAAGCCGGTGCAGATCTGGCTCGAAGACGAAAAGTTGATGATCGAACCATTGCGGCTCACGTAAGCGCTGCCGGATCCGCTGCGCCGAACGTTGACGGCGCGCGGCGTCGGGGGCGAAATATGGCCGCACATAATTGACGAATTTGACGAACACAAGGTAAGGGTAATGGCAAAAATCATTGTGGTGACATCGGGCAAAGGTGGCGTGGGCAAGACGACCACGAGCGCGAGTTTTGCATCGGCCCTCGCATTGCGTGGCAGCAAGACCGCCGTGATCGACTTCGACGTCGGTCTGCGCAATCTCGATCTCATCATGGGCTGTGAGCGCCGCGTCGTGTACGACCTGATCAACGTCATTCAGGGCGAAGCCAATCTGAACCAGGCGCTGATCAAGGACAAGAAGTGCGAGAACCTCTTCATTCTGCCGGCCTCGCAAACGCGTGACAAAGACGCGCTGACCATGGAAGGCGTCGAAAAGGTCATCAACGACCTGATCGCGATGGACTTCGAATACATCGTGTGCGACTCGCCGGCCGGTATCGAATCCGGCGCGCTCCTCGCCATGCATTTTGCAGACGAAGCGCTCATCGTGACGAACCCGGAAGTGTCGTCGGTGCGAGACTCGGACCGCATTCTCGGCATCCTGTCGTCGAAAACCAAGCGCGCGATTGAAGGCAAGGAGCCGATCAAGGAGCACCTGCTGATCACGCGCTACAACCCGAAGCGCGTGAGCGAAGGCGAGATGCTGTCGCTGACCGACATCCAGGAAATCCTGCGCATCGACCTGATCGGCGTGATCCCGGAATCCGAAGCGGTGCTGCACGCGTCGAATCAGGGTCTGCCTGCAGTGCATCTCGACGGCACCGACGTGGCCGAAGCTTATAAAGACGTCGTATCGCGTTTTCTCGGCGAGCAGAAATCGCTTCGCTTTACCGATTACCAGAAGCCCGGGCTGCTGCAGCGCCTCTTCGGCACCAAGTAAGGGGAGCGCACGTTATGTCGATTCTTTCGTTTTTGCTGGGCGAGAAGAAGAAATCCGCGTCGGTAGCGAAGGAACGCCTGCAGTTGATCATCGCGCACGAGCGCGCCGGCGGTCATGCTCCCGCCGATTATCTGCCTGCGTTGCAACGCGAACTGGTCGCCGTGATTTCAAAGTATGTGCGGATTTCCGACGACGACATCCGCGTGAGTCTCGAGCGCCAGGACGACCTCGAGGTGCTCGAGGTCAAGATAGAGATTCCGCAGACCTTATAAGTCTGCTGGTCGCGGTCGCGTTCGCGTTCGCGGTCGGCGAGAGTCGATGCGCGCCGCGCGAACGTCGGCGAGCGCGGCTTACGGACGAGGTGCGGGCGAACCGCCTTCAGTCGGTCTATCCGCTGGCCTATCAGCGGGTCGAGCGGTCGGGTCGTCGGCGGAAGCGCGAGCGGAGGCATCAGCTGAACTGTCAGCGGACGTCTCGCTGGAACTATCTGCGGCAATGACTTCCGCCACCGGCTCCGATGCGTCGACTTCTGGCGCATCCACCGCGGGCACTTCCGGCACCGGAGCAGGCGCCGGGCGCGGCAGCGGCGCCATGTAGCGCTCGGAAAGCGCCTCGTATAGCGGCGGCGCAAAAAAGCGCGACACGCGGCTCGCAATCAGCGCGGTGGCCATCAGCGAAATCACGAGCGCGTGACCGTTGATCATCTCCATCACGATCACGAAAGACGTGATCGGCGATTGCGTGACGGCGGCCAGATAGCCGACCATGGCGAGGGCGATCAGCATCGGCAATTGCATGGAGCCGAACACCATGTGCAGCAGATTGCCGAAGCCTGCGCCGATCGACAGCGATGGCGCGAAGATGCCGCCTGGAATGCCCGGCAGGTACGAGCCGACCATCGAAATCATTTTGAGGAACGGATAGAACACCGACAGCTGTTCGTGCCCGTCGAGCAAACCGCGCGCTTCCGCGTAGCCGCTGCCGAACGTGGTGCCGCCCGAAACCAGGCCGACTCCCGCGATCACGAAGCCGCACAGCGCGGCGAACGCGACGGGCCGCTCGCCGTGCAATTGACGCAGCGGCGCGGGAATCCAGCGCGCGGTGTTCAGCAGCAGCCAGCAGAACACGCCGCCCGCAATACCCGTGATGATGGCCGTGAGCAGCACCGCGAGCGCGAGCAGATCGGGAAAGTGCGCGCCGATCTGAATGGTGCCGAAGTACGTATAGTTGCCGTTCAGTCCCAGCGCGATCACACCGGCAATGATGATGGCGGTAATCAGCACGCCGCTCGCGCGGGCTTCGAAACTGCGCGTCAGTTCCTCGATGGCGAACACGATGCCCGCTAGCGGAGTATTGAACGCCGCCGATAGACCCGCTGCCGCGCCGGCCAGCACCAGTTGCCGCTCAATCAGTGCGTTCGAACGCGGATACAGCCTGCGCAGGTTGAACATGAGGGCCGCGCCCACTTGCACGGTCGGACCTTCGCGGCCGATCGTAAATCCGCCGAGTATCGCCAGAAACGACACCACAATCTTGCCGAACAGAATGCGAAACGACAGGAGCCGCGCGCCATATTCGCCGGGTTTCGAATGAAGCGTGGCGATTACCTGAGGAATGCCGCTGCCTTCGGCGCCGCGAAAGAACTTGCGCGTGAGCCATACGGCGAGCGCCGCCACTGCGGGGGTGATGATGAGCGGCGCCCACACGTGCTCGCGCTGCACCGTGCGGAATTCCTCGTAGCCCCAGTCGATCAGCCGCGCGTAGAGCACCGCCACGAGCCCGACCGCGATCGCCCCGAGCCAGAAAATGCCGTACTGGCGCCAAAGACGTCTCGCGCGACGCACGATCCCGGAAGAAAGAAGAGGTTGCGCTCGCGACATGAGATCTGGATGTGCAAAGGATGAAGTATAAAGCGCGCGGAAAACGTAAAACCGTATGAAAGCTTTGTGAAATGAAGTAAAAAGGTAAGCTGTAAGGCGCGCGATGTAAGACGCCGCATTGTTTTCCGGCGGCCGCATTGCCCGTTTCAGCAAAGACTATTCCATTCGTCGGCTAAAATATTTTGACGTTGAACAACCGAAGGCCCTCAATGAAGCGAGTCCTTATCGTCAAGGTCACCTCCCTCGGCGATATCGTGCAAGCGCTGCCCGTCGTAGCGGATATCAAACGCGCATTTCCTGGCGTTCAAGTGGATTGGGCCGCAGACGAAGCATTCGCCGAAGCGGCGCAATGGTGCAAGGGCATCGACCGTGTACTGTTCGCGCCGCTGCGGCGTTTCAAGAAAGCGCGCCGGTGGGCCGACTTCAAGGCGATCGCGGCGTCCATCGCGGAGCTGCGCGCGTATCGCTACGATTACATCATCGACATTCACGGCGTGTACAAAAGCGCGATCATCGCGTTTCTGGCCCGCTCGTCGCGTTGCATCGGCTACCAGTCTCAGGACCTGGGCGAGCGGGGCGCTGCGTTCGCGTACACGGGGCGCTTTGGTCCGCGTCCGCAATGCAATGCGTGGCATGGCATGCGTATCAGCGCGGGCGAGGCTCTCGGCTACGAAGTTGAAGGCCCGCCAGTCTACGACCTGAAGTTGCCGGAGCCGGCGAGACCGCCGTTCGAAGGTGAGCGCGCGCCCGTCGCCGCGCTTTTTCATGCGACGTCGAAAGACGACAAGAAGTGGCCGATCTCGCATTGGGCGGTGGTCGGCACCGAGCTTTCGCAACGCGGCTTTCGCGTGGTCTTGCCGTGGGGTTCGGAAGGCGAGCGCATCGAGGCCGAGCAGATCGCCGCGCAAGTGCCAGGCTCGAAGGTCCTGCCGAAGATGACCGTGACGGAAATCGCGCAAATGATCGACGCGTGCTCGTTGGTGGTCGGCGCAGACACCGGTTTTGTCCACCTCGCACATGCGCTGCTGAAGCGCACGGTCATGGTTTTCGTATCGACGTCGCCTGAGCATTGCGGCGTGGAAGCACCGTTCCGCTCGATCTCGGTTGGCGACGGCCTTTCGGTGCCGCCCATCAGCGCCGTGCTCGATGCCATCGACTACGTACACAGCGAGCCGCCCGCCGTCGCCGGGCAGGGTTTTGCCGCGGCTTGAGCGCAGCCTCAATCGCAATCGTTTGCTCAAAGAAAAGGGCGTCGCGCGCAGAGTGCCTATGTCACCGGCACTATGACGTGACGCCCCTATAAACGCCCGCGTCGGGGAACGCTGGGCGAAAACGATTCGGCTTGCTGCGCAACCGTGCGAGACGCAAAGCGCTCATTACACGGTTGTTAAATCTGTCGCTTTTCGTTGGTCGGCGGAGCGCTCGCGCCCGTTGCGCGTGTTGGTGAACAAGGCTGAGTGGCGCTCGCGAGCCGCGCCTGGAAGACGCCGCTCCCGCCTTCAGGAAGGCCGCGAGGCAATACACTCAAGGCTCATTACCGACCGACATCTTCAAGTCAGTATAGGCGGTGTTTTCATCGGACGTGAGCGTGCATTGCCATGTGTCCGGACGAGTCGCGCGGATCGGCGAACGTGTAACACGCGCGTGATCTTCCCTTACAACTGGCAACGTTCTGGCAGCCGCACGTCGTGTTCAATCGAGTCATTCGAGATTTCTCGAACGAACCTGACTCGATGGAGAACAACATGAAACGCCTGCTCCTGACCATGATCGCCGGCACCGTACTCGCAACCCTGCTTGGCGGCTGCGTTGTCGCGCCGGCGCCGGGCTACTACTACGGCGGTGGAGGCTATTACCACCATCACGGCTATTACTACCGTTAAGCTCGCGGCCGGCGCAAAGCCCGTCCGCAACTGACGGTGCGGGCGTCAGGCCACCAGCATCTCGAACGCGATCACAGCGGTAATGGCTGCCGCGTTCGCCGCCAGCGCCTCGACGACAATGCCTTTCCAGGTGGCGGGACGAAAGCGCAGCGCCAGCAGCAGCGAACACAACAACGCGAGCGCGATGATCGTCACGACGTCGGCATTATGTAAGTGAAGGTTCATCCGGGCCTCCCTGCTTGCCATAGGGTCATTCAGGTCGAGTATAGGCAAGTCAAAAAGGCGCGCAAGGCAGGGGATTCACTCAGCGAAACCGCCGCCAGGCGGGGGCTTCAGCGATCAACCCGCCGAGGTCCCCTCCCTGTCTATCGCCGCGTCACATCAAGCGCGAGTCGCGCGTCTCGCGCATGCACAGCACGCCGATCATGCTGACGGCCGCGGCGATCGACACATACGCGCCCACCCACGGCAGCCCGCCGCGCGCAGCCAGCATTTGCGCGATGTACGGCGCAACCGATGCGCCGAGAATCCCGCCCAGGTTGTACGACACACCCGCGCCGGTATAACGGACGTTGGTCGGAAACAGTTCGGGCAGCAGCGCGCCCATCGGCGCAAAGGTCACGCCCATCAGGAACAGCTCTATGACGAGGAACAGCAGCACCAGCGGCGTTTGTCCGCTGCCGAGGAGCGGCGCCATGGTGAAGCCCGACAGGACCGCTGCGACGATGCCCACGATCAGCACCGGCTTGCGGCCATAGCGGTCGCTTGCCCACGCGGACAGCGGCGTGGCAAGCGCCATGAACACCACGGCGATGCACAGCAGCCCGAGGAAGGTTTGCCGCGGAATGTGCAGCACCGACACGCCATACGACAGCGAGAACGTGGTCGCGTTATAAAACAACGTGTAGCAGACCACCATCGCGAGCGCGCCCAGCAGCGTGGGCACCCAATGCCGCGACAGCAGCGTCGCGATGGGCACCTTCACGCGCTCCTGACGCTCAATGGCGGCCTGGAAGGCCGGCGTCTCCGCGATCTTGAGCCGCACGTAAAGCCCGAGCGCGACCAGCACCGCGCTTACGAGGAACGGCACGCGCCAGCCCCAGCTCCGGAACTGCGCGTCGCTCAACGACATCGCAAGCGCGAAGAAGAGGCCGTTCGACGCGAGAAAGCCGATCGACGGTCCGAGTTGCGGGAACATGCCGAACCAGCCGCGCTTGCCGGCAGGCGCGTTTTCGGTGGCGAGCAGCGCCGCACCGCCCCATTCACCGCCCAAGCCAATGCCCTGGCCGAAACGCAAGATGCACAGAAGGATCGGTGCAAGACTGCCAATGGAGTCGTAGCCCGGCACGAAGCCGATCAGCGTGGTCGAGACGCCCATCACGAGCAAAGACGCGACGAGCGTCGATTTACGGCCGATGCGGTCGCCGAAATGGCCGAACAGGAACGAGCCGATCGGCCGCGCGACGAACGCAATGCCGAACGTGACGAAGGCCGACAGGGCCTGAGCCGTCGCCGAGCCATGCGGAAAAAACACCGGGCCGATGACGAGCGCCGCGGCGGTCGCGTAGACGTAGAAATCATAGAACTCGATCGCGGTGCCGATGAAGCTCGCGAAGATGATCCGCGCGCTGTTGGTGTGGCCGGCCGCATTGGGCTCGGCCGCGGAAATCGGCGATGTGGACATGCAGGGTCTCCATGTATCGTGATGCCGCGTTGCCTCGCTCGATAGGGGCGCAGTGTGGCTGCGCAGCGGCGCGGTCAATCGGCATCTTTGTTCAGGTTCGTGCGCTTGAGTCGAACTCGCGTCGGCCATCACGCTGACGGGCGACGAACCCGCAGCATACAGCGTTGGTCGTGAGGACTCGCGCGCGAATGCGGCCTTGTGCGCGTGCATGGCGATCACGCCGCCACGCAGCGAAGGCGTTTGCGTGGCGCGCGTGGATGACGCGGCGCCGCGACAGGTGGCTGCAAGCCGCGCCGGCGGATGAGCGGGCGGCCTGCACCGTGCCGGAGGCTCCGGCGAGGGAATCGGAAAATTATAGCGAGCGCGGCGAGCGCGCAGCAAGGCGGCTGGCCGATCGGCCAGGCCGCGTTCAGTCGATGGTCAGCGATTGCGGCGAAGCCAGTTCGCGCAACTGGAACTTGCCGTCGTCGTTGAAGAGCCAATCTTCGAACAGTTCGAGCTGGCCGCGGCCGTTCAGCAATTTGCCCGGCGGCAATGGCAGCGGTGATGCACGTCGCAACGTGGCGAGCGCGGTGCTTTCCGCTTCGTCGTCGCCGTTCGTGCGATACACCGACGACGCCACCACGTGCCCGTTGCGATCGACGGTGAACGACACCACGACGAGCGAGCGCAGCATCGCTTGCGGCTTGCCGCGCAGTACATACGAAGGATTGCGCTCGACGATGCGCTGCGCGACCGCCTCGCGATATTGATCGAGTGTCGCGCTGTTGACTGCGGCGGGCGGCGTTGCGACGGCCGCGCGTGGCGGCGGCGGGGTGAACGTGCAACCGGCGACGGCAAGTGCGAGCAACGCAGTGTATGCGGTGCCGCGTAGAGACAGTGACCATGCGCAGCCGCGGCGAGCGCGGCATTCAGTCATGGGGCGAAGGAGGCGCGTGCGGGTAAGCATGATGAACCACTAAAGAGGGCAGAACCTGTTTAGATCGTAGTCAAAAACCGCCGCGTTTCAATCCGCGTTCGCCCCGGTATCTCGACTTAGGCGCCAGCAAAAAAGGCGAACTCGCCAACGAGTTCGCCTTCGCAATCCGCCGTGCATGAAGGCGCCCATGCCGGCGCGTTCGCGCAACTCGACGCGTGTCAGTTCAACGCTTGCCGTGCCGCTTTGACCGCGGCCAGCACCTGCTCGGGCGCGGTGCCGCCAGGATGATTGCGGCTTGCAACCGAGCCTTCGAGCGTGAGGTACGAGAACACGTCGTCGCCGATCAGATGCGCGACGTTCGGCAATTCCGCGCGCATTTCATCGAGCGTGAGGTCCGCGAGATCGCAGCCGCGATCCGCGCAGATCCGCACGGCCAGCGCGACGGCTTCGTGCGCGTCGCGAAACGCGAGGCCGCGCTTGACGAGGTAGTCGGCGAGATCGGTTGCCGTCGAGAATCCTTGCAATGCGGCGTCGCGCATGGCTTGCGGCTTCACCGAAATGCCCGCGACCATTTCAGCGAAGATGCGCAGCGTATCGGCGACGGTGTCCACCGTGTCGAACAGCGGTTCCTTGTCTTCCTGATTGTCCTTGTTGTACGCGAGCGGCTGGCCTTTCATCAACGTGAGCAGCGCCATCAGATGACCGTTCACACGGCCGGTCTTGCCGCGCGCGAGTTCGGGCACGTCGGGGTTCTTCTTCTGCGGCATGATCGACGAACCCGTGCAGAAGCGGTCGGCCAGGTCGATAAAGCCGACGCGCGGGCTCATCCACAGTACGAGTTCTTCGGAGAAGCGCGAGATGTGCGTCATGACGAGCGCCGACGCCGCCGTGAATTCGATTGCGAAGTCGCGGTCGGACACAGCGTCGAGCGAGTTTGCGCAGATGCCGTCGAAACCGAGCGTCTTTGCCACCGCGTGACGGTCGATCGGATAGCTCGTGCCGGCGAGTGCCGCCGCGCCCAGCGGCAGACGGTTCACGCGCTTGCGGCAATCGAGCATGCGCTCGGCGTCGCGAGAAAACATTTCGACGTAGGCGAGCAGGTGATGACCGAACGTGACCGGCTGCGCGACCTGCAAGTGCGTGAAGCCGGGCATGATGGTCGACGCGTTCTTCTCCGCCATGTCGAGCAGCGCCGTGCGCAGTTCCTTCAGCAACCCGCCGATGCGGTCGATCTCGCCGCGCAGCCACAGGCGGATGTCGGTCGCGACCTGGTCGTTACGCGAGCGGCCCGTGTGCAGACGCTTGCCGGCGTCGCCGATCAGCGCGGTGAGGCGCGCTTCGATGTTCAGGTGAACGTCTTCCAGGTCGAGTTGCCACTCGAACTCGCCTCGCTCGATTTCGCCCTTGATCTGCGCCATGCCGCGTTGGATCGCGGCGAGGTCTTCGGCGGCGATGATCTTTTGCGCGCCCAGCATCGAGGCGTGCGCAAGCGACCCTTCAATGTCGACGAGCGCGAGACGCTTGTCGAAGAAAACCGACGACGTATAGCGTTTGACGAGCTCCGACATCGGCTCCGAGAAGCGAGCCGACCAGGCTTCGCCTTTTTTGTGCAGTTGGGACGTCATGGTTTTGGGCAATTAAGCGGCAGTTATGCAGCAGTTAAATGGCGATCGGGCGAGCGGTAAAAAGCTGCCGACGCGGATGCGCCTGGCATGTCTGCAAGCGCACCGTCGAAGCATGGAAAGACAGGGATTTTAACACTGGCGCAACGCCGCGCCGACGACGGACCCGCGGCCGCCGGCTCATCGCGGCTCGCACGCCTGCTCATACGACGCGCTGGCCTGCGGCCTGCATGGCGGCTCGTGCCACGGCCTATTCGCGCACCAGCACCACCAGCTTGAGATCTTCGCGATGCGCGGGCTTGAACGTAATCTGATCGTAGACGAGCCGCCCGTCTCGCGGATGATTGAATTCGCGCCGTCCGCCTTCGCGGCCTCCGACGTCTTGCGAAGCCCAGAAGCGCGCAAACGCGTCGCTCGCCGCGGTGAGCGAATCGATCAGCGCACGCGTTGGCGCGTCGTTCAGATGGCGGATCGAATCCGCCCGAAACTCGGCGGCGAGACGCCGCGCGCGCGTGTCCCAGTCGACGATCAACCCGCGCGCCGCCGGTTCCGTGAACGTGTAGCGCAGCAGATTGCGGTCATGCGAACCGTCGAGCCAGCCGACGAAAAGATCGGCCGCGCGTTCGTTCCAGGCGAGCGCATTCCATTGACGGTCCAGCACATAGGCGGGCGCGTCTACGAGTTGCACGGTTTCGAGCAGTGTCGCGGGCGCATCGGCGGCGGCCGGGTCGGGCTCGGCCGGATCGCGCTGGGCGGCGAGCTCGAACAGATACGCCCGCTCGGCCCGCGACAGTTGCAGCGCGACGGCGATACGTGCGAGCGCGTCCGCGGAAGCAGAAACCGGACGCCCTTGCTCGATCCATGTGTACCAGGTCGGACTCACGCCGCACAGCTGCGCGACTTCCTCGCGCCGCAAGCCGGGCGTGCGGCGGCGTGGGCCGGGCGGCAGGCCGACCGCTTGCGGCGACAGCCGCTCGCGGTGCGCGCGGATGAAGTCGCCCAGCGCGCGGGCGGGCGTGGCATCGAGCGGCGGCGGGTTGTCGGCGGAAGAGGGCGTGCTCGTTCGCGTGGTCATTCGTTTGGTACGGCGTGAGGAGGGTGGTATAGATACCAGAATAATTGCTTAACTTGTACTGGTACACGGCGGGCTCTATTGTAGCGGCGTAGCGGCTCGAACGGCAGGCCGCGCTGCCAGCACCAGAAACGCGGACCCACACGACACAGTCCCACGCAGACAACCGGAGCTACTCATGAAGCATCACGATCAGGTCGCCGACGCCTTCGGGTCGACGGCCGCCGCCTATTTGACGAGTCCGACCCACGCAACCGGCGCGGATCTGGGGACGCTTGCCGAGTCGATCGCGGCGACGCCGGACGCGACGGTGCTCGACATGGGCTGCGGCGCGGGCCACGCGAGTTTCGCGGTCGCGCCGCATGCCAAAGAAGTGGTCGCCTACGACATCGCCGCGCCGATGCTCGCCACGGTGGAAGGCGCCGCGAAGGATCGCGGCCTCGCGAACATTCGCACGCAGCAGGGCGCGGCCGAGAAATTACCGTTCGCCGATCACGCGTTCGACTGGGTCATCAGCCGGATGAGCGCGCATCATTGGCACGACGTGGCGCTGGCGCTCGCCGAAGTGCGGCGCGTGCTGAAGCCGGGCGGCCGGGTGCTGTTCATCGACATCGCCGGTATCGACCATCCGTTGCTGGACACGCATATCCAGGCAATCGAACTCCTGCGCGACGGCTCACATATTCGCGATTACCGCGCTGACGAATGGATCGCGCTCTTCGAAGCCGCGGGGTTCAAGGCCTCGATTCGCGAGCGCTGGCGCATCGACATCGAATTCAGTTCGTGGGTGGCGCGCATGCGCACGCCTGAGGAGCGCGTGGTGGCGATCCAGTCGCTGTGGCGCAATTCGCCGGATGAAGTGCGGCAGTATTTCGACGTAAAGGAAGACGGCTCTTTCAAGCTGGACGCGTTGATGGTCGAAGCGGTTTGAGAAGGCATGCGGAGATGGCAGCGGCGCTTGCAAGCGCCACTGCCATTCCGAATCGTCAACCGGTCGAACCGTCAACCGGTATTGCGCAACCCCGCCGCGATACCGTTGATGCTCAGATGAATCCCGCGCCGCACGCGCGCGTTGGTGTCGCCCGCGCGGTAACGCTTGAGCAATTCGACCTGCAGGTGATTAAGCGGATCGAGGTACGGAAAGCGGTTCTTGATCGAGCGCGCGAGCAGCGGATTTTCCGCGAGCCGTTCGCTCTTGCCGGTGATCTCCGACAACACTTTGGACGTACGCTCCCATTCCGCGACGATCCGCTCGAACACATGCTTGCGCAGCTTCTTGTCGGTGACGAGCGCCGCGTAGCGCGAGGCCACCGCAAGGTCGGTCTTCGCGAGCACCATGTCCATGTTCGAGAGCAGCGTCGAGAAGAACGGCCAGGTCTTGTGCATTTTCTTCAGTTGCGCGAGACGGCGTCCGCGCTCGGCATCGCTCGGCGCGTCGTCGAGATAAGCGGCCACCGCCGTGCCGAAACCGTACCAGCCGGTCAGCAACAGCCGGCATTGGCCCCACGAGAAACCCCACGGAATCGCGCGCAGATCTTCGATCTTGCGTTGCTTCGGATCCTGCAACTTGCGTGACGCGGGACGGCTGCCGATGTTCAGTTCGGCGATCTCCGAGATCGGCGTGGACTCGAAGAAATACTCCTTGAAGCCGGGCGTTTCATACACGAGCGCGCGATACGAGGCCATGGCCGCGTCGGACAATTGCTGCATCGTGGATTCGAAAACCGGCAGTTCCGCGGGCGCCGTGCCATGCGGCAGCAACGACGCTTCGAGCGTCGCAGCCACCACCGTTTCAAGATTGCGACGGCCGATTTCCGGATTGCCGAACTTGCTCGCGATCACTTCGCCTTGTTCCGTCAAGCGAATCTGACCGTCGACGGTGCCGGGCGGCTGCGACAGAATCGCCTGATAAGTCGGGCCGCCGCCACGGCCAACGGTGCCGCCTCGTCCGTGGAAAAGACGCAGCGTGATGCCGCGTTCGTTGAAGAGCGACACGAGCGCGAGTTCCGCGCGATACAATTCCCAGTTAGACGTGAGGAAGCCGCCGTCCTTGTTGCTGTCCGAGTAGCCGAGCATGACTTCCTGCTCATTGCCCTGATGTTCGATTATCGAGTCGACGCCCGGCAGCGCAAGCAGATCGCGCATGATGTGCGGCGCGTTGCGCAAGTCAGGGATCGTCTCGAAGAGCGGGATGACCATCAGCGCGGCTCTCGCCGGATCGTTCGCGTCGCCGAGCCGACCTTGCAGAAGACCGGTCTCTTTTTGCAGCAGCATGACTTCGACCAGGTCGCTGACTGTCTCGGTATGCGAAATGATGTAGTTGCGAACCGCGCGCGCGCCGAATTTTTCACGCGTGACACGTGCTTGCTCCAGCACGCCGAGTTCGCTCTTCACGAGGTCCGAGTACTCGGCATACGGCAGGCGCAACGGGCGCGGCTGAGCAAGCTCGCCGAGCAGTACTTCGAGCTTCTCGCTTTCGGCGAGCGCGGCGTAGTCGTCATGAACGCCCGCGCGCTTCAGCAGTTCGGCGATCACCGCTTCGTGGATGTCCGAGCTCTGACGCAAGTCGATGCTCGCGAGATGGAAGCCGAATACTTCGGCTGCGCGAGCGAGCGGTGCGAGACGCGGCGCGGCTAGCGGCGCGCCATGATGCGCGGCGAGCGAATCGATCAGCACGTGCAGATCGCGCACGAATTCGGACGCGTCGTCGTACGGCGTCGCGCGAATCGGCGCTGCGCCGCGGCCCGCGCTGCGCAGCGGCACGCTGCCTTCGCCGAGACGCACGCGCGCACTTGCCGCGAGCCGCGTGTACATGCCGATCAGCGCACGGCGATAAGGTTCGTCCGTGCGGTGCGGCGAACGGTCAGGCGAGATTTCCGCGAGCGCTTTGAGTTCGTCGCTCGCGCCGGCGAGCAGATTCGACACCGACAATTCCGCGCCGAGCTTGTGCACCTGCTCGAGATAGTGTTCAAAGATCACCTCCGCCTGGCGCGCGATCGCATGTTCGAGCGTTTCAGCCGTGACGTTCGGATTGCCGTCGCGGTCGCCGCCGATCCAGCTGCCCATCTGGAAGAACGGCGGCAGACGCGCTTCGAGGCCGTGTTCCTTGAGCGCCTCTTCGATATCGGTGTACAGCGCGGGGATTTCTTCGAGGAAGGTCGCGCGGTAGTACGACAACGCGTTTTCGATTTCATCGGCGACCGTGAGCCGCGAGTCGCGCAGCATCCGCGTTTGCCACAGCGACGTGACGCGCGCGCGCAGCATTGCTTCGTTATGCGCGCGTTCGCGGTCGGTCAACTGCTGATCGCGTTCCGCGAGCAGGCGCGCGACGTCGTGCTCTGCGTCGAGAATGCTCTTGCGCTGCACTTCCGTTGGGTGCGCCGTCAGAACGGGAACGATCAGCGCGTCGTTGAAAAACTGCTGCAACACGGGCGTGGCGGCGGCGCCCGCTTCGACGAGCCGCTCCAGCGCATAGGCAATGGTGCCCGGCTGCGCGGCGGAGCCTGCCAGCGCGTGAATCCGGTGACGGCGATTGCGGTGGCGGTCTTCGGCGATATTCGCGAGATGCGAGAAGTAGCTGAACGCGCGCACCACGCTGACCGTCTGTTCGGGACTCAGCGAGCGCAGTTTTTTGTCGAGCGTCTGCACGGCGGCGTTGTCGTCTTCACGGCGAAAACGCACGGCCGTCTGGCGGATTGTTTCGACGACGTCGAACACGGCGTCGCCTTCCTGTTCACGCAGCACGTCGCCGAGCAGCCGCCCCAGATAGCGGATGTCCTGGAAGAGCGGATGGTCCTTGTCGGCACGCGTGCGGCCGTTGGTTTTCGGCGCGGCGACGACGGTGTCCCCGGAGACGGCTTGCAGATTCGGCGCTTTGTTTTCAGCCTTGTCTTCCGCTTTGTTTTTGGCTTGCGCTTTCGAGTTCGTCTTCACCAGGGCCTTGTTCGTGGCGGACGCAGTTTTCGCCGGCTTGTCCGCTTTCGAAGCCTTGACGGCTTTTTCCGGCTTGGCCGGCACGGTGGTCTTATCGGCCTTGATGGCTTTCGCGGCGTTCGCAGCCTTCGCGCTGGAGGGCGCCCGTTTGGCTTTGCCGGGCTGGGCGGCGCCTGCGCTAGACGATGCGGAGGCTGTGGACGCGTCGGCGTCGACAGTGGAAGCGTTGGGCGATGCAGTGTTGCGGCGGGCAGGGCGCGCCGATCCGGAAGACGTCACGATGGGTTTCCTCAGGGAAGCCAGGGTCTGTTAAGTGATGAACTGCTACTGCGGAACTCAAAACTGCACTGGAACTGCAACGTGAACTGCTTTGAAGCGGTATGCACCGATGGCAATACGCCGGGGAGGAAGGCCGCGCGACCGCACAAGCTCTGCACGCGGCGCATGTTGCGCCGCATTGGATCATCGCGCATACGGCGGCGCGGTGCGCGAACGAGCGTGCGTGAACAGGTCGCAGCCAGACAGCGGCGCATGGCGCCAAGCCCGTCTCCTCCATTGATACCGCGTTGGCACGGCGCCTCTGCGCGCCTCGATTCGAGCCTTGTTCCGTAAGGGCCACAGGCGGGCGAACCGGGGGGTGAGCGCGAGGGCGCGTGCTAACATTGTTTGTTATTCCATCCCGTCATTCAATCGACAAGCTAATGAACACCGAGACGTTTGCCGCGCCACCCCACACGCTTGTGATTGCGTCGCGAGAAAGCCGCCTCGCCATGTGGCAGGCGGAGCATGTGCGATGTGCGCTGCACAAATTATATCCATCTTGTGACGTAAAAATCCTCGGAATGACGACACGCGGGGATCAAATTCTCGATCGCACTTTGTCGAAGGTGGGTGGTAAGGGACTGTTCGTCAAAGAACTCGAAGCGGCGCTCGCCGATGGCCGCGCCGATCTCGCGGTGCATTCGCTGAAAGACGTGCCGATGGAATTGCCCGCGGGCTTCGCGCTCTCCACGATCATGGAGCGCGAAGATCCGCGCGACGCACTCGTGTCGAACGATTACGACTCGCTTGCCGCGCTGCCGGCCGGCGCGGTGGTGGGCACATCGAGCCTGCGCCGCGAAGCGATGCTGCGCATGCGCTATCCGCATCTCCAGGTGCGGCCGCTGCGCGGCAATCTGGATACGCGCCTCGCCAAACTCGATCGCGGCGATTACGCGGCGATCATTCTCGCTGCGGCAGGTCTCAAGCGCCTCGGTCTGGCTGAGCGTATCCGTGCGCTGCTCGATCCGGACGACAGCTTGCCTGCTGCGGGGCAGGGCGCGCTCGGCATCGAGATTCGCGCCGATCGCGCCGACCTCGCGGCATGGCTCGCGCCGCTGCATCACGAACATACGGCGGCAGCGGTCGAAGCGGAGCGCATGGTGTCACGTTCGCTCGGCGGCAGTTGCGAAGTGCCGCTCGCCGCGTATGCAACATGGCATGACGGCGCGCTACATTTGCGCGGCATCGTGGCGACGCCCGATGGCCAGCGCGTGCTGAGCGCGCAGGCGTCGGCACCCGCGCCGACCGTCGAACGCGCGATCGCCTTGGGCAGCGAAGTGGCGAGCGCGCTAGAACAGCAAGGCGCAATGGACATCGTCCGCGCGCTCAGCGCGGCGAGCGGTCCCGCGGCACCGGGAGACGGTGCACACTCCGGCACGGACTCCGGCTCGGCAGGCATCCCGGTGTCCGGCGACTGATGGCGGCCGACATTCCCGGCAACGCATCGTCATCCGCCGGCAAGGCGGTGTTCACGGTCGTGATTACGCGACCGTCCGGTCAGTCGAGCGAACTGATAGAACGCCTCACCTCGGCCGGCATTGCGACGCTCGATTTCCCGCTGATCGACATTGCGCCCGTCGCCGACGACGCGCCGTTGCGCGCCGCGCTCGCCTCTCTCGAACGCTATGCGCTCGTCATATTCGTGTCGCCGAACGCGATCGATCATGCGTTCGCGAAGAGCGGCGCGATCTGGCCGCACGCATTGCCGGTCGGCGTGGTCGGCCCGGGCAGCGTGCAGGCGCTCGCGCGTCACGGCGTCAGCGCGTCGACTCACCAGATCATCAGTCCCGCATCCGGCGCCGACGACGATAACGGGCGCTTCGACTCCGAAGGCCTCTTCGCCGCGATCGACACGGCGCTCGGCGAGGCGAATCTTGAAGGCAAGCGTGTTCTGATCGTGCGCGGCGACGGTGGCCGCGAGTGGCTGGCCGACCGTTTGCGCGAGGCCGGCGCCGAGGTGGAGACGGTCGCCGCGTACCGGCGGCTCGTGCCCGAACCGTCGATTGGCGCGTGGGCTCGTGTGCACCGACTGCTTGCGGGCGAACCGCATGCCTGGCTTCTCACCAGCTCCGAAGGCGTGCGCAATCTGCACGAACTCGCGCAAGAGCATCTCACCGCCGACGAACTCGCGCAGCTCAAGCACGCCGCGCTCGTCACGCCTCATCCCCGTATTGCTGAGACCGCGCGGGCATTGGGTTTTGATAGGATTACGGTGTCAGGCGCGGGCGACGAGCGCATTGCCCGCACCTTGCTCGCCGATCTGCCGACCGTAGTTCAACCGGTACCGTCCAATCCGGCTCATTCACCGGCTAAATCACGCATGACTGAAACGAACGCATCCACGAACGCTTCACCCCAGCCGGCCGCGACCGCCGCGTTGCCGCCGAACCAACCCTTCACGCCTTACGAAGCGCAAAAGCGTCGCAGCGCGAGCGGACCGCTGCTGTGGTTTGTCGTCGTGGTTCTTGCTTGCGCTGCGGGCGTGGGCGGCTATGCGCTCAATCGCAAGGTGGAGCGCACCGAGCAGAACATCGCGCAGCGTCAGCAGGCGAACGACACGCAAACCAACGAACTGCGTATCAAAACCGAGCAGGCGCTCGCCACGGTGCGTCAGTCCGACTCGCAGGTCGCGCAACTGGAAGGCAAGCTCGCCGATGCGCAGGCTGCACAGCAGGCGCTGCAGCAACAGTACGCGGATCTCGCGCGCAATCGCGACGACTGGACGCTCGCGGAAGTCGGTCAGATGCTGTCTGCCGCAAGCCAGCAATTGCAATTGACCGGCAACACGCAGCTTGCGCTCTTCGCGCTGCAAAGCGCCGACACGCGGCTCGCGGCGTCCGATAGCACGCAGGCGGTCGCGGTCCGTAAGGCCATCGCCCAGGACATCGACAAACTGAAGGCCGCGCCTTCCACCGACCTGACGGGTCTTGCGATCAAGCTCGACAATGCGGTCGATCAGATCGACAGCCTGCCGCTTTCCGGCGAAGCGCCGATTGCCCATGCCACGCCGCGTGCGGCCACATGGGCAGATACGGCCAAGGTGTCCGCGGCCACCGGCGAGCCGCGCTGGAAAGTGTGGTGGAACCAGTTGACGAGCGGCATCGGCCAGCAGTTGACGAGCCTCGTGCAGGTGCGCCGCATCGACAACGCAGACGCGATGATGGTCGCGCCGGACCAGGGCTACTTCGTGCGTGAGAACGTGAAGCTGCGTTTGCTGTCGGCGCGTCTTGCGCTGCTCTCGCGTAACCAGACCACGCTGAAGTCCGACCTGCAGGGCGCGCAGACGGCGCTGACGCGTTACTTCGACATGTCGTCGAAGAAAACACAGAACGTTGTCGATCTCGTCAAGCAGGTCGAAGCCGGATCGGCCGCGGTCGAATTGCCGAATCTGAATACGAGCCTGCAAGCCGTCAATCAATACCGGGGCCGAGGTTAATCATGGCGATCCGGGGACTTCTATGGCTCGCGCTGCTCTTCACCATCGCGGTCGCGCTCGCGGTGGTCGGACGCTTCGACATGGGCCAGGTGATGCTGGTGTATCCGCCGTACCGCGTCGACATGTCGCTCAATCTGTTCGTGGTTGGGCTCGTGGTGCTGTTTATTCTGCTGTATGCGCTGCTGCGCATCGTGCGCAATATCTGGCGCATGCCGCAGCGTGTGGCCGCGTACCGTGCGCGCTCGCGCGTCGCGAAGGCGCATGCCGCGCTGCGTGACGCGATCGGCAATCTGTATGCCGGGCGCTTTTCCCGCGCGGAGAAGGCTGCGAAAGACGCGCTCGCGAACGGCGACAACAAGGGCGCGGCCGGCCTGATCGCGGCTACTGCGGCGCATCGCATGCATGAATACGCGCGGCGCGACGAATGGCTCGCTCAGATCGACGAAACCGACTGGCAGGACGCCCGTCTGATGGCCACCGCCGACATGCGCGCCGACGGCCGCGACGCGGACGGCGCGCTGACCGCGCTCACCGAAATGCAATCGCAGGGCGCGCGGCGCATTCACGCTCAGCAGATCATGTTGCGCGCGCAGCAGCAATTGAAGAACTGGGGCGAGGTGCTCAAGCTCGTCAAGACGCTGGAAAAGCGCGAGGCGATTCACCCAGCGGTGGCGGTGCGCTTGCGGCAACTGGCGGCGGAGAATCTGCTGCGCGATCGTCGGCATAACGCCGATGCGTTACTCGAACTGTGGAATTCGCTGACGCCGACGGAGCGTCATTCGCCGCGTCTCGCCGATCTAGCTGCCGAACTGCTGGTGGCGCTGAATCGTCCGCATGAGGCGCGCAAGATCGTTGAAGAAGCGCTCGCGCAGAATTGGGACGCGCGCTTGCTGCGTCGTTATCCGGATACTGCGGGCGGCGATGCGTTGCCGCTCATCCAGAAGGCCGAAGCGTGGCAAAAGGATCGTCCGGACGACGCGGATTTGCTGTTCGCATTGGGCCGGTTGTGTCTGCATCAGCAGTTGTGGGGGAAGGCGCAGTCGTTCCTGGAGCGTGCGCTGAAGCTTGCTGACAATGAGACGCTGAAGATTCGGTCGCACCGTGCGTTGGCTCGGCTTCACGAGCAGTTGGGAGACACAGAGAAGGCGAGCCAGCACTATCGTGAGAGTGCGTTGGCGATGAACATCGTGTGAGACCGCTCTTTGCGCTGGGCAGCAATGCGAAGAGCGTCTGACGATGTCGTCGCTCGTCGCGTGTTGCTCGACGGGAAGTCTTCAACTCCCCAACTTTCGCACCGCATTACCATGCAGCCCGAAACTTCGGGACTTGAGCGCCGTGCACGAATGCACGTTCGAGCGGCGCTCTGTCTAGCTGGCCAGTCTCTCCGGGAGACTAGTGGAGTACCGCTCCTTCAGGTGCGGCGAGCGTACTGGAACCGTCCTCTGCCGCCGCCAGTTCCAGCTTCAGCCGGGCCGCGGCCAGCACGCGCAGAACGTCGGCGTTGATCATCAGTTCGTCCACCGCCGTCAGCATCAGGTCGGGATAATCGCGGAACTGTGCGAGCCTCGTCAGTTGCCCTTGCATGTCGGCGCACAGCTGCGTCACTTCGTCTGCAATGCTCGCGGACGAGACTGGCGCTCCCGGGGACATGCAATCCTCGAATCCCTCACTAGCCAAAATTTCCAGAAGGACCGTCTGATATCTGCTCATTGTTGATCTGCCTCGCTACAAGTGCATCAACTGTAGCTTGGATCTGCGTGAGCAATTCCCGGAACAGGAGCGCTGAACCCGCCCAATTCACGGTTGCGAACGGAAAAGAATTTCCGCACCCCCACAATATTCGCGCGCCTGAAACGTCTTCAGACGCATGGAACCGCCACCCACCTCGCACACGATGACCGAACGCGACAACGACATCACCGCGACCGTGGTGCGTGAGCGCACGAGGCTCGTCAATTTCATCCGGCGACGAATACGCGATCCCGACGATGCCGAGGACATTTTGCAGGACGTGTTCCATGAATTCGTGCAGGCGTACCGGCTGCCCGCTCCGATCGAACAGGCGAGCGCGTGGCTCTTCCGGGCCGCGCGCAACCGGATCATCGATCGATTTCGTAAGAAAAGAGAGCAGCCTTTGACAGACCTGTCCGAGGGCGATGACGACACCGACAGTGAGTATCGCCTGGACCTCGCGCTGCCGTCGCCCGACGCGGGTCCCGAAGCGCTCTACGCTCGCGCGCTGTTGCTCAAAGCGTTGCAGGACGCGATTGACGAGTTGCCGCCGAACCAGCGCGAGGTATTTATCGGCCACGAACTGGAAGGAAGGTCCTTCAAAGACATGGTGGCGGAAAGCGGCGTCACGCTGAATACGCTGCTTGCGCGCAAACGCTACGCGGTCTTGCACCTGCGTGCCCGGCTGCAAGCCATTTATGACGAACTGGGTATTTAGAGGAGTCGACGGATGAAATTTCGAATCAGATGCGTGGGTAAGGTACTGCTTGTGGTGGTCGCCATTGGCGTGCTCGGCTGGGTGGTCATGAGTCTATGGAACTGGGTGATTCCGGCATTGTTCGTCGGCGCCCGTACGATCGACTTCGCGCATGCGCTGGGCTTGCTGGTCTTGAGCCGCATCCTGTTTGGCGGGTTCCGAGGACACGGCGGATGGCGCGAACGGCGTCATTGGCGCAAATGGCAAGCCATGACGCCGGAGGAGCGGGAGCATTTTCAGACTGCATGGCGATCAGGCCGCGCCCGGCGCGAGGGAGAATGAACATGCGCGAAATATCAACGGCGGACTGCAAACAGAAGCCGGGCGTGATTGCGCCAGTCGTCGACCTGAAACGCTGCGAAGGTAAGGGCGATTGTCTGGATGTTTGCCCCGAGAATGTGTTTGAGATCCGGCGCATCGACGACGTCGATTATCTGAGTCTCGGTTTCATGCATCGTTTCAAGCTGCGTGTGCATGGAATGAAGGTCGCCTACACGCCGAACGCGGACGCGTGCCGGTCGTGCGGTCTCTGCGTGAGCGCATGTCCTGAACGCGCAATCAAGCTCGCCAGAACGGCATAGGGTCCAACGTCTTGGCTGATGGCGGAACGACACCGCCCGCTGCCCGATGAACCGGGCAGCGCTGGGTGCCTCATCAACACTACCGATCTCGTCAAGGAGCGCACATGACCTCGTCAAGCGCAGTTCTTTTGCGGCGGCTTCACGAACAGAGTCAGACAGAAGTCATAGCCCGCGCACAGGCGCAGTTCGATGGATCGAGCGACGAATTCCTGACCCTCGCGGAGGAATACGACACGCTCGCACCTCGACTGCGCGGCCGGTTTCTCGAAACGCTCGGACTGTCCAGCGAAGATTTCGAGTCGTCGCAAGGCACTCCTTTATCGTTAGCCGTGTCAGCGAAAACGGGTAAGTTTCTGCACAACATGGTGCTTGCGCATAAACCGGCTCGAATCCTCGAACTCGGCAGTTCTTGCGGCGTGTCCACGCTATATCTCGCCGAAGCCCTTCGCACGTTGGGCAGTGGAGTGGTGACAGCGACCGAATCCGACCCGCTCAAGTGTGCGCAACTTCGGGCCAACGTCAAAGCGGCGGGCGTAGAGGCTTATGTTGACCTGTGGGAGGGCGACGCCTTTCAGACCGTTGCCCAACTGGAAGGCACTTTCGATATGGTGTTCATCGACGTATGGGCCAACACCTATCTGAATCTCTTCAAGCAGATTGAGCGGCTGCTGCGCCCTGGCTCTATCGTTCTCGCCGACAACATGTACACGGCCGAGGACGCCGTTCAGCCGTACAAGCGCTACCTTGACGACGATCCGCGCTTTTCGACAACGACGCTCGACTTCGAATCAGGGCTCGAATTTACAGTCGTCGTTTCTTAAGCTGGCAAAGAACGGGCTTCCGGGATGCCGCGAGCAGACATGTTCGGTAAGCGAAGCGCGTCACTTGCGCGGCTCGATGGTGGCGAAGGCGAGCGCCGCTCCTGCGAACGCGCATGCTGCGGACACCAGCGCGACGGCGCGCAGCGCGTCAACAATGGCGTCGGCTTCCGCCTGCGCCGCGAGTGTCTGCGAATGCGTAGGAGAGGCATCGGTGGCTGCGGCACGGGGTTGCGCGTCCAATTGCAGTAACGCGGTCTGGCGTGCATCGTGAGGAACGTGCAGTTCGTCGAGGCGCGCCGACAGCGCTGCGTTATGCGACCACACGAACACAATGCCGAGTACCGCAACCGCCAGCAGGCTCGCCACGCGTGCGACCGCGTTGTTGATTCCCGAGGCGACGCCTGCGCGGTGGCCCGGCACTGAGGCCATCACGGTCGTCGTGAGTGGTGCGACCGTGATGGTCATGCCGAGCCCGAGCACGACGAGCGCGGGCAAAAATCCGGTCCAAAAGTTTCCGCGCACGAACGGCAGCGCAAGCATCGCAAAACCGATTCCGGCGATGCACGGGCCAGCGCTCAATAGGGCCCGCGAACCGAAGCGAGTCGTCAGACCGCCCGTCAAGCGCGACAACGAGCCGATGATCACGGGCACCGGCAGCAACGCTGC
Source organism: Paraburkholderia strydomiana (assembly GCF_031456815.1). Taxonomy (NCBI): domain Bacteria; kingdom Pseudomonadati; phylum Pseudomonadota; class Betaproteobacteria; order Burkholderiales; family Burkholderiaceae; genus Paraburkholderia; species Paraburkholderia strydomiana. Next base: position 413,299 of record NZ_JAVDVL010000004.1, read on the forward strand.
GCCCGCCTCGGTGGCGGTGTAGCCGTGTGCGCGGATCAGCGTGAACGGCAGGAAGAAAAATGCGCCGCCCAGACCGAAGTAAAGCAGCAGCGTGACCAAGTTCGCGCCGGTGAAATCGCGCGAGCGGAACACTTCGAGCGGCATCATCGGGTCACGGCTCTTCGCTTCGATCATCACGAATGCAGCCAGCACGAGCACCCCAACGCCGATTGCGCACAGTACGATGGGATGCGCGAAACCACGCGCCGACGCCTCGGTCAGGCCATAGGTGAGTGCGGCGAGCCCCGCTGCCGCGCTCAGCGCGCCAGGCCAGTCCAGCTGTTGAGGCGCATCGGGCTTGTGGCTGTTCGGCACCGACAAAACGGCGAGCGCAATGGTTGCCGCTGCGAGCGGGACGTTGAGAAAGAAGATCGCGCGCCACGACAACGCGTCGACGAGCAAGCCACCGGCCACTGGACCCAGCGCCGACGTAATCGCGCCGACACCTGCCCACGTACCGATTGCCCGTCCGCGCTCTTCGCCGTCGAACACGGCACCAATGATCGCGAGGCTGCTGGGCACGAAGAGCGCAGCGCCAATGCCCTGCACCGCACGCCCGGCGATCAGTGAGCCCGCGTTCGGCGCGAGCCCGCAAGCGGCCGACGCCAGCGTGAAGACCGCGACACCCGCAATGAACACCGTGCGGCGGCCGAGTTTGTCGCCCATCGATCCGCCCACCAGTACGAGCGATCCCAGAAAGAGAAGGTAGGCGTTGACGATCCACTGCATCGACGCGACGCTCGCGTGCAACTCGCTCTGGATGGCGGGTAATGCGACATTGACGACAGAGCCGTCGATAAACGCCATGCTCGAGCCGAGGATCGTCGCGGCGAGCGCAAGACGTTTGCGCCGGCACGGACTGTCGAGCGCAGTAGGCTGCGCGCGGATGATGAGCTCGTCGCACGGGCTCGCTTGAGCAGCGACGCCGTGCGTCGGGTGAGGATCGTTATCAAGAACGTGCGGGTCGGCCATGCTCGCTCCAGTGCTGGTCGATGGTGACTAGCATAGCAACTGGAGCGAAGTTGCGTTAAAACGCAGACCGTCGCCAGAACGTTCCCGCCGGCGGGTGCCAGTCCGCCGTACTAACGCCAGCCGAGCGCCGGGGCAACATGCGTCAGGATCGACTCGATGACGTGCGCGCAGTATTCCACGCCTAGCTGGTTCGGTACGGTCAGCAGTAGCGTGTCGGCTTCCGCGATCGCCTCGTCCGCTGCAAGCTGCTTCACGAGCGTATCGGGCGGTGCCGCGTAGCTGCGCCCAAAAATCGTTCGGATGTTGTCATCGAGCAGACCGACCGTGTCGTCGCTATTCGCATCGCGTCCGAAATACATCCAGTCGCGATCGTTCATCAGCGCGAAAATGCTGCGGCTGACCGACACGCGCGGCTCTCGCGTGTGTCCGGCTTCTTTCCACGCCTGCCGATACGCCCGGATCTGCTCGGCTTGCTGGATGTGAAGAGGGCGGCCCGACTCATCGTTCTTCAGTGTCGAGCACTGGAGGTTCATGCCCATTCCGGCCGCCCAGACCGCCGTTGCATCTGAGCCCGAACCCCACCAGATCCGGTCGCGCAACCCCTCGGAGTGAGGCTCGACCCGAAGCAGTCCCGGCGGGTTTGCAAACATCGGTCGCGGATTCGGTTCAGCAAATCCCTCGCCGCGCAGCACCTCATAAAATACCTCGGTGTGGTGCCGCGCGAGATCGGCATGCGTCTCGCCCTCGCCGGGCGCATAACCGAAGTAACGCCACCCGTCGATCACCTGTTCGCCGGAGCCTCGGCTGATGCCAAGTTGCAGGCGCCCGCCCGCGATCAGATCGGCCGCCCCGGCGTCTTCCGCCATGTAGAGCGGGTTTTCATAACGCATGTCGATGACAGCGGTGCCGATCTCAATGCGGCTCGTTTTCGCACCGACCGCAGCCAGAAGCGGGAACGGCGACGCTAGCTGGCGCGCGAAATGATGCACGCGAAAAAACGCGCCGTCGGCCCCGAGTTCCTCGGCAGTGACAGCGAGCTCGATGGATTGCAGGAGCGCATCGGAGGCCGAACGTGCGAGTGAATGTCGCGATGGACTCCAATGGCCAAACGTGAGAAAGCCGATCTTTTTCATAACAGTCCTGCCAGCATGCGTAGGTGGGCGATAACTGCATCTTGCCCGAGTCGCGCAGATGGCGCTCGCTGCGCGAGCCGTGTGCCGACGAGCCGCGAAGTCGGTGGACGCCGGCAGATCCTTCCACAAGCGCGACGAACGCTGTTGCGAGTTTCGCAGGCTCGTCAGGCTGGACAGGAGGGGCCGCCCGGTGCGGACTCTTGATTAGACGGGCATGAATGGAACGACTTTTTCATTGATGGAGCGGTCGCGCCGCGATCTTCGCTCGGGCGAAAACACGGCGAAAGTAATGCCGATTACGAGCGAGTCAGACGCTTGCCCTTTTCGAATCGGCTATTTGCCTGCACCGGTGGAAGGGACGCAAGTGAGCACGAGAACTCCTCCGTTATTCGCGGCAGAGCTGACTGTTGCCTGATGAAATTCTCGCGGCCCGCACGACCATTCGGCAACGAAATCGGCTTTGCAGGCACTTCGAGTACGAGAGGTCGCCGGCGAGAAAACCGGGTAGCGGCAGGTATCGACATCGTTACAGTGCAGAGCCAACGCACGAGTGGAATTGCCATGATGAGCGCCACAATTAGCGCCATAGGTGCCCGATTCGATCCGGATGGTGCCAGCGAAGGTGTTCACGCTCGCCCCGAAAAGACCAGCAAGCGAAAGAAGCGTGCAGATTGCTCGGATCATGATTGCCTCCAGGCGTCACTATTGCTCCGCGAATACGGGCCGCCAGGTGAGCGATCGCCGGTGACGGCCTGCGTCCTGCAGGAAGCACGTCGCCGAGTGCGCTATTCAAGTGTAGGTTGAAATTGGGTTTTCGCACTGGCAGGCACTGGCTGCCTGAGGCCGGCTATTCGCGGCCGCGGCGGAGTTTGTTACGGGGGAAATCTTGCACGTCGATGGTGGTCGGCATGCGGGGCATTAGGCGGTGTTAGGCGAGGCGTTGTAAGTCGCGCCGCGCAGTGCAGAGTGGTGATCGATATTCCTGGGGAAGGGCGGGCGTCGCGTTCGCGAAGTTCTGCCGGCGAGCGTCTACTTCGCCCTACCGACCGACCTTCGAAACGTGGCTGACCGACGCCGTCAACCTGGTCTGCGCGATGTTTGCGTGGATTCGCGAGGTAGTGCCTGGTCTCGCCGATGCAAAACGCCTCGGCGAGACTCGTCGCAAGCGCGAACGCCGCTTAGTCCGTGCCGTACTTTGGCGAGCGCGGACCGTAGAGCAGGCCCGTCGGCGCTCCCGCGTGCAGCAGACGATAGCTCGTGATACCGGCAATATCGTGGCTCTTGTCCGTGAGCGAGTTCGCGATCTGCTTGACCGCAGCCATCACGAGCATGCCTATCAGGCCACCGCCCCCGTTGTTGTTGCCTTCTTCGCTGTTGGCCGTCGCGGCGCCTTGCCAGAGCACATCGCCGCTCTTCAGATCGACGAGTTTCGCCGACGCCGTCACCACCGTCGCGCTGACCAGCACGCGATACTGCGTGCCGTATTGCGAGATCGTCGAGTACAGGACCGCATCCGCGCCGAAGATCTCTCGCAGCTTCGCCGGCGATGTCTGCTGGATATCACCCGCCGTCGTGACGCCGTTCTGCTTGAACGTTTCCTCCATTACGGCGACCGGGATCACGTAGTAGCCCGCCTCGGCGAGTGGCATCGTCATCTGCGAGAGCACGCTGTTCGACGCATTCACATCCGTCGTCGTGTTATCGGGCGGCAGCACGAGGATCGAGCGCGGATGCGCATGCTTGAACGCCGTGTAATCCAAGTGCTTCGCGGGCTGCGCGCAAGCGGCGAGCAGCGCGAGCGCGGACAGCGCCAGCGAGAGCTTGAGAGAAGAGATTCTGGACATATCGGTACGCTCGCTTATTGTTGTTTTGGTTTCTTCATCAGGAAGTCCATGTAGGTCGCCGCCTCCGGGAAGAGCTGCTTCTCGGCGTCGAATTCCTGCATGGCGTTCGTGTCGTTACCGACGTTCGCGTACAGCATGCCCAGTTGCGCATGGAAGCCGGGCGGCGGCGTGTTGCCCTTCGCGTTGATTTGCTGCCGCGCCTTTTCGAGCGCGTCGATCTGTTCCTGCGGGCCCTTTTCACCCTTCAGGTAGTCGTAGACGCTGGGCTGGTAGCCGGTCCACTGATAGAGCGGTGGCGTAGTGTTCGCGCAGCCCGCGAGCAGCAGCATTGCTGTCGTGACGGGCAGGCGAAGGCCTCGAAGCATGCCGGTGTATTTCATGGGAACCCCGTAGTATTCGTTGTTTTATCGAGCAATAAATGTGGACGACGCGCGCTCAGCGAGCGGTGCGCAATGCGCCCACGTCGACCTGTTCGGCCAGATGGTTGACGGCTTCCTGGATCGCGAGGTCGAGGACTTTGCCGTTGAGCGTCGAGTCGTAGCTCGCGGTGCCGCCAAATCCGATGATCTGGCGATTGGAGAGGCTGTATTCGCCCGCGCCTTGCGCCGAGGCGACGACTTCCGAAGTCGTGGTATCGACGACGTTGATGCTGACCTTCGCGTAAGCGATCTGGTTCTTACCGCTGCCAAGAATGCCGAATAGTTGGTGATCGCCGACTTCCTTGCGGCCGAATTCGGTGACGTCGCCGGTGATGACGAAATTCGCGCCCTTGATCGCCTGCGCCTTTTTGGTGAAGCCGGCTTCCTGGCGGATTTCGTCGAGGTTGTCGCGGTCAAGCACGTTGAAACGGCCGCTCTGTTGCAGCGAAGTGATCAGAATGGTCTTGGCCTGGCTACCAAGACGATCGACGCCGTCGGAGAAAATGCCACGCATATAGCTCGAGCGGTTGTCGAACTTTCCGACCGAGATTTGCACGGCCTTGCCGACGGGCGGGCGCTGCGCGCTGGCCACCGGCGCAACCGGGAGTGAGCGCGACGACTCTGTCGCACAGCCGCCTAGTGCCGCAATCGCGGCGGCGGCGAGGACGACGCCACAAGTTTTTGACACTTCCATCGATTCTCCTTGGTGTTGGAACGGGAACATCAGTCAGCGTGCGCGCGGGGCGCACGAGCGAAAGCGGCAAGAGAATGGGGAGCAGCGAGATGTGTCGCTGCGAGGCGGCGGTGCGCTCGCGCAAGGCGCGAGGCGTCCGAGCCGCGCGTATGTGGATACGGCGAACGTGGAAGGTGCAGTGCGTCGCCGCACGCGTGGTTATTCCATCGGCGTTGCAAGTTTCTCGCTTCCGGCACGCGAGCGTGCGCGCCGAAGCTCCCCGGTTCTTATTGGTGTAGCGTGTTTTTTTAACTAGTACTCAAGTTTCCACACGAATCTATCGGCGGGTTTACCGGAAACTTTAGGAAAGTTGCGATTTAATGCGCGACGCATTTTGTCGACGCGCTTTTCAGTTTTATTTGGATGCGATTAAAAGGGCGTGAGCCTAAGTTCGATGATCCAGGAAGCTGCCGTTCCTCTATTAGACGCCGACAACGTCTGCAAGCCGCCACATTGCTGACGAAGAACTCAATGCGCTCCAAGTCGCCTTCTCCTGCGACGCTGTCCCACTATCCCCAAAAAACAAAAAGCCCCGGCAGCACACAGCCACCGGGGCCCCACCACACACAACGCTTCAACTCACCGATTAACCATCTTCGCCGGCACGCTAATCGCCAGCAACCCGCCAACGACCATAAACGCCGCAAGCATATACATCCCCGAGTCATTAGCGGCAGTCGCCTGCTTCAACCAGCCGACAGCATACGGACTCAAAAACCCCGCGAGATTACCAATCGAATTAATCATCGCGATACCGGCAGCCGCACCCGTGCCCGCGAGAATCGCCGTAGGCAAACTCCAGAACAAAGGCAACGTAGTGAGAATGCCCATAGTCGCGAGCGTGAGAGAAGCCATTGCAAGCAGCGTGTTCTGCGCCCACACAACCGACAGCACCAAACCAATCGCGCCGGCGAAAGCGGGCAACGCGATATGCCAGCGCCGTTCGCGCGTACGGTCCGCGCTGCGCGCAACGAACACCATTGCGACGACCGCCGCCGCGAAAGGAACCGCCGACAGCAGACCGATCGCGAACGCATCGGTCACACCGGTCGCCTTGATGATAGTCGGCAGCCAGAAGCTCACGCCGTACAGACCCATCACAAACGAGAAGTACGTGAAGCTCAGCATCAGCACGCGGCCGCTCGTCAGCACCTGACGGATCGGCATGTCGTGCTTGGTGGCTTCCTCGGCGGAAACGTGGCGCTCGAGCAGTTCCTTTTCCTCTTTCGTGAGCCACTTTGCTTTCGCAATGCGGTCGTCGAGCGCAACGAACACCAGGATGCCGACGAGTACCGACGGTATCCCTTCCAGCAAGAAAAGCCATTGCCAGCCGTGCCAGCCGTTCATGCCATTGAACGTCTTGAGGATATAGCCCGACACCGGCCCGCCGATCACACCCGACAGCGCGATAGCCGTCATGAACCACGTCGTCATCCGTCCGCGCCGGTGCGACGGATACCAGTACGTGAGATACAGAATGATGCCCGGGAAGAAGCCGGCTTCCGCGACGCCGAGCAGAAAGCGCATCACATAGAACATGGTCGGCGTGGTGACGAACATGGTCAGCATGGAGATCACGCCCCAGGAGACCATGATCCGCGCGATCCACACTCGCGCGCCCACCTTGTGCAAAATCACATTGCTCGGAATCTCAAAGAAGAAATAGCCGACGAAGAAAATGCCCGCGCCAAAGCCATAAACCGCATCGCTCAAGCCGAGGTCGCTCGTCATTTGCAGCTTCGCAAAGCCGACGTTCACGCGGTCCAGATACGCGACCACGTAGCAGAGCATCAGGAGCGGCGCGAGCCGCCAGTTGACCTTGCGATAGGTCGCCTCTTCGAAAGTGGAAGGCGGCGCGCCCGCGCCGGGATGGTGGAGCGGATTTGCGGGACTAGCCATGGTGTCTCCTCTTTTCTTGTCGAATTGAAGTGCCGCGTCGATTGATTCTAGCCGTGCGGCGCGGCTCGCACGGCAATTAGATACCGGGGGAAAACACTGAGCCCGTCAAGCGCCGCGCGTGAACGCGGCTTGCTCAGGGCGTGGCTATGAGCGCCGTGAGCGGCGCTGCGACGACAAAGCCGAAGCCGAACGCAGCGCCAACGTCAACGTAGAACGCAAGCTCTACACGCAGCGGCCGCCATCCACTTCAAGACACACGCCGGTGATGAACTCCGCTTCGTCCGAAGCCAGATAGAGCGCGGCGTTGGCAATATCTTGCGGCGTCGAGAAGCGCCCGAGCGGAATGCCGGCGAGAAAGCGCTGACGGTTCTCAGGCGTATCTTCAACGCCCATGAATTCCGACAGCAGCGCCGTTTCGCCGATCACCGGATTCACGCAGTTCACGCGAATCCTGTCCGGGCCCAACTCCACGGCGAGCGACTTGCTCGCGATGATCACCGCGCCCTTGCTGCCGTTGTACCAGACGAGTCCGGGGCGCGGCCGCACGCCCGCCGTCGACGCAATATTGATGAAGCTGCCGCCGCCTTGTTCGCGGAAATACGGCACGAACTCCTGCACGCTCCAGTAGATGCTTTTGACGTTCACCGCGTACACGCGGTCGAACTCGGCTTCGGTGACTTCGAGCACAGGTTTGTTGCGATGCGTGGTGCCCGCGTTATTGACGACTATCTGCACGCTGCCGAAGTCTTCGAGTGCCGCTTCACGCAGCTTCTGCCAGTCCTCGCGTTGCGCGACGTTGCCCGCGACGGCGATGGCCTTGCCACCGGCCAGCGCAATCTCGCTCGCGACGCGCTCGGCGGCGGGGCCGTTCAGATCGTTGACCACGACGTTCGCGCCTTCGCGCGCGTAGGTCTTCGCGATGCCTTCGCCGAAACCCGAGCCGCCACCCGTGACGATGGCCGTTTTACCTGTCAACCGCATAGTGTCTCCGCTGTTTGTTGTGAGTGGTGATGGATAAGTTCAGCTTGCGAACTAGCCGTGCCGGATCGCAATTGTCTTTAGCGCCGTGAAGCCATACAGCGCCTCGAAACCCTTTTCGCGCCCGTGGCCCGAATGCTTGACGCCGCCGAACGGCAGCTCGACGCCGCCGCCCGCGCCATAGTTGTTGATGAACACCTGGCCCGAGCGCAGACGCCGCGCGAGGCGCATTTGCCGCGCGCCGTCGCGTGTCCAGATGCCCGCGACGAGGCCGTATTGCGTGCCGTTCGCGAGCGCGAGCGCTTCGTCTTCGTCGCTAAAGGACATCGCGGCGAGCACGGGTCCGAACACTTCGTCGCGTGCGAGACGGTGGCTCGCGGGCACATCGCGCAATAGCGTGGGCGCCTGATAGAAGCCGCTTTCCGGCGCTTCGGGAATCACCTCGCCATGCGCGGCCATTGCTATGCCGTCGTGTTGCGCGTCGGAGAGAAAGTCCCACACGCGCCGTTGCTGCTTCGCGTTGATAAGCGGCCCGCAGTCGAGATCCGCGTGCGAGGGGCCCACGCGCAGCGCGTTGAACGCGCCGCTCAGCCGGTCGAGCAACGGCTCGTAAATCGCGCGGTCGATCAGCACGCGGCTGCCCGCCGAACACGTCTGCCCGGCGTTCTGCACGATCGCCGACACGAGTACGGGCAACGCGGCGTCGAGGTCCGCATCGGCAAAGACGAGTTGCGGCGACTTGCCGCCGAGTTCGAGCGTGACCGGCACGTGGTTTTCGGCGGCCATTTGTGTGACGAGCTTGCCGGTCTCGGGCGAGCCTGTGAACGAAATGTGATCGATGCCCGAGTGACGTGCGAGCGCCGCTCCCGCTTCATGTCCGTAACCAGTGACGATATTCAGCGCGCCTGCGGGCAGGCCCGCTTCGGCCGCCAGTTCGGCGACGCGCAGCACCGAGAGACACGCGTCTTCAGCCGGCTTGACGACGCATGCGTTGCCCACGGCAAGTGCCGCGCCCACGCTGCGGCCGAAAATCTGCATTGGATAATTCCACGGCACGATGTGGCCGGTTACGCCGTGCGGCTCGCGGATGGTCATCACCGTATAGCCGGCCTGATAGGGCAGTGTTCCGCCATGCAGTTTGTCGGCCGCCCCTGCATAAAACTCGAAGTAGCGCACGAGCGCGGCGGAATCGGCGCGTGCCTGTTTGAGCGGCTTGCCGGTGTCGCGGGCTTCGAGTTGCGCCAGTTCTTCCTGGCGCGCGGCGACGAGCATCGACAGCCGATACAGCACACGTCCGCGTTCCGCCGCGCTTGCCGCGCCCCAGGCGCCTTCGAACGCGCGGCGCGCGGCATGGACGGCGGCGTCGATATCCGCCGCGGTGCCCCGCGCAAGTTGCGTGAACGGCTGGCCGTCCGAAGGATCGAGCACGGCGATCGTCTCGCCGCCTGAAGCAGCGGACCATTCGCCGCCAATGAAGTGTCGGGCTTCTTCCATGCAGACTCCTTGAGATGTCGCGCAGCCGGCGTACGTTCAGCCAGACGCCGAAGCGGATGCCGTTACGCGGTGTTCACAAACCAGAGGCACAATCGAGAGACGCCAGACGATTATCGCGCCGATCCGGCGACGGACGCCATCGGCCGATTGGCTATAATGGCGCATTCCGCACTGTCCGGCCGCTGCGCTCCTGCTCGAGGCAAGTTTTACGATGCATGCCCTCGAGCCCACGCGCCGCATGCCGTGCTCCAAATTCCATCCTGACCAGAGAGCGCTCATGAGCTTCAATCACGTCCCCGCAGGCAAAGATCTTCCGCACGATTTCAACGTCATCATCGAAATCCCGGCGCAGAGCGACCCGGTGAAATACGAAGCCGACAAGGATCTGGGCCTTCTCGTCGTCGACCGTTTCATCGGCACCGGCATGCGCTATCCCGCCAACTACGGCTTCATTCCCCAAACGCTGTCGGGCGACGGCGACCCGGTCGACGTGCTGGTGATCACGCCGTTTCCGCTGCTGGCTGGCTCGGTGGTCCGCGCACGCGCGCTCGGCATGCTGCAAATGACCGACGAATCCGGCGTGGACGCAAAGCTGATCGCCGTCCCGCACGACAAGATCTGCCCGATGACTGCCGACCTGAAGTCGATCGACGACGTCCCGGCGTACCTGAAAGACCAGATCAAGCACTTCTTCGAGCAATACAAGGCGCTCGAGAAGGGCAAGTGGGTGAAGGTCGAAGGCTGGGCGGGTATCGAAGCCGCGCACAAGGAAATCAGCGAAGGCGTGGCGAACCACAAGAAGTAAGCGGCTCGACGCGCTGATCGGAAGAATCACTGTTTCGCCGATCCAGTCGCCTCATGCAAAAAACCGCGCGAGCCCGAAGGGGCCGCGCGGTTTTTTATTCGATGTGAGGATTGTGACGTCGAGCGTCGAAATGCTGGTATAGCCGCAGTGCATCCCGAAGATGAACCGAAGCCATTTTTATATCTCGGTGTAAACCCTTATTATTTGTGGCTCGCGGTGGATTCGGCTCACTGCCAGGACGTCTGCGAAAGCGCAGCAGCGAGCCCGCAACAAGCCCGCGCCAAACCAGCAACAAGCCCGCTTTGGGAGCACACCGTCCGGATGATGAACCGCAAGTCCAACCTGGCATCTTCTTCGCCCCGATGGTCGAATCGGCTGTATGCGATCGCGACGGCGATCTATCGCAAGCGGCCGGTATGGATGGTGTCGTTTTCCGCCAGCGAGGCGAGTCTCTCCGAAGGCTTGCGCGCCGCATGCGCGTCCACGGCGATGCTTGCGCTCGGCAATCTGCTGCACGATCCCACCTTCGCGTGGGCCGCGATCGGCGCGTTCTGGACCTGTCTCGCGGATGCCGCCGGTTCGAACCGCGCCCGCTTTGCCTCGATGATGGGCTTCGCGCTTCTCTCCACGCTATGCGGCGGACTGACCGCTTTCGCGTCGGCAGAGGGAACGGCGTTCGCCGCGCTTGCGTTGCTTATTTTCACGAGCCTCGGCGCGTTCGGACGTATCTGGGGCGCTGCGACGTCGCAAGTGACGATTCTCGCCGCGACCGCTTGCGTCGTGATGGTCGATCGGCCCATGCGCGATGTGCGCGAAGGTCTTGCATTTCTCGGCGTCTATCTGATCGGCTGTCTGTTCGCGGTCGCGTTGAGCCTGACCGTCTGGCGCATCCATCCATTCGGCACGAGCCGTGCTTCACTGCGGACGGTGTATGTGCGGCTCGCGGACATTGCGCTCGACAGCGCGCGTCTGCTTCAGCAGCGCAGCACCCCGCGCGAGTGGGCGACGCACGCCGCGAAATTCCGCGCGGATGCGCGCGCGGCGCTCGAACGCTCCCGCAAGACACTGGCCAGCGTGCCGGCGACGCGAACCGGCGCACGTGAGGCCTACGACACGCTGCTCGCGTTGCTGACGGAAGGCGAGGCGTTGTTCGCCTATCTGATCGCCGTCTCCGGTGCGTGCGAAAAAATGCCCGGCGATGAACGGCGCGCGACGCGCGCGGCGCGTCTCCTCACGGGCATGGGCGAGACGCTGCGCAGCATCGGCGCACAGGCGAACGAAGGGCGCTGGGAGCTTCTCGCCGAGTTGCAACTCCGTGTGCGGCGGCTCGCGGGGCGCCTTGAAAACGCGCTGATGGAGCCGGTGAAACTCAAGTCAGACTTCGAGCTCGTCGATTTCACGCCGGTGCAAGCGCCGCCGCCGCGCTTCGCGGACAGCGTCGCTGCAACGCTTGCGCGCGTCTGGGCGACGCTGAAGGCGAACCTGTCGCTCGAGTCCGTCGGTTTGCGTCACGCGGCGCGCGTGGGCGTGACGACGACCGCGGGCTTTCTCGTGATCCGCGCGCTCGGCTTGCCATTCGGCTATTGGGCGACGATGGCGACGCTGCTGATCCTGCAGCCTTCGATCGCGGCGACCTGGCCGCGCAGTATCGAGCGCGCGGCGGGCAGCATCGTCGGCGGCGTGCTGGCTGCGGGCATCGGCTATGCGATTCATTCGCCGCTCGGCATTTCACTCGCGGTCTTTCCGCTCGTCATGGCGACGATGGCGTTGCGCCCCGTCAGCTACAGCCTGTTCGTGCTGTTCCTCACGCCGACCTTCGTGCTCGTGGCCGACTTCGCGACACCGGGCGCAAGTGAATTCGCATACGCGCTCACGCGGCTCGGCAACAATGTGCTCGGCTGCGTGCTGGCGCTTTTCGCGACGTTCTATTTGTGGCCGACGCGGGAGAAGGGCGACTACCGCACGTATCTCAGCGACGCGGTCCGCGCGAATCTCGCGTATCTGATCGCGGCGCTCGAATCGCCTCGTCGAAGCGAAAAGGACATGGAGCGTTTGCGCCGCGCGGCCGGTCTCGGCAGCAACAACGCCGAGGAAGCCATCGCACGGATTCGCCTCGAAAAGCTGGAGGACTCGCTAGTCGATACGGTAACGCTGACGGTGTTGAGTCTGTTGCGAAAAATGGCGGGCACGGCGACGCAGCTTCGGCTGAGTGCGAACCGGCGCGAGATGCAGGATAGCCACGACGAGCTTCGCGTGTGGCTCGCGGCTGTGAACGCCGATATCGAGGCCGCGCTGAATCGGACGATTTTGCCGCTGCGACACGACCTTCCGGCGCGCGAGCGGCTGACGTCGCTCGAAGCCGATGCAGTGGGTGAGCTTGCGCTGATGCAGCGCTTACTCACCGAGCGCATGCGCGAGGCGCGGGGCTAAGCAACCGCGCCGTCAGGAAGCGCCGTTTTCCTCGGTCGCCTCTTCGATGCTGGTCGAAGCGGGTTCCACGACCGGCACCACCGACTCGAGCGTGCGTCCGCCCGCCGCGAGCACGCGCTTTTCCGAGGGCGCAAGGCGCTTCACCCAATACTCGGCACGCGAAGCACTGGAGCGGTCTGCCAGTTCGAACGATGCCAGCACGCGCACCGGCTTGCGTGAACGGGTGTAGCGCGCGCCCGCGCCGCTCACGTGTTTGTCGAAGCGCGCCTGCACGTCGGTTGCGATGCCGGTGTAGACGCTGCCGTCCGAGCATTCGAGCAAATAAAGAAACCACGCCATGGATGCGCGTCAGCCTTTGAACGGATTGTGTTCGCGCAGCTCGTCCACATACGCGTGGATGCTGTTCTTTTCATTGTCGAGGAAGTGGCCGACGGCATCGGCGAAAGCGGGATGCGCGAGCCAGTGCGCCGAGCGCGTGACCGTGGGCAAAAAGCCTCGGGCCATCTTGTGTTCGCCCTGCGCGCCGCCTTCAAATGCGCCGAGCTTTTCTTCGATGCAAAATTCGAGCGGCTGGTAGTACGCGGTTTCGAAGTGCAGGCACGGCACGTGTTCGAGCGCGCCCCAGTAACGGCCGTACAGCGTGCCGCCTGTTTTCGCGTCGCGCTGATAAACGACGAGCGAGCTCGCGATCGGCTTGCCTTCATATTCGGCGATCACGAGCAGCAGATTCTCCGGCATCGACGCGCCGATCATGCGGAAAAAATCGAGGTTCAGATACGGAGTCGAAAAGTGCTCGCGGTAAGTTTGCCGATAACACTTGCTGAAGAAGCGCCAGTCGGCGTCCTGAATGTCTTCGCCGCGAATCCTGCGCATCGTGACGCCCGCCTCGTGTACTTTGCGTCGTTCCGCGCGAATGTTCTTGCGCTTCTTCTGTTCGAGCGTCGAGAGGAAATCGTCGAAGTCGCGGTAGCCGTCGTTGAGCCAGTGGAACTGCACGCCTTCGCGTTGCATCATGCCCATGTCGGCGAGCGCACCCGCTTCGGCTTCGGTCGGAAACAGCACGTGCAGTGAGGACACATCGGCCTGCTCGGCGAACGCCATTAGCGTGGCCGCGAGATGCCGCAGCGCGTGCGCGTCGGCGGACAGCAGCCGGTTGCCTTGCACGGGCGTGAACGGCACGGCGCACAGAAGCTTCGGGTAGTAGGGCAAGCCGTTGCGCTTGTAGGCGTCGGCCCAGGCCCAGTCGAACACGTACTCGCCATACGAGTGACCCTTCAGATAAACCGGCGCGGCCGCCGCGAGCTTGCCGGTCAGCGGGTCGGTCAGCGTGACGAATTGCGGCGCCCAGCCCGTGTCCGCAACCGCGCAACGGGTTGCGTGCAGCGCGCTTAGAAACTCATGCCGCAGAAAAGGCGTGGGCTGTGGCTGCTGAGCGAGAAGGGCGTTCCATTCGGCCGCGTCCACCTCGGAGGGCGACGCCAGAATGCCCGTGCGATAATCAAAGCGTTCCTGATTCAACTTGTGTGACTGTCCCAATGAGCGACGCGGCGCGCGTTATATCACGTCAAGCACTGCGTCGTTCGTTTATCCGAGTTGGCCGTTCCGTCGAGCCCAAAACAAGCCGCTTTATTTGCAAGCCCTCCGCAAGCTCTTCGCTTGCCCGTCGATCCTGCCATGAAGACACGAATCGCTCTCGCTCAAATCAATGTCACCGTCGGCGATTTCGCCGGCAACGTCGCGAAAATCGTCGCTGCCGCGCGTGACGCGCACAACGCCGGTGCGAAGCTGCTGGTCGCGCCGGAACTCGCGTTATCCGGGTATCCGCCCGAAGATCTGCTGCTGCGCCCCGCGTTCTATACCGCGAGCGCTGCTGCATTGGCCGATCTCGCCGCGCAACTGAAGCCGTTCGCCGGCCTGCATGTGATTGTCGGCCATCCGTTACGCGAGGTGGGCGACAGTGCGGCCCAGGGTCATGGTAATGCAAACGCGCCGATCCAGCGCGGCGTGCCGCCGGTCGATACGTTCAACGCGGCTTCGCTGCTTGTCGACGGCAAGGTAGCGGGCACCTATCGCAAGCAGGATCTGCCCAACACCGAGGTGTTCGACGAAAAGCGCTATTTCGCATCAGACGCGCAGCCGTTCGTGTTCGAGCTCGACGGCGTCAGGTACGGCGTGGTGATCTGTGAAGACGCGTGGCATGCGTCGTCCGCGCAAATGGCGAAGGCCGCGGGCGCGCAGGTGCTGCTGATTCCGAACGGCTCGCCGTTCCACCTGAACAAGGAAGCGGTGCGCTTCGACATTCTGCGAGCGCGGATTCGCGAGACCGGGCTGCCGATGGTCTACGTCAACATGGTCGGCGCGCAGGACGAACTCGTGTTCGACGGCGGGTCGTTCGTGCTCGACGCGCAGGGCGAACTGGTCGCGAAGATGCCGCAGTTCGAGGAGGCGACCGCAATCGTCGAGTTTGAAGCGGCTCGCCCGGTGCGCGACGAAACAAAAGGTGGCAACGGCGGCGGCAACAGCGGCGGCAACGGCGGCATCGCGCCGGAGCTTTCGCTCGAAGCGCAGGTTTATGCGGCGCTCGTGATGGGTGTGCGCGATTACGTCAACAAGAACGGCTTTCCGGGCGCGCTCATCGGTCTGTCGGGCGGCGTCGATTCGGCGCTGGTGCTGGCGGTCGCGTGCGACGCACTCGGCGCCGAGCGCGTGCGCGCAGTGATGATGCCGTCGCGCTACACGGCTGACATTTCGACCACTGACGCCGCGGAAATGGCACGCCGCGTCGGCGTACGCTACGATGAAATTGCGATCGCGCCGATGTTCGACGCGTTCCGCAGCTCGCTCGCGCAGGAATTCGAGGGCCGTCCGGAAGATGCCACCGAGGAAAACATTCAGGCGCGTATTCGCGGCACCTTGTTGATGGCGCTGTCGAACAAGTTCGGCTCGATCGTGCTGACCACCGGCAACAAGAGCGAAATGGCGGTGGGTTACTGCACGCTTTACGGCGACATGGCCGGGGGCTTCGCGGTGATCAAGGACATCGCGAAGACGCTCGTCTATCGCCTGTGCCATTACCGCAATGAAGCCACGGCGTTCGGCAAGCAGAATGTGATACCCGAGCGGATTTTGACGCGCGCGCCGTCCGCGGAATTGCGCGAGAACCAGACCGACCAGGACAGCCTGCCGCCCTATGACGTGCTCGACGCGATCATGCGCATGTATATGGAAGAGGACCGCTCGCTCGCGGAAATCATCGCCGCGGGTTACGCGGCCGAAGACGTGAAGCGCGTTACGCGGCTCATCAAGATCAACGAATATAAACGCCGACAGGCGCCGATCGGTATTCGCGTTACGCATCGCGCGTTCGGTCGCGACTGGCGTTATCCGATCACGTCGCGCTACACCGAACCGGTGGAGTGAAGAGGCGCGCCGCTTGCGCCGGACTGCCCTAAAGGGCGGCGGGTCGCGGCGGCGCGCGTCGCCGGACTGCCGCAACGCATCCGGCGCGGCGTAGAATAAAAATCATCCATTCCTTTTCACTCTTCCAGTCACGAGACGAGGTTCGCCATGAAGCGCATCACCGCAGTCATCAAACCGTTCAAACTCGACGAAGTGCGCGAGGCGCTCGCTGAAGTCGGCCTGACGGGCCTGACCGTCACCGAGGTCAAAGGATTCGGCCGCCAGAAAGGCCATACCGAGCTCTATCGTGGTGCAGAGTATGTGGTCGACTTCCTGCCGAAAGTGAAGATCGAGGTGGTCGTGGCCGACAATCAATGCGATCAGGTGATCGACGCGATCATCGGCGCAGCCCGCACCGGCAAGATTGGCGACGGCAAGATTTTCGTCGCGGACGTCGAGCGCGTGATCCGAATCCGTACCGGCGAAGAAAACGAAGCGGCAGTGTAAAGCCGCTCGCGCACCGAAGCGGTGCGCCGGCGCCGAAACAAGGTCCGCGCAAGCACCACGCGAGCCTCGCGCAACATCGCAAAACGCCGTGCGCCAATAAAAAACGGTGCGATACCCTTTCGGACATCGCACCGATACGCGCCTCTCGCAGCAGCGTGAAAAAGATTCTCTTGAAGAACTTCTAAGCCCCGAAGGCAGTGCCTTCGGGGAACACCGTTCGATTAGAACGAGTGTTGAATACCTGCGTACACACCGGTCTGGCTGTGGCCAGGCAGCGGGTTCTCGTTGTACGTAGTCGTGCCGCCCGAAGTGATGTTGCCGCCAGGGCCTGCAGCGTTCGCGTCGAGACCGAAGTTAGCGGTCTTGCTGTTACGCGCGGTCGCAACCTGGATGTCCAGCAGCGTGCGCTTGGACAGGTTGTACGAACCGCCGATCGTGTAGATCGTTGCGTTGCCGCCGTTCTTGTTGGCGTTGACGTGATACACCGCCGCGATCAGGGCTGCGGCCGGCGTGGCTTGCCACGTCACACCACCCCATTCGTGATCGAGCGACGTCGGCGTCGTGCCTGCAGCGCTAGCAGCGGCGGACGTACGGACTGCCTGGTATGCGCCCTGGATCTTGAACTGACCGAGGAACACGTTGAAGGCTGCCGTGTATTCGCGCGATGCGGTGAACGGGTCGGTGAAGTTACCGTTTGCGGCGTTGCGGATTTCGTCATAGATACCGCGAACCTGGAACAGCGACGACGTGTACGTCAGCTGCAGACCTGCTTCACGGCCTTGCGGCGTCGTGCCGTTACCGTTCCAGTTCGTTGCGTTCGACAGTGCGTACTGACCGTACATGTCAAAGCCGTAGAACTTCGGCGACTGGTAAGCGAGGTTGTTGCTCGATTGCGGCCAGTTGCGGCCACGCACCAGCGATGCCGACGACCAGTTCGACTGACCGAACGGGTCGAAGTCCCACACGCCGTTCGAGATGAAGAGCATGCGACCCATCGTGAACGTACCGTACGTATTGTTCGACAGACCGACCGTTGCCCAACGATTGAAGAGACCGCCGCCGCCAGGACCTGCGCCCGTCATGGTGTTGAACGAGCCTTCCAACTGGAACAGGACCTTGTTGCCGCCGCCGATGTCTTCGACGCCCTTCATGCCCCAGAGGCTCGTGCCCCAGTCACCGCTTTCCGCGCGCCAGCGCGACGTGGAGCCGGTGTAGTTGGCGTTCGGCAGACCGCTTATGTATTCGATACCCGCGTCCAGGCGACCATACAGTGTCACGCTGCTTTGGGCATGCGCAACAACGCCGGCCGACATCAGCGCAGCGGCGAGCAAAGCTTTCTTCATCTTCTCCTCCATACCCTGTCAAAAAGTGAAACCCAGTACTGCGAATGGTGTTCGGACGTAAGCGCTCCGAACAGAAATCGGTACCAGGGAGATTAGCGGGCGGATTAGGTCTCCTGTCCTGACGTGCAGCCTTGGGACTGTCTCGTCGTCACGCCGATCCCTCGCCGACCGGTTCTCCTCTGTGCTTTGAAGTAAAACTACTTTTAATGAACTTTGTTTTGCTACTTTGGTTACTAATTTATCAAAAATACACTTGTGTGGGAGAAGAAATTAGTACCGGCGTTGACCTGTGTCTCCAAATTGCAATACGGATGTGTGCAAAGGCGCTTTCAAGCGCCTTGAAAAATAGCTGAATCCCTTGCGTGACAAGGGAATCACGGATCGGCGGGAGCAAGATTAAGGATTGCCACTATTGACGCTTCCAAAACGGCAAGGTAGTGCGAAAACGAGGGGCTGGAAGGGCGGTACGGCGGGGTTTTCGCGGTCGAAATGCATGGATTACGCAGGTGACCGAAACAAAAAAGGCGCTCGTAAGCGCCTTGTAAAACTACTTTCACTACAAGCGGTAAATGAGACACATGAGTTTGTCTCAAATACCAGGTTCTCCGATATGTCCGCTATTTGAGACTTCCGGAAAGAAACTGCTTGAGGCGCTCGCTACGCGTGTTGCGGAACACTTCGTCGGGGTGGCCTTCTTCTTCCACGCGGCCCTGATGCAGGAACATCACGTGGTTCGACACATTGCGCGCAAATGCCATCTCATGCGTGACAACGATCATCGTGCGGCCTTCCTCGGCGAGCGTCTGCATGACCTTGAGGACTTCGCCGACCAGTTCGGGATCGAGCGCGGAGGTCGGTTCGTCGAACAGCATCACGTCGGGATGCATCGCCAGAGCGCGCGCGATGGCGACGCGCTGCTGCTGGCCGCCGGACAGATGCGACGGATACTGCTTCTCCAGGCGCGGCGCGAGACCGACCTTCTCCAGATACTCGCGAGCGCGATCTTCGGCTTCCTTGCGCTTGAGGCCGAGCACGTTCACGGGCGCTTCGACGATGTTTTCGAGCACGTTCATGTGCGACCACAGGTTGAAGTGCTGGAACACCATGGACAGCTTGGTGCGCACGCGCTGCAACTGCTTCGGGTCGGACACGCGCAACGCACCGTTCTTGGCGATCTGCGTGCGGACTTCTTCGCCGTCCACGAAAATGCGCCCGGCGTTCGGCTGTTCGAGAAAGTTGATGCAGCGGAGCATCGTGCTCTTGCCGGAACCGGACGAGCCGATCACGCTGATCACGTCGCCGGCATTGGCCTTCAGCGTGACGCCCTTGAGAACTTCGTTATCGCCGTACTGTTTGTGAAGCTCGTCGACGAAGAGCTTTTGCTTCGTTGTGTTCATCAGAATCCTTGGGCGTGCTTACGTGCTGGCGCAATGCGCCGGTTACTTGCCTTGCGGCCGCAGGTAAGCGAGCCAGCGGCGCTCGGCGCGGCGGAACAGCCACACCAGCGCGAAAGAAATGCACAAATAGAGCAGGGCGGCGATACCGAACGCATTGAACGACTGATACGTTGCCGAGTTGACGTCGCGCGCGATCTTGAGAATGTCCGGCACGGTCGCGGTGAATGCGACAGTCGTGGCGTGCAGCATCAGGATGACTTCGTTGCTGTAATACGGCAGCGCGCGGCGCAGCGCCGAAGGCAGAATCACGCGCCGGTACAGGGTGAACGACGACATGCCGTAAGCGCGTGCCGCTTCGATTTCGCCATACGGCGTAGCCTTGATGGCGCCGGCGAAAATCTCGGTGGTGTAGGCGCAGGTGTTCAGCGTGAACGCGAGCAACGTGCAGTTCATACCTTCGCGGAAAAACGCGTTGGTCAGCTCGTGATTGCGGACGATCTCGAGGCTATACAAGCCCGTGTAGCAAAGCAGTAGCTGC
The DNA here is from genome assembly GCF_031456815.1 of Paraburkholderia strydomiana. Taxonomy (NCBI): domain Bacteria; kingdom Pseudomonadati; phylum Pseudomonadota; class Betaproteobacteria; order Burkholderiales; family Burkholderiaceae; genus Paraburkholderia; species Paraburkholderia strydomiana. Next base: position 433,229 of record NZ_JAVDVL010000004.1, read on the forward strand.
ACGTAGAGCGGCGTGCCGCGAAAGATGTACGTGTAGAGCCACACGAGAGTGGAGAGCCATTTCTTCTTCGACACGCGCGCCACGGCGAGCGGAATCGACAGGCAGAAACCGAGGCCGATCGACACCACGAGCAGCCACAGCGTGATCGCGAGGCCGGTGAAGCGATAGCCGTCGGTATAAAGATAGTTGCGCCAGTATTCCTGAATGATCTCGATCATAGATCCGCCTTTCGCACGCCGGTCGAGTAACGCTTTTCGAGGTACATCAGCACGAAGTTGGACACTGTGGTGATGACGAGGTAGATCGCCCCCGCGAACAGGGTGAAGAAGAAAAACCGCAAGGTGCCTTTGCCCGCGTCCTGCGAAGCCTTGACTACATCCGCGAGGCCGATGATCGACACGAGCGCGGTGGCTTTGACCATCACCTGCCAGTTGTTGCCGATGCCGGGCAGCGCGAAGCGCATCATTTGCGGGAACATGATGCGCGAGAACACCTGCCAGCTCGTCATGCCGTAGGCCGCGCCCGCTTCGAGCTGGCCGCGCGGCACGGCGAGGAAGGCACCGCGGAACGTCTCGGTGAAGTACGCGCCGTAAATGAAGCCGAGCACCGCGACGCCGGCCACGAACGGGTCGATGTCGATCTGATCCCAGCCGAGCAGGTCGGTCAGATTGTTTAGCCAGATCTGGATGCTGTAGAAGAGCAGCAGCATCAGCACGAGGTCGGGCACGCCGCGCACGAGCGTGGTGTAGACCGTGCCGGCACCGTGCGAGAAGCGGTTCTTCGACAGTTTCGCCGCCGCGCCGACGAGGCCCAGCAAGAAAGCAAGCGCCAGAGACAACACCGCCAGTTTGACGGTCTGCCAGGTGCCGTTGAGAAGCAGCGGGCCGTAGCCTTGAAGGAACATATCGGGTCCTTGACGATGCGTTTGCGACGCACCGCGAAAGACGCGGCCGGCTCTGCACCGCATGTACCGCGAGCTTCGCTCGCTGTGATCCGCGGCGCACAGCGTACCGCTGTGCAAATCATGACTGCATGACCGTTGGCGGTCTTGCAGCGCGCTTTTCGACTCTCTTTGAAACTAGACCGACTGTATTACGAAGCCCGAGGGAAGCCCATGCGGGCGAGCCCCGAGTTCCATGGTGCCCGCGTCTCGCGCGAGCAGGCGAAGTGCCTGAAGCGGTGGCCCGCCTGTGAACCGTGCTCAGTGTCCGATCAGTGCCTGCTTAGTGCCCAGGATAGATCTCGAAGTCGAAGTACTGCTTTTCGAGCTTCGTGAACGTGCCGTCCTGATGAACCTCTGCAAGAGCCCGATTGAACATGGTCCGCAGATCGAAGTCTTCCTTGCGCAGACCGATGGCCGTGCCTTCGCCGATGGTTTTCGGGTCCTTCACTTCAGGACCGGCCCACGCGAAGCCTTTACCGCGCGGCGTCTTCAGGAAACCGGCGTCGGCCTGGATCTCGTCCTGCAGCGCGGCGTCGAGCCGGCCGGAGGTGAGATCGGCGTAGACCTGATCCTGATTCTGATACGGCACGACGGTCACGCCTTTCGGCTCCCAATAAGCCTTGGCGTAGGCTTCCTGGGTCGTGCCCTGTTCGACGCCGATGCGCTTGCCCTTCAGCGATTCGGCGGTGGGCAGGAGCGGCGAGCCGGCTTTGGCGATCATGCGAGCGGGCGCGTCGAACAGCTTGTCGGAGAAATCAATCTGCTCGCGACGCTTGTCCGTGACGGTCAGCGACGACACGATCGCGTCGAACTTCTTGCCCTTCAGTGCCGGGATGATGCCGTCGAAATCCTGCTCGACCCACACGCACTTCACGTTCATTCTTGCGCACAGCGCTTTGGTCAGATCGACGTCGAATCCGACGACCTGGCCGCTGGGCGCCTTCGATTCGAACGGCGGATAGCTGGCGTCGACCCCGATGCGTACGGTTTTCCATTCTTTTGCCATGGCGCCGGTGGCCATGACGGCGAGCGCTACGCACAGTGCGAGCTTCTTCATGTTTCTCCTGGGTCAAACTGATCGTCGTGGTGTCCGATCCCGACGAACGCCGGCTTGTGGCCGGCGCCGCTATTCTAGGCGGCCAAAATTGTCGCGCCGCTATGGGTCCCCTGCGCGGCGTTTCGGCGTTCAGGCGCTTTTGCGGCCACCATGTACGATGAAAAGCGCGGTATTTTACCCGAACAGGGGCGCGGCGCCAGTGCGCAATGCCGGTCGGACGGGCGCGGCGGCGCACGCGTTGCGTATGCGCGACGCGTAGGCGGGTTCAGCCAAAGTGAGATCGGCCGCGGCCTCGTGCGATTACGCGGATTTGCGAAACGATCCGGTGCATTCGCGCCGATTGTGCGGCGGGCGCGCAGCCCATACATTCTGGCCATCGCCAGATTTGACAGGGAGTACCTCATGATCGAAATTCGCCGTTCCGACGAACGCGGCCACGCCAACCACGGCTGGCTCGACTCGTATCACAGCTTCTCGTTTGCCGACTATCGGGACCCGCAGCATGTCCATTTCGGTCCGCTGCGCGTGATCAACGAAGACCGCATAGCGGGCGGCCAGGGCTTCGGCACGCACGGACACCGCGATATGGAGATCGTGACCTACGTGCTCGAAGGGGCGCTTGCGCATCGCGACAGCATGGGCAACGGCTCCACGATCCGTCCGGGCGACGTGCAGCGCATGAGCGCCGGCACCGGCGTGATGCACAGTGAGTTCAACGCATCGCAGGACGAAGAGGCGCATCTGCTGCAGATCTGGGTGATTCCGCAACGCGCGGGCGATCAGCCGGGTTACGAAGAGAAGCACTTCGAGGCCGCCGACAAGCGCGGCCGGCTACGGGTTGTCGCCTCGCCCGACGGCCGCGACGGCTCGGTGACGATCCACGCGGACGCGTCGATTTACGCCGCGCTGATCGACGGCACCGAGCAGGCCACGTTCACGCTGCCACAAGGACGACTCGCCTATGTGCACGTGGCACGCGGCTCGCTCACGGTGAACGGCGAGGCGCTTGAGGCGGGCGACGCGGCCAAGCTCAGCGAGACAGATACGGTGACGCTGGAAAAAGGGCACAACGCCGAAGTGCTGCTGTTCGACCTCGGCCGGCTCGAAGGCTAAGAGCGTTGGCTGCAGGCGGTCCTGGCGTAACTGGTTGAGCGCGCAACGACCTCGCAAGCGCGAGGTCTCCCCGTTATCACTCGGCGGGATCGCGCTAACAGAAGCTGAGCAGACACGAAAAAACGCCACGGAGAAGCTCCGTGGCGTTCTTTTTTGAAGGCGACCACGCGAATGGCCTTCGTTCATCGAACCGCACATTGGCTGCGCGGTCGCGCGTGGCTTACTGGCGTCGCTTACTGATTTGCAGCAGGCGCCGATGCCGCACCCTGCTGGTGATGCTGCCAGCGCTCGCGCATCTTCTCGTGACGCGATTCCATCTTCGCAAAGCGCTGCTTCAGCGCGGTGCTGACGGTTGTCTTCTGCTGATCGTTCAAGCCGTTATAGAACTTGAGCCAGGCGTCCGTGGTTTGCTGGCGCAACTGAGCGTCTTTCTGCTCGATCTGCTGATGCGCGGCGGCCATTGCGTTCAGATCGAGAATCGGCTGCTGCTGCGCGGACTTGAACTGGTCCTTCATCTGCTCGTGGTTCGCGCGCATCGCCTCGTGGCTCTGCTTCATGGTGTCGAGCGCGGCTTGCCACTGCTTTTCCTGATCCGCGTTCAGCTTCAACTGGTCATGAAGTTGCGTGAGTTCCTTCATGAAGTGCCCATGCCAACCGCCGGGGCCGCCGTGGGCCTCGTGAGCGGGTTGAGCCGCATAGGCTGCGCCCGCGCCGATGGCGAGAGCGGTGGCGGCAACGGCGAGGGCGCGCGAGATTTTTCTGGTGGACATGTCATGCTCCTTGTAATGGAATAGCCGACGATGCATCCGATCACTTTTGACGGCCTGCATTCGGTAAGACACAGCGTAGAGAACTGCATCGACCGCTGTGTTACGCGCCCTGGTGCCGCTGTTACGGGCCATTACGTGCAGCTTTCACGGTAACACCCGGTAACCCTTGAGGCCTGCTTGAAATCGAAAACCGTTCCTGTCGCGCGTTAAACTTCATTCCATGGCTACTCAAATACTTGTTGTCGACGACGACGTCGAATTGCGCGATCTTCTGCGCGACTATCTGGCCCGCCAGGGTATCGAAGTGTCGGTGCTGCACGACGCGGGCTCGCTCGAACGCAGGCTCGAGCGCGAGCGTCCCGATCTGATCGTGCTCGACCTGATGATGCCGGGTGTCGACGGGCTCACGGCGTTGCGCAAGCTACGCGCATCGGGCGACGACATTCCCGTCATCATGCTGACCGCGCGCGCTGACGACGTCGACCGGATCGTCGGGTTGGAACTCGGTGCGGACGACTACCTCGGCAAGCCGTTCAATCCACGCGAACTGCTTGCGCGCGTGCAGGCAGTCTTGCGCCGTCGCCGCACGCTGCCGTCGGCGGCTGCTCCCGAGCAGCGCGAGCCGTTCAGCTTCGGCCGTTTCACGCTGGACTTCCAGTCCCGCACGCTGCATCTGGAGGACAAGCCGCTTACGCTGTCCGGAAGCGAGTTCGCGCTGCTGAAAATCTTCGTGAACCACCCCATGCGCACGCTGACGCGCGAGCGTCTGCTGGAGTTGCTGCACGGTCCCGAGTACGACGGCACCGACCGCGGCATAGACGTGCAAGTGTGGCGTCTGCGGCGCATCCTCGAAACGGATCCGTCCACGCCGCGCTTCATCCAGACAGTGCGCGGGCGGGGCTACGTGTTCGTGCCCGACGGCGAACAGCATGCGCCGGCCCATTGATTCGCTGTTCGGGCGGCTGGCATTGCTGGTCGTCGCGGTGTTGCTGCTGTCGCATTTCGCGTGGTACGCGCTCATGCGCCTCGAGCGCAACCAGTTGCAAGCGCGTTACGCCGTCGAAGAAGCCACTTTCCTCGTCGACGCGGTGCGTCAGCACGTCGTCCGTAACCCCGACCAGCCGTTGCCTTCGCGCGTGAAACTGGTCGATCCGACGAGCCCCGAGGTGCCGCCGGAATCCCCGAACATGCCGCCGCCGCTGGAACGTTTTATCGAAGACGTTCGCGACCGCATGCCGTCCGGCACGCAGGTGCGCGCTGGCTTGCCGGGCGGCCCGCCCACGTTGTGGGTGCGCGGAACCGCCGACCACAGCTGGATCGTCGTGCCGGTTCAGCCGCTGCGACCGCCGCGTTCGCTCGACCGCACCGTGCTGTGGCTCGTCATGATCTTCTCGTTCGCGGTCATGGCGGCGCTCTTCGCCGCATGGGCGCTGCAGCAGCCTCTGCGCTCGCTTGCCCAGGCGGTTGCGCGATTCGGCCGTGGCCTGCCGGTGCCGCCCGTGCCCGAGCGCGGACCGCGCGAGTTGAGGCAATTGACGCACGGCTTCAATCAGATGGTTCAGGAAGTCGCGCGTACCGAGAACGACCGCGCGGTGATGCTCGCGGGTGTCGCACACGATCTGAAGACGCCGCTTGCACGCTTGCGGCTGCGCGCCGAAATGATGGATGAAGCCAAGATGCGCGACGGCGTCGTGCGCGATGTCGATTCCATGACGCACATCGTCGAGCAGTTCCTGGTGTTCGCGCACGACGGCGCCGACCGCAGCGAACCGGTCGAAGTCGACGCGCAATGCGAACGGGTCGTACGCAGTTATCGCGCAGTGGCCTCGGGCGCGCCGACCGTGGAAACCGAGCTGCGGGCGGGTCCCGGTTTCCGCCTTCCCGCCGCGACGCTCGACAGAATTCTGTCGAACCTGCTCGACAACGCGCACGCCTATGGCGCGCCGCCAGTCGTCGTTGCCACTGCACGCACCGCAGAAGGCTTCACGCTGTCGGTGAGCGACAACGGCAAGGGCATCGCCGCGCAGGATCTCGTCAATGCAAGCCGGCCTTTCGTGCGGCTCGACCCGGCGCGCGGCGGCAACGGTCACAGCGGTTTGGGGCTCGCCATCGTCGAGCGGCTGGTCCGGCGCGCGGGCGGAGAGTGGGAGATCGGCAACCACGGCGGCCGTGGCTTGCGGGTCTTGATGAGCTTTCCGTTTTCCGCCGTGCCTCAGGTGAAGACGGCCTCGGAAAGCGTCTGGTGATGTGGTCAGAGGCGCGGCCGTGCGCCGCGTCTTTCGCTGCTGTTGCCCGCGCCCTTGGCACGATGCCCGCTGCTCGAGCCTCTTTTCAAGCCGTCTTGATGAACGTGGGTGAGGAACCAGAACGCGGCATCGAGCTGGGCCAAGCGCCGCGCTAGTCGGAGAAGAGCGTGTTCAGCGCATTCGCTGCTTCGCTATCCACCGTATTCCAGGTCACGGTTTCGGCTTCGAAAATATAGTGCGTCGTGTACTTGCCGAGGCGCGCGAGGATTTCTTCCTGAATGACCTCCGGCGCAACATCCAGCTTCAGATACCAGGCCGTGGACGACAGGCGCGTCTGAAACGCGCCGTATTCGGCCAGCAGATGGTCGAACGCGTCAGCATCCTGATCGCGGCAAACGATGACCAGATTTCCCTTCATGCGAATCTCCCGTTAAAGCGGTAGCGACAACCAAGGTCAGTGTCGATCATACCTGCTTGCTTGCGGGAAGCCCGGCGCTTCGGCTTGCGTTGCGTCAGACAGCGGACACGCGGTTACCAGATGTTGGCCACCGTGCGCGCGGACGGCGCGGTGTCGTCAGGCGGCAGTGCTTCGGTGCGGTCGCGGCCGCCGGTCTTCGCGGCGTAGAGCGCCGTGTCGGCGCGGCTCATGATCCGTTCGGGGAGGTCGTCCACGGAAAGTTCGGTGATGCCGATGCTCACGCTGAGCGTGACCGAGGCGGGCAGCTTCGCCGACGGCACGGCCTTCAGGCGCAGGCGCAAGCGTTCGACCACTTCGCGGCCCCCGGCAAGATCGGTGGCCGGCAGCAGCAACCCGAACTCCTCCCCGCCGAGCCGGCCGATTGCATCGGCACCGCGCAGTTCCGCACGGCACGTGTCGACGAAATGTTCGAGCGCGCGGTCGCCCGCGGCATGGCCGAAGCGGTCGTTGATCTGCTTGAAGTGATCGAGGTCCGCGATAGCCATGCACAGTGGCTGATTGCCCAGATGCGCACGGTCGATTTCATGGCGCAGCAAGTCGAGGAAATAGCGGCGCGACAGCGCGCCGGTCAATGCGTCATGACGCGCCTCCGCCGACAGCAGCGTATTGGCCGATTGCAACTGTTCGGCAAGGTCGCGCGTGGCCCGATGGTGACGCCGCTCGCGCACGTACGAGACGGTGATCACCCATGCAAGCGCGACGGTGCCGGCGAGCGTCAGGAATACCAGCAGATGATCGCGCTTATGGTTGCGCAGCAGTTCGGGCCAGGCGGGCAACGGCTCGACGAGATGCGCCGATAGCCCCGAATTCAGACCGCCGCGAGTCTGATACAGCGACGGTCCCGGCTGCCCCGCCGAAGCGAACAGCTGCTCCGCGACAGCGGCGGACACCCACGGCGCTGCCTCGCGCACCTGCGCGTCCACGTGTATCTGGATATCCGGGAACGTGTCGCGGCGATAGGTCAGCTTGCGCTCCGCTGCGCGCATCTTCGTCACTGGGGAGTCCGGCAGTGCGTGGCCTTCGAGCTTGCTGTCGTGCGCCATGATGATGACGCCGTTACCGTCGGCGACGAAGGTCCCCGCATGGGCGACCCAGTGGCGCAGCCGCGCGATCCCCACCTTGGCGACGACTGCGCCTGTGAGTTCTCCGTCCGCGTAGACCGGCACGGCGATGAAGATGCCGGGCTCGCCACTCGTGCGGCCTACGCCATAGGCTTCCGAGAACGCGCCGAGCAGGGCGCTCGTGAGATAAGCCCGCACGCGCATGTCGACGCCGACAAAGGAACTGCGCGGCATATCGGTGAGGACATCGCTCGCGGCCACGCAGATGCCATTCGCATTCACGAGCCACACCTGATCGAGACCGGAGAAGCCCTGCGCGCGGTGCAGGAAGGTGCTCACGGCGGTCATTCGCGGGTCTTTTAGCAACGCGGCGCGCAGGGCGGGTTCCGTCGTCTCGCCGTTCGCGGCATAATTCCGGGATTGCACCAATGCGTTCTGAACCACGTCCATTTCGGCCATGGTTGCAGGAATGGCCCGCGACATCGCGAGGTCGCTTGCTATCACCTCCGCCATGTTGTCGACAATAGAGGCCGACATCTGGCGCTGGGCGTGCAAGGTCGCGGCAAGTTCTTGCTGTACCATCCGGTCCGCGACCATGCCGGCCACGAACCAGCAAGCCAGTAAGATCAGCACGAAGACGATCGGGCCGGTTGCCTGGCGCAAGGTTGTCCTGTTCATCGACCCTCTGATCCGTCTGGCTTAGACATGCAACTTGCTATTCGTGGCAGCGCCGCGGCGCTGTTTCGCCCCGCGTTTCGCGATTGTGGGAACGGCCGTTCGTGCGCCGTCGCTGGTGCTCGGGATAAGCCACCAACGCAGTGCATCTTTGTGGATTCTAACCGGCATGGGGCCAGACGCCACCGTTATTGAGGCGTGAGATCTCATGGGTTTCACCCATCAGGCTCTTAACGGCAGCCCGGCCGGTTTCTTGATGCCCCGCGTGACAAAGCGAAGCGTAATTCCGCAATCGCGGCATCAATGAGCTTGACCGGCTTTTCGATCAATGGTCGTGAGGCTGCCCAAAAAATAGGCTCGCGGAACGGCTGCTTGCTGCCGGCGGAAGGCCGCTGTCAGGTCATTGCCAGGCTGTTGTCAGGCGGCCGCTATAAGTTGTCGCGATTTGCCTTCAAAGGTTGTGCCTGAAACATAGGATGGTGTAGTGTCGTGCCGTCCAAAACAAAGGAAAGCTCGCCAGCCTACGGGCGGCGCCTGCGGCGACAGGATTCTGGCTTGACGGTTGGGGGTTGCGGGGCGGCTTACCCGTGGGCACTTCCGTCGCTGGTCCACGTGTCACCAACGCTAACGATTTACCGCGCACACGCGTTTTGCCATGCCTGATTTCCGCTTTCCGGACCGATCGTCAGACCGCCGCGCCGAAGTCGCGGCCTCGTTCGCGCGTTTGTTCGCCTGTATGAATGAGGAGTGGGTCTGATGGATTTCAGCTTCAACCTGAAGCGCACCGCCAATGCGTCGGCATGGCGGGTGCTGCCCAATCGCTGGGACTTCGTCGCCTTTCCGCTGATCATCTGCATCATCGCAATGGCGGCGATCGGCTTTCACGAGACGCTCGCGCCGATGTCCACGCTGAAGACCCAGGCGATCTCGCTCGACCCCGCGAACCTGCCCGAGTATGCAATGCGCACGACATTGCGCATGCTCGCGGCGATGGTCGCGTCGCTGATATTCACGCTGGTCTACGGTACGCTTGCCGCGAAGAGCCGCCGGGCGGGTCTCGTGCTGGTGCCGATTCTCGACATCCTGCAGTCGGTGCCGGTGCTCGGCTACATATCGTTTACGGTCACGTTCTTTCTCGCGCTGTTTCCGGGCCGCGTGCTGGGCGCCGAACTCGCGGCGATCTTCGCGATCTTCACGAGCCAGGCGTGGAACATGACGTTCAGCTTCTATCAGTCGCTGCGCACGGTTCCGCGCGATCTCGACGAAGTCTCGCGGGGCTTTCACCTCACTTCGTGGCAGCGCTTCTGGAAACTCGAAGTGCCGTTCTCGATGCCCGGTCTCATCTGGAACATGATGATGTCGATGTCCGGCGGCTGGTTCTTCGTGGTCGCCTCCGAGGCCATCACCGTCGGCAACAACACGATCACGCTGCCAGGCATCGGCGCCTATCTCGCGCAGGCGATCGTCGTCAAGAATCTGCACGCGATCGGCTGGGTGATTCTCGCGATGACCGTCGTGATTCTCGCGTACGACCAGTTGCTGTTCCGTCCGCTCGTCGCGTGGGCTGACAAATTCCGTATGGAGACCACGAGTTCGGGCGACGCTCCGGAATCGTGGCTGCTCGATCTGATCCGCCGCACACGCCTGATTCACCGCTTGCTCGTGCCGCTCGGCTGGATGTTCGCGAAGGCTGCGCGCGTGCCGTTCCGACTACCCGCGTTGCAAAGGCCGCGCTTCCAGATCCCGCAGATACAGAAGAGCTCGCGCCTTGGCGACATCGTGTGGGCGGCGCTGGTCCTGATCGGCACCGTCTATGTCGTGTATCGCGTCTTCATTTACGTGCGCACGGGCGTTTCGCTCGACGAAGTCGGCCACGTTTTCATGCTCGGCCTCATCACACTGTTGCGGGTGGTGGTGCTGATCGCCATCGCGTCCGTGATCTGGGTGCCGGTCGGCGTGCTGATCGGCTTGCGGCCGGCGCTGGCCGAGAAGATTCAGCCGCTCGCGCAGTTTCTTGCCGCGTTTCCGGCCAATCTGCTGTTTCCGGTATTCGTGATCGTGATCGTTCGCTTCCACCTGAACCCGGACATCTGGCTGTCGCCGCTGATCGTGCTCGGCACCCAGTGGTATATCCTGTTCAACGTGATTGCCGGCGCGACCTCGTATCCGAACGACTATCGGGAAGCGGCGAAGAATTTCCACATTCGTGGCTGGCAATGGTGGCGTCAGGCCATGTTGCCGGGCATTTTCCCGTACTACGTGACGGGCGCGATCACCGCGTCGGGCGGCGCGTGGAACGCGAGCATCGTCGCGGAATTCGTGCAGTGGGGCGACACGAAGGTTGCGGCGCACGGGCTCGGCGCTTATATCGCGCAGTCCACGGCTGCGGGCGACTATCCGAAGATCATCGTGGGTATCGCGGTGATGTCCCTGTTCGTGACGCTCTTCAACCGCCTGCTGTGGCGTCCGATGTACGCGTACGCCGAAGCCAAGCTTCGGCTGGACTAAGCGCGCCCCACTTTGCCGCTCGCGCCGGGCCCACAACGGGGCCGTGCAAAGCTCGGGCGGCCCGGCGTTTCTTGAGAATTGAAGGCATAACGCGATGCAAAATCCTAAAGCTGCTATGACCGCCGCGCCGATCCAGACGCCGCCGAAGCCGCCGCGCCTCGGCGAAGAGATCCTGCGTGTCAAGGACGTGTGCCGCGGTTTCAACAAGTCGCAGGGCGAACTACTCGTTCTCGACGACGCGAACCTGTCGCTGCGCGAAGGCGAGATCGTCGGTCTTCTCGGGCGTTCGGGCTCGGGCAAGTCGACGTTGCTGCGCATCATCGCCGGTCTGATCGAGCCGACCGACGGCGAAGTCACCTATATGGGCAAGCCGCTCGACGGTCCCGCGAAGGGCGTCGCGATGGTATTTCAGACCTTCGCGCTGTTTCCGTGGCTGACCGTGCTGCAAAACGTGGAAGCCGGGCTCGAGGCGCAAGGCGTCGCGGCGCGCGAGCGGCGCGAACGCGCGCTCGCGGCGATCGACCTGATCGGTCTCGACGGTTTCGAGAACGCGTATCCACGCGAGTTGTCGGGCGGCATGCGCCAGCGCGTCGGTTTCGCGCGGGCGCTGGTGGTCGATCCCACGCTGCTGCTGATGGACGAACCGTTCTCCGCGCTCGACGTGCTGACCGCCGAAACGCTGCGTACCGACCTGCTCGACTTGTGGACGCAGGGCCGCATGCCGATCAAGGCAGTGCTGATCGTTACTCACAACATCGAGGAAGCCGTGTTCATGTGCGACCGGATTCTGGTGTTGTCGTCGAACCCGGGCCGCGTGATCGCCGAGATCAAGGTGCCGTTCAAGCATCCGCGCAATCGTCTCGACCCTGCGTTCCGCCGTCTGGTCGACGAAATCTACGCCAAGATGACCGCGCGTCAGACGGACGAGAAAACGAGGAAGGGTCTGGAGCTGCACAGCTGGCTGCCGCATGTGTCGACCAACCTGATGGCTGGTCTGATCGAGACGCTGGCCGCGGCGCCGTATCACGGCCGCGCGGACATGCCGGAAATCGCACGCTCGCTGCATCTGGAGGTGGACGATCTGTTCCCAGTGGCTGAAGTGCTTCAGCATCTCGGTTTCGCCGACGTGCGCGAAGGCGATATTTTCCTGACGCCGCCCGCACGCGTGTTCGCGGAGTTCGGTACGCAGGAACGGAAGATGATGTTCGCCGAGCATCTGTTGCGGCATGTGCCGCTCGCCGCGCGAATCAAGAAGGTGTTGAACGAACGGCCGGGGCACCGCGCCCCGCGCGTGCGCTTCGAACAGGAACTCGAGGATTTTCTGTCCGACAGCGCCGCAGAGGAAACGCTCGACGCGGTCATCAACTGGGGCCGTTACGGCGAGATTTTCTCGTACAACGATCAGACCGAAATCTTCAGTCTGGAAGACGTGGAGTCGTGAGCGCGACGGCGCTTCTGCGCGTCGCTCATTGAAAACGGCAGGGGAGACCCTGCCGTTTTTTCGTTGTGCCGTGTGATCAGAACAATGTTTGCTGGCGCGTCCGCGCTACTGCAAATTGCCCCAACGTTCGACGGCCGGTTCCGCAGAAGCCCATTTCCAACCCTTGTCCTGCTGGCACGCGCTGGCGGTGTACCAGTCTTCGTGAGCGCCCGGACCGTCGCCGTCCCGCACCGAGAACACGAATTCCTTGCAAAGCGCGAGCGCGGAGCCGAACGCGCGCGTGACGCGCACTTCGCCGTGACCGTTTTCAATGGGCAGCGTGTGTTTGACCGACCAGGGCCGCGTTTCGCCGACGGGCATGGCGCCCGCCAACGCCGCGATCAGATTCTGCTGGTCGGTGTGCATGCTGCGCATATAGCGGCCCACGGCTTCGTCCGTTGCGGCCTGAACCGCGATACCCACACCGATGCCGACCGCCGGATTCGACGTGACGAGACCCGACGCGACACCGGCGGCGGCGCCGCTTGCCGCGCCGATCGACGCGCAACCGCTTGTGAGCAGAGTCGCGCTGACGCATAGCACGGCTGCAACCGCTGTCAGGCTCAGGCGACGCAGCGGCTTTCCAGTCGCAAGCACATGCGCCGTCATTGCAGTGCACCCCAGCGTTCGGTGGCGGGCTCGGCCGAAGCCCATTTCCAGTTTTCGCCGTCGCGGCAGATAGATGCGACGTAAAACGCGCTGCTTGCAGGCACGTTCTTAGTGGCGATGTGGTCGACCGAAAAGACGATTTCCTTGCAGTCCAGCGTGCCCGCGCTAATCGTGCGGCTGACGGTGACGCGGCCGTGCTCGTCGTCTTCGATCGGAACGGAGTGCGTGACGCTCCACGGTGCGACGGCGCCGACTTCGAGCGGTCCCGCGATCTTCGCGATGCCGTCCTGCGTGTTCCGGTGGACCACCCGCTCCGAGTACTGCACGCCGGCTCTCGCTGCGGCCACTGCGCCAAGACCGATACCGGTGGCAACAGCGGCGTTATTGGTAACCTGCGCCGCAATCGCGGCGCCGGCGATACCCGCGCCGGCCGTGGCGCCTTCGGTATAGAGCGAACTGCAGCCGCTCAACGCCGACGAGACCGCCACCGCCAATACGGCCAACTTGGCGGCATCAGGCAGTCGGCACGCGGCCGATTGTTCCGGGCGGGTTTTCAAGCGCGGTCTCAACCACTCGGCCCACACCATTTTCTTTCGCATTCCCTGTCTCTACTTTTCTTACGTGTTCGCGTGCAGAGGCCGCCCAGAACAAGCAGCGCCTCTTCCCATCGACGAAAAATGGGCTGCTGCATTTTGCAGGATGCGTTTTGTAAATGGCAGCGGAAAAGTGCAAGAAATTGCAAAAGATGGTGCGGGTCAAACCGGATTCTGTTCAATGACAGGCCGATTTGATTGGTGGTGCGAACTGATTGCGGGAGGAAGTTCTGCACAGACGCGGTTAATGTTCGGTATCTTCTTCCGCGCCTTCGTCGCCGTACGCGCTCAGGCGGTTATAAAGCGTCTTCAGGCTGACGCCGAGCGCTTTTGCCGCGCGCCGCTTGTCGCCGCCGCAGTACTTCAGCGTGCCGAGAATGATCTGCTTCTGAGCGTCGGCGAGCGGCGTGCCGATCCATACGCTCATCGCGTCGCCTTGCGTGACTGGCCGCTTCACCTTCGACGCAAGATGAGGATGCGGCAACTCGACCGTTTTCTCGGCGAGGATAAACGCGCGGTACACCGCGTTCTTCAACTCGCGCACGTTGCCCGGCCACGACCATGTGCGCAGCGTTTCGATCGAGCGTTTGCTGAAGCTCTTGCTGGTGCCTTCCTGCTGATTGAGTTGCGCGAGAAAGTGCTGGGCCAGCAGTTCGCGGTCGTTCTCGCGCTCGCGCAGCGGCGGCGCGCGCAACGGGAAAACCGCCAGACGGTACATCAGGTCTTCACGCAGGCCGTTTTCCTTGACGGCCACGGCCGGGTCGCGATTGGTAGCGGCGATCACGCGCACGTTGCCGCTGATCAGCTCGTTGCCGCCCACGCGATAGAACGTGCCGGTCTCGAGCGCGCGCAAAAGTTTCACCTGACGCACGGGCGCCATTTCGGTGACTTCGTCGAGGAACAGCGTGCCGCCGTTCGCATGCTCGAAGTAGCCGATGCGCCCTTGAACGGCGCCGGTAAAGCTGCCTTTCTCGTGGCCGAAAAGCTCGGCCTCGATCAGTTCGTCGGGAATCGCACCGCAATTGACGGCGACGAAGGGCGCGTCCTTGCGGCTGCTTTGATCGTGAATCGTGCGGGCGATCAGTTCCTTGCCGGTGCCCGATTCGCCGATGATCAGCGCGGTCGCGTCGGTGCTCGCGACGCGCTCGATCTGCTCATACAAGTCGAGCATCACCGGCGACGAGCCGTAAAGCAGGCCGTACGATTTCAGTCCCGCGATGCCGTCCGTGACGCGCTGCTTCGCCTGAGCGGAAGCGCTGCCGCCAGCGGACACAGTGGGCGAGTCCACATCGATTGACGCCATAAACGGGGAAGTCCTGTGCAAATGAGTTCGTTGTTGCGGCGCGCAGGCCTGGGAACGAGACAGCTCTTGAAGTCGTATCTCACAAAAGTCGATTTAACCACTTCGACGGCGCTTCCTGCAATCTATGTGTCAGCTATCGACGAACTGTGGCCGCAAGTCGGTCGAAAGTGCCAGGGGTGAATGCCGCGTGACAGCGTGTTCGCTAAAGTTACCGGGCACAGGGTTTGCGCCTTCCTCCCGACACGCGTGCGCTGTCGCCGCTAACAACGCGGCGCGCGAACGCTGACCCTAGACGAGGAGTGAAACGATGACTGACACGACGCAACAGCTTGCACTCGGCGGCCAGAAGATCGTCGAGGATCTGCGGGTGCTGCTCAAGGACTCGGAAGAAATGCTGAGACTCGCTGCCAATGTGCCGGGCGAGGGCGTAGGCGCATTGCGCCAGAAACTGGGCACCCATGTGGAAACGCTGCAATCCGCACTCGGCGATGCGCAGGATAACGCTCAGCGCCGCTATCGCTCGGCGACCGTCAACACGGAACGTTACGTGCGGCAAAACCCGTGGAGCTCGGTCGCCATTGCAGCCGGCGTGGGCTTTGTACTGGGCGTCCTGACTGCGCGTTAACGGCCGGCTATCAGCTGATGATTGACTGATTTCCAGCTCGACACCGCCGATTATGGCCAAGTCCCCCGCTGAGCGTTCGCTGGGACCTGCAAACTGCCACGCCTTTATTCCGGCCAACGCCTCGCGATTTATCGACGGTGACCGGCGGCACGATCGCCGCCGCCACCTTTCTCCATTCAACGACCACAAGGAGTTCACGATGGCTCGACCCAAAATTGGTATCTTCGGCGCGCTGATGGCGCTCGGCGGCTTCCTCGCGGTCCGCTATGTCCAGCGAAACCGTGCCGCGCAGGGAGCAACAGGACGTGAGTTGCACCGTTGGGAAGGCGAGGGCGGCGCCGTTACCGCGCCGTCGTCGTCGTCCGCGCCCGGCGCGGCTCTGACGGCGAGCACGGGCCCCGGCGCCCATGGAGCAAACGGCTCCGCACATCCCGACGCCTGGCCGTTCCCGCACAGCAGTTAAGCTTGCTTTTCGCCAGGGCGCCGCATGAAATCCCTGGGATGCGGCGCCTTGGCGGTACTGTTAATTTGTCTCAGTAAAGCCGTATAATAGGTAAATACAGAACAATAGTGCCGATCACGTCCTGCTTTCTGCGTGTATTGTTGCAGTATTGAATGAAATCGGCGGTCCCTTGCTTGATGCAGGTTGGCGTGCGCTCACATCGAGTCGCATTCGCCGCCGCCCGCGCGAGGGTCGTCGCCCTTTTTAGCATGCCCCGCCGCATGCTCTTCTCCCACGCTTGCAGGCTTTCGAGACGCGATGCCACATGTACTGATTGTCGATGACGACGCAGGTACCCGCGAGGCGCTTTCCGCCATCATCGGGGAAGACGGATTGACCACCGCCACCGCGGGCGATTTGCGCGAAGCGCGCATTCAACTCGTCCGGCAAATGCCGGACGTTGTCTTTACCGACCTGAAGCTGCCGGACGGCAGCGGGGTCGACTTGTTCGAAGATCTCGATCCGCGGTCCGGCGTGGAAGTGATCGTGATCACCGGCCACGCCACGGTGGAGTCGGCGGTGAACGCGCTGAAAATGGGCGCCACCGACTACCTGGTCAAACCGATCAACATGCAGCGCGTGAAGGCGATTCTTTCGCGCCTGCCGCGTGCCGGCGACCTGAAGGCGGAAATCGGCACTCTGCGCGGCGAATTGCGCCGCATGGGCCGCTTTGGTTTGATGCTCGGCAATTCGCCGGCGATGCAGGAGGTCTACGACCAGATCGGCCGCGTTGCGCCCACGGCGGCTTCGGTCATGCTGGTCGGCGAATCGGGCACCGGCAAGGAAGTGGCCGCGCAGACGCTGCACGAGTTGAGCTTGCGTCGCAAGCATGCGTTTCTCGCCGTGAACTGCGGCGCGATCTCGCCGAATCTGATCGAATCGGAAATGTTCGGTCACGAGCGCGGCTCGTTCACCGGCGCCGACCGTCAGCACAAGGGCTATTTCGAGCGCGCGAACGGCGGCACGCTGTTCCTCGACGAAATCACCGAGATGCCGATCGAGCTGCAGGTCAAGCTCTTGCGCGTGCTCGAAACGGGCATGTTCATGCGCGTGGGCACGACAAAGGAAATCGAAACGGACGTGCGCCTGATCGCCGCGACCAACCGCGATCCGGAGCAGGCGGTGCTGGAAGGCAAGCTGCGGCTGGACCTTTACCACCGGCTGAACGTATTCCCGATCAGCTTGCCGCCGCTGCGCGACCGGGGCAAAGACGTGGAGTTGCTGGCCCAGGCGTTTCTCGACGAGCTCAACGAGCGTCATGGCACGCGCAAACATTTCCCGCCCGCGGTGAAGGAAATGTTGTTGTCGTACCCGTGGCCGGGCAACGTGCGCGAACTGAAGAACTACGTGCAGCGTGCGCACATCATGTCCGGCACGGATTCGGACAGCACGGCCACCGTGCCGCTGCAGATCACGCTGTCGAAGCCGGCGGCCGGTACGGCGATCACCATCCCGTTCGGCACGTCGCTCGCAGAAGCGGATCGTCAGCTGATTCTGGCCACGCTCGAGCAGTGTGGGGGCGTGAAGACGCGCGCTGCCGAGATTCTCGGCATCAGCCTGAAGACGCTCTATAACCGCCTCGTGGAATACGGCAATGACGCGCGTGAAGAAGGCGATTCCGCCGACGAATCGCGCGCGCTGGGCGGCGCGGACGCTTAGCGCTCAGTCGCCCCCGCTTTAGCCGGGGAGCGCTTCGGTAACGGCACAACCCTTGCTGCGTTTCGGTAGAACGCATAACGAGGATCACTGACATGCCGGAACACGTTGCCGCTCCCGCGTCGCCGCTTCAAAAGCATGCACATCGTCCGGAGCCGATCGAGCCGCCGACGCCGGGCGAACCCGACACTGTGCCCGACCCGAGTCCTCAGCCGATCGAACCGGTCGAGCCGCCGATCGGCGATCCGCCGCCGCAGCCCACGCAAACTCCCCAAGCCAGTCAGCGCCCGCCAATCTCTCTGCAACTCTGACATGGCGAGCGGGTTGCGCCCTAGTCACGCGCCGCAAACTTGTGTACATGTTACAAATGCGGCGCACGTTTTACCGGCAGTTACGGCGTCGTTCCGAGACTTGTAGATGCCGCCACTGTCTGGGCGGCGCGGCTTTGCCCGGAGGCATCGACCATGAGACATCCAGCACTGCGGCGTTCGGCGCGTCACTCCAAGCGCGACGGCCGTCCCCCGGCGACCAGGAATGGTCCGCCGCTTTCTACCGAGTCGCCCCCCGCGCCCGCGCCTGATTCATCGGCCGCACCCGCCCCTCAGGCGCCTCACCACGATCCGTCCGCGCAGAATCGCGTCGCTCCGCACGCACCACCTGACGGGGAGTACAACCAGGGCGGAGTCCGCCCGGAAGGCCTCGACTACCAGCGCGACCTGGGCTCCGAGCAGGACGCGTGAGGCTCTCCGCCCAGCAAATAATCACGCGAGAACGGCGTTCGCCGATTCGTCGTAGGAAACGGAAGGAAGTTCTTCGCGGCGTTCCCGTGCTGCGGGTTTTTGCTCGCCCGTCACATTTGCATACATTTTTTGTCCTCCGCTTCCGCAAAAACGGCACGCGACTTGCATGCACCTTTTTGGCACATGTCCGTATGCAACGAAACAACTGAACTAGGTGGAGCACCAATGAGCAGACTGATCGTGGTATCGAATCGTGTTGCGCCGACCCAGGAAGGGCGGCCCGCAGCGGGCGGCCTGGCGATCGGCGTGCTGGATGCGTTGAAGGAAACAGGCGGAGTCTGGTTCGGCTGGAGCGGTGAGACGGTGAGCGAGCCGTCCCCGCCGCTGATTGAGAAACAAGGCAACGTGACCTATGCGACCGTTGGCCTGACCAAGCGTGACTACGACCAGTATTACCGCGGCTTTTCGAATGCGACGCTGTGGCCGACGTTTCACTATCGCAATGACCTGTCGCGTTACGATCGACAGGAATATGCGGGCTATCAGCGCGTCAATGCGACGCTCGCCAAGCAGCTCAAGGAGCTTCTGAGGCCCGACGACATTATCTGGGTTCACGACTACCACTTGCTGCCGTTTGCGCGCTGCCTGCGCGACCTCGGCGTGAAGAACCCGATTGGCTTCTTCCTGCACATTCCGTTTCCGGTCCCCGAGGTGCTGCGCACGATCCCGCCGCATGAAGAACTCGTGAAGGCGATGTGCAGCTACGACGTGATCGGCTTTCAGACGGAGGCGGATCGCCAGTCGTTCGTCGATTTCATCGAGCGGGGCCATCATGGCACGTCGAGTGAAGACGGCATGGTTCACGCCTGCAACCGTTTCCTCAAGGTGGGTGCGTATCCGATCGGTATCTATCCGGACGCGATCGCCAAGGCCGCCGAGCAGTTCACCGACCGCAAGCCGGTGCGCAGCCTGCGCGACGGCATGCGCGGCCGCAAGCTGATCATGAGCGTCGATCGCCTCGATTATTCGAAGGGTCTGGTCGAACGCTTCCAGGCGTTCGAGCGCCTGCTGCTGAATGCGCCGGGATGGCACGGGCGTGTGTCGCTCGTGCAGATCGCACCGCCGACGCGCGCGGACGTTCAGACCTATCAACGGATTCGTCAGACGCTGGAAGGCGAGGCCGGGCGTATCAATGGCCGCTTTGCGCAGCTCGACTGGACGCCGATCCAGTACCTGAACCGCAAGTACGAACGCAATCTGCTGATGGCGCTGTTCCGTCAATCGCAGGTCGGCTACGTGACGCCGCTGCGCGACGGCATGAACCTGGTCGCCAAGGAATATGTCGCGTCGCAAGATCCGGCCGATCCGGGCGTGCTGGTGCTCTCGCAATTCGCCGGCGCGGCCGAGCAGCTGCCGGGTGCGCTGGTTGTCAATCCGTTCGATCTCTCGCAGATGGCCGAAGCGCTCGAACGTGCGCTTTCGATGCCGCTCGCCGAACGTCAGGCCCGCCATGCGGACATGATGGCGCCGATGCGCGAGAACAACCTGTCCGTGTGGCGCGATACCTTCCTCGGCGATTTGCGCAACGTCGCTACGGCGTCTTCCGTGACGGCCAAAGCGGTAAAGCTCGCTGACGTGACGGCGTCGTCATAGGAATTTTGCGGCAGCGCGGCTCTCGCAGAGCCGCGCGCGCTCGTCACGTCTGAGCGAGGTTGTCGAAGAAAAGAAAGAGAAGGGCGCGGATCGTTCGCAGCGATCCGCGCCTTTTTTGCGTTGAGTTCACAAAAAATGTTGATCAGGCCGGCCGCGCCTTCGCCTGTTGCGTTACGCGCAGGGTGCTGACCACCGCTGCCACTGCCGAAAACCCTGCGGCCACATACAGAGCGAGGACTGGCCCGTTGTGCGGCGCCACTCCGAAAATCAACGCGACAAGCGCCGCGCCGAGCGTCTGCCCGGTCAGGCGCGCGGTGCCCAGCATGCCGCTCGCGCCCCCGCTGCGCTCACGCGGCGCCGACGACAGCATCGTGCGGTTGTTAGGCGACTGGAAGATACCGAAACCGGCGCCGCACAACGCCATGCGCCATGCGATCTGCACCGGCTCGGGATGCGCTCCGAGCGTGGCGAGCAGCAGCAGTCCGACGGTCATGGTGGCCAGTCCGACGCCGCCCAGCCAGCCTGACGACACTTTGTCCGACAGCACCCCGGCAATCGGCGCAGCGATGATGATGACCGCGGGCCATGGCGTCATCAGGAGACCGGTATCGACCTGCGAGAAACCGAGCGTGTCCTGCAACATGAAAGGCAGCGACACGAAAGCGAGCATCTGCGCGCAAAACGAACAGACTGAGGTGCCGATCGACAGCGCGAAGATCGGAATCCTCAGCAAATCGATCGGCAGCAGCGGCGCCGGACGGCTCAATTGACGACGCACGAAGAAGTAGCCGATCACCACCGCGCCGATGAATTCCACGGCGACATAGCCGAGCCGTTCACCGTGCCCGAGACCATCGACCGCGAAAATCAGCAGGCCGAATACGAACGCGTTCATGACCGCGCTCAACAGGTCGTACGGCGAATCGTGGCCGCGGTTCATCGGCAAAGCCTTGAAGCCGCCCACAATCGCCGCGATGCCGATCGGCACATTGATCGCGAAGAGCCACGGCCACGAGGCCACGGCGAGCACCCCCGAGGCCACGGTGGGTCCTACAGCCGAGGACACGGCGACCACCATCGCATTGATTGCGACGCCGCGCCCGAGTTGCGTCGGCGGGTAGATCATGCGGACGAGCGCCGTGTTCACGCTCATGACACCCGCCGCGCCGAAGCCCTGCACGACGCGAGCAATCGCGAGCGTCGACAGCGACGTGGAAAGCGCGCAGCCGAAAGACGCGACCGTGAACAGAATCAGGCCACCGAGATAAATGCGCCGATAGCCGATGCGGTCGCCAAGCGACGCGAGCGGCAGCAGCGAAATGGTGATGGCAAGCTGATACGCATTGACGACCCAGATGGAGCCGGCCGCACTCGCCCGGAGGTTTCGCGCGATAGTGGGCAACGCGACATTGGCAATGGCGCTGTCCAGTACTGCCAGCGTGAGGGCGAGCGCAATGACCAGCATCGCCCAATAGCGTTGCGGCGTCGGCAGGCCGTGTTCGGGATTGGACGCTGCGGCGCTGTCGGCCGCGCCTGTCTGCTCTGCGTCGGGCGGTACTGCGCCACTATTGCGCGATGGTTGTGCGTGCATCGGTTGTTGAATGTGCCTTGGACAAACCGCCGGTCGGACAGCGAGCCGTGGGTATCGCGCGCCGTTGCAAAACGGTTCGCGGGACGCGGCGATGCCGGCGTGCAACGGATGAGCGCGCCGGCATCGCCCATGTCACATGCGCGCCGCGTTCGGGCGGCGCGGCATCGCAAGCTTGCCGTTATTTGAGTTCGTAGAGGCCGGTGTGAGTCGTCGAGTCGATCTCGTTCATATGCGTCATGAAACGCGCGACCGCATTGGTGGTTTCGGCATTGATCGGCAGATGCGGCACGCTCAGCGCATGCAGGCGGAAGATGTAGCGATGTGTCTTGTCGCCGCGCGGAGGCGCAGCACCGCCGAAGCCGACCGTGCCGTAGTCGTTGCGCACCTGCAGCGCGCCTTGCGGCAGCAGCGAGCCGTCGGCCTTGCCGGCGTTGCGCGGCAGCGAACGCACGTCGGCGGGAATATTCACCACCACCCAGTGCCAGAACCCGCTGCCAGTCGGCGCGTCGGGATCGTGCACGGTGAGCGCGAAGCTCTGCGTGTCAGCCGGCGCGCCTTCCCACTGCAGCGCGGGCGAAATGTTTTCTCCATCGACGCCAAAGGCTTTGTCGCTGTATTCGTGTGCCTTCGGCATGAAGCCGTTGTTGGAGAAATCGTCGGACCAGAGACGGAAATCAGCCATTATGTGCCTCCCTTCTTGACGGGTTTTCGATGGCCGAAGCGAACGGTTTCAGCGCCGCGCCGACGTCATGCCGGGCGGCCGAGCGTCGCTTCGGGTAAGCCGATTGAGTGTATCACCGCGTGCTTTCGGTTCGCTCGCCGCAACGCCCGGTGTAAGGTGCTACGCGCGCTCCTCGAAGCTCGGCGCATCGCTTTTCAGCCATTCGACGAGCCGCGTTAGCACGCCTTCTATATCGCGATTGGCGCCACGCAAAGCGCATTCCCATACGACCGCGACGCGCCAGCCGCCGTCGAGCAACGCGGCGCGCACCTTGTCGTCGTTGCTGCGATTACGGCCAATCTTCTCGCGCCAGAACTCGGGGCGCGTCTGCGGCCATTTGAAAAGATGACAGTCGTGGCCATGCCAGAAGCAGCCGTGTACGAGCACGACGGCGCGATAGCGCGGCAGCACGATGTCGGGACGTCCCGGCAGATCGCGCGCATCGAGACGAAAGCGAAAGCCCTGCCGATGCAGCAGGCTGCGGATCAGAACTTCGGGCTTGGTGTTGCGCCCGCGAATGCCGGACATCATGCGGCTGCGGGTCGCGCTATCGACGATATCGACCATTGCTAGCGTTCGATGCCGCACCGCGCGCGGCCGCAGTGCGTCGGCGTGTGAGGAAGGGACTTCTGTCGACTCATTCGATGGCTCTTCGGTAAGCAGCGATTGCATACGCGGGAGCACGATGCGCGCCACGTCGGGCGTCGCCGGCAGATTAATCCGATGCGCGCAAGCAAGCCGGCGAATGCCGGCATTTGCCAGTTTACGCAAAAACGGCTGTCGTCACGATCACGATCTGCGCACGAGCATGCAGAGACTTTGTATCCGGCGCAACTCGGAGTCGTAACCTTCGAGCATATGGCCAAGCGACCTTCTGCGCTCACGGCGCCCTTGCTCGAACTCGCGCCTCTCTTCCTTGGTGGGAACCCAGTATCTGCCGATGCGGTCTTCCTGCACGTGGCGAATCGTGCCGGCGCTGACTAACTGGCTCAGCGAAGCCTTCACTTGCCGCGTACTGCTGTTCAACTGTTTCGCGAGCGCGACGCAGGTGTATCGGACTCCCGGCGTCATGATGGCGTCGAGGTTCGACGCACTCAGCCTCTTGCGCTTTGCCGCCTCCTTGTTCTTCTCCGCTTCGTTATCCGAAGCGACGACGGTGCACGCGTCCGGCTCTTGATAGTTGTCGCGCAACGACGCTCGCGCGGTATGGTCTCTTTTCATGTTCGACGCCTCTCTTCTTCCTGTTTTACCAGTGCTGGATCGTCTTCACATCGCGAGCCGGAACATGCGTTTTCCGGCCGCTTCAATGCAACCGCTTACTGCGTTCCAGATGAGGGAACACCGTCGCGCGCCGCGGCGATGGACGCGTCGCGCTCTTTGCCTGCGGCTGCTTTCTGCCGCAGATAGACGCGTTTCGCTGCTGCCACCTTTGCGTCATAGGTGCGATTGGCCGCGGAGATCTGCTGATGCATCTGGACGATCTGGTCATTTGTGCCCGCTGACGGTTTTTCCGTTTCGGTCTGTGCCCAGCATGCAGATGCGGCGCTGAACAGGCAGAACAACACAGTGGAAACGAGTTTCTTCATAGACGCTCCTGCGAAAAAAACGGCCGCGTTAAGCGGCCGCGAAAGTCCACCACTCAGACCTTGAAAGTGGAGGCTCGGGGTTCGTTACTCGCTGCAACGTGATGAGAAGTTAATGCAAGCGACAGTGAGCGGAAAGAACGGAAATGACGTACATGTAAAGGAAAACCAAACACGAACCATTAAGCGCGATGCAAACACATTGCGTTCCGCCGGTGCTATGTATCCGTCGTGCACCCCGTGTCCCCTGAAGTTCGAAGGCCATTTGCGCACGCTGTTCGCAGGCGATTAACGCGTTCACGATCGCGCGTCTTCACAGTCCCTATCGGCTCGCGATACGTTCGCTACTGACACCGATCGGATGACCGAATCGTTCAAACGCTGCGAGTTGTCACGAGACTTTGGCCACACTTAATAATCAGGAACAGGAGCAAGACATGCGTGCACTCACACTACGATCGCCGGGTATGCTGAACCTCGCCTTTGCTACGGCGATATTGCTGAGTCACCCACTAGCGGCCCACGCACAAGTGACGCGTGCGCCTGCGTCAGCCACTGCGGCCAGTGCAGTGGGTGCAGATGCGATGGCCCGGCTTACCAGCCGTATCATCAACGTCGATGTGCAGACGAGTCGCATCACGGTCCAGGGAGCGCGCGGGGAAACGGTGGTCGTGGAAGTCGATCCCGAGGTTGCGGACGTGCGACTTCTCAAAGTAGGCGACGAAGTTCATGTCGAGTACTCAGGCGCATTGCTGCTGTCGGCGGAAAAGGTAGAGACGAAGGGCGTCCGTTCGCGCGTCGAGGAAGAGACGGCGACGCCGATATCTCACGGTATGTCCGTCAAGCTTCGCAACGTCGACATTGTCGCAACCGTGCAGCGTTTGGATCGTAAGAATCGGCAGATCGTATTGCGTGGCCCCACGCGCAGCATGCTGTTGCAGATAGCGCCTGACGTACCTCTCGATAAGATTGCCGTTGGTGACAGCGTGCACGCGAAATATCATGCAGAGACAGCGATTCTGATCACGCGCGACGGCAAGCCAATTCGTTGACCCTATGAACAGCCGGCGTCCGGGTACTGCGTTCGCAGCAGTACCTGGACGCCGGCACGACTTAACTGTCAGCGTGCTAGAAAAGCAGCTCCGTCGATTGCAGCACCCGCTTCGCTTCTGCCGTTCCTGCCTTGTCGCTGTCGCGGATAGTTTCCAGCAGTATGTCGACGAGGCAATTCGCCGCCGCGCTGAGAGGATTCCCGTTGCGCGAGACGATGCCGACCGAAGTGTCGGCAAGTTCTTCTCTCAGCGGAAAAGCGCAGAACTTATAGCGCGTCACGCAAATCTCTGCGAGTGGCCACGGAAAGATAGAAACTGCATCGGTTCTTTGCAGTACTGATGCGGCCACTGTCAATGAATGGGTGAAGTGGACGTTACGTGGTTCCGGCAAGCCATTGCGATAGAACATCTTCTTCGAGAGACGGCACTCCATGTCCGAGTCGAGCGAGACGAGCCAGTCGGCATCCATGAGGTCGGCAAGAGAGCGCGACTGCGCAAGCGGGTGCCCCTGCCGCGCGACAACGGCCAGGCCGCAAGAAAAGAGCGGGCGGAAATTGAATTCCGTATTGGCGATGTCGGGCGCCTGCCGTCCCACGAATAGCTCGATGCTCCCGTCGCGCAAGCGGGGATTCGCAATCGACATAAGACCTTCGAACATCTCCAGTTGGACATTCGGCATTCTCTTGCGGAACTGGATAAATATTTCCGGAAGAAAACAGAGTGCTATCCATGGCGTAATGGAAACGGCAAGCTTGCCGGACGGCTCAGCCCGCATCTCTTTCATCGCGCCATGAGCGCGCTCCACTTGCGCCACGATCAGTCTCGCGTGAGTGAGAAGTGTATTGCCGCATTCGGTCAACGTCGCACCCGAAGAGGTACGCTGAATCAACGGGGCATTCACGTCGTCTTCGAGATCTTTAAGCGCCTGGGTGATCGCCGACGGCGACAGTTCCAATGCCCGGGCTGCGCCGCGAACGCTGCCCGCGTCCGCAATGGCGACGAGCGCGCGAAGTTGATGGTTCTTCATCGTGTCCTCACCGTTTGCAGGTATGCGTTGCACTTCAGGAAGCCGCTCGACCATGCAAGCGTGTATGCAGACATGCTCTTACGTTGTCTACCGGGCTTCAGGAGATGCTGAAACTGCGCGTGAGTTGTGTGCAACGCGATGCAATTATGAGCGTCGCCCGAGGAGGGCGCCACGATCCCACAAATAACTCTGGATTAACGTAGCGTTATTGTTCGGCCGCGAGTGTTCGCGTGGCGATCCCGATTGCCGTATCCAGTACGACAGATCTCCTGTTTTGCACTCGCCAGAAGGCGACGAGCCGGCGCGGTGGAATATCCTCGAGAATGATGCGTTTCAATTCGCAGCTTGCAAGCAAATCGTTTGGTACATGCTCGGGGAGTAGTGCAATGGCATCGCCGATAGACGCCATACGCAATGAGAGTTCGAGCGAGTCGCATTCTATTGATGGCTGTATCGCACAACCCAGCACGCGCTCCACGTAGCGTCGAACGCCGAAGTGCCGGGGCGGCAGTATCAGTTTCAACTCCGACAAGCGCGACATGGTTTCGCGGCTCAGATCGGCGCGTGCGCTGTGATAGAGAGCGAGGCGTTCGTGATGAAGATCGACGCTTTCGAGGTCCGTAGCGCTGACCTCCGTCGAATAGGTGAGCCCCAGGTCGGCCATGCCGCGTATAACCATCTCGACGATGTGGCTCGAACTATCGCATTGCAGCGAGAGGCGCGTCTGCGGATAAAGTTGCAGTAGCTCCTTGGTGAGGCTCGGCACGAAATGTCCGATCAACGTCTGTACAGTGGCAATGCGCAGAGAGAGTCCCCAGCCAGGTCCTTGCGCGGCATGCGAAATAGATTCGTCCAAGGCGTCGAAGAGAGGTTCGACCGTGCGGAATAGTGCTTCACCATCTGAGGTGAGCTGCATTCCGCGTCCATGCCGCCTGAACAGAAGGCGGCCCAGTTTCGATTCGAGCGCCTGGATATGGCGGCTCAAGGCCGGCTGTGTAATCCCCACAGTTTCCGCCGCGGCGCGCAGCGACTGGTGCTTCGCAACTGCGACGAACATACGCAATTGCGTGTCGTGACTCGTGGCCGTGGTCATGTGCCGCGCATGGAGACAGGTCGATGACTCAACGCGGGATGCCGGCGAGTGCGAAAGACTTCTCTCAGTGCAATCATTTCGCCAGCCTCGTCCGAACGCCATTAGTGATCGCGATGAGGAGCGTGGTAACCGACCAGTAGGCCACACCAGCAACGATCAGCATGGGTACAAGCGTTCCGTCGCGTTCGCCGATCGCAGTCACTCGCCGAAAGAAGTCTCCAAGAGCAATCACGTAGACGAGCGACGTGTCCTGAAAAATCACGATGCATTGGGTGAGCGCAAGCGGCACCATTGCACGAAAAGCCTGCGGAAAGATCACATAGCGCAGCGTCTGGAACGGTGTCATGCCGAGTGCGTACCCAGCCTGTAGCTGTCCGCGCGGCAGGCTCGCGATCCCCGCACGAATGATTTCGCAAAAGAACGCGGCTTCGAGCAACGAATAGGCAGTCAGGGCGGAAACGAGCCGCAGGTCCACCGTCGACGGTAGATTGAACAAAGCCTTCAGGAATTGCGGCACGATCAGAAAAAACCACAGCAGCAGCATGACAAGCGGAATGGATCGGAACAACGACACATAAGCTTGCGTGAAAACGCGTAGCACATAGTGCGACGACAAACTGAACGCGGCCAATACCGTACCCCAGGCGAGACCGAACAGAATCGCCACCACGGTAATCTGCAAAGTGATTCGCATGCCTGAGAGCAGCACGGCTCTCGAATCGATGAGCGTTTGCCAGTCCATCTCGAACATGTCAGCCCCCAATCAGCCCAGGCAATGCAGTCCGGCGACGAATCCAGCGCATGCAGCACAGAATCGCGAAGTTCAGTCCGATATAGACGAGCGTTACGCAAATGAACGACTCATACGGCTGTGCCGTGTAGTCGACAAGTTGCCGCGCCTGGCCGGACAGTTCAAGCAGACCGATGGTAGAGGCGACCGCCGAGTTCTTGGAGATGATGAGGAACTCCGATGTCAGCGGGCCCCATATCGTGCGAAACGTGACGGGCAGAAGCACATACCGATACGCTTGTGTTCGCGTGAGACCAAGTGCGAATGCGGCATGGATCTGTCCAACGGGACGCGCCAGGATCCCGGCGCGCACTTGCTCGCAGATTCGCGAACCCGTGTACACCCCGAGCGATACCACCGATGCGATCAGAAACTGCGGATGAGACGGCAGACTCTTAAGCCAGTCTCCGATAGCGGCGGGCAGTAGTTCCGGCACGACGAAGAACCAGATAAAGAACTGCACGATCAACGGTACGCCGCGGAAGATAGAAACGTACGCGGCACTCACCGCCTTTGCCGCGCGGTTGGGCAATGTGCGCATTACGCCGAATACGGTGCCCGTCACAAGTGCGAGTGAAAACGCGAGCAGTGTCAATTCAACGGTGTTCACGAGACCGGACACCAACCAGCCGAGATATGTGGCCGGTTCGCCGGTAGCAACGGGCTGCAGCAGCACGCCCCAGTGCCATCTGTAATCCATGAAATACCTCTCGCCTGCGCATGTCGCCGCGCGGTTAACGTGTCGTCATATCGGGTCGATGCGGCTCAGGACGTCGGCTTGTCGTCGGGATTCGCGAAGAGCGCCTGCATGCGCGGAGACAGCGGGAAATCCAGGTTGATTCTTTTCGGAGGAATGGGCTGCTGGAACCAGCGCTGATACATCTTCGCCGCAACACCGGACTTTTGGGCCTCGATAATTGCGGCGTCCATCACGGCTTTCATCGGTGCATCGTTCTTGCGCAACATGCAGCCGTAGGCCTCATAGGTTCGAGGCGTGCCCACGATTTCATAATCGCTGGGATTGTGCGCTTTCGCTCGTTCGCCGGCCAGCAACGCGTCGTCCATCATCATGGCTTTAGCGCGGCCAGTGGAGAGCATGAGAAACGATTCGGTGTGATCTTTTGCGCTGATGACGTCCATGCTCATCGATTTCTCTACATTCATCTTGCGCAGGATCTTCTCCGAGGTAGTGCCTGCGCCGACCACGACGGTTTTCTCTTTCAGATCGTCGAAGTCCTTGATGCCCGACTTCCTGTTGACCAGGAGGCGCGTGCCGATTACGAAAAAGCTGTTCGAAAACGACACCTGTTGCGCGCGCTCCACGTTGTTTGTCGTACTCGTGCATTCGAAATCGATCGTGCCGTTCTGAAGCAGCGAGATGCGGTTCTGCGAGGTGATCGGAATGGTGCGGACTTTGAGGTCCGGTGACTTCACGACCATCTTGATGCGCTCGATGATCAGATTCGCGACGTCGATCGAGTAGCCGATCGGCTTCTGGTCAGCGTCGTAGTACGAAAACGGAACCGACGCATCGCGGTAGCCGATGGTCACCACATGTTCTTTGCTTATTTTCAGGAGCGTTCCCGTGAGTTCGGGTTCTGCCGCTCTCGCGTCATCGAGTGCGCTGAAGGTCAAAAGGGCGACGGCGGCGATCGCGCCGCAGCGGCCGTTCGCGGCTCGGGCAGAAAACGGTTGTTTCATCGTGGTCTCCAGAACTTGCATTTCTCGTGGACTCCCCGGGCCGCGCCGGAATCACGCGACAATGGATGTCAGTGTGGTTTCAGCGCGTGCCGGTGATCTGCGCGACATCGATCACATACATTCGACGCGCATCCTCGTGTACAGAATCGATGCACACGGCGCGGCCATTTCGATTCCAGCGCGGATGCAGATCGCAACGGTTCTCCTTTTTAAGGTCCGGCGACGCATAGAACTCCCCGATGTCGTAGCGCACATCTTCATGCATGTCGTAGAGAAACAGAATGCGTGTGTTCGTCCGCGAGTCAGGGTATGTGTCGGATAACAGCCAGCGCGTGTCGACTGGGGAAAAGCTCATATGGCCGTTCTCAGTGAGCAGGTCGCGACCGATTATTTCCACGCTGCCGTTATCGCTGTCTTCATACAGGTGATAGTGAATGCTGCCGGCGTGCGGGCCCCATACGATGACGTGTGAATCGTCTTGCCAAAGCGGGTGCGATATCTGGTATTCGGACTTCTCGTAGTCGAAAGTGCCGACTGCGGACGAATCGAAATGTTCTGCCAGTTGTGGTAGCGGATGGTCCGAACAATCGAGCAACCGCATGCCCGAGCCGTCTGGATTCATCGTGATCAGCCTATGGAGGAAGCAGGTTTCGTCGGCGGTGCGTTCGGTCCAGCGGTGCAGAAAGAGCACGCGCGAGGACGCAGCATTGATCTCGATGTGGCTTACCCAGTGAATGGCGTTCTGCATCGACGGAACGTTGTGGAAACTGCGCAGATCGTCATAGCTGACGATCAATGCGGTTTCGCCCGTTGCAAGATCGAGGCGATGGATGCCGTCGTCGGCCGGCGCGAGTTGCATGGGAAATGGACCGCCGCGTTCGCTGTAGCCAATAGTTTCATGCGTGACGTATAGACGCCGGTAGTCGACGCAAAGGGCATAGCGGCTATTGGGTGCGCACACATAGACCGGCATGGGGAGCGTTGTTTTCGTGGCAGTGTCGATGTCGAAAATGGCTGCGCCAAAACCCGGATAGCGCGCCGACAGATCGCCGGTACGAGTGTTGTAAATCACCTTGCGCCCGGCCTCGCCGTCGAGCCATTGCAACTGGCAGCCCATTTGCCAGTTCCAGGCGGTTGTCGTATCGATCGCGTGAAAAGTTTCGCGATCCTCAATGTCGAAGTAGCCGACTTTCGCCATGAGTTGTGGCGTAAGAGGCGCATCCATCATGGCGACCTGGTTGCCCAGCACGTAGCGGCCCGTTCGGTCCCATGCGCTCTTGTTGTAGTAGCCAAAGAAATGATGGCGCTCGCCACTGCCAAGCCGCCGCACAGGACACTTGAGGTTCACGATTCGCCCGCTTTCGGGCAAGCGGTTGACGATGCAAGCGGAGGACGCAATCATGAGCGGACGAATCGGTTAGTGAAGGTAGCACAGGCATGAAGTGCCGATGCATGAGGTGACTGAAGCATATCGCCGCACATCAATAGGGGGTAATTCATTTTTCGCGCATGGGTATTCGCCGTTGATATACTCGCGCGGCAGTCTTCGTTCGAATACTGCGCTCCTATGCTCATATCGAAGGGACGTCCCCTTGACCCGGCCACTGAACTTCCAGCAGATCCAGGCATTTCGTGCGGTAATGCAAATGGGCACGACAACGGGCGCTGCCGCGGTACTCAATACCACGCAGCCTTCAATTAGTCGCCGGCTTGCGGAATTGCAGAGCTTTTCCGGTCTGAAGCTGTTCGAGATGCACCATGGAAGATTGCGGCCGACAGGCGAAGGGCAGTTGCTATACAAAGCCGTGCAACTCCATTTCAACGGTCTGGAGAACATCGAGTCGGTGGTCGCCATTCTGCGCAAGTCCGGCACAGGAGCGCTGCGAATCGGGTGTACTCCGACGCTCGGTATCGGTCTGTTACCGCAGGTCATTCGTGAGCTTCGAGCCCGCTTCCCACAGACGTATCTGAACGTGCAGACGGCTAATACACCGCAGCTCACGGATCTACTGCGTCAGGATCTGGTTGACCTGATATTGACGACGGGCAAGCTCGACGAGCTCGATTTCCAGACAGAGATCGCGAAGACGGTGCCTGCTGTGTGCGTATTGCCGCTGGGCCATCGTCTGCAAGCGGAGTCGACTATTCATGTGCAAGCTTTGCGCGACGAGAGCCTGCTCGCGCTCGGCGAAATGGACGATCTGACAGTCGCAATTAAGGCAGTACTGAATGCGAATGACATGCCCGCTGAATTCGCCATTCAGACTACGTCGTCCATTACGATCTGTGCTCTCGTGAGTGCGGGCAATGGCGTCGGAATCGTCAATCCTTATGTGGCGAGTACATTCGCAGGTCAATTGCTGGTCAAGCCGCTG
The DNA here is from genome assembly GCF_031456815.1 of Paraburkholderia strydomiana. Lineage (NCBI taxonomy): Bacteria > Pseudomonadati > Pseudomonadota > Betaproteobacteria > Burkholderiales > Burkholderiaceae > Paraburkholderia > Paraburkholderia strydomiana. The sequence continues at coordinate 465,174 of NZ_JAVDVL010000004.1, forward strand.
ACGCCGGCAATCGATGTAGCCGTGAGCATGGCAATGCCTGCGCACACCGCGCCTTCGTTGCTCGCGCGGCATTTCATCGAGATCCTGAAAGCGCATTTGGACACGATTGCGCTATCCGCGGTATGCGGGTAACCACCACATAAACTTTTTCGGTGTTGTGATTTCCTGGACCTATGATCCAATCGATCGCGCTCTTTCCGCGGCGATCGGAGCACGGTCACGAGTGTCGAAGCGTCGATCGGACCTGCCGTGGCCGGCGAAAAATCAAATCACTCGAATGGAGTCACGCAAATGAGCAATCAGCCTGTGATCTTGCTGGTGCATGGTTTTTGGGGCGGCGCTGCGCATTGGAGCAAGGTCATCATCGAATTGGCGCGCAAGGGTCACCAGTCGATCCGCGCTGTGGAATTGCCGCTGACGTCGCTGGCCGATGACGTCGAGCGTACCCGCAAGATGATCGCTCAACAGAACGCACCGGTCTTGCTGGTGGGACATTCGTATGGAGGCGCCGTCATCACACAGGCAGGAAATCACGCGGACGTCGTTGGCCTCGTGTATATCGCGGCGTTTGCGCCGGACGAGGGGGAGAGCCCCGGTGGCATTACGGAGCAGCATGTTCCCGAGGCTGCGCCGCATCTCGAACCTGACAGCGATGGCTATCTATGGCTTAAAGCCGGGAAGTTCCATGAGAGCTTTTGTCAGGACCTTACTTCCGACGAGGGGCTCGTCATGGCTGTGACGCAGAAAGCACCGCTCGGCGGGACGTTCGGAGACCGAATCAGTTCTCCTGCGTGGGCCAACAAACCTTCCTGGTACCAGATATCGAGTGAAGACAGAATGATCCACCCCGACAACCAGAGAATGATGTCCGCCCGGATGAATGCAAGAAAGGTGGTCACGCTGCCCGCAAGCCATGCGTCGCTTGCTTCGCGACCGGTGGAGGTCGCCGCATTGATTCATGAGGCGGCCACAGAACTGGCCGGGTGATCGCAACGTCGATGGGTGGGCCTGTCCAATCTGTTGCGTATTGGATCGACAGGCCCGCTTTACTGCTGGTGATTACACGACGCAACAAGCAACGCAACTAAGCAAACGCAGTCAACGTTTCCCGCGAATGTTCGCGCTCGCGCGCGAGAAGCTCTTTCAAATGCGGGCTCATGATGCGCGCCACTTCCTGCATGACTGGAACTACGACGCTGTTACCGAACTGGCGATATGCCTGCGTATCGCTCACGGGAATCACGAAGTCGTCGGGAAAGCCCATCAAACGGGCGCATTCGCGCGGCGTCAAACGGCGGGGCCGCTCCCCGTTGCCTTGCGCGAGAAGAATCTCAGAGCCGTCCTTGTGATAACGCGCGGACAGCGTGCGTGTGACGCTGCCCGGCGTGACGAGGCCGAAGCCGAAGCCGTTTCCGGCCGCGCGATGTTTCTCCGCGTAAGCCTGCAGGTAAGCCCACAGATTCGGCGTCAGCGTGTACTTCGGCTGCACCTTGCGGCGGACGTGGTCGAAGAAACGCTCGCCGTCGTGCGGCAACACCGGCTCGGTGCCGTCCGTCTTGTGCAGAATCGACGCTAGACGCGGCCCCGTTGCCGGCACGCGCAGATCGTCGAAAGAAAACCCGGTTGGCTCGCGAAAACCTACGATGACGATCCGCTCACGATGCTGCGGCGTGAAGTGTTGCCCGTCTATAACTTTGTAGTGGACGTCATATTTCAGCTCGTCGCGCAGCACGTCGAGAATCGTTCTGAACGTGTTGCCTTTATCGTGCGAGAGCAGGTTCTTGACGTTTTCCAGCACGAACGCGGCCGGGCGTTTAGCGTCGATGATGCGCGCGACATCGTAGAAAAGCGTGCCTTGCGTCGTGCACTCGAAACCGTGCGGACGGCCGAGCGAATTTTTCTTGCTTACGCCTGCGATGCTGAAAGGCTGGCAAGGAAAGCCGGCCAGCAGCAGGTCATGCGACGGCACCGAGTCTTCCGCGTAGGACACGATGTCGCCGACGAACTGGTGTACGTGGCTGGCGTCCTGGTGATTCTGCTGGTACGTCTTTTTGGAAAACTCGTTCCATTCGCTCGTGAACACGCACTGACCGCCGTGCGCCTCGAAGCCGCGCCGAATTCCGCCGATTCCCGCAAAGAGATCGATGAACTGGAAATCCGCCCGGCTTTCCGGGTGCGTATTTCGCGCGCTCGTATGCAGCATTTCACGCAAAGCGGCTTCGGCGATGCGGGGACAGCTCTGGTCCGTTTTCCAGCGTCGAATGGTTCGGACGTCTTTTCCGCAGCGCGCCGCGATTTCGGCCTGACTGTAGACCTGCAGCGCTTGTAGGAGCAGGTCGTGCCTGGTGGCCATTGTCATGTCGCTTGTTCTCGCTGGGAATTTTGGCGGACATTTTGACCGTTCGGTCACCGCCTGTCCAGGAATTTTGGGGCGCGATATGCCGCGCCGGAGCCTTGAGCGGCGAAATGCGCTTGTCACAGTTGGATGTGTACGCTTGCAGCGTGACGCGAGGTCCCTGCGTTGCGACGTGTTGAGGCCGCGGCATAGGTCGCGGCCTTTTTTTATAGCGACACCAATATCTCGCGCCCGCTCTTCGCTTCGTTCCGCACCAGCGGAACTGCGAAGCAACAACAGCGGGCGACCGCCGCGCTAGGCGAGATGTCCGGCGCCGGTTTCGTGCGTAGGTGGAAATAGTGCAGCGGTGGCGGGCGCGAGTTCGTCCCATGCCAGAGGCGGCTCGGCCTCGAACTGGTCGAGCTGCAACAGAAGACTGTCCACCGCGCACAGCTGCGGGTGCGTCAGGCTGCCCGTGTCGAGCAACTTGTAAAGACGCTCGCGCCAGTAGGTCGGGGGCAGAATAGGGCCAGCCAGGTCGCCTTGCAACGACAACCGCATCGCGCGCGCGATATGGGTGATGTCGCCGTCGATCAAACCGGCTTTCGATGATGCCGACAGGGTGATGGGTTTGCGGTCCATGGCTCCTCCATGGCACCTATTACGGCAGGCTGGAGGGAAACTTTAGCCTTTTGATGAAAAAATTTCCGGGGGCTTGATGGAGAGCCCGTCGCGCGGCGCCGCATTTTGCGACGCGGTCAGCGACGGCCCTCAGGCATGGCCGTTGCTCGATCAGGTTACTGGCGCAATTTCGCGTCGGCATTCAAATAAGTGGAGCCGAACATGAACAAGGACCAGGTAAAAGGTGTGGGCGAACAGGTCAAGGGAAAGATCAACGAAGCCGTGGGTAAGGCGACGGATAATCCCGCCAAGGAACTGAAGGGCGATCTCCAGCAGGGCGCGGGCAAGGTGCAGAAGAGCTACGGCGACGCAAAGGAAGACGCGAAGGACCAAGCCAAGCGCAACACCCCGTAATCTGGCTTGATGCGGTCGTAGGGAAAAGGCGCTTCGGCGCCTTTTTCTCATTGGCGGCGTCATTTGGGGTCGCCGGCACGAGGCGCGCCGGGCTGCCGTCGGCGTGTCCGGTTTCCGGCTGCATCGTCGGCCGGGCCTGGGAGTAACCCGGCTTTGGCGCGCCGAACGTGCGCTGCGGGCTGTCGGGCCTTTAGACTGGCTGCATCCAACATGGAGGCCGCGACAATGACACCGGAAAAAGTGCTTTCGATGTTCGAACGGCAGTATCTGGAGGGCAAAGCGCCCGTCGATCTGGACGAGACTTGCGCAAGCTTTGCAGCCTGGCTCGCGTCGATGTGGGAACAACTCGACGTCGAACGCAGGGCTTTGCTGTTGACGGTGGGTGCCGCGCTGTGGCGCGAAGGCTATGACCTGAGCGCGGGCGGCGCGACGAAGGACTTGTGGTGAGCGCAACGTGAATCGCGGACTTGCCGGCGTCCCGCACCCGTTGCGCCGACTCGGTTTATATTTGGCGCTCCGCATTGACACAGCCGAGGCCGGTCGCCCCGTCGATCTCTGCCGCTCAATGCGATTTCCGCCATTCCGCACAGGGTTTACACCATCACATGACAGATCTGTCCGCTTTCCCGATCACGAAGAAATGGCCTGCTGAGCATCCGGACCGCCTTCAGCTGTATTCGCTGCCTACGCCGAACGGCGTCAAAGTGTCGATCATGCTTGAAGAAACCGGCTTGCCTTACGAGCCGCATCTGGTGCGCTTCGACACGAACGATCAGATGACACCGGAATTTCTGTCGGTCAATCCCAACAATAAGATTCCCGCGATCATCGATCCCAACGGACCTGACGGCAACCCGTTGCCGCTCTTCGAATCCGGCGCGATCCTGATTTATCTCGCGGACAAAACCGGCCAGCTGATTCCAAAGGACGCCGCCGGCCGCTACGAGGCGATTCAGTGGGTCATGTTTCAGATGGGCGGCATCGGCCCGATGTTCGGCCAGCTTGGCTTCTTCCATAAATTCGCAGGCAAGGAATACGAAGACAAGCGTCCGCGCGATCGCTACGTCGCCGAATCGAAAAGGCTGCTCGGCGTGCTGGAGCAGCGTCTCGAAGGGCGCGAGTGGATTCTCGGCGATCAGTATTCGATCGCGGACATCGCGACGTTCCCGTGGGTGCGCAATCTGATCGGTTTCTACGAAGCGGGCGAGCTCGTCGGCATAAAGGATTTTCCGAACGTGAGGCGCGTCCTGGCCGCGTTCGTCGCGCGTCCGGCTGTTGTTCGGGGACTGGATAGTCCGAAGCGGGTGTAGACGTTCGTTGGTACGACGGCGGTCCGCGCCGGACCGCGCGTCGTTTTGATAATGTACAGCGGAGCGTATGGCAGAACGCATGGCGGACCGTATTGCAGACCGTGTGGGCGGCATACGGCAGTTCAGGTCCATTCAGACTTTGCGCGCGTTGGCCGCGTTGGGCGTGGTCGCATTTCATGCCGAAGGGAATGTGGCCACATACGGCTGGGCGACGCATTTCTTTCACCAGATTTCGCGTTTTGGCGAAATCGGCGTCGATGTCTTTTTCGTCATTTCCGGCTTTGTCATGGTGCTGGTTACGCATGGCAAGCCGCCCGGCGTGGCTTCCGCAAGGGCATTTATCGTTGCCCGCATTACCCGCGTTGTTCCTCTTTATTGGGCGCTCACGTCGCTTTTCATTGTCTTGCTTCTCGTCGTGCCGGGCGCATTCGGAAATGCGTCGCTGAATGTCGGGCATGCGGTGGCCTCCTATCTGTTTTTCCCCTGGCTGAACTGGATCCACGTGACGGCGCCGGTGGTCGGCGTCGGGTGGACGCTCAACTACGAGATGTGGTTTTACGGCGTGTTCGCCGTTTCGATGTGTTTAACGCGTTATCGGCTACTGGCTGTCGCGGCGTTCCTGGCGGTTATGTCCGCGCTGCATTTCGTTCACACAGGCGGAGTCGCATTTTCGTTTTATACAAACCCGATCGTGATGGAGTTTGTATTTGGCACTCTCGTCGGCTGGGTTTATGCGACGGGACGCGCGGTGCCGATAGCAGTGGCGGCAGCGACCGTCGTGTCGATCCTGGCCGCCGGCAAAGTGTTCGCGCCGGCCCTTAGCGACACGAACCGCTTTCTGGTCTTTGGGTTGCCGGCGTTCGCCGTAGTTGTGGCCGGGTTGTCGCTGGAGAACAAGCTGCGCTGGAACGCGTGGCTGGAACTCGTTGGCGACTCTTCTTATTCGCTGTATCTGACGCACGTTTTTTCGGTGCCGGTCTGCGTCAAGCTGCTGCAGATATTCGACCGGCAGCATCGTATGCCTGGGGATCTGGTCTGTGTAGTCGTGGTGCTGGCGTCGGTCGCCGTCGGGCTCGCTTCGTACCAATGGCTCGAAGGACCGATGAACAGAATGGGCAAGCGCCTGATCGGGCGGACTCGTGCGACGGCAGAGCCTGTGCGCAACTGAGGCGTTGCGTGGGGCGGCGTGAGAGATGTGAAACGCCGTGCGAGGCTGTGAGGCGGGTGGTCCCCCTGGCAGAATTCATACGTCAAGCTCGGAGGGGCGTTTGCTGGGTTTTTCAAGATTTTATGCCCCCAACCGTACCCCAAAAAGCTGTCTCCTGAGGATGTACGGGTGCGATTCTGCTGTTGCTAGAACGCGTCACCTTGTGTTTTCGGATCCACGTTCATTAGATCGGAGTTGCGATAGGCGACGGTCTGCTGGGACGGCAGCGGTCGCTCTCCCAGCGCCTCCTCCGGCATATTGTGCTTCGAGATACCATTGTCATGATGATTGCGTGTAAAAATAGCGCCTTGTCCTCTGGCAACTGTGGCCGTAACGGCCGGTAATCGGGGTCGGACCATCGGTCTGGCCCGTCTGAGTGCGGCGTAGGAGCGATGACGCACAGAAAAGTCAGCCTTTCCACTTGAAGAATAACTTTTAAGTTAATATCTTGCGTGTAGCTGCCGTTATCCAGTCTACGTGGTCAGTGTTTGAGCAGCTTGATGAGCGCGGCGATGGCGTGCTTGCGGCCGTCAAGCAGGGGGACTTGGACAAGTGCTTCGCTTTTCTTCAGAAGGCGGCCGAGTACGGGCCTGCATCCCTGCCAGACAATCGAAGCCACCACGTTAGTACGGAAGAGCCGAAAATCTGGCAATTTGATGTGACCGGGACGTTGCGCCTCCTGTGGTTTTATGATGAAGGCAAGATGGTGGTCATAACCCAAAGCTTCTATAAAGCCGGAGGGAAAAAGGGCACGACTCCTAGAAAGCTGGTTAATCAGGCCCAAGATACCTATCGTCGCTACTTCGAAGCGAAAGAACGCGGCGAACTCGAAATTGTGGAAGAGGACTCTCATGAAGATCAGTAATCGGTACAAAGAGGCGTTCGAACGTGCGAAGGAGTCGCCGGCCTACTGGACCGAGAGCGCATTGCTCGACGTGGCAAGGGCTCTGCTCGACCAAATGAAAAGGCTCGGCGTCACGCAAAAGACGCTCGCAGAGCGCATGGGTAGGAAAGCTCCATACGTCAATCGGGTGCTCAGCGGACGCCATAATGTCACGGTCGAGACATTGTCCGAGGCGGCACACGCGCTCGATATGCGCCTGAAGATTGAATTGCAACCAAAGGCCTCTGCTGCACCGAGGTCGATCCTTAGTGTCACGGCCGATATGGATGGATTCGTCCCGCGCGATGGCGTCGTCGTTAAGAGTCGCCGTCTGACGCTGATTCATGGCGCCAACGAAACGTTCACTTCCGCTCCGACCTTTGACACGCGCAAAGCAGCATGAATCGACAACTGCTCGAAAAGGTTTTGCCCCATCTTCACGTGCAGACAGCTTTCCCAACCCGGATTGAGGCGACCGTAGCACCATGGTTCGACCACCGTCAGGCGTTCGATAGCTTTACTCGCATCAATTGGACTGCCTCCGAAATTTCTTTGGGCGAGGTTGCGTTTCCAGGGGATGGGGAGCAAAAAACGATGAACTTCCTAAAGTTCGTCGCGAATACTCGTACGCGAATTGTGCGTACCGGGAAGGATGGCGTTCCAGAGAACGACCAGGAACTCAACGAGGATGATGTCGTTTGCGACATTAGCGTCGATTTCGCGGTTGAGTACGCTATTGCCGGGTGTCAACCTGAAGAACTTCCGCAAGAAGCGATTGACGAATTCGCTGCGCACAACATGCCTTATCACCTTTGGCCTTATTACCGCCAGACTGTTCAAGACTTGGCGGCGCGTCTTCAGGTTCCAACGCCGACGGTGCCGTCCTTCCGAGTGCCAAAATCGCACCAGCAAGGCATCAAGGAATGAGTACCTAGACGCTCTAGTTAGCACCGCCGAGTAGTGAATTGCAAAGCCCGCCATGAGCGGGCTTTTTCATGCGCTCGGTATCGGATGAGGGATCACTAGAGCGTGTCGCAGATCGAATCGACGCGATCGAACAATAGCTTCAGTTTCGTCTGTATATTGTGGTCTCCAACCAAGGAGACCACATGAATAACAACGAATTTGCCAAGCTGTTTCGTCTCACATCGCCGTATTTCCCGACGTTGGGCGAAGTCTTCGTGGCAGTATCCGCAGGGGAATATCGGGATGGAACATTTCCGCAGTATTTCGGGGAGTTCTTCATTTTTTCGACTAACGGCATATCGGACTCCATCAGTCGACGGACCTACGTACAGCAGCATATGTCGGCCGGCGGTGCGAGCTTTGTGTTCCAACTGGCGAAAACGCGTGCAATTGCAGAGCTGGCGGAAAAAGCAGTTGGACTTGTCGGATCAAGTGGCAGCGCCGCTCTGCCTAGCCGACCCTCAATCGATGAAGTCGAATGGGACGAACTCGTGACGCTCTACCGAGCAGGAGTCCTCGCGGGAGAGACTCTTCGGGAAGTTGCGGACAAGACCAGATCGTCATTCGTTCTGACGGTCTTGGACGACCTTCTGCGATTGTCGACGGTTACGTTCCAGGACGCCCAGTTTCGCTAGTGTTTGGAGCCGTCATTGGTTTTGTAGTTCGGCAGCGTTGAGCGGATCAGTTATGCGCCTTTAATTCCCGTTCGCAAGCCGCATAGATACTGCGGACAACCGGCGACTGGTAGTCGAGTCGCCAGCCGTCGGTGAACAGTTCCGCAAGCGTCGGTTCATTGGCAAAGTGCGGCAGGTTGCCGAAGTCCGACGCCAGGATTTCCGATACAGACTTGAAGTGCATCCGCTCGAGCCAATCGACTTGTGCGCCATTGGCATTCAACCAGATGTTCAGGGACTCTACAAAATGGTCGGTCCGCAACCAGTTGGCCGTACGAGCGCGTGCGATCAGTTGTGCCACAACCAAATAGCAGAGGAGTTCGGATCGGGTATTTGACTGGAGAACCATAAGAATGTCGCCATCGGATAGCGGCAGGCGCATTTCGGATTTCCGTAGCCTGCCGAAGTATCGAGGGCACTGTGTCGGGGCATGCTCTCCTTCAGCATGTGCTATGCCCATCGCTTCGTCTTATGTTCGTCGTCAGCGCCGATCGCGCGGACCCAGTGCACACAGCCCTGCTGCGGCTGCGCGTTGACCTGGGCGCGATCGCCGTACATACAAAGAACGATCGAGCCGCCTGAGCGGAACTCGGCAAAGTGCTCGCAACCGACGCAGGGGCGCGGATTGCCGTAGGGGTCGAAATGAGGCATGGTCAAGACACTGTATGAATGTACAGTATATCGCGCATGCGCCGGGCCTGACCCGGCTCCCATCAGCGCTTCGACTCAGGCGACGGTCGCTACCCGGATTCCGACTTACGCATTCGTGTCTTTCGCTAAAAACGTAGCGTGATGCAACCGAGCGGTTCGGTGCGCGCTTCATCTTCCAGGCCGCTTGCGGAGGTCGGGGCTCTGTTCATTTACGTCCCGAATTTCTTCCCTGGCTACCGTCAAGTTTGGCACGGTGAGGCCGTTAACCCCGTCGATGTCTCTAACTCGGAGAGTGACATGTGGAAGGCGATTGGCGGTGCGGTTGCTGCAACTTATGTGGTGTATCAGATGGCCACGCTCTTTTACGCCGGGACCTTGTTCGGCGTGATTCTGCCAGCAGAACAACGGTGCGAAAGCGAGGCCATGAAGGCCGCGCTAGATATGCAGCGGAACCCATATTCTGACGGCTCCAGCTTTGACCGAGTAATGAAGACCTGTCAGGGAGCTGCGGCGATGGCTAGCGCTTTCGTGCCCGGGGGAACCAAGCCTTGACATTAAAAGCCCCGGCTGCAAGGCGGTTTTCCGGCAGCCTGACCTCAGGAAGCAATGCAGGAAAATACTAATTCCGCTTCCTGCGGCGTCCACCCGCGGACGCCGTGCGTCTGCATATCGACTTGGTGCATCTGCTTGCCTTGATGGCTGCAGTACTCGTCAGCGCGCTTGAGGCTCGCCGCTTTGATTTCGCCCCATGGCGTCATGCCGCCGCGGACTTGCGTTGTGAGGTGTAGCGGCCATCCCCGGCCGGCGTGACGTCGGATATGGTGGTGCATGCGGCAAGCATGGTCAGCGCTGCCAAGGCTATTTTGATTTTCATTAGTGTTCCCTTTGACTGCCGGATTGTGCAGCGATGGGTTGCCGACCGCAAGCGTTCGGTGCGCCGCAATCTTGCACGACTATGCGTAGATCGAGAAGACATCGCCGGCGCCGTGCCGCCGGCATCCGCATCAGACCATGCTGGCAAGCATGCTGGCCGCCGCTCGCTTCAACAAATAGCTTTGTAGCGTCGCGGCCTCGACATCTGTCAGCGAAAACTGAATCTCGCCAGAGCGCATCAGCACGAGACTTCCATCGTTGGTGATTGCGCATGCGAAAGTTCGCGGAGCGGCTTGCGAAGAGGGCGAAGCTGATAATGCCATAGCCGGCGCAGTCGCTGACAGTGAAGGCGCGGCCGCTGGCGCGCGAGATGGTGCCTTCCTGGGTGCCTGTTTCTTCCGTCGTTGCTTCGCACCCGGAACGTCGAACACGCTGCTCCGTACGCTGTTGGTCGTCGATATTGGGATGACCTGGCTGGCGTTGACCAGCTTTTGCTGGACCCGTTCGACGGCGTCTGGCGGAACCTGATCAGGGTGATAGTGTGCATTCGTTGATTTGCCGTTTCGGATCACTCTTTCAACCATGACATGACCACGGCGAATCGCCGTCCACATTGCACTAGAAACCGAGCTCGAATCCTCCACTCCGACTTTTTCTGCCAGTTCGCCGGACGTGATTCCCGGATACTCCCTAATGAGTTCAAGCATTCGGCCGCGCTTGCCCTGGAACTGCTTCTTTCTGCTGTTCATCCAAATCTCCGATGTCCCAAAAATTCCACGGCTGGATTGCCGGGCTGCAACAGGATATTTTTTGGCGAGCGGAGCGTGATGAAATCGAATGTCGATAGACACGCATGTCATCGAGAGAATCAATTTGCGGCGGCAGGGATGACGTGGCGGGTGCCCTTGGCGGGACGAAGTTTAGTGAACTAAACCAAAAAGGTTTAGTGTACTTTACTGTTTGCTAGGTGGCGGTGAGACTTGTATGTCTCACGGATCCATTTGTAGGCGAATCGGCGAGGAATCGTTTTAATAGGAACGCTACTGTAGTTCTACAAATTGTTTAGGTAAGCCTAATATTTTTGTAGTGAAACCCGGCTTGACGTTTGAGCGCTCGTTGACTATGCTTGAGTCGTCGCTGAAACAACAGCGATCGGGTTTGGCGACCTGAGTTAAGTGGGCGGACGAACCGCCACAAGGCGGTATTTTTTCGTCCGTAGTATCATCGCGTACCCAGTTTATGGGTGGGCCTTGATGGGGATGCGCTCGCGCGCATGCCGGTTTCCTACTTGCCGGTTCGCCAACCTCGTCATGTGCCCGCCCACCCTCATTTGGCGATGAGAAGCGGGCTTCTATGTAAAGTAGGAGTCCAAGTCATGTTCTCTTTAGAATCAGATCGTTTAGAGAAAAACGATCCACCGTTGGTCAATCTCGCCTCAATCCCGCGAGACGAAGCAATGCGGCGCGCGCACGCTGCCGGTCGTACAATCCTTCTCGACAGCGCCGCCGTGGCAGAGGTGTTGCCGAGCCTCTGGACAGGCTGGATGAACGCCAACGTCCCGACCGCCTGTGGGCAGTCCGAGGACGAATTCGGCGTACTGGTGGATTCGATGATGGGGCAGTTCGAGGCAGGCGTTGGCGAATTCCTCGCTTCCCCGAGCGGTGACTCTACGCGCGAACGCCTCGCCAACCTATTGGCGCAGAAATTCCGCTTGGCATGGAAGATCTTCAACGTGGTCGCCTTCATGGTTGAAGCGTTGCCGGACGATGCAGCCGGCGCGCTTCCCACGCGTTGCACGCTTGTGGATGTACGCGACGAGACAGAGCAACTGGCAGTGAGCCTGAGGGATCTCGCGGATGCTGCCGAGGGTTTGCGTCATGAATAAGCCCATCAATATTTCGGTCTCGCCTTTGCAACAGGTACCTTCTACGCCAAACCCTTTCGAAGGGACGATGGCATCCGAACAGGCTTTGCTGCTGGTAAATGCGCTGCAATGGGCAAAGGGTGCCGCGCAGAACCAAGGCGATTTCGAGCCTCTTCAGACGCTCCTAGACAATCTTCTCCCGATGCTCCGCGGCCAGATTGAAACCGCACGGGACGCCTTGTATGCTTGCCGCTCACTTTTGGAGAACGGTCATGGATGACAATGTCCACGTCCTTCCCATCGCGAAGAGGGCAAAGAAGCGCCGGACTGCATCTGCGCTGCCGCGCGCCGAGGTCCATCAATTGGACCACTATCGGCCGCCGCAACCTCCGGGGCACATCGACTTGCCAAGTTCGCGCGAAGAAGTTCAGGCTATGTTCGACGAAATGGCGCATCACCTGCTTATGACGGTCAGGGTGATAACGTCTCGCCTCCGGTGATTTTCGCTTACGGCGGATTGGCATAATATTTTCACCGCGCCTAGCCCGACGGGTCGAAAGCAGGGTTCCCTTACCCTGTTGGCGCGGTTCCAAGCAATATGGGGCCGCAATATGGGAGCGGAAAATGGACTATCTCTCGAACCTCCAACGAGCCGATGCTCATCAGTATTTAAACTTCCGAAGAGATGTTTCGCCTCTTCTTAATGAACTTGCTCGACAGGCGTATTCGTTGTGCAAACACCCCGAAACGGGCGACCCGGAGATTACGGACCTGAACGAGTTGGTCGGATTTATGCTGGAAGAACTGAGGTGTGCTGGCGAACAGGGCGCCAACTGGTTCCGCAATTCTATCGAACAAAAGGTCATAGCCGACAACGAATACACTCGAAGTTACTGCACCGGTGACGGGTATATCAAACGCGAAGGCCCGGTCAACGTTCTCCTGAACTGGTCGTTCAAAGTTGACCAGGAACATATAGATTGGTCTAAGAGTCCGGCATATGTGCGTGACTTGCACGACCGCCATTGGCCCGCCTTGATGTTGGGGGCGTTCGCTCTCTATAAGTTGAATCCAATGGCGGGAAATGGCGGCGGCCAGACTTCGCATCTAGGAACTCTCGAAGTCGATCTAGCCCTTGTCGTGGATGCGATAGCAGGAGGTAATTTCAACAACGGATGGGGTATGTGCGAACAATTGATTGAGGATCAAAGGAGCGCAAACGGTAAAGCGGGAGCCAAAGCACGTGATGAAAAATATAGCGCAGCTCGTAAATGGGTGATCGGGCAGTATGCGGCAGGGAACTGGCCTTCACCACGCGCAGCTTCGTTTGAATTGGCTCCGAAGGCGAACGAAATGCTGAAGACGCTCGGTAGACCCTTGACTGAGCAACGTGCGCAGATCACTGTCTACGAATGGCTGTTAAAAGAGCTGAATGCAAAAAAGACCAAGAACCAAGAACAACGCCAAGATACCTGACGTATACGCTATGTATGTATCCGTTAACGTTATGTGCCATAACGTGTCCGCGTAGACACTAGGCGTCGTATCCGTGGGCTTCGTACGCCAATAGTATCCATCCATACCAACATTCACCGCGGAGTGAACAGTATGGATGGCAAAAAACAGGATGATGGAGAGCGTCCACATTTCCTTCCCCTCAACGGCTTCTCCCGCTGGCACCAATTAAAGCCGTTTCTTCCGCTGGGCCGCGAAAGTTGGCGCAAGCTCAGTCTTGAAGGCCGCGCGCCACGCCGTATTCAGCTTGGATCGCGCTGCACCGTATGGAAAAACGAAGAAGTCCACAAGTGGATCGCTGATCCTCTCGGCTACCGCGCGGAGTAACGCATGCGTACTCTGCTTAAGCGAGCCGTCATGGCCGCGTTCAACCGCGGGTTCGTACCGTTCTCTGCGGTGTCTCCGTTGATCCGCCTGCTGCGTCTGGAGGATGCCTGATGAGCCTCGAACTCCACCCGCTCTGCACGCTGTTCCCGCGTCTTGAAGGCGCCGAGTTTGAAGCGTTAAAGGCAGACATTGCGGCGAACGGTCAGCTTCAGCCGGTCGTTCTCCACGACGGGATGATTCTTGACGGCGGCAACCGGTACCGTGCGTGCGTCGAACTCGGTATTGAGCCGGTGATCGCCGATATGGATCTCGGTGACTACGACCTCCTGTCGTACGTCCTCTCGGTCAATCTTCACCGCCGGCACCTCACGCCGGGCCAGCATGCGGCGATCGTCGCTGCGGCTACGAATTGGCTGGAAGCGCAGGTTCAAGGAAGCAACCAGTACGAGGTCAAGGTTGCAGGTGCAACGTTGCACTACCCTGACGGCCGGGGCTTAAATAGTCCGGCAACCTTGACGGACCGTTCCACATCCACGGTAGCTGATCGAGCGGCCAAGTCCGGAGCGAGCATCCGCACACAAAAGATGGCCGACAAGGTGGCAAAGGCGGATCCCGAACTGGTGAAGCGTGTCGCCCACGGCGAAATCAGCCTGCCCCAAGCCTTGAAACAGGTGGAGGGCAAAGATCGAGATCCGTCCGAGGCAGGCACCGAAAACGATTTTCCTCGTGTCGAGCACGGTCAGGAGTCCTCACAGACTGTGGATTCCACGGACGATGCCGAATTCCACGCTCATGTGGACGACCTTTACGCGCAGATCGACCGATTGCAGCGCAGCAATGACGCTCTGACATCCACGGACCAGGGCGCGGAAATGATGAAGCAGATGCAGCTGCTGCTGAACGCTGAAAGCGCGCTGAGCGTTGAGCGCGAGCGCGGGGCTGTGCGGGAGAAGCAGTTGAACTGGTTCGGTCGTCAATACGCGGAGCTGCGGAAGATCCTCGGCGTGAAAAACGATCGAGACGTTCTTTCTGCTGTTCGCAAGCTGACGGAGAAACAGCTATGAGGGAGGCAACGGCTGAAGAATTGGCAGCATTCGAACATTTTGGTCTGCGTCAGTACCAAATCGAAGCGGTGTTGCGCGTGAGCGATGCGTATCGCAATGGCGCCCGCAATGTCCTCCTGTGCGCTCCGACAGCCGCAGGGAAGACGCGGATATCCGCATGCGTTGCCTACCTCGCCTCTAATAACGGCAAGCATTCGCACTTCGTCGTTGATCGAGAAAACCTCGTCGACCAGACGTCGCGCACGTTCGACCAGTTCGGCGTATCGCATGGCATCGTCAAGCAGAATCACTGGCGCTATCGGCCCTATGAGCGGGCACAGATCCTCTCTATCCAGACCGTGATGCGCCGCGGCTGGCCTGACGATCCCAAGCCGAAGTTCATCATCGTCGATGAGTGCCACACGGTGCATGCCCCGACTAAAGACCGCCTCGCTGCCGGCGACGCCCGCGGGCTTGGTCTAACGGCCACGCCTTTCACCAAGGGTCTCGGGCAGATCTACGACACGCTAATCAACGTCGAAACCACAAATCGTCTGATCGAGCAGGGCGCACTGGTTCCGTTCCGCATCTTCTCGCCGTCGAAGCCGAACATGGATGGCGTCAAGGTCAACGTGGGCGAGTGGGAGCAGAAAGAGGCCGCCAAGCGGGCACTGGAAGTCGTCGGCGATTGCGTTGCTGAGTACCTGAAGCATGGCAACAACCAGAAATTCATTTGCAGCGCGATCACCGTAGATCACGCGCGCGAGATTCATCGCCAGTTCACCGCTGCCGGCATCCAGTGTGTCGTCTATACGAGCAGGGAAACCGACTCAGAATGCGACGAGATCGTCTCTGAATTCAGCAAGGCGGACTCTTTTATCCGCGGGCTGATAACCGTCTCTAAAGCAACAAAAGGTTTTGACGTCCCCGACGTCGGCTGCGTGATTATGTGCCGGCCGCTGCGCAAATCGCTTGCTGACCATATCCAGCTGCTCGGCCGAGGTCTGCGGACCAGTCCAGGTACCGGCAAGACAGAGTGCATCGTGCTCGACCATTCGGGAAATTGCGAACGGTTTTGGGACGAGATGAACGAGTTCTTCGAAACCGGAGCGATCGAGCTTGATGACGGCAAGAAGAAGCCTAAGGCGGAGAAGAAGACGCCCAAGGCCGAAGACGCGATGGTCAAGTGTCCCCACTGCGCGACGCTCCACAAGGCGCGTCCAGCTTGCCCGAGTTGCGGTCACGAATATCCCATACGCAAGACAGTCCAGCACGTAGAGGGGACGCTTCAGGAACTTCTCGCTAGCGGTAATCAGCGGCAGCTTCTTACCGACGTGTGGCCTATGGTTTGCCAGTTCGCACGGCTCAAGTCGGACGACGAGGAGCGAGCCAGACGGAAAGCCTACGCCATGTACAAGGAACTGACCGGGACGATGGCAAAGGCTGATTTCTTCGCGACCATCCCGGTTTTGCCGACGCCTGAGGTAGCGAGACGTCTTGTCAACGCGGAGAAGCGTTACTGGATCAAATGGCGCGCTGAGAAGAGGAAGGCCGCATGACCTTCGATCAGGCAATGATGGCTCACGGCCTGATTCCGCGCCATGTGGTCGGCGACGGAAAGTGGCACCGCTGCCCGACCGAGGACAAGCCGCGGAAGAAAAACGGCGCATACAACCTGTGGATCGACGGCCGGCGAGGCTATTTCATCAACTTCGCTACTGACGTCGAGGCTGTCGAATGGCGTGATGACACGCCGATGGCGCCACGTGATCGCCGCGCGATGGACGAACGCATCAAACGGCTTCGGCAGCAGGAAGCGGCGGCGCGCGCTCAGGCTGTGCGCCGCATGCGCGAGCACTGGGAATCTCTCCCGATCCTCACTGAGTGGCACGCATACATAGAACGCAAGGGGTTGTCTCTGAGGGGTTGTAAAGGCGTCCGCCTGGAGGGAGATGACCTGGTGATCCCGATGTATCGCGGCGGCTCGTTGGTGAGCTTGCAGAACATCACGATCGACGGCCAGAAGCTCTACCGGAAGGGGTGTTCGACGCGTGGCGCGTCTTTTGTCATGTCGCGCACGCGAAGCACGGTCACCTGCTTTGTAGAAGGCTTTGCCACCGGCCTGGCTGTCTTTCAGACGGTCACCAATGCGTCTGTCGTTGTGTGTTTCGACGCACAGAACCTTATCTCCGTGGCCCAGGACACAAAGGTCCGCGGGATGGCCGTGGTCTGCGCAGATAACGACTGGGAAACGCAGCGCGACAGGGGCATTAACAAGGGCGTGGAGAACGGCAGGAAAGCCGCCGAGGCGCTTGGTTGTGGCATTGCCTATCCCGAGGGAATCACGGGCACAGATTGGGCCGATGCGCTGCAGGAATGGGGTGATCGCGGCCCGGCGAAGGTCCGCATGCAGATCATGAAGGGGGCACGACTCGTCATCTGATGCAGCAAGGCACCGCGCTGGGCGGACACGGTTTAACACCAGCGGCGCGGGAAGACTCGGTACTGGGGGATAGGTCTGAAATACCGATAAGGGTGGCGAAGCTAGCGCCCGAGACCGAACGGCTGGCGGGTCATGCGGCTCCGGATGAGGAAGCATGTGAAGGCGGACCAGGGATGGGCTAGGTCTGCCCACCAGAAAAGGAAGGGAGAGGGGGTGTGGTGTAGGGGTTGAAGAGAAAGAGCTGATAAGTACTACTGAGGGCCGGGTTCGGCCACATTTTGCCCGCGAAGGAGGGGCGATGCCCACGCTAAAGGAAATTTACCGCGAGAACTCAAGCACTCGTACGATCTGCACGATGCTTGGAGTGAAACCGCTGACCCAGACACAGATATCGGCAGCGACTGGAGTTACGAACGGTTGCGCGTGCAAATGTCTGAAACTGCTGATCGAGGAAGGCTATGTAAAGCGCGGACCGCGGGCAATGAGCGGTCAGCGGAACTCACTCGGTCCGCGACCCTGGACATACGTCACAACAGGGAAGCCGTTTCCATCGGCGAGAACGGCCCTTCCCGAGGCGCCCAGTGCGAAGGAACTCTGCGACATCATGAACCAGATCATCCGCAGAGCGTGGTGACGATGTCCAGGATCTCGGTCAAGCTCATTTCGCCGAAGTACTCGGCCAGCAACGGGAATAGCGCGGCATCGTAGGCGGCGCAGTGCTTTTCCTTGAAGACGTCGAAATGCCCGTATCGCGCGATAACAGTGGTTTCAGCTGCAATGCTCGCCGAGTCGAAAAATGCCTTGGCCTGGGCGATGGTATTTGAGGTCATGAAAAGCCATACGGCCGCAACGACGGCAGCCTGAGTGTCTGAAAT
Source organism: Paraburkholderia strydomiana (assembly GCF_031456815.1). Taxonomy (NCBI): domain Bacteria; kingdom Pseudomonadati; phylum Pseudomonadota; class Betaproteobacteria; order Burkholderiales; family Burkholderiaceae; genus Paraburkholderia; species Paraburkholderia strydomiana. The sequence continues at coordinate 483,175 of NZ_JAVDVL010000004.1, forward strand.
GAGCGCGCGATATGGTGTGATCTTGCTACCAGAGCAACGCCATGAAATCCGCCAGGATCATGTCAGGAATCTCTTCGGCGAGGATGCCGTACACGATGCGGTCGTACTCGGCACCCAACTCGGGATCGAGGATGTCGAAATACCCGTGACGAGCGGTGATGATCGCGTCAGCCGTAGCATCGGCCGACGCCATGAGTTTCTGAGCGGTGATCTTGTCCATGATCAGGCTAACGGCCGCCGAAGAAAAAAGTTGAGGCAGAGAATACAGGCCGTGGGCGAACAGATAACCAGGAAAAACTCTTAGAGTAATTCTGTTTCGTCCTGCGGCGTGTGGTTTAGTCCGACCAGTTCGGGACTCTTGAGTCTGATGGATGATGCCACTCGCACAATGCCGCAAGAAGCCGCATGCGCGGAATTGGGGTCAACAGTTTCTGAGTTACTGATTTTGCGAGCGCTTGAGCACAACCAGGCTGCTGATCGTGGCGACGATGTACGCCAAAGTATTTCCGCCGATCCGAGCCCAGACGTCGCCCTCAGTCATCTGTGCGGCTTGCAGGTCGATGAAGACCCCGAAATCGTTGCCGATGTGCAGCTTTGCGAGAAGCCAGAAATCCCTCGCGCTTGGCATGACGAGTACGACGGCGGTTGCGATCAGCGCCCAGTTCAGTGCGTGATCCGTGTCAATAGTGAAATAGATGATGCACCCCATGACGAGGCCAAGAGATGCTGCGATCAGGATTGGCATGAAATGGCGTCCCTCAAAAACTGCTTTAACGGACCGTTTCTGGAAAAACTTGAGAGGAATTTCGATGACCGAGCATCAGATTGACGCCTATTGCGACCGCTGGCTATGGTGGAGTCAGACACGCCGGCTGTATGTGCCGGCTGGCAAGCTCAATATTCTGGCCAGGCTGCAACCGCGCAGATCTGCTGTGCGCGAGACGGACGCGCGGCTCGATCCGGAAATGCCATATTTTAACTCTGCGCTGCATGGCCTTCTCGAAGAGGAGGGCCGGGAAGATGAGGCGGCCTGCTTCCTGGGCGTCTACTGGTACGACGCAAAGATCAAGCAGGTAGCCGCAGAGCTGAAATGCGCGCGCGGGACGGTGTACAACCGGGCGCGAAAGTTCGCTGAAGACGCAATACGGATGAGCAAAGCGCTAAAGAAGGCTCACCAATCGATGAGCGCACTGTGTTCAAAAAACGTTGAGCAAAATAGTTCGTGCGTCGATTGAACAGTCTGCATTAAAATCTGTAACTGATAGGCAGTCTCGACAACTGTCTTTAAAGCCCGCCGAGCAAAAGCAGAGCGGGCTTTTGCTTTTACTTGGCCGAAGTATCGAAATGCGATTCGCCTTCTACAACTGTATGGCCTTGCCAAGTTAGCCGAATAAAATTGCCAAGGTTGCTGACAAGCCCTCGGTCTTGCAGGATTGCCACATGGTGGGTAATTGCCGTATGCATATCGCTGTCAGTGCCCCCTAACGCTTGACAGATCACGCTAAGTCCCTCGCTTCCGCGATCGCTATCAGATAGGTGTTTCAAAATCTGTGCGGCGAGTTGGTCGTTTCGTTTCATTTGGGCTCACGTTATTCAAGCCGGCTCTTCCGGCTACGGAATATTACATGGTAAGTCGAGTACGCTTCAACGCTTTGTGGATTCCGCGAAGCGAGCCATTACGCGCCGACGGGCAGAGCGTTTGGCGTTAATGTCTACAAGTGGAGAGCTGCTCTTGGATCTTGTCTCGACGTTGAGCCAACGCTTCTTGGCGGTACGGATTGCCTGTGGCAGAGATTGACGCTTCCAACGAGTCGATTTGTCTCTCGAAAAACCCGCATGGCTCCAGTTGTTTGATCTGTTCCTTCAGTGATGTGTTTTCGACGGCAAGTTGTTCGCCCGAGGTGGTCAACGCCTTGTATGCGTCCTGCCACTGCTTAATTTGCTCTTGAGAGTTTTTCAGTGTTCCAGCACTCAAAGCCGCAGACGTGGTCGCGATCGAAAGCTTATCTCGGAGGTCATTGATCTGGCTTTGGTATTTTTCGCCGCCAGCAGCGGCGCCCATCGTGTAACCGATCTTGCAGGCTGCGCCGGCAAGCCCAAGGCCTAGCGTGATAGCCGTTACGGTGCTTTGCCATCCAGCTAGAAACCCTTTTTTCGCCGTTTCGGCCGGCTGGCCGACGTTTCCATTCGTTGTATCGATATCGCTCACGACTTCTCCCGATTTACGCACTCAACTACGTATATCGGCGATTTCTCTGGCCGCTTTAGCCCAGGTTGTAGGCGTACGCTACCGCAATTCGGTTGACGCAAGCCGTGAGTGCGCTAACCGCGGCAGCTATGAATGTTGTGAAGCCCGACCTCCGCCGGCTTGCCGGAACTCGCAGGGCGCATGTCGTAGCACCCTTAAACTTTGGAGTGAATGATGAGCGATCCGATTGCACAAGCAGCAGAAGCATTGAGCGCCGCACCGAGCAGCACCGATCCTGTGACTGGCAATGTGCTGGTCAACGAGACGCCTACGATGGCAGCGCCGGAGATTGCTCCGGTGGGGGAGCCCGTTATCTCGCCGAGCGAGCCTGCTCCTGCTGTGGAAGCCGCTACGTCTACTGCCGCTTCGGATGCGCCGCAACAGGAAACTGAACTGCCGCGCGAAACGCATCTGATGATGCTCGAAGCGAAGATCGCCGGCTTCCGCGCGAAGCTCGTCAATGCCGAACGTGTCGCGCTCGATGAGTTCGAGGCGATCGTGGCGCATGTGAAAGCGGTGCTGTAACTGCTATGGCTGGCCGCCCAACATCGTTCACGCAGAAGATTGCGGACATGATCTGCGAACGTCTGTCGGACGGGGAAAGTCTGCGCACGATCTGTCTGAGCGACGATATGCCGAATCGCTCGACTGTATTCAGATGGCTGGCTGATGAGAGCCGCAAAGAATTCCGCGACCAATACGCGCGCGCACGAGAGGCTCAAGCGGACTTTCTGGCCGACGAGATACTTGCGATCGCCGACGATGCGACTCACGACACTGTAATGAAGACGAATCGTGACGGCTCAGACGCTCACGAGACAGCCAACAGCGAATGGATCAACCGCTCACGGCTGCGCGTGGATGCTAGAAAGTGGCTGGCGTCGAAGCTTGCTCCGAAGAAGTATGGCGATAAGGTCGAGCTCTCGGGGACTGGTGAGGGCGGCGCAATTGTGGTTGCAACTACGCCCTTAGATGAGCGTCTGTGAAGCTCAACCCTAAGCAGGAAGCCGCCCAGCATGTTCTGGCTGGCGACGCCACACACATCATGCTCTTTGGTGGCTCGCGCAGTGGCAAGACGTTCCTGCTGGTGCGCAACGTCATCATGCGCGCGCTCAAAGCGCCGGCTAGTCGGCATTTGATCGTCCGCTTCCGTTTCAACCACGTCAAGAATTCGATTGTGCTTGACACCTTCCCCAAGGTGATGCGGCTAGCGTTTCCTGGCGTCAAGTACACGCTGTCAAAGACGGACTGGTATGCGGAGTTCGAGAACGGCGCTCAAATCTGGTTCGGCGGCTTGGACGACAAAGAGCGTACCGAAAAGATTCTCGGCCAGGAGTACGTGACGATCTACCTGAACGAATGCTCGCAGATCCCGTTCGGGTCGGTCGGTATCGCAATCACGCGTCTTGCGCAGAAGGTCGAGCAGGTCATCAAGGGCGGCGTAAGCGGTCTGATGAAGCCGCGCATGTATTACGACTGCAATCCGCCGAGCAAGGCGCATTGGGCCTATCAGGTGTTCGTGCAGAAGCGCGACCCGGATACGCGCCTGGCTCTGCCGCGCGGAGAGGATTACGCGTACTTCCAGATCAACCCGCAGGACAACGCTGAAAACCTTTCTGAAGGCTATCTTGACACGCTCAAGTCGTTGAGTGCTCGCCTTCAGAAGCGCTTTCTCAAGGGCGAGTTTGCCGACGCGACGCCGAATCAGCTATTCGCCGACGAGACGATCGACAAATGGCGGCACATGGATGGCGCGTTGCCTGACATGGTGCGCGTGGTGGTCGGCGTGGACCCGAGCGGCTCAGGCGATGCTGACAACACTGACAACGACGCGATTGGGATATGCGTAGGCGGTCTTGGTATCGACGGGAACGCCTATCTGCTTGAGGACTGCACGGTGAAGGCCGGCCCGGCGACATGGGGAAAGATCGCCGCCGACGCATACGACCGGCACGCAGCTGATGTCGTTGTGGGCGAGACCAATTACGGCGGCGCAATGGTGCAGCACGTGATCCAGACCGCGCGGCCGAGAACGCATTACAAGCAGGTCACAGCGACCCGCGGCAAGGCTGTTCGTGCAGAACCTTTTTCAGCGCTCTATGAGCAGGGCAAGGTTCGCCATGTTGGTGAGTTCCGCTCGCTTGAGGACGAATTGACCGCATTCAGTACGGTCGGATACATGGGCGAGCAGTCGCCAAACCGCGCTGATGCCTGGATATGGGTGCTGACCGAGCTATTCCCCGGTCTCGTGCGCGCGCCCAAGAAAGAATCGAAAGTTAAACCTCGTATCAGACATGCCGGAAATTCTGGCACAGGGTGGATGGGCTAATGGCACGCAAACGCAAATCCGACGACGCTGAAGCGAGCGGGCTGGACCCGATCGTCAAAGAGGCGAAGGAGCGGTTCGCCCGTTGCGAGGACGCTGAGAGCGAGTTTCGCAAGCTGTTCGTCGAGGACATGAAGTTTGCGAACGGCGACCCGGATAACAACTGGCAATGGCCTGACCGTATTCGCCAGTCGCGTGACGGTGACGCGCGTCCGTGCCTGACGATCAACAAGGTGCGTCAGCACAATTTGCAGATCATCAACGATGCGAAGCAGAACAAGCCGAGCATCAAAACGCTGCCGATCGACGGTAAGGCAGACGTGCAGATCGCCAAGATTCTCGACGGCATCATGCGGCACGTCGAGTACAACTCGCACGCTGAGATTGCCTACGACACGGCGACTGAGTTCGCTGTCCAGGCAGGCTTGGGCTATTGGCGCGTCATCACGGACTATGCGCACGACGGATCGTTTGAGCAGGAAATCTTCATCCGGCGCGTGAAAGATCCGCTGAGCGTCTATATCGACCCGGATATACAGTCGGCCGATGGCGCTGATGCAAAGTACGGTTTCGTGTTCGAGGACGTGCCGAAAGAGGAATACGAGGCGATGTACCCGGAGTCAGACCCGGCGAGCGTCACGTTCCCGATGAATGCGACCGGCGATCCGTGGCTTGAGAAAGACCACGTGCGCGTGTGTGAGTATTTCTACCGCGCAGAGAAAAAAGACACGCTGATCAATCATCCGGTCAAAGGGCCGATGAAGCTGTCCGATGTGGACGAAGAAAACGAGCGTAAGGCATTGCTCGACGACGACAGCGTAAAGAAACGCGAGATCACCGAGCCGCATTTCAAGTGGTGCAAGATCGCTGGCGACAAGATCATTGACCGCAAGGAATGGCCGGGCCGCTATCTGCCGATCGTTCGTGTGGTTGGTGAAGAAATCACGATCAACGGCAAGGTTGAGCGCAAGGGCCATACGCGCAACATGAAAGACGGCCAGCGCATGTACAACTACATGACCTCGGCCAACGTCGAATACATCGCGTTGCAGACCAAGACGCCGTATGTCGCGCCGGCTGAAGCGATTGAAGGCTATGAAGACGAATGGGCGAACGCGAACAAGGATAACAAGGCGTATCTGCCCTACAACAGCCTGCGCGAGGACGGCTCACAGATAGAGCGTCCGCAGCGCGAGCAGCCTCCTGTAGGCGCTTCTGCGTACCTGCAAGCCATGCAGACGGCTCAGCAGGAACTGATGATGACATCGGGCCAGTATCAGGAGCAGTTCGGTGCACCGTCGAATGCCGATGCTGGCGTTGCCATTGCCGCGCGTCAGCGTCAGGGCGACAAGGCGACGTATCACTTCATCGACAACGTTGCGCGCGCCATTCGGTACACCGGCCGGATCATGGTCGATCTGATCCCGAAGATTTACGACACGCAGCGCGTGGTGCGGATTGTGGGCGAGGACGGCAGCGAGGACTTCGCGCAGTTGAACCCCGAGCAGCCGCACGCAGTGGGTACGCCTGATGGCGCGCCGGCTCAGGCAGCTACTGACATGACGCCGGAACAGGCCGCGCAACTGATCTACAACCCTGGAATCGGTCGTTACGACGTGACCGTCGAGGTCGGCCCGAACTATGAAACGCGCCGTCAGGAAGCGTTCCATGCGCTCACGCAAATCATGTCGCAGGATCAGGACCTGATGAAGGTTGCCGGCGATCTGCTGTTCAAGGCCGCGGACTTCCCGATGGCTGATGAGGTTGCAGAACGTCTGCACCGCACGATCCCGCCGCAGATTCTCGGCGAAGGTCCGACGCCTGAAATGCCGACGCCACGCAGAAGATGCAGCAGATGGGCCAGATGATCGAGCATCTGACTGCTGAGCTTCAGAACGCGCGCGGTGGCCGCGAGCAGCAGGACACGAACATCAAGGCATACGACGCTGAAACCAAGCGCTTGCAGGCGCTCGGCCAGCCGCTCGATCCGCATCTTGTCGCACACGTGGCGACGGGTGTGGTGATGGACATGATGCAGACCGGCGCGCCAGAGGGTAATCCCTCCTCTCCGCCCGATGGGCCTCAGCAGAATCAACCTCAATCCAACCCGCCGAGTGCGGGTTTTTCTTTGCCCGCTCAACCTCAACAGGGGGCCTAAATGGCTGGTTACACCGGAATTCTCCAGGACCTCGGCAGCACGACGCCGATCGTCGGTTTGTATCGCATCGCTCAAACGCTGACGCCTGCATCGGTGGCGGCAAATACGAGTGCCGAGCAGACGTTCACGGTACCGGGTCTCGCGGTCGGCGATTCCATCGACGTGAACAAGGCATCGCATCAGGTCGGCCTGTCGATCGGCAATGTACGCGTCTCCGCTGCGAACACGCTGGCGATCCAGTTCGTGAATACGACTGGTAGCCCGATCGTGCCGACGAGCGAGCAATACATCATCGGCGGTCAGCGCTAAGACCCAGCAACACAGCTTTCCAGAAGGCCCGTTTCCAGCAATGGAGCGGGCCTTTTTGTTTATCCGTACCCGGCGGCTTCCGGGGCTCAATCCTTGGATACGTCCATGCAAACCGAAGAGAACGCTTCAACCGAAGTAGAGAACGTCACGCCTACGGCCTCCACGGAACAGGCGCAACAGCCCGCATCAGAAGTCAGCACGGAACCGGGCGCCGGGCAATCCGCAGAGCAAGTCGAGCAACCGCAGCAGGAAAAGCCCAAAAACGATTGGGTTCAACGGCGCATCGACCAACTCACGCGGGAGAAACACGAGGAAAAGCGGCAGCGTGAAGCGCTCGAAGCCCAGTTGCGGCAGTACCAGCAGCCGGCGGAAGCCCAGCAACCGAAGCAGATGACCGCCGACGAGATCAGGGCCGAAGCGAAGCGCCTCATTCAGCAGGAACGGTTCGACGAAGCCTGCAACAAGGTGTTCGACGCCGGCAAGGGCGAGTTCGGCAACGAGTGGGATTCGTCGCTGCGCACGTTCCAGATGCTCGGCGGCGCATCACCTGAGTTTCTCGAAGCCGTCACGGCGATGGATGCCGGCCACAAGGTATTGCATCACCTGGGCCAGAACCCTGAAGTCGCTGAACGCCTGCTGTCCCTTCCTCCGTTGCGCATGGCGCTTGAACTGGCCCGTCTCGAATCGACGGTCGGTAAAGCGAAAACCCCACCCGTTTCCAACGCCCCTCCACCGATCAACCCGATCGGCGGCCGGTCTGCGCCCGTTGAGCCGCCTGAGTTTGCGACCACGGCTGAGCAGATCGCGTGGTGGAAGAAACACGGCTCCAAATGAGGCTGAAAAATGGCAAACACTCTTCTTAATACCAGCAAGATTCTCGACAAGTCGCTGATGATCCTTGAAAACAATCTGGCCTTCTCGGGTCGGGTGAACAAGGAATACAGCGACGAATTCGCCATCAAGGGCGCAAAGATCGGCTCGACCGTGAACGTGCGCAAGCCGGTGCGTTTCGTCGGTACGACCGGCCCCGCGCTGGCAGTCGAAAACGTGGTGGAAACCGTCGTGCCGGTCACGCTCGACACGCAGTTCCACGTTGACTTCACGTTCTCGTCGCAGGAACTGACGTTGAATATCGACGACTTCGCGGACCGTTACCTGAAGCCGGCAATGGCGACCATCGCGAACAAGATCGATTTCGACGGCCTCGGCCTGTACACGTCGGTCGCTAACCAGGTCGGCACCGCGGGCACCACGCCGAACGACATCGCAACGCTGCTGGCTGCCGGCACGCGTCTGGATCAGGAAGCCACGCCGCGCGACGGTCAGCGTACTGTCGTGTGGGACCCGGCTGCGAACGGTTCGATGGTCAAGGCCGCCGCGGGTCTGTTCAACGCGCCGCGCCCGATCAGCGACCAGTACGAAAGCGGCATCTTCGTTCCGGCGCTCGGTTTCGACATCGGCATGGACCAGAACATCCGCCAGGCAACGACCGGCACGCGCACTAACGGCACCGTTTCGGGCGCTGGTCAGACGGGCACGACGCTGAACGTGACGGGTCTGGGCGCTGGCGGCACGGTTGCAGCCGGTGACACGTTCACGATCGCTGGCGTGTTCGCTGTGAACCCGCAATCGCGTCAATCGACGCGCGTCCTGCGTCAGTTCACCGTGACCGCAGCGGCGACCGCTGATGGCTCGGGCAATGCCGCACTGACGATCTTCCCGTCGATCAACACGGCTGCGTCGAACCAGCAGTATCAGACGGTCTCGGCCGGCCCGGCAAACGCTGCTGTCGTCACGTGGGACGTGGCTGCGAGCACGCAGTACACGGTGAACATGGCGTACCACAAGAACGCCTTCACGCTCGCAACTGCTGACCTGCAAATGCCGGAAGGCGTGGACTTCGCAGGCCGTCGCAATCACAAGGGCATCTCCATGCGGATCGTGCGTCAGTACGCGATCGGTACCGACACGTTCCCGTGCCGTATCGACGTGCTGTATGGCTGGCGTCCGATTTACCAGGAACTCGCCTGCCGTATCGCCGGCTGATTGACCAAGGGGCCGTCATGTTCGGATCGACATGCGGCCCCTGCATCCTTTTGGAGTGGCTCATGCCATACGAATATCAGGAGTTCCCCAAGTGGACGCGCAAAGGCAAGGAAGAGCGCCTTGTGCATTCGCGGGAAGAACTCGAAGCGCTCGGCGAAGGCTGGTCGGACGAGAAACACAATCCGCCGAAAGTCTATGTCGATTCGGATGCGTTTCTCGAATATCCCAAGATGGTCAACGGCGTCATTGTGCAGAGCGCCGATGAAGAGGCTGCCTTGGCACCGGTTGAGCCGGAACAGAGCGACGAGCGCAGCGCATTGATCCAGATCGCCGACGAGAAGGGCGTCAAAATCGACAGGCGCTGGTCGAATGACAAGATTCGCGCGGCTCTGGAGGCAGCGTGACGACGGCCGTCGATCTGATCACGCTGGCGCTGAAGGACATAGGCGCTGTCGGCATCGGTCAGGCTATCTCTGCTGAGGATACGGCCGATGCGCTTGCGACGCTGAACATGATGCTCGGGCAGTGGTCAGTGGATCGTCTGAGCGTCTATCACCTGATCGACACGGCCAAGCAATCGACCGGCGCGCAGTCATACACGGTCGGGATCGGTGGCGACTTCAGTATCACGCGCCCGATCAAGATCAATGCTGCTTATGCTCGTCTCACAAGCAGCGGCGCCGGTAATGCGGTTGACTATCGGATCAGCATGATCGACGCGCGCGAGGACTATGCGCGAATCAGCGTCAACACGCCGGAACAGATCGCTCTCCGCAATCAGATCGCGCGCGAACAGCAGGCTCTATCCAACTACGCTCAGCAACGCATTGATGAGACCGGCGCGAGCCCGAATCTGACGAACAACGAGCAACGCGGTCAGGTTATCAATGATGCGGTCCATGGCGAAGGCGGTCTCAACGAGTGGTTCCAGCAAGCGAAGCAGCAGATCTACGATCAGGCCCGAGCGGAGTCGGGCGACAACCCCATTCGGACGAGTCACGTCGACGCGCTGCTCAGCGATCCGCAATTCATCGCTGAAGCAGAGCGCGGAGGCAATTCCCGCGTCGTGTCTGGCATTACTCAGTTGATGGACTTGGCCAGAAACACGGGCTTTCGCGATCCCATCACAGGCGAAGTCACGTCGCCCGGAAGCGTCGCGGCATGGGACGCGGTCCGCAAGTCAAACAACGCTGATTGGAACGAAGCCAACGCACGGACAATCGGCGCAATCAACCGTGCAATTGATCAAGACATCGCATCTGCGGCTGGTTCGGACGCCTACAAATTGGGTGACGCCATTCACCAGGCGCAGCAGACGATCATGGGCGCGCGAGGCTTCAAGCAGATTTTTGGTGACGCCGATGCGAACGGCGTGAAGTCGGGCGCAGCTGTCGAGCAGATCCCGAGCCGCTTGAACAATATGCCGATCGACCAATGGCGGCACATCTACAACACGTTTGACGATCTCTCGAAAGGGCGTGTGGCCGGTGCGCCAGATGGTGCGCCGCCGATTCCGGATGAGTTGCAGCAGGCAGCGCAAGCAGCCAAAAACGAAATGTCTGGCGCATTAGCGCGTGAAGTCTATGAGCAGGGCGCTGGCAAGGCTGGCGTGTGGAATCAGAACAGCGTGAACAAGACGCTGAACTCGGTCGTCGGACAAAAGATTTTGCAGACCTTCCCGCCCGACGAAATAGAGAAGTTCCACACGCTCAATTACGGCGGCCAGATCATGCCGGGCGTCCACTCGTATGAGGGCGCGGGACTCCAGACTCAGCGGCTGAGCAAAGCGAGTCTTGCCGAAAAACATGCGGGCAAGATTGGCGCCTCCATAGGTGGAGGACTCGGAGGCGCAATTAGCGGAGGGGCGGCTGCTACCGCTGGCGCCGGCGCCGGTGCATGGGCCGGCAACAAGCTCGCTGCGGGCCTCGCGTCGAAGCGCCTCGAGGGGGAGGCGAATCAGCTTATCGAGGCGATGCGATCGAACTCAAAACGCGGTCGATAGGCGACACCACGTCAGCTATCCAATTCCATACCCACTGGCTCTCTTTGTCGTCAGTGACTGCTGCATAGATCATCAGAGGAATCCATGCCTGCGTGCAACCCACGAGCACAAGCGCTAACGCCTGAAACAGCCATTTAATCGCGTTCATTTAATCCCCGAGCCCTCCCTGCGAGGGCTTTTTCATTATAGGCCACCCAAAGAGGTGGCCTTTTTCGTTTGAGGCCCACATGCAAATCATCCCAAACGCGAAGTCTCAGTTCATAGACCAGAACGGACTCCCGTTGGCAAGCGGCACAGTCGGCTTCTACTACCCCGGCACGCTGAACCCCAAGCCGACGTATCAGGATGCGGCCGGGACCATCGCAAATACGAATCCCGTGACACTGGATAGCCGCGGTCAGGCGCTGATCTGGGGTTCGGGCGTTTATCGGCAGATCGTCAAGGATGCATCCGGCGTCACGATCTGGGATCAGGTGACGGAGGATTCAAACTCTGGCCTGATCGGCAATATCACCGATGCCAAGTTCGTCAGCGGAACGGATTTCACGCCTGGTGTCACGTCAAGTCTGACGCTCCCGTTAGCTCCTGGAGCGATTGCAAACACCTGGATCTATTTCGACGCTGCATATCAGGCAGACGACCAGGTTTTGTCGCTGGTCGGAACGGCCCTGACGTTCAAATCGCCTATCCCCGTTGGCGTGCAGGAAGTGAACATCAAGATCGGTACGACCATCGCAATCGGTACGCCGAATGATGGATCGGTTGCGGATTCGTCAGTGGCCGCAGGAAGCGCCCTTTACAACCGCATCAATCACTTCATCGATGTGACAGACCCGCGATTCGGAGCGAAATGCGATGGCGTGACGGACGATGCCGCAGCGATCCGCGCGGCTACCGCGTATGCGTCGTCAAAGGGCGGCGGTGTCGTTTTCATTCCGGCAGGCACCACACTGGTTGCGTCGTCTATTGTCGTGCCACCGAACGTTACGATTCGTGGCGACTCGATGTATGCCACGACCGTCACGGTCCCGGCTAACGCCACCGGATTCAACGGCTACAACCCGAATGCCGTCTTTATCCTGAACAGCAACAATTGCGGCATCCGCGATCTCGGGATGGACGGCAATATCGCAAACAATGCGTCTCAGGGTTTTGGTGCTATTTCGAATACCGTTTTGGCTTCCGGGGTATTTGTGGAAAGCTGCTATATCCGCAATTTCATCTACAACGGGATTGTTTTTAACCCGGCTACCGGCTCTATATCGAACTTCCGAATCAACCGAAACCGGCTGGAAAACATCGGATGGGGTGCTATTACTGCATATTGCTCGATAAACGGACAGATCAATCAAAATTCAATTATCAGTTGCGGTTCTGCTGGAATTCAGACTGGATACAACGCAAGCACGAGCAACTTTACTTTTTCCCAATACATCATCATTGAAGGCAACTACGTGAACCGTTCGATTCCGCCGACGCATATAGTTAGCAATGCAGCAGAAAGCGGCTTCATGATCGGCGTGGGCGCAGGTGATGAATACATCACGATCTCTAACAACATCTGCTACGACAATCGCAACGCGAAACAGGATGGTATTGGGCTGGGACAGGACGGAACGCGCGTCAATGAAGGGCTCGTCTTCGATTCGAACGTCGTGATATATGCCGGTCTATTTGGTATTGACGTTAGCTCAAACCACATCGTTAGCAACAACTATATTCGTTACGCCGCTCAGCAGGGCATCAAGCTCGGCACTGATATCGGCGGCAATCTGGTCAATGCGACGGTTGTCGACAATATTGTTGATTCGTGCAATCTCTCCGGCGTTGGATCAGCAGATGGCATCTGGGTGGACGGAACTTTAACTTCGTCGATCCCGACGGCTCTGTACGAAAACATCAAGATCAACGGCAATCGGGTTACTGATTTCAACTCGCCTGCCAATACGGTGTATGGCTTGAACATTGGGTTCAGAAATGGCCTTACCTATCTGAACTGCGAATTCTCGGGTAACGATTTTTCTCAGCTTGCCGGCGTAAATGGCAATGCCTTCCATGTATCTGGCCCGGGCACCAATTACGTTGGCTGGACGTACCGCCGGAACAAACACCCCCAAGTGTTCCCCGCCATTGCCGGCACTGGTCCTTTGATCATGGGGCTGGACGCTGCAACGATCGTCAACGGAAGCGCAACGAACGTAACCGACCTTGTCGGGGGCTTCGACGGCCAGGAAATCATGGTCCAGTCTGGGAGCGCCAATACGACCTATATCAATGGGTTGGGCATCTCTATTCACAACAGCGTGAATCAGGCGGCGGCCGCAAATTCCTACTACAAGTTCTTCCGGTATTCATCAATCTGGTATCTGAACCAGTTCTTCACGCCATAAAACGGGGAAATACATGCATAAGGAAACCATCGCGGCAAGCGCAAATGGCGCCACCAGTCTAGCTGGCATCGGCAGTTCGTGGTGGTTATGGCTGACTGATCCAAATTCAGCGCATGTTGTATCGGTTCTAACGATGATTCTTATTCTGTCGCAACTCGTATGGGGCTGGCGGAAGTTCTTCAAGGAGCGGTCATGAGTGCTTTTGATGACGCTTTCTCGGCGCTTCTAGGAAACGAGGGCGGCTATGTTGACAACCCTGCCGATCCTGGCGGCGCAACCCGCTGGGGCGTCACTGAACGTGTCGCGCGCGCATGGGGTTATGCCGGTGATATGAAAGACCTTCCGATTGAGACGGCCAAGGCCATTGCGAAAAAGAACTACTGGGATGCATACCAGTGCGATCAGTTCGATCCTCGCATTGGCTTTCAGGTGTTCGATGCTGCATACAACGGCGGGAAACCTGCTCAATGGTTGCAGCAGGCGGCCGGCGTCACTGCTGACGGGGTGATCGGGTCTATCACCGTTGCCGCGGTGCGAGCAGCAGACCCCATGAAGATCATCATGCGCTTCGCTGCTTATCGCCTCCAGTATCTCGGCAATCTTTCGGCGTGGCCCACATTCGGCCATGGTTGGGCCAACCGCATCGCAAACAATCTGATTCGAGGTGCGTCATGAGCGTGTGGGATTCCGCATTGAACGTCGTCAAGACGTTGGCGCCGACGATTGCGACCGCCCTCGGCGGTCCGCTCGCGGGCGGCGCTGTGATGGCGCTCGAAAGCGTGTTCGGCATCACTGCGAAGCCGGATGCATCGACGGACGACCGGCAGACTGCAATCGCCGCGGCAATCAGCGGCGCGACGCCCGAGCAACTGGCGGCAATGAGAAAGGCTGATCAGGATTACGCGCTCGCGATGGCTCAGGCTGGGTTCAAGAACGTCGAAGAACTTTCAAGCCTGGTCGTTCAGGACACCGTCAGTGCGCGGGACATGCAGATTGCCACGAAATCTCTGACGCCTCCGCTGCTCACGCTGAGCATCACCGTTGGCTTCTTCGGGCTATTGGTCATGTTGTTCTTCGTGAACGTCCCCGAGGCGAACAAGGCGATTGTCTATAGCTGCGTCGGCTCGCTCGGCACAGCGTGGCTCGTCGCGGTTCATTTCTGGTTCGGCGATACGCAGGCAAGCGCGCGTAAAACCGAGTTGCTAGCCCAATCCACACCTTCGGGAGCGCCTCAATGAACCTGCTTCTTCGCTACCTGATGAACTGGCTGATCCTGCTCGACCAGGCGCTCAACACGCTAGCTGCTGGCTCCCCGAACGAAACGATTAGCGAGCGCGCAGCGAAGGCCCGCAACAAGGGCAAGAAATGGGGCTGCTTACTCTGCAAGTTTCTCGGCTGGGTCAATACCGGCCATTGCGACAAGGCTTTGACTTCGACAATCGGCGACGACGCTGTTATCAAGGACTGAACATGAAACGACTTCTTACTCTCATCTCGCTCTCACTGGCGTCGGCAGTATCATTTGGCGCAACTCTAAATCCAGTCCAACTGCTTAACCCTGCAGGATCATCCAGCGGACAAACCATTGTTTCGACTGGTGCGAGCACGGCTCCGGGATGGGGCAATGTGCCAGTTGCGAATGTGGCGGGCGCGGCCCCCGCTGCGTCGCCCACGTTCACCGGGGTTGTGACCGTCAACAATTCGGCGACGTCAGGTAGCTCGCTGTTGATCAACGCTGCGAGCAACACGAGTTCCGGAGCCGCGATCTTCTTTGGCGGCAACGGAGCGTCCGCGCCTAACAAGTACCTACGTGCGTTCAACGGCGCATTCCAGATCGTCAACAGTGCAGGCAGCGCAACAATCGTCACTATCGATGATTTCGGCAACACATCGCTTGCTGGTAGTGTGTCTGGCGGCGCTGCTTCATTTACGACGCTATCGGTCGGCGGTGCCATAACCGGTGTACCTGGACGCCTGCTGAATATCCAAGTGTTCACCGCAAGCGGAACCTATACACCCACTTCCGGCGCCAATCGCGCGATTGTGGAAGGAGTTGGGGGTGGTGGAGCTGGCGGCGGTGCGCCGGCGACCGGAGCAGGGCAGGCATCTATTGGTGGCGGTGGCAGCGCCGGAGCTTTCGGGCGGATCTATATCGCGTCAGGCCTCTCACCGCAGACCGTGACCATTGGCTCAGCCGGTGCGCCGGGCTCGGCCGGTGCCGCTGGTGGCGCTGGTGGCGCGACGTCATTCGGTTCGCTAATGTCGCTACCCGGCGGCCTCGGGGGTTCTCCTAGTGGACCGACTGCTGGTCCCGCTGTGGCAATTTCTTCTGGTCAGTCAGCGGCCCCGAGCGGAACGGGAACGTTCATCTTCTCTTCGAAGGGTGCTTACGCAACCCATGGAATCATCGCGACCGCATCGAATTTCGCATCGGGAACCGGGGCAAATTCTCCATTCGGGGCAGGCGGCCCAAATGCCGTCGGCACTCAATCAGGCACCACGGGCAGCGGATATGGGGCGGGCGGCGGCGGCGCTGGCGCGTTAGCGTCGCAATCAGCTCAGGCGGGCGCGGCCGGTCAAGCAGGGGCGATCATTGTTTATGAATATCAATAGCAGCCCCATTTTCTGACCATGGGAGCCGGAGCTTACTCAGAGACTTCCCTAGCCGAATAAACGGCCTCTCGATCATTGCAAAGGTCATTGATGCAATGATGCATAGAACTGTTCCGCAGAGCAGGAGCGAGGCCCAATAGTGTGTGGGCGAGATAATTGCCCACGCCTTGAACGGCTCCTGCCAGAATAAGACCGTCATCGGGATACCCTGAAGCAGGTAAATGCCATAGCTGATGTGCCCCATACGTTGTGCTGACCTAAGTCGCAGTAGGCCAAACAGGTCGGCGCCGCTGCAGATCAAATAGAATGCAGTCCCGGTAAGGGTTATCTGCAGCACACCCGCGTGCGTCTTAGCGAACGAAAACATCGCAGCCAATGCGGCGAGCGCGATAATCGACATCGTGTGGACGTTGAGCCGCGGCGCGAATCCCTCATGCAACAGCGACGCCGTCGCTATCCCGCAGAAGAACGCTGCAGGCAGGCACCACAGATCAGACTGCGTTGTGAGGATGATCGCGAATGACGCGGCCAGTCCGACAAGCGCGAATACCATGTGCATTCCTGACCTGACGAACGTCGCAGTCACGACCAACGAGAAGTAGAACCACCATTCGTATTTGATGCTCCAGGTGACGCCCATTAAAATGAAAATCGTCCACGGGAATGCATTGATCGGCTGCATGTCATCGTTCAAGCCAAGTGCGAGCCAGCGGCCCATGTTCGGCACGAAGTTGTCCAGCGGCTCGCGCAGCTCAAACCCGGATCGCCAGAAGACAATGATGGCCATCGCCACAACGGCGACGATGTACAGCGGACCTATCCTGAAAAGTCGACCGATGTAGAGCGCCGCCCAGTCAGGCCGGCCATCTCGCTTCAATAGCCTAGTCCAGAAAAGGAATGCCGTGATCATGAAGAACAGCATCACGGCAACACCGCCGAGCGGCCGATAGAAAAGGGCGTCCCCTGCCATCCACTTTCCGACCGTCACATAGTTATATTCAATCAGTCCGTGATACAGCATGACCGACAGAGCCAGAAATCCGCGCAATCCGTCGATGGTTGAAACCCGCCCGAGTGCTGATCCGGTGGCGTCGACGAACCTGAATACTGGCAGCGCAAACAGGCAGCATAGGAAAGCCATGAAGGCGAAGTACGGCGCGATGTTGTAGAGACCCATTGTTATATCTTTTTTAATATTACTTCGGCCAAGTCTACAGGAGGCGTGTAAGGCTTTCCTTACGATGAACTCGGTTTTTTGAAAGCTGCTCGCCGACGCGGCTGTCAGGAGGCTCCTGCTGGGAGACGGGGAGACGCCAACCAGCGCTGTCACGCGCCGAAAGATGGCGCCAGTTTTGTCGCTAAGCGCACCACAGCGAAATTCAACTGTTAGTCATGTAGCGCTGCTACGGGCGCGCCAGAAAATCTGCCCATTCCTGCATCATTTTGCGGCGCTCCGGGAGGTATTCGGCATGCACATAGGCTGCTGTGACCTGGTTTCGCTCCGCGTGCGCAAGCTGCCGGTCGACGACGTCGCGGCTATAGCCGCGCTCGCGCAGGACGGTTGCGGCAAGCCCGCGAAATCCGTGGCCGGTCATGCGTGACTTGTATCCCATGCGGTACAGAGCAAACAGCATGGTGTTGTTCGAAATCGGGCCGCGAGTGCGCCCCTGAATGCTGAAGAACACGTGCTTTTCTGCGCCATTCAGCTTTCTGAGTTCGCCGAGGACTTCTAGCGCCTGTCTGGAAAGCGGCACGATGTGTGGGTCGCGCATCTTCATCCGCTCCGCCGGAATCCGCCATTCGGCCGCCCGTTCATCGATCTCGGTCCATTCCGCATTAATCATTTCTGTCGTGCGCACGAATGTCAGAGCCATAAAGCGGAGAGCCAGCCGGGTCACCAGATCTCCCTGGTAGGCAGAAATGTCCCGCATAAGTTGCGGAATCTCGACCGGTTTGACTCGCGCCATGTGCCGCACGCCTGGACCTTTTTTCAAAACTGTTTCGACGTCGATGTCGGCGGCCGGATTGCGTGTGCAGCGTCCAGTCATGATTCCGTACTGGAAGACTGCCCGAGATCGTTGCAAGACCCGCTTGGCCGTCTCCCGCACCCCGCGAGCCTCGATCGCGCGGATGATTTCCAGCATGTGGGGCGCCTCAATGTCCGCGATTGGCTTGGCCCCAATTTTCGGGAAGGCGTCCACCTCCAGCGACTTGATCAGCTTGCCGGCGTAGACATCGGTCCAGCCGCCTTTCTGCGATGCAAACCACTCGCGTGCAACGATTTCGAAGGTTGATGCCGCCACGAGAGCACGCACGCGCTTGACCTCGTGTTTGTGGGCGGACGGATCGATGCCAGTGCTTAACTGCTTGCGCGCGGCGAGACAGGCGTCACGAGCCTCGGCCAGAGTCACCTCGGGATAGACGCCGAATGAGGCGACTTTCTCTTTGCCGTCAAATCGGTACTTCATCCGCCAGTAGCGTGCCCCGTTCGGCATGACCTGGAGATAGAGTCCCTTGCCGTCGGCAAGCTTGTACGGACGGTCGGAACCTTTGGCTCGTCGGACTTGCAACTCAGTCAGCGGTACGATCTGTTTAGGCATGGTCCGGAGTGGGGGTATCGAGTTTTAGGGGATATTTCAGATACCCCGTCGATACCCCCAAGAAATGTGGTTTGTATTGGGGGCTTGTGGGCAATGATGGCAGCAAAAAGCCCCGCAGCGCAAGGCGTGACGGGGCTTTTTGGGCAAACTTGGGAAATGCTGGGAAGGTGCTTGGTCCCCCTGGCAGGAATCGAACCTGCATCTAGCGCTTAGGAGGCACTTGTTCTATCCATTGAACTACAGGGAGATGGATAACTTTGCGGGGCGGACCGGGCCCCTGATCTTTGCTCGCTGCGCCCACATTCGGCGGCAGCGGCTCACATGTCCAGCTATGCAAGCGAGGGCAAGAGTATAGCAAAAACGTTGGAAACGAATGCCGCCTTCAAAGCCCGCCAATACACGATCGGAGCCCGCCGACGCGACACTATTGCCGACGTTTCGCCTGACGACCGCACCGGCGAAGAAGAGTATCAGACCCGGCTCGCTCCCCGAGCCCGCCCCAAAAAACAAGCGGCCCAGCAGGCAAGACCTGCTGGGCCGCGCGAACTACCGACGCCTTATCTCAATGTCCGGCCGGTCAAGGCTGGCACACCACAGCCAAGCCGCTCAGCCTCAAAATTCGACCACCGCGAATTCCGCTTTGCCGACGTCGCACAGCGGGCAGCGCCAGTCGTCCGGAATCGCGGCGAAGCGGGTGCCCGCGGCGATGCCTTCTTCGGGCAGACCTTCTTCCTCGTTGTAGATCCAGCCGCAAATCAGACACACCCAGCTTTTATATTCTGTCACTTCCGTTACTTCGCTCACGACGCACTCATCTCTCTTCAATGCAATGATCCGCCCAGTCTGCCCCTTTTTTGGGCATGGCGGCGACCCGCAATACTACAGGAATTCGTCCGATGCCCCGAGTTACCGACGTTCCGCGCAGGGCTTGCGCGAGGGCGTGTCACGTAGAGCGTGTATCCTCGGACTCGCAGCGGCTCGGCGTTTCCACGCGGTTTATGTTTCCAACCAGGAGAGAAGCCATGTTCAGAAGCAGATGGTTGAGCGGCGCGGCACTGGCCGCGTTGCTGGCGGCGTCGGGTGCAGCGCAGGCTGCAAGCGTGTCGTTCGTGCAGCCGACGGACGGCGCGAGCGTCAGCAATCCGGTCCACGTGGTGTTCCGCGTCGAGGGCATGAAGATCGCGCCCGCCGGCACAATGACGGACGGCACCGGCCATCATCATCTGCTGGTGGACGGCAAGCCGCTCCCCAAAGGCGAGGTGATTCCCGCCAACGACAAATCGCTGCACTTCGGCAAAGGGCAGACCGAAACGGATCTGACACTGCCGCCGGGCGATCACACGCTGACGCTGCAATTTGGCGACGGCGCGCATCGTTCTTATGGCCCCGACCTCAGCAAGACGATCACGGTGCATGTGAAGTGATGGGTGCGCCCCTGCGAGGGCGCAAGGGCGGGCATGCGCGGCCCGGTGATTCGTCCTATGTCTTCAGGCTTACAGGCACCAGCCCGCGCGCCCGGTACAATGAGCAGTTCCGACTCATCGCTGTCTTCTCCAATTCTCCATGTCGCTTTACACCATTACCGGAGCCCAACTGGCATTCGGTCACGTCGCGTTGCTCGATCACGCGGACTTCTCTCTCGAATCGGGCGAGCGCGTCGGGCTGATCGGCCGCAATGGCGCGGGCAAGTCGTCGCTGCTGAAAATCGTCGCCGAACTCGCCAAGCCCGACGACGGACTCGTCACGCGCCAGCAGAATCTGACCACGGTGTACGTGCCTCAGGAGCCGGAGTTCGATACGGACGACACGGTGTTCGATGCAGTCGCCGCCGGTCTCACGCACGCCCGCGCGCTGCTCGACGAATACGACGCGGTCGCCAACCAGCTTGCGGACGAACCGGAAGGCGCACAGCACGACGCGCTGATGGCACGCATGAACACGCTGCAATCGTCGCTGGACGCGGCGGACGCCTGGAACTGGAGCACGCGCGTTGCCACCACGCTGCAGCAGATCGGCCTGAATGGCGAGGCGCGCGTCGGTTCGCTGTCGGGCGGCATGCAAAAGCGCGTGGCGCTCGCCCGTGCGCTCGTCGTGCAGCCTGACGTACTGCTGCTCGACGAGCCGACCAACCACCTGGATTTCGACGGCATCCGCTGGCTCGAAGATCTGCTCGTCTCGCAGCGGGCGGCGCTCCTCTTCATCACGCACGACCGGGCGTTTCTCGACCGCGTCGCCACGCGCATCGTCGAACTGGATCGCGGGCGTCTGCTCTCGTATCCGGGCAATTTCTCGGCTTACCAGACGCGCAAGGCGCAGCAGTTGGAAATCGAACGCGTTGAAAACGAGAAGGCCGACAAGCTCCTCGCGCAGGAAGAGGTGTGGATTCGCAAAGGTGTCGAGGCGCGCCGCACGCGCAGCGTCGGCCGGATCGCACGGCTCGTCGAAATGCGCAACCAGCGCGCCGAACGCCGCAACGTGCAAGGCAACGTCAAGCTCGACGTGGGCCAAGGCGAGAAGTCGGGCAAGATCGTCGCCGAACTGACGGACGTCACGAAGCGCTACGGCTCGCGCACCGTGATCGACAGTTTCACGGCGACCGTCATGCGCGGCGACAAGATCGGCTTTGTCGGTCCGAACGGCGCGGGCAAGACCACGCTGCTGAAGATCATCCTCGGCGAATTGCAGCCGGACGAAGGCACGGTGCGCGTCGGCACCAATCTGCAAGTGGCTTATTTCGACCAGATGCGCGCGCAGCTGGACCTGGACAAAAGTCTTGCCGATACGATCAGCCCCGGCAGCGAGTGGGTGGAAGTCAACGGTCAGAAAAAGCACGTCATGAGCTACCTGGGCGACTTCCTGTTCGCACCGGAGCGCGCCCGTTCGCCGGTCAAATCGTTGTCGGGCGGCGAGCGTAACCGTCTGCTGCTCGCGCGGCTCTTTGCGCGGCCGGCCAACGTGCTGGTGCTCGACGAACCCACCAACGACCTCGACATTCCCACGCTCGAACTGCTGGAAGAGCTGCTCACCGACTACGACGGCACGGTGCTGCTCGTCAGCCACGACCGCGCGTTTCTCGATAACGTCGCGACGTCGGTGATCGCGTCGGAAGGCGGGGGCAAGTGGCGCGAATACGTGGGCGGCTTCACAGACTGGCAGATCCAGAGCCAGCGCTCGCAGCAGATGGCGCAGGAAGCGCAGAAAGAGGCGAGCAAGGACGCGGCCAAAGACAGCGCGAAAGACAGCGCGGCTTCCAAGGACGGTGCCGCTGGCCGCAACACCCAACGCGCGGCCAAGTTGTCTTTCAAGGAACAGCGCGAACTGGAAGCGTTGCCGGAGAAAATCGCCGCTCTCGAAGCGGAGCAGAAAGCCATCGGTGCGCAGCTTGAAGACGGCTCGATATTCGCGACAGACGCGCAGGAAGGCAAACGCCTTTCCGAACGCTACGCCGCGATCGACGAAGAACTGCTGCTCGCGCTCGAGCGCTGGGACGAACTGGAAAAGCGCCGCAAATAAAGCGGCGAGCGCTGACGCGTTGCGTCGTCGGCGCATTTGCTTTTGCATGGGCGCCGCCTTGTCCGGAAGGCCGATCGCTTGAGCCGTGAATTGCCGCCAGGTTTGAAATCAGTAAAATACCCCGCGAACAGGCTTCCCCGGCGTTCGCACCGGCGGCAACGATGCGCGGCAATAGTGTCGTGCGTCGGGCCGTTATCCTGCGTGTCGATAAGAGCCCGCGCACAAAAGCGCGTGGCCGTCGCGTGGAATGCGCGCGGAAGCCATGCGGCAAAACAGTTTGCCCGCGCTGCGGGCACCCCACCTAACCACGTTGTTTCGTTTCGCTTTTTTTGAAAACTCAACGCATTGTCCACGGACCTGTCCACAGGACCTGTGGACAACGATGAACCGACGCACCCGAGTCAACCATGTCCACGAAAAAGCCAAACGCCGCGTATAGCGAAGCGTCGATCAAGGTGTTGAAGGGTCTCGAGCCGGTCAAGCAACGGCCCGGCATGTACACCCGCACCGAGAATCCGCTGCACATCATTCAGGAAGTTATAGACAACGCGTCGGACGAAGCCCTCGGCGGCCACGGCCGGCAAATCACGGTCACGCTGCACGCGGACCATTCGGTGTCGGTCGAAGACGACGGCCGCGGTATTCCGTTCGGCCTGCATCCGGAAGAAGGCGTGCCGGTCGTGGAAATCGTGTTCACGCGGCTGCACGCGGGCGGCAAGTTCGATAAAGCCGCCGGCGGCGCCTACACGTTCTCGGGCGGCTTGCACGGCGTCGGCGTGTCCGTCACCAACGCGCTGTCCACGCGCCTCGACGTCACCGTGTGGCGCGACGGCAAGGTTGCCGCGCTGAGCTTTGCGCACGGCGACGTGGCGAAGCCGCTCGAAGTGCGCGCCGCAGCGAAGGGCGAAAAGAAGTCCGGCACGCGCGTTACCGCGTGGGCGGACCCGAAGTACTTCGACTCGCCCAATCTGCCGCTCGGCGAATTGCAACGGCTGCTGCGTTCGAAGGCAGTGTTGTTGCCGGGCGTCGAAGTCACGCTTATCAACGAGAAAACCGGCGAACAGCAAAGCTGGAAATACGAAGACGGTTTGCGCGGCTATCTGCTCGAAGGCATGAACGGCAGTGACCTGCTCATCCCGCTTTTCGAAGGCGAGCGTTACGCCGAAAACTCGCGATCGAGCGAAGAAACCTTTGCCGAAGGCGAGGGTGCCGCGTGGGTCGTCGCATGGAGCGAGGAAGGGTCGCTCACGCGCGAGTCGTACGTCAACCTGATACCGACGCCCGCAGGCGGCACGCACGAATCGGGCTTGCGCGACGGCTTGTATCAGGCGGTGAAGAGCTTTGTCGAATTGCACAACCTGCAGCCGAAGGGCGTGAAGCTTCTCGCTGAAGACGTGTTTGCGCGCGTGTCGTTCGTGCTGTCGGCAAAGGTGCTCGATCCGCAATTCCAAGGGCAGATCAAGGAGCGCCTGAATAGCCGCGACGCGGTGAAGCTCGTGTCGTCGTTTGCGCGCCCGGCGCTCGAATTGTGGCTGAACCAGCATGTGGAGCACGGCAAGAAGCTTGCGGACCTCGTCATCAAGCAGGCGCAGGCGCGTACGCGAGCAGGGCAGAAGGTCGAGAAGCGCAAGAGCTCCGGCGTGGCTGTGCTGCCAGGCAAGCTGACCGACTGCGAGTCGACGGAAATCGGCCGCAATGAGTTGTTCCTCGTCGAGGGCGATTCGGCCGGAGGCTCCGCGAAAATGGGCCGCGACAAGGAATATCAGGCGATCCTGCCGCTGCGCGGCAAGGTGCTGAACACGTGGGAGACCGAGCGCGACCGCCTCTTTGCGAATAACGAAGTGCACGACATTTCGGTGGCGATCGGCGTCGATCCGCATAGTCCGGACGACAAGGTCGATCTGTCGAACCTGCGCTACGGAAAGATCTGCATTCTGTCGGACGCAGACGTGGACGGCTCGCACATTCAGGTGTTGCTGCTCACGCTGTTCTTCAAGCATTTCCCGCAGTTGATCGAACGCGGGCATGTGTGCGTCGCGCGCCCGCCGCTCTTTCGAGTCGACGCGCCCGCGCGCGGCAAGAAACCGGCGCAAAAGCTCTATGCGCTCGACGAAGGCGAACTCGAAGCGATTCTCGACAAGCTGCGCAAAGACGGCGTGCGCGACACGCAATGGTCGATCAGCCGCTTCAAAGGCCTCGGCGAAATGAGCGCCGAGCAACTGTGGGATACGACGATGAACCCGGACACACGGCGACTCACGCCGGTCGCGCTCGGCGAGCTCGACTACGACGCCACGGTCGCGCGAATGACCATGTTGATGGGCAAGGGCGAAGCGGCATCGCGGCGCAGCTGGCTGGAAGAAAAGGGCAATGAAGTGGAAGCGGATATCTGAGCGGTTTTACAGCGCTCGCATGTCGCACGGAAGCACGAAACTTCACGCCAAACACGATACGGAATCTAGATGGACGACGATAACACTCTCGACCTGTTCACCGAGCCACCGCCGCCGGAAGGCGATTTTCTGACGCTCGGCAACTACGCGGAACGTGCGTACCTCGACTACGCGGTCAGTGTGGTCAAGGGCCGCGCGCTGCCGGATGTATGCGACGGCCAGAAGCCGGTGCAACGCCGCATCCTGTTCGCAATGAACGACATGGGTCTGTCCGACAACGCGAAGCCGGTCAAGTCGGCGCGCGTGGTTGGCGACGTGCTCGGTAAATATCATCCGCACGGCGACCAGTCGGCCTATGACGCGCTGGTGCGTCTCGCGCAAGACTTTTCGATGCGCTACCCGCTGATCGACGGGCAGGGCAACTTCGGTTCTCGCGACGGTGACGGCGCGGCGGCCATGCGCTACACCGAAGCGCGTCTGACGCCGATCGCCAAGCTGCTGCTCGATGAAATCGATCAGGGCACGGTCGACTTCATGAAGAACTACGACGGCGAGTTCGACGAGCCGAGGCTCTTGCCCGCGCGTCTGCCGTTCGTCCTGCTCAACGGCGCCTCGGGCATTGCCGTGGGCCTCGCCACCGAGATCCCGTCGCACAACCTGCGAGAAGTCGCAGGCGCCGCGGTCGCGATGATCCGCAACCCGAAGATTGCGCATGCCGAATTGATGCAGCACATTCCGGGTCCGGATTTCCCCGGCGGCGGCCAGATCATTTCGAGCGAAGCGGAAATTTCGGCGGCCTACGAAACCGGCCGCGGCAGCCTGAAGGTTCGAGCACGCTGGAAGATCGAAGACCTCGCACGCGGCCAGTGGCAACTGGTCATCACCGAATTGCCGCCGAACACGGCCGCGCAAAAGGTGCTCGAAGAAATCGAGGAACAGACCAATCCGAAGATCAAGCTTGGCAAGAAGGCGCTAACGCCCGAACAGTTGCAAGGCAAGCAGACCATGCTAGCCTTGCTCGACGCGGTGCGCGACGAGTCCGGTAAGGACGCGCCCGTGCGCCTCGTGTTCGAGCCGAAGTCGAGCCGCATCGATCAGACGGAGTTCGTCACCACGCTGCTCGCGCATACGAGTCTCGAATCGAATGCGTCGCTGAATCTCGTGATGGTCGGCGGCGACGGCCGGCCGCGTCAGAAGGGCTTGAGCGAAATCCTGCACGAGTGGATCGCGTTCCGCTTCGCGACGGTCACGCGCCGCACGCGTCACCGTTTGACGAAGGTGGACGACCGGATCCACATCCTCGAAGGCCGGATGATCGTCTTTTTGAATATCGACGAAGTCATCCGCATCATTCGCGAGTCCGACGAACCGAAGGTCGCGTTGATGGCCGCGTTCGGTCTGTCCGATCGCCAGGCCGAGGACATCCTCGAAATCCGGCTGCGTCAGTTGGCGCGTCTCGAGAAGATCAAGATCGAGAAAGAGCTCGCTGAACTGCGCGACGAGAAAGCGAAGCTCGAAGAACTGCTCGGCAGCGAATCGGCGATGAAGCGCCTGCTCATCAAGGAAATCGAAGGCGACGCGAAGCAGTACGGCGACGAGCGCCGCACGCTGATCCAGCAGGAAAAGCGCGCGACGTACGAAGCGCGCGTGGTCGATGAACCTGTCACGGTCGTGGTCTCGCAAAAGGGCTGGGTGCGTGCTTTGAAGGGGCACGGGCTGGACACGGCTGGCTTCACGTTCAAGGCCGGCGACGGTCTCTACGCCGCGTTCCAGTGCCGCACGCCCGATACGCTCGTCGCGTGGGGCAGCAACGGTCGCGTCTATTCGGTCGCGGTGGCGTCGCTGCCGGGCGGCCGTGGCGACGGCGTGCCGGTGACGTCGCTGATCGAACTCGAATCGGGCAGCCACCTGATGCATTACTACGCGGCTTCGGCTGACCAGGCATTGTTGCTCGCGTCGAGCAACGGCTTTGGCTTCATCGCGAAGGTCGGCGACATGGTGAGCCGCCTGAAGGCGGGCAAGTCGTTCATGACAATCGACGCCGGCGCTGTGCCGCTCGCGCCCATGCCGATGCTGCCGGACGCGACGCAGGTCGCGTGTCTGTCGTCGAGCGGGCGCCTGCTGGTATTCGGTCTCGACGAAATGAAGACGCTCTCCGGCGGCGGTCGCGGCGTCACGCTAATGGCGCTCGACGACAAGGAAACGCTGGTTCAGGCGCTCGCGATCAACGCGGCGGGGGTCATGCTGATCGGCGCGCGTCGCGGCGGACGTCTGGACGAAGAAAAGCTGAGCGGCGCCGCTTTGGCGTCGCATGTCGGCAAGCGGGCGCGCAAAGGGCGCGCGCCTGAAACCAAGCTGAAGCTCGAAGGTATGCGCCCCGTGCTGGCCGCTTGACGAAGATTGACGTTTCAATACGGCCGGCGTCTGCTAGCATGCGAGGCGCTGGCCGTGCGCAGTGAAGTGTGCCGCAGTGGCTCGCGGCAACCACGCAGTTGCCACGCCGTTACCACGCCGTAACTGCGTGGCAGGTTGCAGAAAATTCGGGGGCGGCGTTACGGTGTCGAAGTGCGGTATTCCGTCGAGATACAGGCGCGCTGCAATAACAACAAGAAAAACGACGAGAAAGCCTTGGGCCTGCTGGAACTGCACGCATGGCGTGCGGTCGAACGCGCTCAATAGCCGCTGCTCATATCATTCGTCATAAGCGGTGTGGCGTCGTCGGAGAGGAATACAACATGAACAAGGCTATCGAACTCGCGCTGTTTCTACACCTGCTCGCAGTCGCGATATGGATCGGCGGGATGGTCTTCGCGCATTTCTGCTTGCGCCCGGCAATTGCCGATCTTTCGCCGCAATTGCGTTTGCCGTTGTGGGAGTCGGTGTTTGGCCGCTTCTTCAATTGGGTTGCAGCTTCGGTGCTGGTTATTCTGCTGACGGGCGGCTTCCTGCTGATGCAATTCGGCGGCGGCCACGCCACGTGGCCGTTGCATGCAATGGCCGGCCTTGGCATCGTCATGATGCTGATTTTCGGACACATCCGCTTCGCGGTGTTTCCGCGCATTCGCCGCGCGGTGCAGGCGCAGAAGTGGCCTGACGGCGCACAGGCAGTCGGCACGATCCGGCGTCTGGTGCTGATCAATATCGTCCTTGGCGTGGTGACCGTCGGGTTCGCCGTGCTGTCGCGCGGGTTTTGACAGACGCTTGCCGGCTCGCTGAACGGTCGATGCACGGTCGCTGAGCTGTCGCTGCGCAGCGACGGAGAATCTCCGGGCGCGCGGCTAAAGCAATGCGCCGTATGCGAGCCACAGTCCACATACGACCGCGACGGTGCCGTACACCACGTACACGGGCACCTTCAGCTTCGCGAAACACATCGCCGAGAATAGCGCGGTAATCAGATAGACCGGTTGCAACGGCACGCGTCCGGCGATACGCAGCACGGCCACCGCAAGGAAGGCCGTGGTGACCGCGCGCAGAATCCGCATGCCGTGCTCGAATTGCTGGTTCATCTTCAATTGATGCAGGTGCTGCTGCGCCAGCACCACGAGGCATCCGGACGGCACGAACAACGCGAGCGTGGCGATCAACGCGCCAGCCCACCCGTCGACGAGATAGCCGAAGAACGGCACGACATTCAGAAGCGGTCCAGGCGATAGCGGCGACAGCGAAAACGCCAGCGTGAAGTCGTTGTCCGATATGCCGATCGTCGGCGTGACGAACAATGTCTTGAGCACCGGCAATGCGGAGAAGCCGCCGCCGAACAGCGTCATGCCCGCGCCCGCGAGCCGCGGCCATAGCAGCGCGAGATCGTAGCGATGCGGCAGCGGTAGCGCGAACAGCAGCACGAACACGCACAGCATCGTGAGGATTTGCCAGTCGACGCGCGCGAACGACACGGCAAAGCGCGTGTCGCGCACGGGGCTGACCACCCAGCCCGCACCGAACGCCGCGCTTAGCATCAGCACATAAGCGGCAGGGCTGTGCGCATAGAAAAGCGCGATACAGCCGACGACCGCCGCCGTCCATTCGAGCTTGCCGCGCACGAGCGCACGTGTCTGCTTATACCAGGTGATGCCGATCAACGTGGCGAGTACGACGCTGAAGTGATTCAGCAGGGTCTGCGACGCGGCGGCGCGCACGATCGGCGTGCGATAGAAGATCGCGAAGAGCGTCATCAGCATGAAAAAGGGCAGCACGCTGGCAATGCCCGCGACCCATGCGCCGGCGCGTCCGCGCAGCGCGTGTCCGAGTTGCACGGCGACGTTGCAGCCCACCGGCCCCGGGACCATCCACGCAAGCGCGATCAGATCGGAGAACGCGACCCGCGAGAGCCGCCCTTCACGTTCGACATAGTGATTCTCGAGCTGAGCCATCAGCGCGAGGCCGCCCCATGACAATGCCGACAGGCCGAACACGACCCGAAACAGCGTCCATAGCGGTTCCCGTTCCCCTCGTCTTGCCGCATCGTGGCTTGTTATGGTCTGCATGGCGCCACGGCGCCCGCTGAGCGGGCGTCCGTCCTGTGGATCGTGTGGGTGTTGCGCGAGGCCGACCGGTCCGGCGGCCCCGCGCGAGATTGCAATACAGCGAGAATGTAGCCCGTTTTGTGTGACTGCGGTATGGGCGGGCTTCTCGATTGCAGCATCGAAAGTCAAAGCCTTGCAAGCGACGCCGTCGGCGCGACTGCCTAGCCGTTCGTGCTGGTGCTGGCGCTCGTATTCGTTTCCTGAACGGGATGCCGGCCCGTCATGCCGCACACGCCGAAACGTTCGAGCAGCGCCGGAATTGCGTCGACAGGAACCGGACGCGAAAACAGAAAACCCTGTGCCTCGATATGACCGAGCGCGGCGAGCCACGCAATCTGCTCTTCCGTTTCCGTTCCTTCGACAACCACCGTCAGCCCAAGCGAGCGCGCCAGATTGACGATCGCGGTGACCATCACGCAAACGCTGCGGTCGCCCGGAATAGCCTGAACGAACGAGCGGTCCACCTTCAGCGTATCCACGGAAAAACGGTTCAGATACGACAGCGACGAATAGCCAGTGCCGAAGTCGTCGAGTGCGATCCGCACGCCAAGGCGCTTGAGCGCAAAGATCTTTTCGGAGACGAGTTCCGGATATTCCATCATCGCCGTTTCCGTGATTTCGAGTTCCAGGCGGCGTGCCGAAATGCCGCTTTCCTCGATCGCGTGCGACACCGTTTCGTATAGATCGCCGCGCCAGAACTGCACAGCCGAAATGTTCACCGCGAGCGACAGCGTGTCGTAGCCTTGCTGCTGCCACACGGCCAGTTGCCTGCACGCGGTCTCGATCACGAAGTCGCCGATCGGCACGATGAGGCCGGTGGACTCCGCGACCGGAATAAATTCGTTGGCCGGAATCAGACCGTGCTGCGGATGGTTCCAGCGCACCAGCGCCTCGAAGCCGGTGATGCAGCGGCGCGTGAGATCGATCTTCGGCTGGTAGGCAAGAAACAGTTGCCCTTCGGCAAGCGCGACGCGCAACTGCTGCTCCCACTTCATCAGATGGTCGGCGCGATGCGACAGTTGCGGTGAATAGAACTGGTAGCAGTTCTTGCCCGCATCTTTCGCGCTGTACATCGCGAGGTCGGCTTTTTTCAGCAGGTCGATCTCGCTTTCGTTGGCGACCGAATAAAGCGCGATGCCGATGCTCGCATGCAGCACGAACGAACTGCCGCGCACTTCGAACGGTTTCGCGAAGGCTTCCGCTGCCGCTTCGGCGAGCGCGACCGCGCGCTTCTCGACGTCCTCGCCCTTGATGACAACGACGAACTCGTCGCCGCCGATGCGGCTTAGCGTGCCGTCGTCCGCGACCGCGGTGGAGAGCCGCGAGGCCGTCATTTGCAGCACGATGTCGCCGGCGTTGTGACCGAGCGTGTCGTTGACCGTCTTGAAGTTGTCGAGGTCGATAAACAGAATCGCGAGGCGGCCCAGGTTGGCCGGTTGCGCGACTTCGTGGCGCAGCGTCCGCAAGGTTGCATAGCGATTGCGCAAGCCGGTGAGCAGGTCGTATTCGACCAGATGCGTCATTTCGCGCTCGCGGCCGAGCAGCTTGCCGATCAGGCCGGTTGCCACGGCGAAGAAGCTCAGCATGGCGAGCGAGATGAACCCCGCCATCAGCAGATAGACGTTGCGCGTATGGTTGTAGTCGGCGAACTCCTCGGCTTGCGACAGACCGACCAGCACGCCGAGCGGATAACCGTCGATATGCCGGTACGACACGATGCGCGTGACGTTGTCGATCGAATCGACATAGGTGCCCGAGACGTGTTCCGACGTCGGATACGAGCCGCTCGCCGAGAACGAGCCGTTCGCATTCACGGCGCTGCCGGTGCGGCGCGCGAGCACCCTGCCGTTGTCGGAGATGACCGCGATCACGCCTTCGCGGCCGATCGCCGCGTTGTTGTAGAAGTCGCTCGTGAAATAGCTCGGGTCTTCGGATACCACGACGACACCCGCAAACGTGCCGTCCGGATGATTCAGGCGCCGCGTCATCTGCAAGGTCCAGTGGCCCGACACGCGGCCGAGCACCGGCTTGCTGATATACAACTGGTCGTCGTTTTCGTGCTCGTGGACCTTGAAGTGTTCGCGGTCCGACAGATCGATGCGTTTGGGATTCAGCTCGGCCGTATTGGCGATCAACTGCCCGCGTTCATCGATCAGCGATACCTGCACGAGCGTCTCGCTTTGCACGACGCCTTTTTCAACCGTGCTGGCAAGATCGAAACGTCCCGGTGTCTTCTCGAACTCGTATTTGACGAACCGCGTGATCTGATCGACCTGGTGAATCGCCTTGATCGTATGCTGTTCGAGCGCTGCCGAGAGAATCGCGGCAGACGCCATGGCCTCGCGATAAGTGGCTTCTTTCTCGACGGAAAGACGCGCGAAGATCACGGTCCATAGAAGCACCAGCACCAGTACGCCGAGCGCGGGAATCGCGAACAGCGCACGCCGTCTGGACGCAGCGGGATCGCGGCGGCTTTTGGCTTCGCGCTGATCGGAGAAGCGGGTTTTGCTCATCAGGCGGCCCGTACCCGACTGGGGGCCGGTTGCGAACGCGCGAGGGTCGTCGGCGCTGTTTTCATGGATGGCTGCATGGTGACCAAGTTGCCGGAACTACTGCGCAAGAAAGGGCGTGGCCTGGCGCCTGATCGTTCGCACTTTGTCGAGTACGTTTCGATATTACTTAATGCCACTGGATTAAGGAAGGGTCCCGGCATCGGGTATACGCTGGCGCGGTCCGCGCCTGTATCGAGGCTGTTTTGCGGTCCGTCCGGGCTGCGGTTTTCCGCTTGGTTCCTTGGCGCGCTCCATAGTCCGCCGGTCCGCGAGTCGGAGCATGAGCGGGATAGAACGGCGTTGGAACTGGTATTCGGATGCTGCATCGAGGTTCGGCGTTCCGGCATGGCGGCTGTCACGTGCGTGGTCTTTTCGGGCGGTCTTTATGCGAATTGCATCGGCTCAGCACAGCGAGCGGCTTTTTGTGGCTAAACGTGGTTAAGCGTGGCGAATGGGGCAAGTTGCGTGCGTTTGCTTCTTCACTGCCTTGCAGGAGCCTTGCGATTGCTCCATTCAATGCGGTGAGATGTAAGCAAACGATGGGCCGGTCACGGCATCCGGAACGTACCGTCGACGACAGTCACCGAGGAGCCGCCGATCCACGTCTTGCTGTTCGTGTCGTCGTAGCGCACGAAGACCTGGCCGGCGCGTCCGAGCGCGGTGCCCTGGCGCGCGGTGTAGCTCGCGCCCGGCCGTAGATTCTGCGCACTCAACAAACCCGCGAGCGCCGCATTGGCACTGCCGGTAACAGGGTCTTCGCCGACGCCGAACGCGCCGCCCGCCATCAGGCAGCGCACTTCGAGCGTGGCAGGGCCGCCGGCCTCGTGCGGACCATAAACGGCGAGACCGTGCGTGCCGACCGATTGCACGATGCGCGCGAGCGCTGCGGCGTCGGGTTGCAGCGCGAGACAATCGCGCGCCGAATTCACGCGGACGACGAGCCACGGCGCGCCATTGTCGACGGCGCTCGGCGTGGCGCCGAAGTCTATCGCGTCGCTACGCAAAGCCGTAGACAGTGCGGCGTATTGCTGTTCCGGCAGCGGCGAAATTCGCGCAGGCGGTGCGGCGAAGGCCCACGCGCCATGCATGTGGCCGGAGTCCTCACGAACGGACTGCAATTCGACGAGCCCCACGCCGCACTGCTGAACGAGCTTGCCCGGTTGTTTCGGCTGATAGCCGCTTTCGAGCAGGGCGTGCGCGGTGCCGAGCGTCGGATGACCGGCAAAGGGCAATTCCCCTTGAGTCGTGAAAATGCGCACGCGATAGTCGGCGGCCAAGTCCGTCGGCTTCAACAGGAAGGTTGTTTCGGACAGATTGGTCCAGTGCGCGATCGCCTGCATCTGATCGGCGCTGAGCGTGTCGGCGTCGAATATGACAGCAAGCGGATTGCCTTTGAACGGCACCGACGTGAACACGTCGACCTGTTTGAAACGAACTGTGTTAGCGGGCATCGGGGGCGGTCCGGCGATTCCTGCGGTTGATAGGGTTCGCGGATTCTATCTGCTGCTGCGGGAACGGGCTACCTCGCCACAAATGCAAAACGCGCCGCGGGTGATCGACACCTCGCGACGCGTTCAATGCGACAGGCCGGACGAGCCGGCCTTAAATCGCGATGCGTTACTCGACTTCCGCGATCATTTCGATTTCGACGCATGCGCCGAGCGGAATCTGCGCGACGCCGAATGCCGAGCGTGCGTGCTTGCCGCGCTCGCCGAACACGTCGGCGACGAGTTCCGACGCACCGTTCGTGACGAGGTGCTGCTCGGTGAATTCGTGCGTGGAATTGACCAGACTCATCAGCTTGACGATGCGCGTGACGCGGTTGAGATCGCCCACATGCGCGTGCAGTGTGGCAAGCAGGTCGATGGCGATCGATCGCGCCGCGGCCTTGCCGTCTTCGGTGCTGAGCTCGGCGCCGAGCTTGCCCGCCCACACCTTGCCGTCCTTCTTCGCGATGTGGCCGGACAGGTACACGGTATTGCCGCTTTGCGCGCTCATCACATAGGCGGCCGCCGGCGCGCCGGCGTTCGGCAATTCGATGCCCAGTTCCTTCAGCTTGTCATAAACATTAGTTTGAGCCATGTTGTGTCCTCGGGTCGGTAATGAGAGGTGGTTGCGGCGAACGGGCCGGCTAGTTTCAGAGCTTGGCGCGGACCAGCGTCGCGAGACGCGACACGCCTTCGTCGATCTTCGCCGGCGGCACCGTGACGAACGACAGGCGCAATGTGTTGTGCTGCGCTTCGTTGGCGAAGAACGGACCGCCCGGCACGAACGCGACATTCTGTGCGACCGCTTCCTCGAGCAGCTTCATGCTGTCGATTTGCGCAGGCAGGCTCACCCAGATGAACATGCCGCCTTCGGGACGGTTCCACTGCACGCCTTCGGGCATGTAACGCTCGAGCGCGGCGAGCATTGCCGCGCACTGGTCGCGGTAAAGCTCGCGGATGGTCGGCACATGCGTGTCGAGAAAGCCGTCCTTGATCACTTCATGGACGATGCGTTGGGTAAAGCTCGGCGTATGCAGGTCGGTGGCCTGCTTGGCCTGCACGAGTTTGAAGATCAACTCTTCGGGCGCGATGATGTAGCCGACCCGCAGACCCGGCGCGAGCACCTTGGAGAAAGAACCCAGGTGGACGATGTGGTCGGGCGCCATCGACAGCATGGTCGGCAGCGGTTCGCCCGCATAATCCAGCGCGCCGTAGGGATCGTCTTCGATTACCGGGAACGGCGCGGTCTTCGCGAATTCGGCGAGCGCGCGGCGGCGCTCGACCGGCAGGCGGCGGCCAGTCGGATTCTGGAAATTCGGTTGTGCGTACAACAGGCGGGCGCCGGCGGTAAGTTCGGGCGTGAGTCCTTCGGGAATCAGCCCTTGTTCGTCGGTCGGCACCTGGATGTAGTGCGGTTCGTACATGGAGAACGATTGCAGCGCGCCGAGGTAGGTCGGCGTTTCGACCAGTACGGGGCTTTGCGGACAGACCAGCACCTTGCCGAGCAGATCGAGCGCCTGCTGTGAGCCGGTGGTGATGAGCACCTGACTCGGGCGGATCTGCGCGCCGTTCACCGAGTAGCGCTTCGCGACCCACTCGCGCAGCGGCGCATAGCCTTCCGTTGCGCTGTACTGAAGCGCGGCGGCGGGCGAGTCGCGCAAAATGCGGTCGGACGCTTCGCGCATACGTTCGGCCGGGAAGGTGGCCGGCGAGGGCAGGCCGCCCGCGAACGAAATGACTTCGGGCCGCTCCGTGACCTTCAGGATCTCGCGGATCGCCGAGCTGGTGAGCTTGCGTGCGCGTTCGGACAAATGCCACGTGGGGGCTTTCAAGTCGCTTTGGTCCATGGTCTCCTCTGCTGGTGTGTCTGGAACCTGTCAAAACTTCGATTATCGCGCGAGTCGGCGACCCGCGCGCGCTGGCTATTTAAGGGTCCGTAGACCGTTGGGTGTTTCGAACTCGGCGGTGAGCGCGGGCGGGGCCGCTGCGTCGTCCGTCGGATGCAGCTTTATCAGATGCGCGGCGCCTAGCCACTGCAATTGCGCGGCCACCGTCCCGGCTTGCGGATGCTGGCCGTTCAGCGCTTTTAGTGCGATGCCGGTTTCCGGAAGTGACTCCGACGGATGCCGCGCCGTATCCCACTGGATGAGCGAGGGCAGCACGCCGTCGCCGGCGCCTTGCCAGGAGGGAAACGCGCCGTCGTCCGCAATGGACAGCCCCCAGCTGAACTCGCCGCGCGTGAGAGGCACGATCGGCGGGATGCGTTGCGGGTACTGGGCCTGCCACGTCGGCAGATGCTTCGGGCGGTCGACGCGGACGACCCAATGCGACAGATACGGCCCGTTCTCGAGGCGCGCGTGCGTGGCGGGGTCGTCGAGCGCGAAGAGCCGCGCGCGCGGCGCGGCGGCGGCCGATTCCTGCGTGGCGTCGGCATGCGGATCGATTGCGATTACTTCCAGATACGCGCCGTCCCACAGGTTCAGCAGGCGGTTGTGGGTCCGCATCAACGGATGCGCGCCGCCGCCGGCCGGTGCCACGCCGAGAACGTCGGCGACGTACTGCGTACCCTCGTCGAGCGTGCGGGCGGAGACAACGAGATGATCGAGACGAAGCAAATGTGCGGTCATTGCGGATCGGGAAAACGGGTTTCACATCGGGCCGGACCCGCACCACGCGCAGCGTGTGCGGGGGCCCGGGCACGTAAGCATAACCGGTCACGGGGCGACGACGACCCGCGAACGTGCGCTTGACGGGCGATCGACGTGCCCTTAACGGGCGATCAACGTGCGGTGCGAGGTCTTTGCGGCGGCTTCACGGCAACTTCACGGCGACTGGCCGTGAGTCTGTCTGGGGGCGCGTGCCGGTTAGCTTGCCGGCTTGCCCTTATCGGTTCGCTCGCCGCTGCAAAACGGCGCTCACGCATCCGGTAGCCTGCTCGGCGGGATCGCCGCCAGGCTCGGTACTTCGAAGACGCCGCGAATCCGGCCGGCGCGCTTCTTCTGTCTCAAATGTAGCGGCGGCGACCTGCACAGTAACGGTACAATCGATTCGATACCGTTCGGTACAGTTGGAGTGCGTCTATGTCCGTCCCGCTTACACAAATTCCCGCCCCGCACGACACGGCGTCGCTGACGCTGGTCGAGCAACTCGTGCAATGGGCCCGCCGCCGCATCGAAGAGCGGGTGTTTCGCCCCGGCATGCGTATGCCGTCCATCCGCAAGCTGGCGCTCGACAAAGGCGTGTCGCGTTTCACGGTGGTCGAGGCGTACGAGCGGCTAGTCGCGCAGGGTTACCTGGAGTCGCGGCGCGGCTCGGGTTTCTTCGTGCGCGAGCGTCTGGCGGGCGCGGCGGTTTCGGAAATGCGTCCGGTCACGCAGGCGCCCGCGCCGGCGACCATCGACGTGGTCTGGCTGCTGCGCAACATGCTGCATACCGGGGCGCGCCCGGAGCGCAGTCCGGGTCTCGGCTATCTGCCGGCGCGCTGGCTCGACGGCGAGTTGATCACCAACGCGCTG
Organism: Paraburkholderia strydomiana; assembly: GCF_031456815.1. Classification (NCBI taxonomy): domain Bacteria; kingdom Pseudomonadati; phylum Pseudomonadota; class Betaproteobacteria; order Burkholderiales; family Burkholderiaceae; genus Paraburkholderia; species Paraburkholderia strydomiana. The sequence continues at coordinate 519,853 of NZ_JAVDVL010000004.1, forward strand.
CGCACGCTGGGCCGGCAAAGCGGCGCGCAGATGCTGGGGATCGGCACGCCGCTCGGTTTTCTGCCGCTGCGCCAGCAATTGCAGACGCGGCTCGAGGAACTGGAGATTGGCGCGTCGCCCGAGCAGATCGTGATGGTGTCGGGCATCACGCAGGCGATCGACCTGATTTCGCGCATTTATGTGAAGGCGGGCGATTCGGTGATCGTCGGCGATCCGGCGTGGTTCCAGATGTTCGGGCGCTTCGCGTCGCAAGGCGCACGGCTTGTCGGCATGCCCTATACGCCGGACGGCCCGGATCTCGACGCGCTCGAATCGTTGGTGCAGACGTGGCGGCCCAAGATGCTGGTGATCAATTCGGTGCTGCAGAATCCGACCGGCACGTCACTGACGGCGGCGCAGGCGTTCCGCATCTTGCGGCTTGCCGAGGCGTACGACTTCATCGTGGTCGAAGACGACATTTACGGCGATCTCTGCCCGCCGAGCTATGCGGGCACGCGGCTGGCAAGCCTCGATCAGCTCAAGCGCGTGATCTATCTGGGAAGTTTTTCGAAGACGCTCGCGCCGAATCTGCGCGTTGGTTTCATCGCGTGCGCGCCGGAAGTCGCGAAGGCGGTCAGCGATCAGAAAATGCTGGTCGGCATGACGAGCCCGGAATTGAACGAGCGGGTGCTGTACAAAATCCTCACCGAGGGTCATTACCGACGCCACGTCGAGCGGTTGCGTGCGCGGCTAGACGGCGTACGCGAAAAATCCGTGCGGATGCTGGAAAAGACCGGCCTGAAGCTGTTCCTGACACCCACGGCCGGTATGTTCGTGTGGGCCGACACCGGAGTCGACGCCGACGGCCTTGCGGCCGCCGGCCACGAAGCCGGGTTTCTGCTGACGCCCGGCAGCCTTTTTTCGCCGCAGCAGTCGCCTACCACGTGGATGCGCTTCAACATCGCCAATTGCGGGGATCCGGAACTGGCGACGTTCCTCTGCCGTTACCTGGACGGCGTTGCGCGCCGCGCCTCTTGAAACGGCGCCGCATCGCCCTTATTTAGGCGGACGATCCGGCGGCACGGCACCGCACGTCGGCAATCCGGCCCCGTGCCACGCCTGACCCGAAGCGCATCTGCAACACCCGATTCGCAAAAACCGATTCGCAACAGAGAGGAAGTCCGACCATGGCACAAGAAACCATGAGCTTTCAGGCAGAAGTGAAACAGCTTCTGCAACTGATGATCCATTCGCTGTACAGCAACAAGGAAATTTTTTTGCGCGAGCTGATTTCCAATGCGTCCGACGCGGCCGACAAGCTGCGTTTCGAAGCAATTGAAAACAGCGGGTTGTACGAGAACGACCCGAATCTGCGCATTCGCGTGTCGTATGACAAGGACGCGCGCACCATCACGATCGACGATAACGGCATCGGCATGAGCCGTGACGAAGCTATCGCGAACCTCGGCACGATCGCGCGCTCGGGCACCAAGGAATTTTTCGGCAAGCTGTCGGGCGATCAGCAGAAAGACGCTGCACTGATCGGGCAGTTCGGCGTGGGCTTCTACTCGGGCTTCATCGTCGCGGACAAGATCAGCGTTGAGACGCGCCGCGCCGGATTGCCGGCGTCGGAAGGCGTGCGCTGGGAAAGCGCCGGCGAGGGCGATTTCGCCGTCGAGCAGATCGAGCGCGCCGCGCGCGGCACGACCATCACGCTGCATCTGCGTGCAGATGAAGACGAACTGCTGTCGTCGCATCGGCTCAAGTCGATCATTCAGCGGTATTCCGATCACGTCGCGCTGCCCATCCTGATGAAGAAGGAAGAGTGGGACGCGGAAAAGAGCGCGATGGTCACGAAAGACGAGGACGAGACCGTCAATCAGGCCAGCGCGCTGTGGACCCGTGCGAAGAACGACATCACCGAAGAGCAGTACAAGCAGTTTTATCAGCATCTGTCGCACGATCATCAGGATCCGCTCACGTGGACACATAACCGCGTCGAAGGCCGGAGCGAATACACGCAGTTGCTCTACGTGCCGAGCCACGCGCCGTTCGACCTGTGGAACCGCGATCATCGCGGCGGGCTGAAGCTGTACGTGAAGCGCGTGTTCATCATGGACGACGCCGAGCAACTGCTGCCCGCGTACCTGCGCTTCGTCAAGGGTGTGGTCGATTCGAGCGATCTGCCGCTTAACGTCTCGCGTGAGATCCTGCAGGAAAGCCGCGACGTCAAGGCGATCCGCGAGGGCGTGACCAAGCGCGCGCTGTCGATGCTGGAAGATCTGGCCAACTCGGATAACGACGCCGACAAGGAGAAGTACGCCGGCTTCTGGAAAGAGTTCGGCCAGGTGCTGAAGGAAGGCATCGGCGAAGATTTTGCGAATCGCGAGCGCATTGCCAAGCTCGTGCGCTTTGCGTCCACGCATACGGAAACGCCGGAGCAGAATGTGTCGCTCGCCGATTACGTCGCGCGCATGAAACCGGAGCAAAGCAAGATTTACTACGTGACCGCCGACACCTGGCAGGCCGCGACGCACAGCCCGCATCTCGAAGTGTTCCGCAAGAAGGGTATGGAAGTGCTGCTGCTGACCGACCGCGTGGACGAATGGATGCTATCGTTCCTGAACGAATTCGACGGCAAGCCGCTGCAAAGCGTGGCGCGCGGCGATCTCGATCTGGGCGCGCTGAACGACGAGGAAAAAGAGGCGCAGGAAAAGGTGAGCGAGGAGCTTAAGCCGCTCGTCGACAAGATGAAGGAAGCGCTGAAGGACAAGGCAAAAGACGTGCGCCTCACGTTCCGGCTGACCGATTCGCCGTCGTGCCTCGTTGCCGACGACGGCGAGATGAGCGGTTACCTGCAGCGCATGCTGAAGGCCGCAGGACAGCAGGCGCCTTCGTTCCATCCGATTCTGGAAGTGAATCCGGAGCACGCACTGGTCAAGGGCTTGCATGCCGATAGCGCGAACTTCGACGACTGGTGCCACCTGCTGTTCGACCAGGCTTTGCTGGCCGAGGGCGGCGCGCTTGAAGATCCGGCGAGCTTCGTGAAGCGTACGAACGCGTTGTTGCTTGCGCGCGCGAACTGAGCCTGATCGTTTAGCGTCGAACCGACGCTAAACCCTAGTGGAAGAAAAATGCGCTGCTTCGGCAGCGCATTTTTTTTGCCGCGCGCTTTGTGGTGTTATGGGCCGACCGAGAGAAATCCGGATCGGTCACTGCATGTGCATTAATGGGCGAATGTTAGCCCGTGCAGGTGACGCACTTGCGCAAGCACGCTCCCGGCCAGCTCCTTCGCCTCGAAACTGGAATGATGATCGCCGAGCACCTGCGCCGCGAGGCTGCCGATTGCCGCGCTCGTCTGTTTAGCAGTGTGGTGTTGCGCGAGCGCGGAGCCGGCTAGCTCTTTCTCGATATGGGTAGCGCCCTGACGAGCCAATACGACCGACGCAAGATGCGCGATACGGTCAGAAGTTTCCTTTACGTTTGTAGTACTCAAGCTGACTCCCTGCTGCTAGTTATAGATTTGCTCGGCGCCTTGGGTTTATTTCGACGTCGTGCAAAATTAATTATGGTTAACTAACTAAAACTAATCAACGACCATAAATTGAGATTAGTTTATGAGACACAGGGCACGGCATTATCTTGACCGTCGCGCTTCGAAACTGGGCGGCTCGAAGATCGGGCACGTTCTTCGAGCCACTTTTTGTACAAGCCGTGCGCGTGGAATCTCTTTGGCGATTGAAGCGCCTGCGCGTTGCGGCACTTTCTGAGTTTTCATGTCCGATTCCGCTTTGGCCGCTCCGGCGGCACTGATCAATGTCACAACGCCTCTCGAGACGGTTCATCTTCTTTGGTCGGTTCTGCGCGAGGAGGGCCACCACGCGGCAGTGCTGCGTGCGGCCGAACTGGCCGCCGCTGGCGTGACATGGCAGTTGCATGCCGATCTGCACGCGAGCGCCGGGCGTTTTGAAGAGGCGTATCACAGCGCATCGCAGGCACAAGCTGAAGCCGGCGGCGCGCGCCATGCTCGCCTTGCGCTGTTTGCCGACGCGCTCGCCCGCGCCGAGGTCGCGCGGCATCACAGCGAGATCGCGGTCGCCGCGCAGCCGCTTGCCACCACGCTCGAATGGATCGTCTGGCTCATCAACGGGTGTGGCGCGCATTCCGCGGCGGCGCATATGTTGCGCGCCTATCGGCAGCGAGCGCCGCATGACGCGCGCGCGCCGTGGTGGCTGGCTATTTCGCTCGGTGCGGCGGGTGGGGCGGGCGGGGCCAGCGGTCCGGGCGCGCGCGAGGAGCGGCGTGCCGCGCTCGCGAGCGCATATTCGCTCGATCCGGCCGTCGATCCGGCGTTGCCGTTGCAGTTCGTGCTGGCATTGCGCGAGGTTCGCGACTGGACTGCGGTCGAGCACGTGTGCCGCGAGGCGCTGGCGCGCAATCCCGCAGACGCGGAAATGGCGTGGCAGCTCAGCCACGCGCAATGGCAGTGTAACGACGCCGCGGCGGCCGAGGCGACCATGCGCGCCGCGAATGCTGCGTCGCCAGGCAATGCGGACGTGCTCGCCGCGATTGGCTTCTATCTATGCGAACAGGCGCGCTACGAGGATAGTGCCGCGATGTTGCGAGAAGCACTCGCGGTCAATCCGCACGCGGTGACGCCGGCAGTCGATCTTGCAGACCTGGATCTGCGGCGCGGCGCATGGGCAAGCGGCTGGAAGCGTTTCGAGGCACGCCTCGCACGCGACGACCGCGAGCCGAACAATATCGTTTCGGTTATGGCTCGCCTTTGTCCGCGCTGGCAAGGGGAGGCGCTCGCCGGCAAGACGCTTGTCGTGCACAGCGAACTGGGCAACGGCGACGACATTCACATGGTGCGCTATGTCCCGCAACTTGCCGACCGCGTGCGTCAGGAAGGCGGCAGGCTCGTGCTCTGCGTGCGCAAGTCGTTGCACGCGCTACTCACGCGTTTTTACGCGGACTGCGTGTCCATCGAAGACGGCCCGCTCGGCGCGCCGGATTACAGCCTGCCCATCATGAGCTTGCCGCTTGTGCTGGACCTGCAGCCGGAGCATATCCGGGGCGATGCGTATCTTCACGCAGATCCGGACAAGGTGAGCGCGTGGCGTGAGCAGCTACGCAGACAGGCGCCGCAGGCGAGACTGCATGTTGGGCTCGTGTGGGCGGGAAGCCCTACGCATCGTCGCGACGAAAAGCGTTCGATTGCGCGGGCAACGCTTGAACCGTTGCTGTCGCTTGCAGATGTCATGTTCTATTCGCTTACGCCAGGACGTGCGGCCGATGTCGCGGTGCTGACCGCGCAGGGTTACAGCGTGTGCGACATGACGGCGCAATATCACGCCGGCTTCGACGACGTTGCCGCCCATCTCGGTGCGCTCGACGCGCTAGTCACGGTCGACAGTGCACCGTTGCATCTTGGCGGCGCGTTAGGGCGGCCGGTGTTGGCGATGCTCGACCACGTGTCGCACTGGGCGTGGGGCAACGAGGAGGCGCAACCCTGGTACTACTCGGTGGAGCTCTTCAGGCAGCCGCAGCCGGGGCACTGGGCTCCCGTCATCGAGCGTGTGACGGCGCGCCTGCAAGCGCTGATGGCGGCCGGCGCGACCAACAAGGAATCGAGCCACGCAGCGCATCCGGCAGTAACCGGCTGATGACAACTGACACGGGCGATTCGGGGTTATCACGCAGCGAGGCCCTGCCAGCCGACCTAGATGCAGATTCAGACGCAGACGCACTGCATCAACTAGGGCTTGCATACTTTCGCGACGGCGCGCTCGAGCGTGCCTGCGAGCTGCTGGATCGCGCGCTAAACCTCGCGCCCGATCGTGCTGATATCTGGGAACATCGCGGACTGCTTGCGGTACTGGGCGGCAATCGGATCGCGGCCGAGGCGTTCTACCATCGCGCGCTGAACTTAAGTGGTGAGAGTGCCAGCATTCATCGGAATCTTGCTGATTGCCTGAAGCTCTCCGCGCGACTCGCCGAGGCGCGCCAACACTATCAGACCGCGATCCGCTTCGAGCCCACTTTGCACCATGCGGTTCGCGCGCTCGCGCAGATCTGCACGGAACAGGAGCAGCACGCCGATGCAGCGAACTATTGGGCGCGAGCATGGGCGCTCGACTCCGCGAACATTGCAGATGCGTTCATGCTGATCGCGGCTTTGTCGAAGGCGCAGCGCGATGCCGAGATCGGCGATCTGTTGCCGGCCCTGCGCGCACGCTGCAGTTCCGACGCAGCAGCTCTGCAGCAACTCGCATTCACTCTGAACAGCGCGCATCGTTTTGCGGACGCGGTCAGCGTCGCGAGGCAGGGAATCAGCGTTGAACCGAACAACGCCTGGCTGCATCACAACGCGTCGTTCGCGCTCAATATGCTCGGCGACTTCGAGCACATGCAGATGCATACCACCGAGGCCGCCCGGCTCATGCCGGACAACCCGTCGATGCAGTTCAACCTCGCGGCATCACAGCTCCGCGCGGGCGATTTCGAACGAGGCTGGAAGCAATACCGGTGGCATGACGCACTACCGGAAAATCACGATCTGGTTCGCCCGGATTTCCCGGAGTGGCAAGGCGAGCGCGTGCTCGGTTGCCGTTTCCTGCTGATCGGCGAACAGGGCCTTGGCGATCAGATCCAGTTTCTGCGTATGGCCGACTGGCTGCATCGGCGTGGCGCGCAGGTGGACGTCTGGATCGAAGAGCCGCTTGGCGATGTGGCGCGCCATGCGGCGGGCGTGCATGCGGCATGGACCACAGCGCCGCCCGGCCCGTACGACTACTGGTGCCGCATGTTGAGCATGCCTGCGCATATGAAACTCGAATTGCCGATGTTGCCGCTTGCCACGACTTATGTGCAGGCACAGCCTGCAGCGATGCAGCGCTGGCGTGACCGCATGGACGCACTTGGTTCTGTCAAGGCGCAAGGGCCGTTCACGAAGCGCGTCGGGATCGTTTGGGCGGGCAATCCCGCATATGCGCTCGACCGCTATCGGTCCATTGGGCTTCAGCAATGGCCGCCTTTTCTGGAGCAGCCGGGCGTGCGTTGGTTCTCGCTGCAAAAAGGGGCGGCGCAGCACGACGCGGCGGCTTTGTCCGAGGAGATCGACATGCATGTTCTCGGACCGGAGATTCACGACTTCATGGATACGCTGGCGATCATTCAGTCGCTCGATCTGGTCGTTACCGTAGACACTGCGGTCGCGCATCTTGCCGGCGCCTCCGGCACGCCGGTGTGGGTACTGGTGCCCACCTTTACAGACTGGCGCTGGATGGCCGGACGCGCCGATAGTCCGTGGTATCCGTCAATGCGTCTTTTCAGACAGCGTGAGTTGAATCAATGGGAAACGGTGCTCGCTGACGTCGCGCAGGCGCTGCAGGAGTACGTCGGCAGCTGAGTCTGCAGCTGAGTTGGCGAATGAATCGGCAGATGAGCCGGGCGCGCGCGGCGCAGCCGGCCCTGGGTGTGACTAGCGTAATCCGCCTGAAGAGGCTGGTGCCTACTTCTTGCCCATCAACGTTTCCATGGTTTCGCCGCGCACCACGATCTCAGTGCGGCGATTGAGCGCGCGTCCTTCGGGCGTGTCGTTGCTTGCAACCGGATTGTTGTACGCGTTGCCTTTGGTGCGAATGCGCTCCATCGTCACGCCGCGCGCCACGAGCGCGTAACCCACCGCGGTGGCGCGCGCTTCCGAGAGTTGCTGGTTGTAGTCGAGCGTGCCGACATTGTCCGTGTAGCCTTCGACGATGACCGGCTTCTTGCTGCGCTTGAGCAGCACCGCGGACCGGTCGACCACCGCGCTCGCATCGCCGCGCACTTCCGATTTGTTGAAATCGAACAGCGCTTTCTCGGGCAGCTTCACGGCGACGCCATCCGCGACCGGTGCAACCTCGATGCCCACGGCCTTGTTCAACGACGTCTCAGTATCGCGGTTCAACGGCGCGGCGCAGCCAGCCATCAGCAGCACCGATATTGCGCAGGCGCTCATGCTCAGAATTTTCTTCATGTTTGCTCTCTCGTTCGTTTGCACATCGGATGGCGCGCCCGTCGACAGCGGGCGAATCGCCGGTTCGTAAAGCACGGAGGTTTTATCGTGGGTCGCGGCGTTGGAGAATCGGACCTTTCCGAAATCGGCGACCCGATTGGGCATTTCGATACCGATGCGGCGGTGCAGCCGGATCGTCGGAAAAGACGCGTGCGGGCCGGGCAATCGTCCGACAGTCGCGCCGTTATAATCCGAACCCATGCCTATCCGTTTCGATGCTGCCGACGCGCACTGGCGCGTCGCTCCCTCGCCTGGCCTCGGCGCCGCGCAGAAAGACTGGTTGACCCGTGGCGGTTCGCTGACCGCGCATCTGCGCGCGCTCGGCGAAGTCGCGGTGCGTGTCACGCGTGAAGGCGTGGCGTTGGCCTGGGCCGACGAGCATGCCGCGTTGGGTCTGCCCGCGCGCGCGCCGGTGTGGGTGCGCGAGGTCGTCTTGTCGGTCGATGCCGTGCCGTTCGTCGCCGCGCACAGTGTTGCGCCTCTGGCCGCGAGCGTCGGCGTATGGCAAGCCACGCGACGCCTGCGCACGCGGCCGCTTGCCGAGCTGCTGTATAGCGATAGCAGCGTCGCGCGATCGGCGCTTGTCAGCCGCCGCGTGACCGCGCGGCATCCGCTGTACCGGCTGGCGGCGCGTGAAGTCGGCGGGGTGCCGCCGCACGCACTGTCGGCGCGCCGCTCGGTGTTCGAGCGGCATGGCGAGCCGCTGATGGTCACCGAATGTTTCCTGCCGGCACTGTGGACGCATCTTGCGTCATTAGCGAACGCAGGCGGCGCTCGCCGCTCACTCGCTCCCTCCGTCGACTCCACTCCCGCAGGTCACCCGCGCATGCGCGAACATGGCCGGCCGATCGAGCACACGGCATCGCGCGCGCATCCCGTGTCCCATGCGGCCAGCGAGCGGAGCAGATAATGCTGATCGGCTTTCCTCCGGTTGTCGCCGCCGACACACATACGCTGATTCTCGGCAGCTTTCCCGGCGAGGCGTCGCTCGCCGCGACCCAGTACTACGCGCATCCGCGCAACCAGTTCTGGCGTCTGCTTGGCGCCGTGCTCGACGACCCACTCGCAGAACTCGCCTACGAAGAGCGGCTGCGGCGCGTGCTTTCTCACGGGATCGGTGTGTGGGACGTGCTCGCCGCGTGCCATCGCGAAGGCAGTCTCGATGCGGCCATTCGCAACGCGCAGCCGAACGACTTTGCATCGCTACGCGAACACGCGCCGAAGCTGCGCAAGGTCTGCTTCAACGGCAAGACGGCGGGCCGCTTCGCGCCGGTGATCGGCGAGGCGGGCTACACGACCCTCGTATTGCCTTCGTCCAGTCCGGCCAATGCTATGCTCTCGTTCGATCAAAAATTGCGCCTGTGGCGCGACATCCTGACATGACGAAACTCATCAAGCGCGCTTCGGCTGAAGCGCGTGCATTCCGCAACCGCAATGCCGACGGTGCGGGCAAGCGCGAGGTGGCGCGCAACAAGAAAAAGTCGCCGCACGACGACGATCTGCACGACGCGCCGCAAATCGAAACGCCGCGCAAGCCGCGTTTTGCGCCCGTCACGTTTTCGGAAGAGGGCGGCGTGCGTTATCTGCATTTCGGCACGGAATGGGTGCAAGGCGCGATGCGTCTGCGCAAGCCGGACCACATCGAACTCGAATACGCTCAGCAAATGATGGCGTGGCTGCTGTTCATCGAAACGCCCAGGCGCATCGTCCAGCTCGGCCTTGGCGCGGCTGCGCTCACCAAGTTCGCACATCGCTTCCTGAAGCGCGCCAAAGTCGAGGCGGTCGAAGTAAACCCGGCGGTGGTCATCGCCGCTCGCGCAATGTTCGAGTTGCCGCCGGACGACGCACGCCTCACCATGCATGAGACGGACGCGTGGGACTTCGTCAACGACCGCGCGAACCACGGCACGATCGGCGCATTGCAGATCGATATTTACGATGCAACGGCGCGCGGCCCGGTGCTCGACAGCGTCGGCTTCTACCGTGCGGCTCGCGCGTGTCTGAGCGATGCGGGCGTCGCAACGGTCAATCTGTTCGGCGATCACCCGAGCTTTGTGCGCAACATGAAGCGTCTGAACGAAGCGTTCGACGGTCGCGTCGTCGCGCTGCCGGAAGTGCACGACGGCAACCGCATCGCGATTGCGTTTTCCGGCCCCGCGCTCGACGTGCCGTTCACGGCGCTGCAAACACGCGCGAAACTGATCGAAGCGGAACTCGGCTTGCCCGCCCGCAAATGGATCAAGGGTCTGCAGGAGTCGACCGGACAGACGGGCGCGTCGTTCGTCATCTGATCGCATAGCGCCGCAAGGGGCCGGGCCATAACTGACCGGCCTCACCCTGACGAGCGTCGCATCCGCGCGACGGAATTCAGATCTGCTATCTATCCGGCATTGCGCCGGAAATCCGCTGTTTTCTCCTCCGCACGCGAACGCGCCGAGGCCTCAAGACCCGCGCTGCGCGTGGGTCCTGACCAGGTTCTCGCCAAGGCACTTCTCCCGCCCGACATCCGCTGAAACACCGTCCTGTCGGCTCTTGCGGCAGTGTCAATGCCTCGGGTCCTCCCTGCTTGACCGCACGTTCGCGGCTCCTATACTCTTTCGAGGCTTTCGGGGCACTCGTGTCTCACGCGGGGCGATCCTCCGCGGGCTTGCTGCCGCGAGGCGGTTTTCCGCGTGGCGGTCCAGCACCCGTCGAACACGGGCCAACATTTCAATAATAGGGAAGAGGAGACGTCATGGCTCACGACGCCGACGCGAATAAAGCCAGCAAGCACTGGCTCTGGCTGTTGCTGTTGCCCTGGATCGCCATGGTCTGGGTGCCGTCGTACAACAAGGTCGAACCGGTATTGTTCGACTTTCCGTTTTTCTACTGGTATCAGCTCCTCTGGGTGCTGATCAGCGCAGTCATTACGGCGCTCGTCTATATGAAGACCAAGGCGCGCTCGTCGGGCCGTCCTCAGGGGGACGCACAATAATGAACGCCATCGCGACTTTCGTCTTCGTTCTATTTTTTATCGGCGTCACCATTCTCGGTTTTATCGCGGCGCACTGGCGGCGCGGCGATCTTGCGCATCTGGAAGAGTGGGGTCTCGGCGGCCGGCGCTTCGGCACCATCGTCACCTGGTTTTTGCTGGGCGGCGACCTCTATACCGCGTACACCTTCATCGCGGTGCCGGCGCTGGTATTCGGTGCGGGCGCAACCGGTTTCTTCGCGCTGCCGTACACCATCCTGATCTACCCGTTCGCGTTCGTCGTCTTCCCGAAACTGTGGAGTATCGCGAAACGTCAGGGCTACGTGACGTCGGCGGACTTCGTATCGGCACGCTACGGCAGCCGTATGCTCGCTCTCGCAATCGCGGTGACGGGTATCGTCGCGACCATGCCGTACATCGCATTGCAACTGGTCGGGATCGAAGTGGTGATCGGCGCGCTCGGCTTCGACACGAAGGGCTTCGTCGGCGATCTGCCGCTCATCATCGCGTTTGCGATCCTGGCTGCCTACACGTACACGTCGGGCTTGCGCGCGCCGGCCATGATCGCCGTGGTCAAGGACGTCCTGATCTACATTACGATCTTCGCTGCGATCATTGTGATTCCGCCGCAACTGGGCGGCTTCGGCCACATCTTCGCAACGGTGCCGCCGGCCAAGCTGCTGCTGAAGGCGCCGGACGTGTCGAGTCTGAACGGCTATAGCGCGTATGCGACGCTCGCGGTGGGTTCGGCCCTCGCGCTGTTCCTGTACCCGCACTCGATCACGGCGGTGTTGTCGTCGAAATCGGGCAATACGATCCGCCGCAATATGGCGATGCTGCCGGCTTACTCGCTGGTGCTCGGTTTGCTCGCGCTGCTCGGGTTCATGGCGCTTGCCTCGGGCGTGAAGGACATGCCGGAATTCGCACCGTACTTCAAGGCGTTCGGTCCGAACTTCGCGGTGCCGGCGCTGTTCCTGCACTTCTTCCCGTCGTGGTTCGTCGGCGTGGCGTTCGCGGCGATCGGCATCGGCGCGCTGGTGCCGGCGGCAATCATGTCGATTGCGGCAGCGAACCTGTACACGCGGAACATCCACAAGGAGTTCGTGAATCGCAACATGACGCACGAACAGGAGACCAACGTCGCGAAGCTGGTGTCGCTGATCGTGAAGGTCGGCGCAGTGGCGTTCATTCTCGGCCTGCCGCTCACGTATGCGATCCAGTTGCAATTGCTCGGCGGCATCTGGATCATCCAGACGCTGCCCGCGATCGTGCTCGGTCTGTACACGCGAGTGCTCGACTATCGCGGCTTGCTGCTCGGCTGGGCGGTCGGCATCGCGACCGGCACGTGGATGGCCGTTTCGCTGAAGCTCGCCGGTTCGATCTTTACGATCCACCTGCTCGGCATGGCGATTCCGGGTTACGCGGCTGTCTGGTCGCTGATCGTGAACCTGGTGGTGGCCGTGGTGGTGAGCCTGCTGGTGCGCGCGTTCGGCATGCAGCGCGCCGAAGACCGCACGCGTCCGGAAGACTATCTGGACGTGGTCGAAAGCTAAGCGTCGCAAGCTTGTTGGCGGCCGGGCATGCCGGCCGGCAAGCGAAACGATGCAACTCAAACGCAGCGCCCGCAGATGAAAGTCTGCGGGCGTTTGTGTTTGCAGCGCACTCCAGGGCACGATAGCGGGACCGTCTCTCACAAGCGTCTTCAACTCCGCCATGGCTCCTGCCGATTCCCGCACCGTGATTCCGCGCCGTTCGGCGGTAAGCCGGATGGTTCGCGCGATCACGTCGCCGTATTACCGCTATCGACACGCGAAGGTCCTGCACAGCCTGCGCGTAGGACTGGCAATGCTGTTCTCGATTCTCGCGACAACCGGTATCGACATTCCGCACGGCATCTGGTCGTCGGTGACGCTGCTCGTGGTGATCGGCGGTTTGCAGCATCACGGCAATATCCGCAAGAAAGCGGCGGAGCGGGCCGCGGGCACCTTGCTCGGGGCGTCGATCGGTCTGCTGCTGATCGTGCAGCAGAATCTGCTTGGCTCGCTGCCGCTCACCTACGTGTTGATGTCGATCTTCGCCGCGATCTGCGCGTGGTTCGCGATCGGCTCGTCCGGCTATATCGGGCTGTTGACGGCCATCACGATGTGCATCGTCGCGGGGCATGGCGACAATCTGATCGACGTCGGACTATGGCGCACGCTGAACGTGCTGATCGGCATTGTGATTGCGCTGGCTTTTTCATTCGCGCTGCCGCTACACGCCACTTATTCATGGCGCTACGGTATTGCGGCCAATCTGCGCGAGTGCGCGCAAATCTACACGCGTTTGCTGGAGGGCGAGACGATTGGCGAGGAAGAGCAGGTGAAGCGGTTTCTCGCGATCAACCGGCGGCTCGTGCAATTGCGTTCGCTGATGCCTTCGGTGGCAAAGGAGATCGACGTGCCGCAGGCGAAGCTCGAGGAGATTCAGCGGCTGCATCGCTCGGTGCTGAGTTCGCTCGAACTGCTTGCCACCGGTCCATTGATGCAGGCCGGCGCGGCCGCGCGCACCGCGTATGCCGAACAGTGCGGCGCGGAGGTGCGGGCGGTGCGCGCCATGCTGCTGGCGATTGCGCGCGGCCTGCGCTTTGGCCGCGCGACGCATTTTGGGATTCCGGCGGCCGGCGATCCGGCGGGCGGCGGGCCGGTGGACTGCACTCCGGCCGCGTCGCCGCACGTGCGAACCGCGGGAAACGTCGCGTCTAAACTCCCGCCCGACCTGCAAGGGCCGTATTGGCTCGGGCAGCGGCTCGCGGAACAGGTGGACCGCCTGCGCGCAGCGTTACTCGAGACAGAGGTGAACTGGAACATCGAGCGGCGCTCGCGGGTTCTGCAGAAGGCTTAGTTAGAGATGATGCCGGTGATGTCCGGTCATGGTGCCTCGCGAGGGCTCGGGCCGATCACTCTTGCGGCAACGTCACCATCCACATCAGGCCGAAGCGGTCCACCGTCATGCCGAAGCCTTTGCTCCAGAAGGTCTCGCCCCATGGCATCACGATCTGACCGCCGTCGGCGAGGGCGTTGAAGTATTTTTGCGCCGATGCCGTGTCGTCCGCCGTCAGCGACAGGCTGAAGCCGCTCATGGGCTTCGCGTCCTGGTCGCAATTGCCGTCGGACGCCATCCACTGTGTCGAGCCCATCTGAACGTTCGCGTGCATGATCTTGTCTTCGACGCCGGCCCGCGGCTGATTCTGCGAGTCGGGCGGGGCGTCCTTGAAGCGCATCATGAACGTGACCTCGGCACCGAGGTGCTGACGATAATAATCGAGCGCTTCTTCGCAGCGTCCGTTGAAAAAAACGTAGGGTTGAACTTCCATCATCGTCTCCCGAAATGTGGATATGAACGCCTTCGCGCCGTATGGCGGGCAAAGCAGCAGGCGTGCAGACCATTTTAGGCAACGGTTTTCGCGCGATTGTGACTTTGTGTCGTGAGGAAAAGACGGCTCGCCGGAAACGGCCGAAGGCCGCGTCAGCGGATGAAAGAATGAGCGGATACCCGGAATCCCGGATTCCCGGTAAACGGAACGCGGCCCCGAACCATGAGGTTCGGGGCCGCGAGTTGTGATCGCCTGCTTGGGTCGCCGAGTCTTGCCGACGTACGACGACCGCCGCGACTGACGCGGACGCTTAACGCAGCGCTTCGATCAGTTTTTCCAGCTTCACTGCGTCGGCCGCAAACGCGCGGATGCCTTCGGCGAGCTTTTCGGTTGCCATGGCCTCGTCGTTGACGAGGAAGCGGAACGACGCTTCATCCACCGGCACGCGTTCAATGTCGGCGTCTTTCGCGCTGTCCGGCGAGAGCTTGCGCTCGACCTTCTCGGTGCTTTCGTGCAGCTTTTGCAGCAGATCCGGGCTGATGGTCAGCAAATCACAGCCTGCCAGTTCCAGAATCTGGCCCGTGGTCCGGAAGCTCGCGCCCATGACCTCGGTCTTGTAGCCGAATTTCTTGTAGTACGCGTAAATGCGGCGCACGGACTGCACGCCCGGGTCGTTCGCGCCGCCGTCCTTAGCTTCGTCCCACGCACTGCCGGCGTTTTTCTTGTACCAGTCGTAAATGCGGCCGACGAACGGCGAGATCAGCTTCGCCCCGGCGTCGGCACAGGCGGCGGCCTGGGCGAGCGAGAACAGCAGCGTCATGTTGCAGTTGATGCCTTCTTTCTGCAGCACTTCGGCCGCGCGCACGCCTTCCCAGGTGGAGGCCAGCTTGACCAGCACGCGTTCGCGGTCGATGCCGTGGTCCTTGTAGAGCGCAATGATTTCGCGGCCCTTGGCGATCGAACCTTGCACGTCGAACGACAGGCGCGCATCCACTTCGGTCGACACGCGCCCGGGGATGATTTTCAGGATTTCAGTACCGAAAGCGATCAGCAACTGGTCGATGATCGCGCCCATCGGCTTCGACGCATGGTCTTTCACCGTTTTTTCGAGCAGCGGCCGGTAGTCGTCTTTCTGGACGGCCTTCAGAATCAGCGACGGATTGGTGGTCGCGTCCTGCGGCTTGTACTGCGCGAGTTGCTGGAAGTCACCGGTATCGGCCACGACCGTGGTGTATTGCTTGAGTTGCTCGAGTGCGGTTGTCATATTCGTGCCTTCAGAGGGCGCATGCGCCGTGGTTCAGGAGAACGAGGTCGCCGCCGGAATGAAAGACCGGGCCCGGCGGCCGCGAGTCACGCTGCAACATTTGCCCGATGTTGCCGGGAAACGCTGCCGGATGCTTCTATTTTATGGCGGATCGTCGGATGTAGTGTTGACAGTTGGCAGCGGCGATCCGTTCACAGCTATTTCACTGGCATTCACCGCGGTTGCGGGCGAGCTAAGGTGCCGCTATGCGCCGCATGCAGGAACACCCGCAACGCGCGGGCCATCGCACGTACTCATGCGCGCCGCGCATTCAGGACGACCTGGGTGAGCACGCCCGCCACCAGCCCCCAGAAGGCCGACCCGATAGAGAGCAACGTCAGCCCCGACGCCGTCACCATGAAGGTCACGAGTGCCGCTTCGCGCTGCCTGACGTCCTGCATTGCGTTGGTGAGTCCGCTCATGATCGAGCCGAACAGCGCCAGCGCCGCGACCGACACGACGAGTTCGCGCGGAAACGCCGCGAACAGCGCCGCAATGGTCGCGCCGAAAACGCCGGCGATCAGATAGAAGATACCGCACCACACCGCGGCCATGTAACGCTTGCCGTGGTTTTCGTGCGCTTCGGGGCCGGTACAGATCGCCGCCGTGATCGCGGCAAGGTTGACGCCGTGCGAGCCGAACGGCGCGAGCAGCAGCGACGCGATTCCCGTCGCGGAAATCAGCGGCGCCGACGGCGTGGTATAGCCGTCCGCGCGCAGCACCGCGATGCCGGGCACGTTCTGTGACGCCATGGCGACGACGAAAAGCGGAATCCCGATACTGACGCTCGCGGCGAGCGAAAACGCCGGCATCGTAAAGACGGGATGCGCGAGCGCCACCTGAAAGTGACTGAAGTCGAGCAGGCCGAGGGCGCCCGCAGCAATCGTGCCGGCAATCAGCGTCATTGGAATCGCGTAACGCGGCGCGATGCGTTTGACGACCAGGTAGGTCAGAAACATCGTCAGAACGAGCGCCGTCTGGAACTGCGCGGCGCGAAAGATCTCGATGCCGATCTCGAACAGGATGCCCGCCAGCAGTGCGGCCGCAATGCCAGCGGGGATTTTCTTCATGAGCGTGTCGAACCAGCCCGTCAGTCCGACAATGGTCAGCAGCAGCGCGCAGACGATAAACGCGCCGATCGCCTGCCCGTAAGGCACATGCGGCAGCGACGACACCAGAAGCGCCGCGCCGGGCGTCGACCACGCAATCACAATCGGGGCGCGGAACCGCAACGACAGTCCGATCGTGCAGAGGGCCATGCCGATCGACAACGCCCAGATCCACGACGAAATCTGCGCATTCGTCAGATGTGCGGCCTGACCCGCCTGGAACATGAGCACGAGCGAACTGGTGTAGCCCGTCATCATCGCGACGAAGCCCGCGACGATCGCCGACAGCGAGGTGTCGGCCAATGGGTTGAAGCGCCCGGGCGGAATGCCGGCAGGCGCGAGATCAGACGATGACGAGCGACTCATGCAAAAACTTTCTTGTCGTTGGAGGGTGGAGCGGTCGGTTCTATTTGCTCAGCATCCGCATGGCGGACTCGAGCCCGGCGAGCGTGAGCGGATACATGCGCTGGCCGAGCACTTCGCGGATCGCGCTGACGGACTGGCGGTACGCCCACAGGCCTTCAGGTTCCGGATTGAGCCACGCGTAATGCGGGAAGTGGTCGGCGAGGCGTCGCAGCCACACGGCACCGGCTTCGGCGTTGTTGTATTCGACGGAGCCGCCCGGCTGCAGCACTTCGTAGGGGCTCATGGTTGCGTCGCCGACGAAGATCAGCTTGTAATCGGGCGTGAATTTGTGCAGCACGTCCCACGTCGGCATGCGCTCGGTGTGACGGCGACGATTGTTCTTCCACAGGAAGTCGTACACGCAGTTGTGGAAATAGTAGAACTCGAGGTGCTTGAACTCGGCCTTCGCTGCGGAGAACAGTTCTTCCGTGCGTTTGATGTGATCGTCCATGGAGCCGCCGACATCGAGCAGCATCAGCACTTTCACCTTGTTGTGCCGCTCGGGCACCATCTTGAGATCGAGCCAGCCGGCGTTCGCGGCCGTGCTGCGGATCGTGTCGGGCAAATCGAGTTCTTCGGCCGCGCCTTCGCGCGCGAAGCGGCGCAAGCGGCGTAACGCCACCTTGATGTTGCGCGTGCCGATTTCGACCTGGTCGTCGTAGTCGCGATAGGCGCGCGCTTCCCAGACCTTCACGGCAGTGCGATTGCCCGCCGCGTCGCCACCGATGCGCACGCCTTCCGGGTTGTAGCCGCCATTGCCGAACGGCGACGTGCCGCCCGTGCCGATCCACTTGCTGCCGCCTTCGTGGCGCTCTTTCTGTTCGTCGAACAGCTGCTTCAGGCGTTCCATCAGTTTGTCGATGCCGCCCATCGCCTCGATCTGCGCCTTTTCTTCCGGCGACAGATCGCGTTGCAGCTTTTTCTTCAGCCAGTCGAGCGGGACGTCGAAGGCAAGTTCGGAGGCCTGCGCGACGCCGTTGAAATACGCGCCGAACGCCTGGTCGAACTTGTCGAAGTACTGTTCGTCCTTCACGAGCGTCATGCGCGCGAGGTAATAAAACTCGTTGAGCGACGGCGCGATCACGTTGGCTTTGAGCGCCTCGAGCAGCGTGAGGTATTCCTTCACCGACACGGGCAGTTTCGCGGCGCGCAGCGAGTAGAAGAAGTCGATCAGCATGCTGGGTTCTCCGCGGCGCGGGCACTCACTAGAAATTCAACGATTATTGCGGTTCATGAAAATGAGCCGCTCGAACAAGCTTACGTCCTGTTCGTTCTTCAGAAGCGCGCCGTGCAGCGGCGGGATGATCTGCTTCTGATCCGACGAGCGCAGCGCTTCCGGTGAGATGTCTTCGGCGAGCAGCAGCTTGAGCCAGTCGAGCAGTTCGGACGTGGACGGCTTTTTCTTCAGCCCGGCCACGTTGCGCAGCTCGAAAAAGCTCTGCATGGCCGCGGCCAGCAGATCCTTCTTGATGCCGGGATAATGCACCTCCACGATCTGCTGCATCGTGGCCGGGTCGGGAAACTTGATGTAATGGAAAAAGCAGCGGCGCAGGAACGCGTCGGGCAGTTCCTTCTCATTGTTCGACGTGATGATGACGAGCGGACGCTGTTTCGCGCGGATCAACTCGTGCGTCTCGTACACGTAGAACTCCATGCGGTCGAGTTCGCGCAAGAGGTCGTTCGGAAATTCGATGTCGGCCTTGTCGATCTCGTCGATCAGCAGCACCGTCTGTTCGTCCGACTCGAACGCCTGCCACAGCACGCCCTTGACGATGTAGTTGCGGATGTCCTTCACCCGCTCGTCGCCGAGTTGCGAATCGCGCAGGCGCGACACCGCGTCGTATTCGTAGAGGCCTTGCTGGGCCTTGGTGGTGGACTTGATATGCCACTGCAGCAGCGGCATGCCGAGCGCGGCGGCGACTTCTTCGGCCAGCATGGTCTTGCCGGTGCCGGGCTCGCCCTTGATCAGCAGCGGGCGCTTGAGCGTCATCGCGGCGTTGACCGCGAGCTTGAGGTCGTCGGTGGCGACGTACTGCGATGAGCCTTCGAAACGCATGGCGAGATGCTCTTTGGGCGGAAAAAACCCAGTATAAGTCAGAAGCCCTGTTGGCCTGAAACGGGCTCGCGTATGGTTTCAGCCGCGGTGCGGCCCGGCCGCAATGCAGGCCCGCCGGCCGGCGCGCCCCGCGCGGTGGACGTTCGGCGCGGCGTCGCGGTACAATTAGCCCGATTTTTTTGGCCTGCGTGGCTCCCTATAAGAATAACGGCGCGGGCCGTTGCCTTTTTGGGCGCCCGTTTCCCCTCAAGCCAGGTTACATGCTATGAATAAATTCGTCGGCAAACACGTCGTGATCGCAGCGCTGTCGGTGCTCGCGGGCTATGCGGCCAGTGCGCAGGCAGCGGATGTCGTCGGCAACGCGAAAGCGGGCCAAGGCAAGGTCGCGATGTGTATTGGCTGCCACGGCATCCCTGAATATCGCACGGCTTATCCTGAGGTCTACCGCGTGCCCATGCTGGGCGGCCAGAATCAGGCGTACCTCGAAAACGCCCTGCGCGGCTACAAGAAGGGCGATCGCCACTTCGAAACGATGCACGCGATCACCGCGTCGCTATCGGATCAGGACATCGCCGACATTGCTGCTTACTACGCGGCGCAAAATTCCTCATCGAAGAGCAATCCCGACAAGTGACCGGCTGCGGTTATCCAACCAGTCACACGGCTAATAAATTCGCGGGATAGGAGAATTCATGAATAAGCCCCAACAGGCACTCCACACGGTGTTCAAGGCTGCATGCGCGTCGGCGGCAGTAATCGGTCTGGTTGCAACGAGCGTCGCCCATGCGGCCGACGCCGGCAACGGCAAGGTGCTGTCCGAGAGCCACAACTGCGCGGCATGTCACGGCCCGAACCTGAACAAGCCCGTAAGCCCGGAATATCCGAAGCTCGCGGGTCAGCATTCCGATTACGTCTACTGGGCGCTGCGTCAGTATCAGATGGGTAACGGCAACCCGCACATGGGTCGCAATAACGCGATCATGCAGGCGCAGGTGCAGAGCCTGTCGCAATCTGACATGAAAGACATCGCGGCTTACATCGAATCGCTGAACGGCGATCTCGTGCAGAAGAAGTAAGCACGCCGCGCCGCCTCGGCGCTGCCTGGCAGTCTCAACGACACCCCGCTTCGACGGGGTGTCGTGCTTTTTGACGCCGGAGTTTGCGTGCGTGGTTGAGTTCGCGGCCCGCGCGCTCTTTTGCGCGTTCCCTTCGATGCTCCTATTCGCGTTGCGATCCGCGCACGCTTGCGGCTAGTCGCGCGTCGCGCGCCGTTCGATGCGCTGCAGATACGCGTCCGTATCGGGCGGCAAGCCTGTGCGCTGCGCTTCCCAAATGGTTTCGCCGAGGCATTCCATGATCGCGTGCTGCGCGTCGTGCGTCGACCCGAGACGGGCGGCAAGACGCTCGTGCGCGGCGCGGATGCCTGGCGGTTGGTCGATCGACAGTTGTTCCGTGATGGCCAGGTGCATCGACAGATGCAGGAACGGATTGGTCTGTCCGCGCTCGGGCGAGTAGTCCTGAGCCTGGGCCGCCTCGGTATCGGTCAGTTCCGCGTGATACTCGGGATGCTCAGTGATCCAGTCGGCGGCAATCGCTTCGAGCGGCGTCAGAATCTCGCCCTGACGCTGCTTGCGCCAGGTCTCGGTGAAAAATTGACGGACTTCGTCGCGGCTTGGATTGAACATCGTGGGACCGGTTTATCGAGTGGAAAGTGAGAGGACGCAACGGTTGCGTGCGGTGAGGCGTTGCTGTGAGAACGCGCCATGCGGAGCCGCTCACGCTGGCCGGTGCCGCCGCGTATAACTCAGGCCGGCGCCGCTCTATATATAACGCGGCATTTTACGCGCCGGTGCTGCGGCTTGCTGGGGACGCGCCCGCTCAAAGATCGGGCGGCTGCGTCTTTGGCCGGAATTCGCAAAGCGGCTCGATCGCGCAGTGCCAGCACTCCGGCCGACGCGCCTTGCACACATAACGGCCATGCAGGATCAGCCAATGATGCGCGTCCTTCTTGAACTCGGCGGGCGTGAATTTTTCGAGCGCTGTTTCAACCGCGCGCACGTCTTTGCCGGGAGCCAGCCCGGTTCGATTCGCAACCCGAAAGATGTGTGTGTCGACGGCGATAGTCGGATGGCCGAACGCCGTGTTCAGAATCACGTTAGCCGTCTTGCGCCCGACGCCCGGCAGACTTTCCAGCGCCTCGCGGTCCTCCGGCACTTCGCCGCCGTATTGATCGAGCAGGATGCGGCAAGTCGCGATCACGTTCTTGGCCTTGTTCCTGTACAACCCGATCGTCTTGATGTAGTCGGCAACGCCTTCTTCTCCGAGCTCCAACACTTTTTGCGGCGTGTTGGCCACAGGGAACATCTTGCGCATGGCCTTGTTGACCGAGACGTCAGTTGCCTGCGCCGAAAGCAGTACGGCAATCAGCAGTTCGAACGGTGTGGTGTACTCCAGTTCGGTCGTGGGATGCGGATTGATGCTCTGAAGCGTTTCGTAGATGGCGCGGCGTTTGTTCGCGTTCATGCTGAGCGGGCGGATGCTGTTAGCGCGGATTGCGCGTGCCGGCCGGCGTCGACGGCGGCGGGTTGCCGGCGGCATCGTCGGCGGGCTTATCGGTACGTTGATCGGTACGTTGGTCGGTGCCTGTGCCGGTAAGTCCGAGACGGCGGCGGCGCGCTTCGGCCGCGTCGATCTGCGCCTGCACGTCGGCGCTCACCTGCTCGGTGTTCAACGGGACCTGGCCTTTGGCGGCCAGCTCTTCCTTCTTCTTGCGCGCGCGTTCGAGCGCGGCCTGGATAATCGCGCGTTTCTTCGCTTCGGCGTCCGCATTCTCAGCAGTGCTTGCAGGCGATGCCGATGGCGTCGGCACGTTGCCTGCCGGCGCAGTGGCAGCCGCAGTAGTAGCGCCGCTAGCGGCTGCGCTGCTTCGCCGCGCCGCAACACGTGCTTCGGCGGCTTCGCGCTCGCGTGCGAGACGCGCTTCGCGCCGGTTATGCCGCTCGCGAGCGGCGTCGGCGAGCGGCTGGCTCCATGCGTCCCAGCCGGTCGCCTCGCCGGTGACAGGCGGCATCGAAATGCAATCGACCGGGCAGGGCGGCACGCACAGGTCGCAGCCCGTGCACAACTCGGCGACTACCGTGTGCATGTGTTTCGGTGCCCCAACTATTGCGTCGACCGGGCACGCTTGCATGCACAAAGTGCAACCGATGCACACCTGTTCGTCGATAACCGCCAGAGGGCGTGGGCGTTCGACGCCATTGGCGGAATTGAGCGGAATCACCGGTTTGCCGAGCAAGGCGGCGAGGCGCGCGACGCCTTCTTCACCACCCGGCGGGCACTGGTTGTAATTGGCTTCGCCGCATGCGACGGCCTCGGCATACGGACGGCACGCCGGATAACCGCACTTGGTGCATTGCGTCTGGGGAAGCAGATCTTCAATGCGATCTGCGAGTGTTTTGATCTGTGTCACGGTCACGATGTGGGGCCAAGCGGGGCTCGGCGGGGCGGCCGCACAGCTTGAACTAAATAGCACATTATCGCCGATTTCCCCAATTGCCATCGGCAATCCATGTGCCATAATCGAAGCGCCTTTTTCGAAAGACCGCAGAAGGGTTTCCCCCAACCAGCCCGTTCAGTGCCGTCTATGCAAGGCCCGAGGAGAGGCCGGCGGCACGATCTGGAAAACGCGGCTCACGAAGACCATGCCACCATGAATCAGCCGAAAATCAAAAGAGATCCTGAAGGCACCCGGCGCCGCATTCTGCTTGCGGCAGCCGAAGAGTTTGCAAATGGTGGGCTATTCGGCGCGCGCGTCGATCAGATCGCCCGCCGAGCGGAGACGAATGAACGCATGCTCTACTACTACTTCGGTAGCAAGGAGCAGCTCTTCACTGCAGTACTCGAGCACGCGTTCAGCGCGCTCAACGAAGCGGAACGCACGCTCGAACTGAACGGCATTGCGCCGGTCGAGGCAGTTACGCGTCTCGCGCATTTTGTTTGGGATTACTACCGCGACCATCCTGAACTGCTGCGCCTCGTCAATAACGAAAATTTGCACGAGGCGCGTTATATGCAGAAGTCCACGCGCATCCGCGAAATGATTTCGCCGATCGTCGCCACGCTTGGCAGCATTCTCGAGCGTGGTCAACGCGCAGGGCTCTTTCGCACGAACGTGGATCCGCTGCGCTTCTACGTCACGCTGTCGGGCATGGGCTATTACATCGTGTCCAATCGCTTCACGCTCGAAGCCACGCTTGGTCGCGATTTCAGCAGTGCGAGCGAACGCAGTGAGGTGATTCAGATGAACACCGAACTATTGCTCGCTTATCTGTTGCGAAAGTAGGACGGCCTCGGTGTTGGTCTGCAAAGTTGAGAAGTGCTAAGACGCTTCTCAACCTTGCTTGCTTTTCAACGGGCCGTTTGAGACGGGCCAAAAAAACGGCCTCCTAATCAGGAGGCCGTTCTTATCTGTTTCGCGAGGACTTCGTGTGACTTCATGATTGGCCGAAAAAGCCTGCATGACGCTTGCGCGAAGTCCGCATGACACGCGTCACACTTCGGCTTTTTCCTTCACAACCTTCGGCGCCTTGTTGTGCTCGAGGATGAAGTCGCGCAACTGCGGATAAATGATCGTGCGCCACCGGCGGCCCGAAAAGATACCGTAGTGCCCGCACTTTTCCGCCGTGAAGTGACGCTTGTTGTTCTCCGGAATGCCGGTGCACAACCCGTGAGCGGCATAGGTCTGACCGTCGCCGGAAATGTCGTCCAGTTCGCCTTCAATCGTGAAGAGCGCAGTTTTCGTGATGTCCTGCGGACGCACGCGTTCGCCGGCCACGTCCCAGGTGCCTTCGGCCAGACAGAACTCCTGAAACACCACGCGGATCGTGTCCAGGTAGTAATCGGCGTCCATGTCGAGCACGGCGTTGTACTCGTCGTAGAAGCGGCGATGCGCTTCCGCGTCGTCTTCGTCGCCACGCAGGAGGCTCTGGTAGAAGTCCCAATGCGAAGCCGCATGACGTTCCGGGTTCATCGCGACGAAGCCCGTGTGTTGCAGGAAGCCCGGGTACACCTTGCGGCCCACGCCCGGATAGTTCGGCGGCACCGTGAAGATCACGTTGTTTTCGAACCACTCGTAGGAGTGTTGCGTGGCGAGCGAGTTGACCGAGGTCGGGCTCTTACGCGCGTCGATAGGCCCGCCCATCATGGTCATGGTGCGCGGCGTGTCTTCGCCGCGGCTCGCCAGCAACGAAATGGCGGCGAGCACCGGCACCGTCGGCTGGCACACGGAGATCACATGCAGATTCTTCGCGCCGATGTGGCGGATGAATTCCTGAATGTAGGCGACGTAATCGTCGAGATGAAACTCGCCGTCTTCGAGCGGCACCATGCGCGCGTCGATCCAGTCGGTCAGATAGACCTTGTGGTCCTGCAACAACGTGCGCACTGTGTCACGCAGCAGCGTGGCATGGTGGCCCGATAACGGCGCGCAGACCAGCACGACCGGTTCGTCCTTGAGCTGGGTCACGGCGTCGCTGTCGTCCGCGAAACGCTTGAAGCGCATCAGACGGCAGAACGGCTTTTCGATGATCGTTTGCTCGATGATCGGGATGTTGTGACCGTCTTTGACGATCTGATGCAGATTGAACTCCGGCTTCTCGTAATCTTTACCAAGCCGGTAGAGCAGTTCGTAGCCGGCGGAAAGGCGCGTGGCACCGGGCACGTAGGCCAGCGGGCTGGCAGGATTCGCGAACGATTTGGACGCGGCCTGAGCCCAGGCGGTAAGCGGGCTCAGCATAGCCCGCTGGAATTCGTGCAATTGGTAGAGCATGGGTGCTCCGTTTTAAGCGGTTCGCATGGGGCTTCGCAAACACGCGTGTGGCGTTGCGGCAGGCCATTCTTGGTTGTTGGCACACTATTTTTGGGCCGACAGACGGTTCGATGATATAGAAACAAGTGGTGTTGTGCAATGCAGCAATCTGATGGTGTCGATCCGTGAAAGTGTCATTGAATCATGCTACTGGCGATGTTGCTGTGCCGCTATCCGGGCTTGCAGCAGCCTCAAGTTCCGCCTTGTGCATGCCGTTATGAGACGGCTGACCCGTGGCCCGCGCCATCGCCTGTTCGTGTTTCATAAGGTTCAGGCCGGTATTGACGAGCGACACATGCGAAAACGCCTGCGGGAAGTTGCCAACCAGGCGTTTCGCCGCCGGATCGTATTCCTCCGCGAGCAGCCCGACGTCGTTGCATAGTCCGAGCAGCCGTTCGTACATGGCGATCGCTTCGTCAAGCCGGCCTTGGAGCGCCAGGTTGTCCACCATCCAGAACGAGCAAGCCAGAAACGTGCCTTCCCCCGGCGGAAGGCCGTCGTCGAATTCGGTCGTGCGGTAGCGCATCACGAAACCGTCGTGCATCAGGTCGCGTTCAATCGCCTCCACCGTACCTTTGATTCGTGGATCGTTCGGCGGCAGGAAGCTCACGAGTGGCATGAGCAGCACGCTCGCGTCCAGCTGGTCGCTGCCGTACGCCTGCACAAAAGCGTTGCGCGACGGATTCCACGCCTTTTCGCAGACTTCCGCGTGAATCTGCGCGCGGGTGGCGCGCCATTCGTCGAGCGGGCCTTCGAGCTTGAACATTTCCGCCGATGCAAGCGCACGGTCGAACGCAACCCACGCCATGACCTTCGAGAAAGTGAAATGCTGGCGCCCGCCGCGCGTCTCCCAGATGCCCTCGTCGGGTTGCTGCCAGATCGTCGTCAGGTGGCGCAGCAGCGCGCATTGCACGTTCCACGCGGTGTCGTCTGCCTGCAAGCCGCCGACGCGCGCCAGATGCAGTGCATTCATCACCTCGCCATACACGTCCAGTTGAAGCTGTCCCACCGCGTTATTGCCGATCCGCACGGGCTTCGCGCCCTGATAGCCGGGCAGCCAGTCGATCTCGAACTCGGGCAGGCGCCGCTCGCCGGCGAGCCCATACATGATCTGCAACTGGTCGGGCGCGCCGGCCGTGACGCGGCCGAGCCAGCTGCGCCATGCACGCGCTTCGTCGTAATAGCCGCCGCGCATCAGCGCGAGCAGCGTAATGGTCGCGTCGCGCAGCCAGCAGTAGCGGTAGTCCCAGTTGCGCGTGCCGCCCAGCTGTTCGGGTAGCGACGTGGTGGGCGCGGCGACGATTCCGCCGGTCGGCTCGTAGGCGAGCGCCCGCAGCGTGATCAGCGAGCGGCGGATCGGCTCGGCCCATCTCCCCTGGATGCTGCCGCGCGCCGACCATTCGAGCCAATGGTTCTCGGTGCGTGCGAGCGCCGTGTGCGGATCGCGTGCCGGCGGCAGCCGCAAGTGCGAAGCCGCGTAGGCGAGCGAGAAGGGCACACGTTCGCCTTCCTTGACGGTGAATTCGGCCACCGTTTTCATGTTCTCGCCGACGAGTTCAACGGGCGTGCGCAGCACCGCGTTATCCGGGCCGACGATCGCGCGGATGCCGCTCTCGTTCTTCAGGCGTTGGACCCACGGAATCGAAAAACCGTAGTCGAAGCGCAGCACGAGTTCCATCTTCATGCGCACGGTGCCTCGTTTGCCGACGACGATACGCACCATTTCCGACCAGCCGTTGCCCGGCGGCATGAAATCCACGAGCGTCACCGCGCCTTCGGGCGTTTCGAAGTCGGTTTCGAGTATCAGCGTTTCGCCCCGATACCGGCGGGTGATTTTCACGGGCGCGTCGGTATCGGGACAAATCAGCCATCGGCCGTTGTCCGGCGTGCCGAGCAGCGCGGCGAAGCATGCTCCGGAGTCGAATCGCGGCCAGCAAAGCCAGTCGACGGAACCTTCGCGGGAAATGAGCGCGGCGGTGTGGCCGTCGCCGATGAGCGCATAGTCTTCGATGGGTGCGGGCATGAGGTTGCGTATCAGTGCGTTTGAGTAGCGGGTGGGGCGCAACGGGCCCCACCTGTTCGTTGTTCTTTCCGGACTCGCTGGCGGTTTTTCGGCTTGGTCGGCAATGCGGCAAAACGCGAGTTGGTAAATTTCGAGCCTATGCCTACAATCAGTAATCTGGCCGGCGCAGAAATCTTCACTGTTTTGCGAACCGGCTTGCCCATCGCGCATGCACACGCCGTTTCGAGGACGAAAGCCATGCTGAATCCGTCAAAATCCGACTGCATCACGATTCTCTCCGCCGCGAGCCAGCTTGCGGACGATTCAATGTTGCCTCTCGATCACAGCCGCCTTGGTCTGAGCCGCAACGGCATGCAGACCGCCGCGAGCTTTCTGATCGAACGAGCCTGCTTCCGGCGTTATCAGGAAGGTGACGGCCATTATGCCGTCGGCGCGCTGTCGCTGCAGGGGCGCTGGCGTCTTGAACAGCTTTCGAACGGCTAACGCCGGCGTTTTCCGCGAGCGGCATTGACACCGGGCGGCGCCCGGCCTTGCCTTGCGTGAACGCCTGACGTCTATTCTTGCCATGCTGCAGTGACCGCACGGTCTTGTCCGGCCGTGCGCACTTGCGCTTGCGTGCTCCCATGCGTTCGTGCACGTTGAGCACTGTCGCCGGGCGGCAGTGTCGGCAACGCTCGCATACCGACCGCCCATCCACCTCGCATCGAAATATGCCGGGCCGTCTTGCGCCCGGCTGCCGCGCTCAGAAGTGCGAAGACCCCACGCCAAAAATCCCAATGATCCCGATGATGATCAGATAGAGCGCGACGATATAGTTCAACAGCCGCGGCATCACGAGAATCAGTATGCCGGCGATCAACGAAACCAGCGGGCCCAGGCTGAGTGTGACGTTCATGAATACTCCGTAGTGTGGTGATACGCGATTAAAAAAGATCCCGTTCAGGCGGGACAATTGCTACCCATGCAGCGGCCGGCGTTGCAGCATCCGAGTTCTAAAACAGTCCGCTACCCGACTGACTAGCTGCCGACAGGTTCTCGCGGCCCTGATCGCTGCATCATCCGTTGCAACACTTTTATACTTGCTCGACGTAAGCAACGCTCGACCGTCGCGCGGCAGACCAGAGACGCCATTACAACCAGTTCATGCAAATAAACGATGTAGAGGAGGTTATATGCTTCGTCGTCACCGGGCCGCAGTGCGCGCCGCCTCAGGTGTTACTCAGCCTTCTTCGTATGCCGATGCGGGCTCCCCTTCACGGCGCGCGCGCACATGGGCTCCCATGCACTCCGCCGGCTCGATCATAAAAGGTTTCGCGCTCATGGTCTCGATTGTCGCTTCGCCCGCGTTCGCCCAGGACGCCGGCCCCGCTCCCGCCGACGGCGTCTATGACATGCTGGTCGGCACCTATACCGGCGGCAAGAGCGAGGGCTTGTATGTCTATCGCTTCGACACGAAGACCGGCGACGCGACGCGCGTCTCGGTCGCGCAGACGGTCAACCCGTCGTATCTGGTGGTGAGCCGCGACCGCCGGTTCGTCTATGCCGTCAACGAATTGCCTGGCGACAACGGACCGGCCAGCCAGCGCGGCGGCATCAGCGCATTTCGCTTCGACGCCGCGAGCGGCCAGTTGAGCTTCCTCAACAAGGTTTCCGCCGACGGCAACGATCCGTGCTACCTGAGTCTCTCACCGGATGGCAAATATCTGTTGACCGCGAACTATTCGGTTGCGGCCGACCCGGGCGGCAGCTTCGCGGTGTTTCCGGTGCAGGCGGACGGCCAGCTCGGCGCGTCGGTGTTGACCGTGCATCATGAAGGCGGCGGCCCGGTGAAAGGACGCCAGGACAACTCGCACGTGCACTCCACTGTCTTTTCGCCGGACGGACGTTATCTGTTCGCGCAGGATCTCGGCGCCGACAAGCTCTATTCGTACCGCTACACGCCCGACGGCAGTCGCGGCCTGTTCGGTCCGACCGACTGGCGCTATACGCAGGAAAAGCCGGGCACGGGCCCCCGGCATCTGGTGTTCGGCGCCGACGGCAAGCATGCGTACCTGACGAGCGAGCTCGCCGCCACCGTCAGCATCTTCAATTACGACGACGGCAAGCTCACGCAGGTCCAGACAGTCTCGCTAACGGAGCCCGGCTTCAAGGGCGCGGTCGGGGCGGCGGCGATCCATCTGTCGCCGGACGGACACTTCCTGTACGCGACCAATCGCGGCGACGCGAACGAGATCGTGATCTTCTCCGTCGATCCGACGAACGGACATCTGAAAAAGATCGGTCATCAATCGAGCCTCGGAAAGTCGCCGCGCGAGTTCGCGATCGACCCCACGGGTAAATGGCTGATCGTCGGCAATCAGAACAGCGACACGGTCTACGTGTTCAGGCGCGACCTGCAGAGCGGCTTGCTCGAAGCGAACCCGAAGCGTATCGAGATCGGCTCGCCGGTTGACTTCAAGCTCGTGTCGCCGTCGTGAGGAAGTTGCCCGAATCTGTGCGCAGGTGAGGGCGCCACTGAATCATGCGTGCGAGCATGCATGCTGCATGAAAAACGGGCCGCTTCGAGCGGCCCGTTGTTTTGTCGCAAGCCTGGCTCGCCTCGTAACGCGCATTCGATGCGTCGTCGAATCTGACCGCCAGTCAGACAGGCTTATTCCGCAGGTCCAGGCGCGAGCACTTCGCGGCTTCCGTTGATACCCATGGCCGACACCAGCCCAGCGGTTTCCATCTGTTCGACAAGACGCGCCGCACGGTTATAGCCGATGCGCAATTGCCGCTGCACCGATGAAATCGACGCGCGCCGCGTGCGGACGACAAACGCAACGGCTTCGTCGTACAGCGGATCGGCTTCGGCATCCGGCGAGTCGCCGAACAGGTCCTGCGCCGCGCCGCCGTCGGTCGCGGGGCCGTCGAGAATGCCTTCCTCGTATTGCGGCTCGCCGAACTGCTTCAGATACTCGACGATCGCGTGCACTTCCTCGTCCGCGACGAACGCGCCGTGCACGCGCTGTGGATAGCCCGTGCCTGGCGGCAGGAACAGCATGTCGCCCTGGCCGAGCAGCGACTCCGCGCCCATCTGGTCGAGAATCGTGCGCGAGTCGATCTTTGACGATACCTGGAACGCGACGCGCGTCGGAATGTTCGCCTTGATGAGCCCGGTGATTACGTCCACCGAAGGGCGCTGCGTCGCGAGAATCAAGTGGATGCCGGCGGCGCGCGCTTTTTGCGCAAGCCGCGCGATCAGTTCCTCGATCTTCTTGCCGGCCACCATCATGAGGTCGGCGAGCTCGTCGATCACCACGACGATCAGCGGCAGAGGCGCGAGCGGCTCGGGCGCCTCGGGAGTCAGTGAAAACGGATTGCCCAGCTTCTTGCCCTTCGCTTCTGTGTCGCGAATTTTCTGATTGAAGCCTGCGAGGTTGCGCACGCCGACCGCGGACATCAGGCGGTAGCGCTTTTCCATTTCGCCGACACACCAGTTCAGCGCGTTGGCCGCGAGCTTCATGTCGGTGACGACCGGTGCGAGCAGATGCGGAATTCCCTCGTAGACCGACAGCTCCAGCATTTTCGGGTCGATCATGATGAGGCGCACTTCCTCGGGCGTCGCCTTGTAGAGCAGCGAGCAGATCATCGCGTTGATCGCGACCGACTTGCCCGAGCCCGTCGTGCCCGCAACCAGCATGTGCGGCGCCTTTGCCAGATCGGCGACGACCGGATGGCCGGTAATGTCCTTGCCCATCGCCAGCGTCAATTGCGAATGCGAGTTCTGATAGACGCTCGCTTCGAGAATCTCGGACAGGCGGATCGTCTGGCGCTTCGCGTTCGGCAATTCGAGGCCCATGCACGTCTTGCCGGGAATCGTTTCGACGACGCGGATCGACGTGAGTCCGAGACCGCGCGACAGGTCCTTCATCAACCCGACGATCTGACTGCCGCGCACCCCGAGCGCCGGTTCGACCTCGAAACGCGTGATGACGGGACCTGCCGATGCGCCGACCACCGTCACCGGCACCTTGAATTCCTGCAGGCGCTGTTCGATCAGAAGACCGGTCTCGATGAGCTTTTCCTCGGAAACGGGCTCGACGTCGGTATCGGCGGGCGCAAGCAGATCGAGCGTGGGCAATTCGACCATCGACGCGGCCGGCGCGTGGAACTCGAAGCCGTTAGTCGGGCTGTGGCCGCGCAGCGGCGTGCGCTGCACGGGCGGTTCGGCCGCGGGCACCGGTTCGTGCCCGGCGTTCGATGCCGCCGGCGGTGGAGAGGGCGGCGCGGAATAGGTGGCGTCCACGTCCAGAGCGGGAGCGTGGATCGACGGTGCGGTCGAAGGTGCGCTGAGGCTTTCCTCGTTATTCGGTTGCGCATGCGGTTGCGGTACCGCCTGGTCGCGCGTTGCCGTGTGCGCTTGGGTTACCAGGCTGGGGAAACGAACCACCTTAGACGGCGCCGGCGTCGCAGCGCCTGGCTCCGGCGCGCCGGTTGTATCTGCCACAGGTGCGGCGTTCGGTTCGACCGATGTGGTCGCTTGATCCGCGAGGGTAGGGGGCGTGTGCAGGTCGGCAGTGGCTGGGGATGCCAAGCCTGCGGTGGTTTCGCTCGTATCTGTGTTTGTGCTTGTGATTGCCGCGTGGTGGACCTGTGGAGCGTGGACCGGAGCGTTGTCTGGCGCAATGTCCGGAGCGACCGACACCGGCCTGATCACGAGCGGCGTAGCGGGGTGTTCGACGCGCTCGTCGCGGTGCTGACTTGCAAGCGTGGTCGGGCTGTCCGGACAGTCATCCGGCTGTTGCGCCGATGAAGGCTGGTCTTCTTCCCAGGGCGGCGTCTGCGACGGCGCGTCGGGCTCCTGCAGTCGGGTTGCAAAGATGCCGAACGGCGTGCGATTGAGCGGTGGTGCGGCAACCGGCAGTGTTGGCACGACCGTCGATGCCATCCCCGCTGCGGGCACGATCGCCGGCGTTGACGGCGTTGCAAGTTCAGTCGGCAAGCTTATCGGCGACTGAATGACCGGCGGCTCAATCGGCCATTGCACCACTGGTACCGTGCTGCTCGCAGCCGGCGCCTCGGGTTCCGTCCGCAGCGTGTGAGCGTGCGCGACAACCGGCGTTTCATGCGGCGTTTCCAGTGCAGTTTGTTCCACCGACATTGAAGGCTGCATGCCAACGGGCCGCTCGAACGGCGTTTCATCGGCGTGGATCGCATCGACTTGCGACGCATCGCTGGCCGCCGGACTTGCCACATCGTCAGACTCTGCCTGATCCGCGAATGGAGGCGGTTCGACGTTGCCGTAGTGCGAAACTTCCCCGCTTGAAGCGGCGCTCGCACCCGACGTCGGCATGTTCGGCTCCGCGATCTTCGCAACGTCCGCGCCGGTGCTTCGCGCGAGGCTGACGCCGGCGATATCCGTCCAGCGGGCGGCGTTCTCGGCAATGCTGCGCAGCGTCTCCTGGACGCTGGCTGGCGGCGTGACCTTCTGTGTTGCAGGCAAGGGCCGCGTGTAGCTCGGCGCGGCCGACAACGGACGACGCGTGCCCGAAACCGAAGCGACATCCTGGGTGCGCGGGGCCGATGGCGGCACTTGCGCCGGCGATGCCGCGCGATTGAACGGCGTCGAAGCAGGGTTGAGCGCGGCGCGGCCATCGCCGGATCCGCTCGGCGACGTGGTACCGGCAGACGCACGCTGACCCGCGGCTGTGCTCGCTGCAAGGCGCGCGGCATGCGCATCAGCGCCTTGCATACCGGCGGCCACTCCCGCGGCACCCGTGCCGGTTCCCAACGATCCACTGCCTCGCGGGTCACGAGTTGGGCGGCCTGTGCCGAGCGAGCCGTTATCGGCCGCCGCGTTTTGCGCTGCCGTGCTCACAGTAGACGCACGCGGCTGCGACGTGGTCTCGCGCAGCCAACCAGCCGGCGCGACCGGTTCCGTCGGCGCCCAAGTCGCCTTCCCGGCAGACGACCCATGCATAGGCGTCTGTGACGTTGCGTGCCGCCCCGGATTCGCGCTGCCTGTAACCAGAACCGGCTCGGCTTGCGAGCTTCGGCTGCGCGGCGCAACTCGCCCGGCTCGCCAGCTTTCGCTAGTCGCGCGCGTTGGCGCGTCCCTGCCAGCGGCAGATCCGGCAGCGCCGACGCCTGCAGCGCCGGCGCCACCCGCAGCGCGTGCCTTGACAGGCGGTCGCCAAACGGTGGGCCGCGAATAACGCCCTTTGGTCTTGGGCGCCATCGTGTTCATGGAACTGGAAATGTGCGGCGACGCGCCGTCGTCTATGCGATGGCGGCGCGCTTCATCGTCACGCCTTGCGAGACCGCGCGAGGCGAGGCCGAGGCCGAACGCGCCGTCGGCCCACGCGAGAAACTCGCGCCAGTGGAAACCGATCAGCCAGGGCAGGCTGACCAGCAGCAGCGCCAGCGCTGCCAGCGGCGTGCCGATATGTCCGAGCAGATGGCCGAAGCCCGCCGCGAGCACATGGCCGATCGCGTTCGTGCCGGCCGCGCCGATCAGCGACGCCTCCAGCGTGCAACTCGCCACCATCACGCAGACGAAGCCGAGCCAGAGCCGGATCGTGCCGGGGCCGCGCAAACCCGCGCCGCCCGGCAGCATCGACTTGACGAGCCGCCATATGAGAGGAATGAACCAGACGGCCGACCCGCCGAACCAGCCGAAAACTACCGTGTGCATACTCGACATCAACAAATGACGGATTGAGGGAAACGCAATCCGTCGAGTTTAAACCGGCGAAGCCCGAGGGCTCCGAAGGCGGACACAAGTATGCCTGCGTCCTCATGCAAACCGGATGGCGCGCCGACTAATCCGCACGCCGCCCGAGCTACTGCTACTTCGCGCTGCGCTCGAACACCAGCGTATCGCCGTTATCGAGCACCAGCTGCATTTGCTGCGGCTCACGCATCTGCACGCCGGTCCGTTCGATGTGCGTCAGCGCGCTCAGGTAGGTGCTTTCAATCTGCCCGCCCGGCGTCGCGCAAGCCATGCGCGTGCCGCCCAGCGTGCCGAAACTGAGCTTGCCGTCTTTCAGCGAGTACGAGCCCATATAGCGATTGCAGCCGGAAAAGCCGCTCGCGTGGCGCTGGCCCGTCGCGGTCGAAAGCGTGAGTGTGATCGGCGCGCCGAGATTCGCGAACGGAATCGTGCGGGCCGTGCCGTCCGACTGCTTCCATCCGGTGAGAACCCAGCTCGTGTCGTCGAGTAATTGAGTTGCGGCGGGGTTGAACGGGTCGGGCGCGGGGGCTTCCGAATCCGGATGCTTCGGAATCGCGCAGGCGCCGAGCAGCGCCGCGACGCTCAACGCGGCGAGGACCGTGCGCGCAAATGGAGCAATGCCCGCAAGACGTCGCGTGGAGAAGCTTGGATGCATGGCGTCGTTCCTCTTGAAACTGGCAAAGGCGTAAGGGTAACGCACTCGGTGCGTCGAGCGCTCACGCAGATTGCGGCAGCGCCCCTATTGCGCCGCATTTGAGGTCAGCGCGCGGCAGCTCTTCGAGCGCACCGCGCAGATCGGAGCGGTCGCCGCGAGCAAGGCGCGGCGAGGGGCCCGCATGTTAACATCGTGCTCTACCCAATCCCACCCTCATCCGACTTTTATCTGGAGACCCCATGCAGATCGGCCAACGGATCGGCACGCCGCTTTCTGAATCCGCCACGCGCGTCATGCTGCTCGGCGCCGGTGAACTCGGCAAGGAGGTGATCATCTCGCTGCAGCGGCTGGGCGTCGAGGTCATTGCCGTCGACCGTTATCCGAACGCGCCGGGCCATCAGGTCGCGCACCGCACGCACGTGATCGACATGACCGACGGCGCCGCGCTGCGCGCGCTCGTCGAGCAGGAACGCCCGCATCTGATCGTCCCCGAAATCGAGGCGATCGCAACCGACGCGCTTGCCGCTATCGAAAGCGACGGTCTTGCCGAGGTGATTCCGACCGCGCGCGCCACGCAGCTCACAATGAACCGCGAAGGCATCCGCCGTCTTGCCGCCGAAGAACTCGGCTTGCCCACCTCGCCGTATGCGTTCGCCGATTCGCTCGATGAACTGCGGGCGGGCATCGCCAAGGTCGGTTATCCGTGCGTGGTGAAGCCGGTCATGTCGTCGTCGGGCAAGGGGCAATCGGTGCTGAAAAGCGACGCCGACGTCGAGCCCGCCTGGCAGTATGCAATGGCCGGCGGGCGAGTGAATCACGGCCGCGTGATCGTCGAAGGCTTTATCGACTTCGACTACGAAATCACGCAGTTGACCGTGCGCGCCGTCGATCCGTCGACTGGTGAAGTCGCCACGTACTTCTGCGATCCGATCGGTCATGTGCAGGTGGCGGGCGACTACGTCGAATCGTGGCAGCCGCAGCCCATGAGCCCGCTCGCACTCGAACGTTCGCGTGAAGTCGCGCACAAGGTGACGGCCGCGCTCGGCGGCCGTGGCCTCTTCGGCGTGGAACTTTTCGTCCGCGGCGATGACGTATGGTTCTCGGAAGTGAGCCCGCGTCCGCACGACACGGGTCTCGTTACGCTGTGCTCGCAACGCTTTTCGGAATTCGAATTGCACGCGCGCGCAATTCTGGGTTTGCCGGTCGATACGTCGTTGCGCGCGCCTGGTGCGTCGGCGGTGATTTACGGCGGGCTCGATGAAGCGGGCATCGCCTTCGAAGGCGTTGCTGCAGCGCTCGCCGTGCCGAATGCGGACCTGCGCCTTTTCGGCAAGCCGGAGAGCTTCGTCAAGCGCCGCATGGGCGTGGCGCTGGCAACAGGCGGCGACATCGACGAAGCACGCTCGCGCGCGAAAGAGGCCGCGGCGGCGGTGCGTCCGGTGTCGGGAAAGTCTGCGCAATGACGCGCTCGCGAGCGTGCCGGCCAGCCCGGGGCGATCGCAGCCTGATTGTCCGAGCCCACGAATGAATGGTCTCACCGAAGTCGAGGCACGAATGTCGCAGGAATCCGGCAGCACAGTGACGCGCGGCTCAACCCGGCACGGCAACGCCGTTCGTCTCGGCGCTCTTGGCGTGTTGGTCGCGCTTTGCGCGGCGTTGACGGGCTGCGGGCTCGCCGCTGCACCGTGCCGAATTGCGTCCGCCGGTCTGAAGATCGTGCCGGTGGTCGGGCACGTGGCCGCCGCGCCGACCGACGCCTGCGCCGACGTCATCGACCCTTGATCAGCAACGAGCGGGGCATTCAATGAAGAAAAGGCTGGTTGCAGTGAGCCTCGCGGCAATGTGTGGTTATGCGTTCGCCGCGCCCTTGCATCTCGACGACGTTCAGGCGAAAAATCGTCAAACGCGTAAATACACCTGCGCGACCGGCAGGATCCTGCACGTCACCTACTGGAATACGGCCAACGGCCAGAGCTTCGCGCTCGTGCCCGTGAAGGGCAAACAACTGCTATTCGTCAACACGATCGCCGCGTCCGGCGTGAAATATCAGGCCGGCAGCTTTACATGGTGGACCAAGGGTCCGCGCGCCGATCTCTACGACGCCATGGCTGGCGAAGGCGCGCCGCCAGTTCTGTCCGACTGCATCACCCTCAATCGCTGAAGGTCGGCCGAAGCCGTGCCGGAATCCCGGCTCGATATCATCGAGCGGCCGGCCGAAGCCGTCGGCCTTTTGTTCTCTCGCGCTGCAGTGTCTCCGTGCGCGCATCATTTCTTCCCGAGTAGTAAGCTGTCCGGCGTGGCATTGCGCGTGTCGTCGTGACTGTTGTCGCCGTTGCTGTCTCTGCGGTCGTCCTGAGTCTCCGATCGTCCGTTTCCGCTCACCCACGGCCAGGCCTTGCGCCCGCGTCCGTACCATCAAGCGAGACCCTCCATGAAAGCATCCGACCTGTTCGTCAAATCGCTGGAAGCCGAAGGTGTCGAGTATGTGTTCGGCATCCCCGGCGAAGAAAATCTCGATCTGCTCGAATCGCTGCGCCGCTCGAAAATCCGCTTGATCCTTACGCGTCATGAACAGGCAGCGGGCTTCATGGCCGCGACCTACGGACGTCTGACGGGCCGCACCGGCGTGTGTCTTGCAACGCTCGGCCCGGGCGCGACCAACTTCGTGACGGCGGCGGCCTACGCGCAGCTGGGCGGTATGCCAATGCTGATGGTCACGGGCCAGAAGCCGATCAAGTCGAGCAAGCAGGGCCATTTTCAGATTGTCGATGTCGTGCGGATGATGGAGCCGCTCACCAAGTACACGCGCCAGATCGTGTCCATCGCCAATATTCCGGCCGCGGTGCGCGAGGCCGTGAGGCAGGCCGAGGAAGAGCGCCCGGGCGCCACGCACCTCGAGTTGCCCGAAGACGTCGCGCACGAAGAGGGCGACGGCAAGCCGATTCCGAAGAGCTACAGCCGGCGTCCGGTCGCCGAGGAAAAAGCGGTCGCGCGAGCCGTTGAAGCCATCATGAAAGCGAAGCATCCGTTGCTGATGATTGGCGCAGGAGGCAACCGCAAGACCACGACGAAGATGCTGCGCGAATTCGTCGACCAGACCGGCATTCCGTTCTTCACCACGCAGATGGGCAAGGGCGTAATCGACGAATCGCATCCTATGTGGCTCGGCAACGCCACGTTGTCCGACGGCGACTTCGTGCACCGCGCGATCGATCACGCCGACTGCATCATCAATGTCGGGCACGACGTGATCGAGAAGCCGCCGTTCTTCATGCGCAGCGGCGAAGCCGGCGAGAAAACGGTGATTCACGTCAACTTCCTCGGCGCGGAAGTCGATACCGTGTATTTCCCGCAGATCGAAGTGGTCGGCGACATCGCCAATGCGGTGTGGCAGCTAAAGGAGAGCCTGAAGGAGCGCCAGGAACACTGGGATTTCACGCGCTTCAAGGAGATCAAGGAGCACTTCGAGGCGCATCTGGTGAAAGGCCAGCACGACGACCGCTTTCCGATGTACCCGGTGCGGCTCGTCAACGACGTGTACGAGACCACGCCCGTTGACGGCATCGTGTGTCTGGACAACGGCATGTACAAAATCTGGTTCGCGCGCTACTACCGTGCGCACGAACCCAATTCGCTGCTGCTCGACAACGCGCTTGCTTCGATGGGCGCCGGCCTGCCGTCCGCAATCGCCACCAAGATCGTGCACCCGGACCGCAAAGTCATGGCCGTGTGCGGCGACGGCGGCTTCATGATGAATTCGCAGGAACTGGAAACGGCGGTGCGGCTGAAGCTCGATCTCGTGATCCTGATTTTGCGCGACGACGCGTTCGGCATGATCCGCTGGAAGCAGGAGAACATGAACTTCCCCGATTACGGCATGACGCTCGCCAATCCGGACTTCGTCGCGTACGCGCAGAGCTATGGGGCGAAGGGGCACCGGGTCGAAGCGGCGGCGGAATTCGCACCGCTGCTGCGCGAATGTTTTGCCACGCCGGGCGTGCATGTGATCGACGTGCCCATCGACTATTCGGATAACGAGCGCGTGCTGAACCGCGAGATCAAGCGGCTTTCCGCGCAACTGTGAGCGGTGCGGGCTGCTTCGGCGCCGCGCTGTCGCTGTGACCTATCGGAAGGAGAATGCGTCATGCTGAACAAGACTTACCCGTACTACCTCGCGAACGAAGCCGTGGCGGCGAACACGGATCTCGAAGTCACCGACAAATTCAGCGGTGAAGTCGCAACGCGTGTCGCAATGGCCGACGCGGCCGCGATCGACAAGGCAATCGGCTTCGCCGTCGAAGCGATGCCCGCAATGCGTGCGTTTGCTCCGTTCAAGCGCCAGGCGGTGCTCGAGCATTGCGTGAAGCGCTTTCGAGAGCGTTACGACGAGCTGGCGCTCGCGCTGTGCATCGAGGCAGGCAAGCCGATCAACGACTCGAAGGGCGAGGTCACGCGCCTGATCGACACGTTCAAGGTAGCCGCCGAGGAAGCCGTGCGGATCGACGGCGAGATCGTCAATCTGCAAATCTCGCCGCGCGCCAACGGTTACCACGGCTATGTGAAGCGTGTGCCCATCGGTCCGTGTTCGTTTATCTCGCCGTTCAATTTTCCGCTGAACCTGACCGCGCATAAGGTCGCGCCCGCAATTGCCGCAGGCGTGCCGTTCGTGCTGAAGCCGGCGAGCCGCACGCCGGTCGGCGCGCTGATCATGGGCGAGATTCTCGCCGAAACCGACTTGCCGAAGGGCGCCTTTTCGATTCTTCCCGCGCACCGCGACGGCGCAGATCTCTTCACGACCGACGAACGCTTCAAGCTGCTGTCGTTCACGGGCTCGCCGGCGGTGGGCTGGGAACTGAAGAAAAAGGCGGGCAAGAAGAAGGTGATTCTGGAACTCGGCGGCAACGCGGCAGCGATTGTCGACGGCGATCAGGGCGGCAAGCTCGACTATGTCGTCGACCGGCTCGCGTTCGGCGCGTTCTATCAGTCGGGGCAAAGCTGTATCGGCGTGCAGCGGATTCTCGTGCACGCAAGCATCTACGATGCGCTGCGCGAGAAGTTGATCGCCAAAACCAGGTCGCTCGTGATGGGCGACCCGAAGGACGAAAAGACTTTCGTCGGGCCGATGATTTCCGAATCCGAGTCAAAGCGGCTCGCCGGCTGGATGGAAAGCGCGGTGCAGGCGGGCGCGACGATCGTCGCGGGCGGCAAGGTGGACGGCGCAATGTTCGAGGCCACGCTGCTCGAAGGCGTTAAGCGCGACACCGACCTGTATCGCAAGGAAGCGTTCGGGCCGGTCGCCATTCTGGAGCGTTTCGACGATTTCGGCGTCGCGCTCACGACCGTCAACGACAGCGACTTCGGCCTCCAGGCGGGCGTGTTTACCGATTCTCTGGCGCACGCGCATCGCGCGTGGGACGAACTCGAAGTGGGCGGCGTGGTGATTAACGACGTGCCGTCGTTTCGCGTCGATAACATGCCGTACGGCGGCGTGAAGGACTCGGGGCTCGGACGCGAGGGCGTGCGCTATGCGATCGAAGACATGACAGAACTGCGTCTGATGGTGATGCGCGAGACCTGGTGAGGTGCGGGAGTTGGTGCGGCGGCGCAAAACCGCTTTTCCCTCTGTCATGCGACTGTCGTTTGAACGCACTACGCTCGCCGAGCGAGGCGCACGGCGGCGCACGGCGGCGCACGGCCGCGCGCGCCGGCACGCGCCGCCGGGCTTTCGCCGCATAAGCAGAAAGCCGGCGCCTGCGCCATGAGTGTTTTTGCTGAAGTGCTACAATACCGGCCTTTCCGGTGGGTGTTTCCGCCGGCCGGAGCCGGCCGCATCCTTTCCCGCAACGACGGGTCCTGTGCGGAACGCCGTGGCTCCGCCTTCATCCTGATGCCTTCTGCGGTTCCGACCGCTGCCGCGCGCACGCGCCAAGCGCATTTTTAGCGAAAGCCACCATGTCCGACACAGCCGTCACCCCCAGCACTGCGACCTTCGATCAATTCGGTCTCGCACCCGACATCCTGAAAGCGGTCAAAGAATCGGGCTACACCACGCCCACGCCGATTCAGGAGCAGGCGATTCCTGTCGTGCTGGCAGGCCGCGACGTCATGGGCGCCGCGCAAACCGGCACCGGCAAGACCGCAAGCTTCTCGCTGCCGATCATCCAGCGCCTGTTGCCGCAGGCCAGCACGAGCGCTTCGCCCGCCCGCCATCCGGTGCGCGCGCTGATTCTCACGCCGACCCGCGAACTGGCCGATCAGGTTGCGGCGAACGTTCAGTCGTATGCGAAGCACACGGCGCTGCGCAGCGCCGTTGTTTTCGGCGGCGTGGACATGAACCCGCAGTCGGAGCAGTTGCGCCGCGGCGTCGAAATTCTGATCGCCACGCCGGGCCGCCTGCTCGACCACGTGCAACAGAAAACCGCCAACCTCGGGCAGGTTCAAATCCTCGTGCTCGACGAAGCCGACCGGATGCTCGACATGGGCTTCCTGCCGGACTTGCAGCGCATTCTGAATCTGCTGCCGAAAGAGCGTCAGACGCTGCTGTTTTCGGCCACTTTCTCCGGCGAAATCAAGAAGCTGGCTGCCACATATCTGCGCAATCCGCAGACTATCGAAGTGGCGCGCAGCAACTCGACCGCGACCAATGTCACGCAGATCGTCTACGAAGTGGCCGAAGGCGACAAAACTGGCGCGGTGGTTCAGTTGATCCGCGAGCGCGGCCTGAAGCAGGTAATCGTGTTCTGCAACAGCAAGATCGGCGCGAGCCGACTTGCGCGCAGTCTGGAACGTGACGGCGTGGTCGCGACCGCGATTCACGGCGATCGCTCGCAAAACGAGCGGATGCAGGCGCTCGACGCATTCAAGCGAGGCGAGATCGAAGCGCTGGTTGCCACCGACGTCGCCGCCCGCGGTCTGGACATCGCCGAACTGCCGGCTGTGATCAACTTCGATTTGCCGTTCAACGCCGAAGATTATGTGCACCGCATTGGCCGTACGGGCCGCGCGGGCGCTTCCGGCGACGCTTTGTCGCTGTGCAGCCCGAACGAGCGCAAGCAGCTGGCGGATATCGAGAAACTGATCAAGCGTCCGCTGGAAGTTCTGCGTCTGACCGTCGAGGCGCCCGTGCGTCATCATCACGAAGAGCGCGCACCGCGGCGTGAGCGCAGCGAGGGCCGTGACGAGCGGGGTGGTCGCCGCCGCTCGGGCGCGCCGTCGGGTTCGTTCGACCGCCCGCATCATCATCGTGCGCAGCCTGTGGACGACTTCTTCCTGAAGCCTTATGAACCGTCGCCTGCTTCGGTTCGCAAGGGCGAAGAGGCCGAGGCCGCCGGGTCGGCGCCGCAGAAGTCGTCTTCGAAGCAGCCGCTTGCGGCATTGCTGGGCGGCTTTGGCATGCCGCGCAAATCGTCGTAAAAGAGGGCGGCCGACAGTTTCAGGGTTGGCGCTGTTGCGCCGGGCGCTTGATTTAGACCGGCGGAAGTAGCTTTTCAGCGCTCATGCGAATGGCGGCCTTGGGCTTCATGGCTTGCATGCAGCGCAGCGCCAGGTCATATCGCCGAGCGCATGCGCTTTGCCCACGCCGCGGTCGCCGCAGTGTAGAAATCGTCCAGCGTCGTGCAGGCTTTGACGCTTGCGTCACCATCCAGATTCAATCCCAGATGCCGCGCGGCCGCGTTCAGCGCTTCGAGCGGCTTATCGCAGTCGAGCGCGCTCGCTCCATTCTGTTTGCTGAGCTTTTCACCATACTGGTTCGTCACCACAGGCACGTGCAAGTACCGTGGCGTTGGCACGCCGAGGCATCGCTGCAAGTAAATCTGCCTTGCCGTTGAATCCATCAGATCTGCGCCTCGCACAATGTGCGTGATGCCCGCGTCGGCGTCGTCGACTACTACCGCCAGTTGATACGCCCACTGGTCGTCCGCGCGTCTCAGCACGAAATCGCCGACGTCGGTGGCGAGATTCTGCGTCTGCTTGCCCTGCCAGCGATCTTCGAAGGCGATCACGGCCGCGTCGTCGTCCGGCACGCGCAGGCGCCACGCGCGCGCCGGCTTGCCGTGCAGTCCGTTGCGACACGTGCCCGGATAGGCGAGCGTGGTGTTACGCGTATGTGCGTGCAGCAGCGAGTCGGCGATTTCCTTGCGCGTGCAGCCGCACGGATAGACTAGGCCAGCCGCCTTCAACTGGTCGAAGGCCTGCTGATAACGCGCGATGCGTGTGCTTTGCCAGACGGGTGGCTCGTCGGCGTACATGCCGAAGCGTTCGAGCGTGGCGAGAAT
Source organism: Paraburkholderia strydomiana (assembly GCF_031456815.1). Taxonomy (NCBI): domain Bacteria; kingdom Pseudomonadati; phylum Pseudomonadota; class Betaproteobacteria; order Burkholderiales; family Burkholderiaceae; genus Paraburkholderia; species Paraburkholderia strydomiana. The sequence continues at coordinate 562,628 of NZ_JAVDVL010000004.1, forward strand.
GTCTTGCGCGGCGCCCGGCACGGTGCGCGGTCCGTCGATATCTTCAATGCGAACCAGCCATGCGCCGTGATGCGCCCGGGCGTCGAGCCAGCTTGCGAGCGCACTCACCAGCGAGCCGAAATGCAGCGGGCCGGTGGGCGAGGGCGCGAAGCGTCCGCGATAGTTCATGAGTCGGCAAGCACCGCCGTTCAGGCAGCGCGAGCCGCCTTGCTGTCCGGATGACATGCCGGACACGTCTTGCCAGGCACGTACATTGGCGACTTCTGCGCTTCAGGCGTGACCACCGCGCGGCAGCCGAAGCATTGCGCGGTCGCGGTGGGCTCGAGTTGCGGATTGAGCGCAGTGCGGTAATCGAACACGAAGCAGTCGCCGTGATAATGCGCGCCGCCCACTTCCTCGAAATACTTGAGGATGCCGCCTTCGAGCTGATACACGTGCTCGATACCCACTTCCTTCATGTGAATCGCGGCCTTCTCGCAGCGAATCCCGCCCGTGCAGAACGACACGACGGTCTTGCCTTCCAGGTCGGCACGGTTGTGCTCGATAACTTCCGGAAACTCGCTGAATTTCGTGATGCGGTAATCGAGGGCGTTGTCGAACGTGCCGACGTCTACTTCGAACGCGTTGCGCGTGTCGAGCATGACGACCGGGCGGCCCTCGTCGTCGTGGCCGCGGTCGAGCCAGGCTTTCAGCGTAGGCGCGTCGACGAACGGCGCGCGGCCCAGCTCCGGCCGGATGGCCGGCTTTTTCATTGTGATGATTTCGCGCTTGAGCTTCACCAGCATGCGCGTGAACGGCTGCTTCTCCGACAGGCTTTCCTTGAATTGCAGGCTCGCGAACTTGCCCTCGAAGAGCGGATCGTGACGGATGTAGTGGATGAACGCGTCGGTGTCCTCGCGCGTGCCCGCGACGAACAGGTTGATGCCTTCCGGCGCCAGCAGAATGGTGCCGCGCAGGCCGAGCGCGTTGCAGCGCTCCGTGACGTGCGGGCGCCATGCGGCAGTGTCTTCGATGGTCGCGAAATGGTACGCGGCGAGATTGACGATACTCATGAATGTCCAGCGGTAATAAGTGGCGGCGTTGTGCGTGACGGGCGCGGTGGGCTGCTGCCGGATGGTCGCGTGCGGGGAAAGCCCGCAGCGTGAAGCCCGGTGCCCGAAGCCGCGGCCACGTCGAACGCGGCAAAACCCGTATTATCCCTCAAGCCGGCGCTTTCCCCGACTCGGCCGAATGGCCAGTCAGTTGCGTTAGCGCAAATGGCCTGCAAACTTGCGCGCATCGGTCCGTACAAGGCTGGGGGAGACCTTGCAAAAGTCCCGAAAACGCCAAGGCGCGGCGCTGTGAAGTCAGCGTCCTACGCCGGATGGCTAACACGGGGTTTTGCGCTGAAATCTCCGGGAGGGTGGAGTTACAATGTCGCCCATGTCAGATCCCCGCTTCGTTCATCTCCGCGTCCACTCCGAATTCTCGATTGCCGACGGCATCGTGCGTCTTGACGACGTCGTCAAGGCGGCTGCCCAGGACGGTCAGGGCGCGCTCGCCCTCACCGATCTCGGCAACGCGTTCGGCCTCGTCCGTTTCTATAAGGAAGCGCGCGGCAAAGGGGTCAAACCCATTGCCGGCTGCGACGTCTGGATCACCAATCCGGACGACCGCGACAAGCCTTCGCGCCTGCTGCTGCTGGTTAAAGACCGTCGCGGCTACCTGAACCTGTGCGAGTTGCTGAGCAAGGCTTCCCTCACGAACCAGTATCGCGGTCGCGCGGAAGTCGAGGCTGGCTGGCTGGAATCCGGTTTGGGCGAGGGCTTGCTCGCATTGTCGGGGGCGCAGCAGGGCGACGTCGGACTCGCGCTTGCCGCGGGCAATCAGGAAGCGGCAAAGCGCAACGCGCTGCATTGGGCAAAGGTCTTCCCGGGCGGCTTCTACATCGAGTTGCAGCGTTGCGGTCAGCCGGGCGGCGAGCAGTATGTCCAGCAGGCGGTCGCGCTCGCAGCTTCGTTGAAGCTGCCGGTAGTCGCCACGCATCCCATGCAGTTCATGACGCCCGACGACTTCACCGCGCACGAAGCGCGCGTGTGCATTTCGGAAGGCGACATTCTCGCCAATCCGCGGCGCCAGAAGCGCTTCACGCCCGAGCAGTATTTCCGCACGCAAGAGGAAATGGCCGCGCTCTTCGCGGATATTCCGTCGGCGCTTGCCAATACGGTGGAAATCGCCAAGCGCTGCAATCTCACGCTCGAACTGGGCAAGCCGAAACTGCCGCTCTTTCCGACGCCCGACGGCATGTCGCTCGACGACTACCTCGTGCATCTGTCGAAAGAAGGGCTCGAAAAGCGTCTCGAGCAGTTGTACCCGGACGAAGCGGAGCGCGCCGCGCAGCGCGACACGTATTATCAGCGGCTCGAGTTCGAGTGCGGCACGATCATCAAGATGGGCTTTCCGGGCTACTTCCTGATCGTCGCGGACTTCATCAACTGGGCGAAGAACAATGGCGTGCCTGTCGGCCCCGGCCGCGGTTCGGGCGCGGGTTCGCTCGTCGCCTATGCGCTCGGCGTGACCGACCTCGATCCGCTGCGCTATAACCTGCTGTTCGAGCGTTTCCTGAATCCGGAACGCGTGTCGATGCCCGACTTCGACATCGACTTCTGCCAGCACGGCCGCGACCGCGTGATCCAGTACGTGAAGGAGAAATACGGCGCAGACGCCGTGTCGCAGATCGCGACGTTCGGCACGATGGCGGCGAAGGCGGCGGTGCGCGACATCGGCCGCGTGCTCGATCTCGGCTACATGTTCACAGACGGCATCGCGAAACTTATTCCGTTCAAGCCGGGCAAGCACGTCACGATCGCCGACGCGATGAAGGAAGAGCCGCTTCTGCAGGAGCGCTTCGACAACGAAGACGAAGTGCATCAGCTGCTCGAACTCGCGCAACGCGTGGAAGGCCTCACGCGTAACGTCGGCATGCACGCGGGCGGCGTGCTGATCGCGCCGGGCAAGCTGACCGATTTCTGCCCGCTCTACACGCAGGGCGACGAAAGCGGCGTCGTGAGCCAGTACGACAAGGACGACGTCGAAGCGGTCGGCCTCGTGAAGTTCGACTTTCTGGGTCTCACCACACTGACCATTCTCGATTGGGCCGAGCGTTATATCCGCCGTCTCGATCCGTCGAAGAAAGACTGGTCGCTCGGGCAAGTGCCGCTCGACGACCCGGCGTCGTTCTCGATCCTGAAGAAAGCGAATACGGTCGCCGTGTTCCAGCTGGAAAGCCGCGGCATGCAGGGCATGCTGAAAGACGCGCAGCCGGACCGCTTCGAGGACATCATCGCGCTCGTCGCGTTGTACCGTCCGGGCCCGATGGACCTGATCCCGAGCTTCTGCGCGCGTAAGCATGGCCGCGAAGTGGTCGAGTATCCTGACCCGCGCGTCGAACCTGTTCTGAAAGAGACCTACGGCATCATGGTCTACCAGGAGCAGGTGATGCAGATGGCGCAGATCATCGGCGGCTACTCGCTGGGCGGCGCCGACTTGCTGCGTCGCGCGATGGGTAAGAAGAAGGCCGAGGAAATGGCCCAGCATCGCGAGCTGTTCCGCCAGGGCGCCGCGAAGAACGGGCTGACCGGCGAGAAGGCCGACGAAATCTTCGACTTGATGGAGAAGTTCGCGGGTTACGGCTTCAACAAGTCGCACGCGGCCGCGTATGCGCTCCTCGCGTATTACACCGCGTGGCTGAAGGCGCACCATCCGGCGGAATTCATGGCGGCGAATATGTCGCTCGCCATGGACGACACGGACAAGGTCAAGATCCTGTTCGAAGACTGTCTCGCCAACAAGATGGTGGTGCTGCCGCCGGACATCAATCTGTCGGCGTATCGTTTCGAGCCGGTGGCGGAAGCCGACGGCAAGCGCTCTAAGACCATCCGCTATGGTCTCGGCGCGATCAAGGGCAGCGGCCAGAATGCGATCGAGGAAATTCTGCGCGCGCGCGAAGACGGTCCGTTTATCGACATCTTCGATTTCTGCAACCGGATCGACCGCCGCGTCGTGAATCGCCGTACGGTTGAAGCGCTGATTCGCGCAGGCGCGTTCGACACCTTGCATCAGAATCGCGCGCAGCTGATCGCGTCGGTTTCGCTCGCCATGGAAGCTGCCGAGCAGGCGAGCGCGAATGCGCTGCAAGCGGGACTCTTCGACATGGGCGACGCGCCGTCGCAAGGCCACGAACTGGTGGACGAACCGGAGTGGCCCGAAAAAAAGAAGTTGCAGGAAGAGAAGGCCGCGCTCGGCTTCTACCTGTCGGGCCATCTGTTCGATGCGTACAAGGCCGAAGTGCGTCGCTTCGTGCGCCAGAAAATCGGCGAGCTGAAAGAAGGGCGCGACAAGCTGGTTGCCGGCATCATCGCGTCGCTGCGCACGCAGATGACCCAGCGCGGCAAGATGCTGATTGCGCTACTCGACGACGGCACCGGTCAATGCGAAGTGACGGTCTTCAACGAGACCTTCGAAGCGAACAAGCAACTGTTCAAGGAAGACGAGTTGCTGGTCGTGCAGGGCCAGGCACGCAACGACGCGTTCACGGGCGGTATCCGCTTCACGGTCGACACGGTCATGGATCTGGGCCGCGCGCGTTGCCGCTATGCCGAGGCCGTGAAAGTGCAGATGAACGGCAACGCTGACGCATTGGCATTGCGGCGCGTGCTCGAAGCACATAGCGCGGGTAAAGATGAGCCGCAGGCAGTGCCGGCGCCGGCGGCTTCATCGCGCGGCGGCAACGGCGGTGGGCGAAACGGCGGCGGCGGATTTGGTGGCGGCTATGGCGGCGACAATGGGCGGCAACGTCAGCCGGTCCAGATCCCGAACGGCCTCGCCGTTCAGGTGGTGTACCGCAGCGAGAACGCGGAGGGCGAAATGCGTCTTGGCGACGCCTGGCGCGTGAAGCCAACCGACGAACTGCTTGCCGACCTGCGCGGCCAGTTCGCCGGCAGCGCGATCGAAATCGTGTATTGATGCAAGCGCCGCTGGCGCCGATGCGGGCGCCGCCGCGTACGCCCTGCAGGCGCTACTGCGAGCGCCGCTCTTCGCCGAGCCTCGCGAGTTTGAGGAACCGGTAGTACACCGTCTCGGCGTTGAACACGGCGATCATGAAGCCGGCGCGGCCGTCCAGAAAACCGCGCCGCAACAGGTAGGTTCGCACGAACGCCCAGGCGCCGCGGCCAAGCGCCTTGCCGAAGCTGCCGCGTTGACCCGCGGCGTGACGCTGCAGCGCGCCGGCGGTCGAATAGGCGTCGAGCTTGCGTAATACGCCCTCGAAGTTTTCGTACGAGTAGTGCATCAGCTTGCCGGCGAGGCGTTGCGCCGGTGTATCGAACACCAGACGTTCGTGAACCAGATCGTCGGAAAAACGCGCGGTGCCGCGTTTGAAGAGACGCGGAATCCAGTCCGGATACCAGCCGCTGTGGTGAATCCAGTGCCCGCAAAAACTCGACAGTCGGTCCACTGCATAAACGTCCGCGGTGGGTGCTGCGAGCGCTGCACGGATAGCGGCCGCGAGTTCCGGCGAAACGATTTCGTCGGCGTCGAGCGACAAAATCCATGTGGTGGTGAGCGCGTCCACCGCGCGGTTCTTTTGCGGGCCGAACCCTGGCCAGTCCGTTTGTTCGATCACCTGCGCGCCGTGTGCCCGCGCGATTTCAGCTGTGCCGTCGGTGCTGCCGCCGTCGATCACGACGATCTGATCGGCAAAGGCCACGGACTGCAGACATTCGGCCAGCCGCGCCGCCGCGTTTCTGGTGATGATGGCGACGCCGAGGGTGATTTCTTGCATACCTGAATTGCCTGATCGCGGAATGGACTGGAGGCGGAATGACCGGACGGATCGCGCAAAAGCGCGCGATGGAGCGCAACGGGTCGCGGAAGTATACACAGCCTGTCCGATCCTTCGCTAACCGGGATCGTCGCGCCAAAACGTCAGCCGACCGTCAACTCCAACCGTTTACAATGCTTCTTTTCGATCTTCGCGCGGCGGGCGGCCCGTTGCCGGCGCGAATCTCGTACCGCATTCCCAGAGGATTCCTTGAGCGCGAAGCCAACGTTAAGCAAACCCATCGGTGAAGGTGAGGCGTCGTCCCCCGCCGTCGTTTTCCGCCGCCTGTGGCCGTTCATCAAGCCGCTCCTGTGGGTGATCGTCGGGGCGATCGTCGCAATGGCGGTCAGCGCCGGCACCGACGCGGCCATCCCCGCGTTGCTCAAGCCGCTGCTCGACAAAGGCTTTGGCGCGCATGCGAGCGACAACGCAAAATGGTTCGTGCCGGCCGCTGTCATCGGCCTCGCGCTGATCCGCGGTGTATCGCAATATGCGTCGGGCTACCTGCTCGCATACGTATCTAACAAGATTCTGCTCGAACTGCGCCTGAGAATGTTCGACCGCATGATTCACACGAGCGTCGCGTTTTTTCAGCGCGAAACCGCGAGCACGGTGATCAACGCGATCGTCTTCGAGGTCAACCAGATTCTCAACGTGCTGTTGGGCGTGATGGTGACGTTAGTGCGCGACTCGCTCACTGTGATCTTCCTGCTCGGCTATCTGTTCTATCTGAACTGGCGTCTGACGCTGATCGTGGCGGTACTGCTGCCGGGCATCGGCTGGCTGGTCGGCAAGATCAACCGCCGGCTGCGGCGTCTGAACCGCGAGCATCAGCTGCTCACGAACGAGCTGTCTTATATCGTCGAGGAGACCGTGGGCGGCTACAAGGTCGTCAAGGTTCATAACGGCGAAAAGTACGAAATGGACCGCTTTACGTCCATGAGCAAGCGCCTGCGTGGCTATGCAATGCGCATGACCGTGTCGGGCGGCCTTGCTCAACCGCTGACACAGTTCCTCGCGTCTATCGCGCTCGCCGTCGTGATTACGATCGCGGTGGTGCAGTCGTCGTCGGATCAGACCACGGTCGGCGGCTTTGTCGCATTCGTCACGTCAATGCTGCTGATCATCTCGCCGCTCAAACACCTCATGGATGTGAACCAGCCGCTGCAGCGCGGCATGACGGCGGCCGAGCTGATCTTCGGTCTGATCGACGAGCCTGCGGAGCCTGCGGGCGGCGGCAAGCCGCTCGAACGCGCGCGCGGCGAAGTTGAGTTCCGCAACGTCTCGTTTATGTACAGCACCAACGCCACGCATAACCGTCACACGCTCGACCATGTGTCGTTCAAGGTTGCGCCAGGCGAGATGGTGGCGCTCGCGGGCCCGTCGGGCAGCGGCAAGACTACCTTGGTGAATTTGCTGCCGCGCTTTTTCGATCCGACCGGCGGCGAGATTCTGGTCGACGGAGTTCCGATTGGCGACTACGACCTTCACGCGCTGCGCAGCCAGATCGCAATGGTTAGCCAGGACGTCGTGCTCTTCAACGACACCGTGGCCAACAACGTCGCCTACGGCCAGACCGCAGATCGGGACAAGGTCAACGCGGCGCTCCGGGCGGCCAATTTGTGGGACACGGTCGAGGCTATGCCCAACGGCATAGACACGCTCGTGGGCGACAACGGCATGATGCTCTCCGGCGGCCAGCGGCAACGTCTCGCAATCGCGCGTGCCATCTACAAGGACGCGCCCATCCTGATTCTCGACGAAGCAACTTCAGCGCTGGATTCCGAGTCTGAGCGCCACGTGCAGGCCGCGCTCGAAACGCTCATGAAAGGCCGCACGACGCTCGTCATTGCGCACCGTCTGTCGACCATCGAGCGCGCAAACCGGATTCTCGTGATGGAGGCGGGGCGAATCGCCGAAAGCGGCAGCCATCGCGAGTTGCTCGCGCAAAACGGACTGTATGCACATCTGCATCGCATTCAGTTTCAGCAGAGCGCGGCGTAACGCGCACGACGTCAGCCTCCGGCGGTCTTGTCTGCCACGAATCGGTCCGCCACCAGGCGGTCCGTTTTGCCGGACCGCGCCCCATCTCCGATAACGTTTGACGAGGCGCTCGCGCGCGCTGTCTGAATGATGAAACTTGGACTTTCCAGCAACGCATTGCAGCACAGCGGCGGCCTAGAGCGCTATGCGATGGATCTCGTGCGAGGCTTCGCGGCACGCGGCGTCGAGCTTGCATTTTTTGCGCGTCGTTTCGATACGTCTCTGCCCGAAAGCGGCATGGTCGAACGGCACCGCATCAATGTGTCGTTCCTGCCGGGCAAACTGCGCGACCGCTGGTTCTCATGGCGTTTGCGCTCGGCGCGCCGAGCGGCGCACGTCGACTTGCTGATTGGCTGCAACCGCGTTGACTCGTCGGATATCGCCATCTGCGGCGGTACGCATCTTGGTTTTCTTCAGGCGACGGGGCGCACGCAGAAGCGCTCGGACCATTGGCAGATCGAACTTGAGCGGCGCCAATACGCGCGCTCCAAAGTCGTCGTCGCCCATTCGCAACTCATGCACGACGAATTGCGCGGACTGTACGAGGTCGACGAAGCAAAAATCCGTGTGTTGTATCCGCCCGTCGATGGAACACGTTTCAAGCCGACCGATGCGGCCAGTCGCGCCGCCCTGCGGCGTAAATACGGTTTTGCAGATGACGAGATCGTTCTGCTGTTTCCATCCAGCAGTCACGAGCGCAAGGGGTTGCCGCTCATCGAAGCGGCGTTGCGGGATACGTCGCTGCCGATCGTGGTGGCGGTGGCGGGGCGCCCGCCCGCGCGCACTTCGGAACGGCTGCGCTACATCGGCTACGTCAAGGAACTCGCGGAGTGTTATCAGGCCGCCGATTTCACTATTCTTGCATCGACGTACGAGCCCTTCGGCCTCGTCGGCATCGAATCGGTGATGTGCGGCACGCCGGTGATTTTCCCGTCGAACATCGGTTGCTGCGACGCTATCGCCTCACATGCAAAGTTTGTCTTCGAGCCGGGCGACGTGGCCGACCTGCGGGCAACGCTGGCGCGAGCGGTCGCGGCACATCGCGACCACGCGCGCCTCGCGCCGCCCGAACTCACCGACGCCGCCGCGGTCCGCTATGACCCGAGCGTGGCCGCTCACGTCGATGCGTTGCTGAGCCTGGCAAAGCAGATCGCACCGGCCTCGTAGGTCTCGCCACTCTTTGCGGGACGGCGCGCGCGCGCCGCCAGGCACGGTCTGGCGTCGTTTTGCGCGAGGGCCACATGTTATAATTTTGCGATATCGACGCTTGAAATTAACGCTTGAATTCGGCTTGATCTCATTCGAGCCGAACACCCCCTTTACTTCACCGGGCTTCGATGCCCGCGAGGACAGGCGGCGGGCCAGCAGCGCCGTCGCCGGGGCGCGCCTACCCGTCACGACGGGGCCGCAGCCGCCGCACTGATCTGTCGAAAAGAATACGCTGGAGATTGTGCATGGCGAACGCGACCTCGCGCCGGGTATCGGCGTACAGCAAGATCGCGGCGGAAATAAACGCGCCGATGAGCCTATGAGTCGGCTTGCCGGGCGTCTTCTTACCTTCAGGTCGGCTATTCCGCGACTGCTCGCCAAGCCTTTGCGCCGCGAGCCGCAGAGCATCCGCCGTATCCTGATCGCGCATCATCTTTTGCTTGGCGATACGTTGCTGCTCACGCCGCTGCTCGCCAAGTTGCGTGCGCAATATCCGCAAGCGGACATTCTTCTGGCCTGCCCGAAAGCCATCGTGCCGCTATATGCGGGGCGGCCTTTCGGCGTGAACGCGTTGCCGTTCGATCCGCGCGATCCGGCGTCCGTGCGAAACGTTTTGCTTTCCGGACCTTACGACCTTGGCCTCGTGCTCGGCGATAACCGCTATAGCTGGCTCGCGCTCGCGGCCGGCTGCCGGTGGATCGTCGGACACTCCGGCGACAAGCCCGCGTGGAAGAACTGGCCGCTCGACCGGAGCGTGCCATATCCCAATGCGCCCGAGGCGTGGGCCGACCTCGCCGCGCAACTAATAGAAGGGCCGCCTCCGCGCGCTTACCGTCCCGCCGATTGGCCGGCGCCTCCGCATCGCGCGTTGCCCGAGCCGGCGCAGTTCACAAAACGTTATGTGGTGCTTCATCCGGGCGCGAGCGGGAGCGTCAAGCGCTGGCCGAATGCGCGCTGGCTCGAGCTGGCGGGGCGAGTCGAAGCACTGGGTTATCTGCCGGTGTGGACCGGCGGGCCAGGCGAAGCGGATCTGATCCGCGCGATCGACCCGCAAGCGCGTCATCCGAATCTGGCGGCTCAGTTCGGTCTCGGCGAGTTGTGGCATCTGTTTGCCGGTGCAGAGGCCGTGGTTTGTCCCGATACCGGAGTCGCCCATCTTGGGCGCCTGATCGGGGTGCCTACGCTTGCGCTTTTCGGTCCCGGCAACGCGCAGATTCATGGCGCGGGACGCTACTGGAGCGAGGTGCCGTTCGTGCCGATCACCGTCGCCGACATGCCGTGTCGCGATCAGCCTTTTATCTTCCGCCGCGAGGTAGCATGGGTGCGGCGCTGCGATCGCAACGAGACGACCTGCGTCGCGTGGCGTGGCGACCACGCCGAGTGCATGGGCCAACTCACGGTCGAGTCGGTATTCAATGTTTTGCAAAATATCCTGGTGAAAGCGTAATGACTCACACGGCTGCGCGAGTGGAGCGCCTGTTCTGGGTTGCCTGTCCGGTCCTGCTGTTCGTGGTGATGTTCGGCCACATGACGGCGATTGTCTTCAACGCGCTCGCGTTGCTTGCGCTCGGTGTCGCGGCGGCTGCCTTTTCGGCGGACCGTCCGCCGCTCGTGCGCTGGCCGCTGCTGCTGCCCGTCGCCGCGTGGGCGGGGTGGGGGCTTGCTTCGGTGGCGTGGTCGCCGTATCCGATGGTCAGCCTGCACGCGTGGTGCGACGAGGTGCTCTATCCGCTGGTGTCGTTCTGGGGCTTCTGGCTGTTCGGCAGCCAACTGCGGCGACCCGAGCCCGTGGTCGCCGTCAACTGGCTTGCGTGCCTTGCGCTCGCCACGATCAGCGCGCTCAACTGGGGGCATCTGCAACCCCCTACGGCCAACACCTTCCCGTTGCATTTCTATAATCGCGTCGGTCATACCAGCACGCTTGCGGTGTTCTCGATGGCGCTCTTCGCCGGCTTCCTGTTGCGTCCGCGCTGGCGCGTGGTCGGCGCGAGCGGCATTGTGCTGTGCCTCTTTATCGGGCTCGCGACGCTCAACCGGTTCTTCTGGCCGGCCGCCGCCGTAACGCTTCTCGTCGCGTTATATCCGCTGTATCGGCGCCGCCTCATGCTCGCGGTGCTGGCCATTGCCGTGGTGGGTGCAGCCGGCGTCGGCACGCTCGAACTCAGTTCCCGCTTGCGCACGAGCGGTGCCGCGCCCGAGGTCACGCAGGCGCGCGACGTCGTGATCGACGGTCACCAGGTCTACGTGCCGGGCTCACTGTCGGCCATCGGCGATACGGTATCGGCCGATACGCGCCCGAAGTTGTGGGCGTTCTATGTCGGCCAGGCCGAGCATCACGCTTGGGCCGGCATCGGTTTCGGCAAGCCATTGCCGGGCATCGTCTATCGCAATGCAATGCCGCCTGCGTTGCTGGCGGCAGAACCGCAAGCGCTGACGCATGCGCACAACCTGTTCATTAACACCTGGCTGCAGACGGGCTTCATTGGCGTGGTGCTGCAGACGGCGCTGTTGCTAAGCCTGGTTGCGCGATTCTGGCGGTATCAGCGAGCAGAACCGTGGTTATGCGCTGCAGGCGTCGCACTGGTGGCCGGCATGATCGCGAAAAACATGACCGATGACTTCATGTGGCAGACGACCATGCTGGCGTTCTGGTCGTTCGCGGGCCTCCTGCTGGGGTACGCGGAGCACGGCAGAGCTTCGGCTGGATCTTCGCAAAGCGTTGAGCGCACCATGTCCACGGCCGGGCGGGTCGAACCGCTACGCGAATCGCAGACCGTCAAGCTGGATGAAAAAGGGCGGTAATGAGCGAGACATTGAAGGCCGCAGAGACCGACCGCGCCCCGCTGCGCATTCTGTTTCACATCAACGACTTCGGTAAGGGCGGCACCGAGACGGCGTTGCTGTCGTGGCTCAAGACACTGGACCGCCGGCTGTTCGCTCCGAGCCTCTCGGTGGCCTATCCGACCGACGACCTGGCGTTCTGGCGCGCGCATTCCATTCCCGACGACGTCGATGTCCATGTGCTCGCTTCATCGGAATGGATGGTCGCGCTGCATAAGAAAGCGCGTCAACGCAAACTCGGCCTCGGCGAGAAGCTGTTGCACAAGGCGCTGACCTACGGCGCGATCCGGCCGCTGGCGGCGCGTCGGATGCGACGCCTCGCGAGCCAGCATGACCTGGTTTGCGACTTCGATTTTTCGCTGCGTCATCTGGCAGGCTGTTGTGGCGTGCCGTGGATTGGCGTCAGTCACTTCAGCCTCGCCGCGCGGCTTGGCAACAAGAGCGAGCGTTATGTTGCCCGCCGCGTCCGGCATTTCGCACGTTACTCGGCGGTAGCCGTGCTAACGCCGGCCATGCTGCGCGAAGCGCGCGAGCTTTTCGCGACAAGTCATGTGGACGTTACCGAGTTGCCGAACGTGATCGACATCGATGCGTTGCGGCGTGCGGCGTCCGGGCAGATCGAACGTCCGGCGGATTCGTTCATTGTGTCGGTGGCGCGTCTGGACGAAGGTCAGAAGGACCACAAGACGCTGCTGCGAGCCTACGCCCAATTGCGCGAGCGTGGCCGCTGCAGCGCGGCGCTTGTGCTGATCGGCGAGGGCAGGGACCGAGGCGAGCTGGAGCAACTCGCGCACGAACTGGGGATCGCCCCGTCCGTGCATTTCCTGGGCTTTTGCGCGAACCCATCGCCCTATATCAGGCAGGCGGAGCTGCTAGTGCTGAGCAGCCGCTATGAGGGCTTCGGCATGGTGCTTGGCGAGGCCATGGCGCTCGGCACGCCGGTTCTATCGACGGATTGCCCGACCGGCCCGCGCGATCTGCTGGAGGGCGGCAAAGCCGGCCTGCTAGTACCGCCGGGCGATGTCGACGCGATGGCGCTGGCCATGGAACGTCTTCTCACCGAGACCGAACTGCGCCGTAGCCTCGTGCAGGCAGCTTCACAAAAGGTCGCCAGTTTTGCGCCCGCAAGCGCGAACCAGCGGATGCTCGCACTGGCCTCGAGGCTGTTGAAGGAGAGGGCGGCGACGCCTCGGTGAGCCGTGGCTTCGATTGCGTGGCGGTTGCGTTAATCTCTAAGCGCTGGTCCTCCGGCGTCGCTCGCCGAGATCGTCAGCATGTCGGGCGACCTGCCAGATAGAGATAGAATGGTGCGCTTTGCCCGTACTCGACTCTGCCCATGTGGTTCAAAAACCTTCAGCTTCACCGCCTTCCCGCGCCGTGGTCCGTTACTCCCGAACAGATGCAGAAGTGGCTCGCGCCGCATGCTTTCGCGCCCGGCAATAGTGTCGAGATGCAAAGCCATGGCTGGGCGTCTCCTCGCGACAACGATTCGCTCGTGTATGCACTCAACGGGCAGATGCTGCTCACGTTTCGCACCGAAAAGAAACTGCTGCCGGCTTCGGTCGTCACGCAAGTCACCAAGGCGCGCGCCGCTGAACTGGAAGAGCAGCAGGGTTTCAAACCAGGCCGCAAACAGATGCGCGAACTCAAGGAGCAGGTCACCGACGAACTGTTGCCGCGCGCTTTCAGCATCCGGCGTGATACGCGCGTGTGGATCGATTGCCGCAACGGCTGGCTGGTCATCGACGCAGGTTCGCAAGCAGTTGCCGACGAAGTGCGCGGGTTGCTGGTGAAGTCGATCGACCAGTTGCCGCTTGGCACCGTGCGCGTTACACAATCGCCGGTTGCGGCCATGACGGGTTGGCTGCTGTCGGGCGAGGGGCCCGCTGGTTTCACGCTCGATCAGGACACCGAGTTGCGCTCACCGGCGGAAGGCAACGCAACCGTGCGTTACGTCGGACATACTTTGGACGCCGAAGATATGCGCCGTCATATCGAGGCCGGCAAGCAATGCATGCGGCTTGCGATGACGTGGAACGATCGGGTCTCGTTCGTACTGACGCCTTCGCTGACGATCAAGCGCATTGCACCGCTCGACGTGCTGAAGGAAGCCAGCGATCCGACCGCGCAGAACGACGACGAACGCTTCGACTCGGATTTCACGCTGATGACTGCGGAACTCGATCGCATGCTGGGCGACCTGCTCGACGCGTTGGGCGGAGAGCAGGTTGACGCGGTGTTGCAGGCCGCGGCGGCTTGAGGGGGTAGTGCGTTCCAGAAGACCTGGTTTTGCGCTTACACCAGGCTTGGCTTCCGGGAGGCGGGAAGTCCGCTCGATCCCGTAGTCGGGGGAGGGCAGCGGTTACGATGCACAGGCTCGCTCAAGGAGCCGTGACCCGGTTCAGCGTAACGGCGAAAACAACTACCGTATCAATGAGTTGAGGAAGTTGTGGGGTGGTTATGCACAGACTACTGAACAGAATCTGTGGGTAACTTCACCCCGCCACTCCCCTCCAGGCATTCCGCCTCGACAATTACTTCATCGCCGCCATGGCCTGCTGGATCTCTTCGGTGCTGAGATCGCGCTTATGCGTGGCCAACGACCAGCTATGTCCGAACGGGTCTTTCAGCTGGCCGTAGCGGTCGCCCCAGAACATGTCGGCGACAGCCATCTTGACGGTCGCGCCCGCATCGACGGCTTGCTGGAAACTGGCGTCCACGTCTTCGACGTAGTGGTGGATCGTCACCGGCGTGCCTTGCAGGTGGTTCGGTCCGAACGCCTGGTGTTCGGGCCGTTCGTCGGTGAGCATCAGCATCGAATCGCCGATTTTCAGGCACGCGTGCATTACCTTGCCGCCCGGTCCCGGCAGCCGGAACTGTTCGACGGCGTTGAAGGCTTTCGTGTAGAACGCGATGGCTTCGGCTGCGTTTGCGCAGATCAGGTACGGCGTGAGCGAGTGCATCCCTTCCGGGATCGGTTTGACAGCAGGGCTGCTCATGACGGCGACTCCTTGAAGTAACAGGTTCGTGGATTGAAAGTCCGACTGTTTCAGCCAGGCTCCCAACGTTACGACGAGCACGTCACCGCCGGATCGACACTCCGTAAAAAATATTTTCGAGCACGAACGTGCGCGTACCGGCGAGGTTGAAAGGCCTGAAAGTCGCTTGTCGGCCGATTCTGTTGAAAAAGTCGGCGGCGATGCGGAATGTTAGGTATCCTGGAAGGCATCAAACGACGGGAGTGAATCGTCATGATGGGTCTATATGAACGCGTCCCGTTTGAGCAAGTTATCGTGTGTTGTGGCAGACAGGCTGGCTTGCAGATCTATATCCGGCCTTGT